>UGTZ01000001.1:3022500-3677500 GCA_900455085.1 Providencia rettgeri | reverse complement strand
AATGTGACGATTGCGATAATTCCCACGAAAGGAAGGCTATTTAATACGCGGTGTTTCATTGAAAGGTAACCTCAACATGGTCAATGTGTTTTCCTTGGCTGTAAGCATCCAGCCACACTTTTTTGTTAATACGGGATAAGCGGTAATAGGTATCGAGAGGACTATCTTCACAATCGCCAGTCGAAGTATTGAACAGTTGGTTGGTTTGACTATCAATCACTTCGGCAATCACGAAGGCACATTTAGCGCCCAGATTCACTGTGTTCGTGACGACATAACGTCCTTCGAGGTAATCATCAACACGACAATCCTTATCGGCAATCGCTTGGTTATTACACATTGGTGTAAAACCACTTTTATCGATGGCGGTATCAAATACATTCGTGTTAAAGGCGCTCGCGGTAAAACTGAGGCAAAACACCATGAAAATAAATACGTATTTAGTCATGATTTATCCTCATTGTTGAACCGTCTTTCTGATGGTTGTTTTTCTGATAGGTGAATCGACCTAATGTGATTGCAATAGCCAGTTCGATAAAAAACAGCAGGAATAATCCGAACATATTTAATCGGTTAGGCAATAGAACGTTAAGGAGTACCAGTAGCGCTAAGATCACAAGGGAAATGATTGTTGACAGGGTTATCCTGAGTTTCCGAGAACACGTTGCCGTGTATTGTTGTAGGAAACCATGCCCCCAATACCCGACATAACCTGCGATAGTACCCGCCAGAATCACCATGATATTGAGATTGATTTGGTTGACAATGCCTATCGCTAAGGCATTCATAATGACAAGGTATAGCGCTAAGAACGTCATTAAACGGAAAATAGGATGCGGGTATTGAAATGGATGGGATACATTTTTAACGGTATGGATATAGACAATAACGCCAGCGCTCAGTCCGATAAGGCAGGCGAAAAGGAGGAAAATAAAAAAGTATTCATAAAGTATAAAAATTAAAGCATGGTCAAAAACCATAAAAGGAATAATCCCGATGAGCAATAAGTAGATAACACATAAAGAAGCGATGAAAGCGAAGACAAATACCAAAATTTTCCGCGTTAGCATTAAACGGAAAGGGATACCCTTAAACCCATAAATGACCCACAATAATATTTGAGAAATCAAGAGTGGAGCTAACATCGCGATAAGGTAATACAGTAGATACATTAAGGGCTTACCAATAAATAAGTCGACCTTATAGTGATTGATGATGATGACTGTAAAACCGAATACTAGCACTAGGCTAATGATGAAAAAAATTCGTTCAACACCTAAACGAATATGATTAATTGAATTCATTTGTACCTCTTTTTATTACAATTATTCTGTGGGAAAAATTTAACCGTGGTTATTTTTTGTTTAATCAATAAAATAGCCAACATCAAAAAGGCATGTTGGCTAGGTAAGTTGAGGGTAATCTATAAGACTGAATGCCAGAGATTAGAATCGGTAAGTCAAACCAAATAGGATATCGTTGGCCTTCACTTTGATTTTTGAGGTGTTTTCCCCATCGCCCACCACTGTCGTGATGTCGGCTTTTCCGGCATCTAAATAGCGATAACTCAGACCCATATCCCAATCGTCATTGATGGCATAGTTCACCCCCGCACCGATACTCCAGGCAAAGTTATTGGCGGTATGCGTGTGAGTATCATGCAGAGAGAGCCCTGGGGTATAAGCATCAGCGCGGGTGGTTTTAAAATCCACGGCCGCATAGCCTAGCCCGACAGAGATATACGGCGTGAAATTTGAGCTATTTTTAATGTCGTAATACCCATTGACCATTAACGTATTGAGTTTGATTTGGTTTTTAATATCACGAGTTTGATGTACACCATTACGCACACGGTCGCGGATGTTGTAGGTTGAACTCGCTTTATCACGCGCCATAAATTCCAATTCAGCCCGAACAGGGATATCAAACTGATTGGAAAAGTCATAACCCAACGCAAGTCCACCGCCAAATACCCCCGTACGATGGCTATCTCCATTTTTGGTACCATTATCACCCGCATCAGCATAACCGCTGTAGACAAATTGCTGACCTGACATCTGCATAATGGATGCGCCCATTTTACCCGTAACATAAAGCCCAGTTTTACTGTCATCCGTGTTAGCGAATGCCGGTAATGAAATGCACCCCATCAGGGCGGAAACAATAAACGCTTTTTTCATGATTGATTTCCTTTTAATCAATATCACATTAAGTATGGTTGAATCGCGTTATGTCAGTGGAAGGCATGAAAGATTTGACTCAATCACCTTAATATCACTGACATAAAGATAATTTAGCGTGAGACAGTTTAACTTAATCGATCTGTTTTACCTATCAATAATTAAAATACGATCGGTAATATCGATCATAACTATCAATAAACGGTTATCGATCGGTGTAATCGATCAACTGTTGTTTTGGTGCTTAAATAAGAAAAAGAGTTGATGAAGGAGTTAGTCAAAATGGAAGGGAATAAAATGATGTTTAAAGAATTCTCTCCGTTATTGAATGGATTAGTGTGCTCGATATTATCAAATACCAAAATACGGGATAAGTCTTTATGTTAGCGTTAACGCTTTATAAACAACGCCGTTTACTCATGTTGTTGATATGAAAACCGAACTCCGTTAAGACCCAATGGTTTGATGTATGCCAGTGGATTAAGCCTTTCTTCTCCAGCGAGTTGAGTGTCCTTTTGTTGCAGAGTGAGCCATAATTGAGTTTCACATTACTCAAGGTTTTTAGTTGCCGTTCTGATAATTTCATCGCGTTCACCGTAAGATCCAATTATTTAACGTATACTGTGGCTATAGTTGTTCGCGTCCAGCAAAATGAGCATGCATTTGTTCTGTCAGTACCCACAACGCTTTATTGAGCTTAATATCCCCATCAATTCCATTCACTGAACGCGTGCGAGCGCGTTTACCTTTAGCATTCCTACCGGATAATCCCCCTTTAATTAAATTTTCTTGCAAACGTTGGTACACCGTCCACAAATCATCTTTCTTATCCTCCCAACGACGAGGTTGTAATACTTGTTCTTCGGTAATCGGTTGATGCTCCTCACCAAAGCGATACGTCAAAGCTGCTTGTGCTAAGGCTTTCTGTGCTGGTGGTGGTAATACCAAGCTTTGCATTTCTTCGCGTTTATCTGTGATGGCATCAAACGTCCCTAACACTTCGTAAGCCCCTTCAATCACTTTGCACACTACATCACC
This sequence comes from Providencia rettgeri, assembly GCA_900455085.1. Lineage (NCBI taxonomy): Bacteria > Pseudomonadati > Pseudomonadota > Gammaproteobacteria > Enterobacterales > Morganellaceae > Providencia > Providencia rettgeri. Next base: position 3,674,282 of record UGTZ01000001.1, on the reverse strand, counting down.
TTTGTGCGGCACGCGCACTTCACCAAAGGTATCGCCACAAACGAGTCCATTTTGACAAACATAACGAAAAAAGCCCGGTAACATCTGATAGCTACTGGAGCCATCATGGCTATTAAGTAAGATGATTTCAGGCACTTGGCTACCCGTAATTTGGTCATGACGTCGGAGCCGTAACATATGCTTAGTATGATCACGACGGCTTTCATCTCGCACACGAGTTTGGCATGCAAAGAACGGATAAAAGCCTTCTTTTTGCAGGCTATCGAGTAAGGTGATAGTTGGAATATACGTGTACTTTTCACTGCGTGATTCATGTTTTTCTGCGGAAAATACACTGGGTACTGTGTGAAATAACTCTTCGATGGTGAGTGGGCGCTCGCGACGAATACTGTTGGCAGTGCCAAAGCGAGAAGCTAAACGAGTCATAGGGAACTCCTTTAAATGAGTTAAATTAACTTAAAATTGAAGCAATTAACGAGATTTTAGGGGATTGATGAGATGAAAGGTCATTTAGTCAATAAGTTGAAAAATGGCGGAACGTTCTGGGTGTTGCGCCGAATAATCACGCAATTGATAAAAACGATCGACGAGGATGTCACTTTCCGTTTGAAATGACCATAAACTGTACATCATCAAACACACGGCAATGCCTGCCGCTTCACAACTGACGTTGGCTTCGTTACCGTTATGTGGGTTGAACAGCGTCAGTGTCTCTTGAGGTAAATCGGGATAAATAAAGGCGCCACCATTGGATAAGGTGCAATATTCCCAATATCCGCCATGGTAGTCATCACAAAACTGCCCCATTGTGGTAAAGATGACCATTTCAAAGGTGGTCCAGCCTTTCACGCTTCCGAAGTGGTTGCTCCAAAAATCAAGGCGTTGCTCATCGGGGACGAGTGTCATTGCAATAGCGGATTCAGTTGTATTATTCATCAGTTGATACTCCAAGCAAAAGAAATAAAAAAGCGCCAGTCCTTAACGGGACTGGCGCTGTGAGTAAAAAGTAATGAGTTAAGTTAAGAAGCTAAAAGAACAGGCTCCACAAGGATTTAGCGACAGAGACAATGCTGTTTTTGACCGTGCTAACTGTACTTCTTATCAATGGTGGTAGTGGAATAATATCGATTAAGGTATTCACTATATCACTGACACATTGCCCAAAATCGTTACGTGCGGTGTTCTCCACCGATTGGGTTCGGTAAGGGCTGTTCAGCTGCCTAGCTACCCCGCTACTGGCTTGCACCGGTAACGCCTGTATGAGCTGCTCTGCTAATTCAGTCAGTTGATAGTTTTCGACCGCAGAAACCGTCATTACAGGATGATGTGGCTTAAAGGCGGTTATGACGGCTTGTTGCTTTAATGTTAAGTTAGCGACTTGCTCTGAAGATGGCTGGTGGTTGTGTTCATCCCACTGGCGACAAGGCTCTATTTTGTCGGCTTGGTTCAGCACAAATAGAAAGCGATTTGATTGATAACCACATTGCTTCGTGAGAAAACGATAACACTGTTCATCGGAAGACCACGCTCTATCATCGGCTTTGAGTACCCAGATGATGAAATCCAGTTCTGGTAATAAATTACGATAGAGCTGGTGGTATTCTCTATCTCGCTCAAGGCTTTCACCTACACCGGGTAAATCCACAAAGGTCATCGTGTGGTTATTCATTGTCAGATTGAAGCGCTGGGCGTGTCGTGTACAGCCAGAGACATTACTCACAGGAGATAGTGGGGATTGGAATAGAGCGTTGATGAGACTGGACTTTCCGGATCCCGTCTTACCCATTATTCCAATTGTGGGGGAGTAGTTAATGAGATTATTTAACTGCTTGAAAAATGAACTTTGAAATAGGTGAGGAAAAGTGGAGAGGGCTATTTTAAATTGGATATTCTGAGGCATATTACTCCTTGAAATAAAAGAAAATAATTGTTATTCAAGGTGATAATATATATCTGAAATTTCTTATGATATTGTGATTATTGGTTAATGTTCAATTCAAACCCTATTAAGGTTTTTCACGAAATTATTTATAAACTCAATATATTAGGACCGCGATGGGTAATAGTTAACATGATTTATCCATACCCTAAAACAAAAGGGTATCTTTATCAAGACACACAATATACTCTCAACAGCAGATGTCGGAGGGATGACCCAACAAGCTTCATTTTCTCTTGACGAGCAAACGCTCGAAGCATTAAAACAATACCCTAAAAAAACGTTAGCTGAATGTAAAAAAGAACTTTTGAAGCACAAAAAATTATCTGCATTGAAAGCGTTAAGGCGTGTGTGTAAAACATATGGTGAAAATGAGGGGCATCGAATGTTACATTATGCTTCAACTGGAAATAATAACGGTTATTAACTTCTTTTCTTCAAATTAAATGGGCGCATTTTATTATGTACCCATTCAATTAATTAAAGATGGCGATTTAAGCCGATATCACCTATCTTGAGATTGCGATTCTTCGCAGCACAGTCATTTCATTCAATACAGGTAATTTAGCGTTGAGTTTTCTTGACTGCAAATCATCACACGACCTAAACGCTGTCAGCCCTCGAAAGTATTAAGAGATTACCTCTTGGCATTTTCAATGAGAGGGGTAACCCCTAAATGTTTATAGTGAAAATCATGCATTTGTGCATTCTTCCAATTGGAAGAATGCACTACTTTTTAGTGTAGTGCTTTTTATTAAATAGGTGTTTATCTTTTTACGTAAAATAAATTGAGGCGACGGTAGTTTGCAATCCTGAGCATGAAGAATTGATGCTTTCAGATCTATTGTTGTTTCTTTTAACGTATATTCCCCTTCACAAGCGTAGAGTTCTTGCCAATAAGAAATCGGTAAATCCAGTTCATGATTGAATTTGAAGGTCAAATGAAGAGTTGAATTAACCTTATGGTTTAATCTTGTTTTAGCCGGTTGATAGGTATAGCACCCCACCGTTTCAATTTCACTCGCATAGGTGCTATTGACCGTCATCAATAACACGAATACAAACATCAATAAGGTGGTTAATGGGAAGATAAGAAAATATACGTGTGTTGAAAGGGCGTTGAAGGGCTTCAATGTATAGCTTAGCCATCCGTTGTTTTAGTGTCGAGGACGCTCGTGCTATCCTGGGGTTTATTTTGTTTGATTAATGCATAGCGATTGAGTAGCTGTTTAAAATGGTTGTCAATGCGCTGATATTCGGATTCAGCCACCGTTCCTTTGGCTTGAAGTTGTTCGAGTCGACGTAATTCTTCTTCTAGTGGCACACTTTGATGGAAATGCTGGCGGGCATTGAAAATAATGGTTTTTAATTCAGACCCCGTGATATAGCTGCGAGGTTTACCATCGAGACTGTCTAAGCGCGTACTGAGATTATTTAACTCTGCCATTCCTTCAGACCATTGCTGCAATTTATCGTTAGATAACGCGTTAATTTGCATATTTTGCTGCCATTTATCGTTAAATGCGCTGACTTCTTGCCGTTCACCATATTGCTTGGTGAGGTAACCTACCATGCTAAGCCCATATTGCTGAGACCAAATCGGGGAAACTGATTCCAATTCCACAAGGTAATTATCGATCATATTGAGTTTTTCGGGCGAAAAACTACTCGGTTGGGCGGAATTGGGTTGTAATTGTTGCTCAATAATCGAGGCAATATTGGGTGTAAATTCAGGTAATTGTGGCAGTGCTTGCGCTAAAACATGGTTATTGATTTGTGGATGAAGCACATATAAGGTGCTTGCGCAAAGTGCACCGGTGAGAACAATCCCCCAAGCTAATCCCATACAAAGCCCTTTACGATAAGACGGTTTGGATGAGGGAGGAGCACTGATCGTGGCATTGGCTTTTATGGATATTGGGGTTGCTGCGGTATGTGCCCGAAATGTCGATGGTGATGTTTTCGGAAGTTGTAGCGGAGTCGATGGGATAAAACCGCTATCTGGCACATCAATGCTTTCTAATTGCCTTGCCTGAGAGGCGAGTAAATTTTGTAAGCGCTCTAGCTGTGTCAGGTGCTTGAGTTCTAATGTTTGCAACTGTTGACCAATTTGGCTCAGCGTGGTTTCAGTTTGGTAAAGTGCTGGAAGGTCAGCATAAACGGGCGCGTGAGCACGTAATCCCGTCATTAATTGTTGGCTCAATGTGGCGAGAATTTCGACGCGAGCGTGAGTCTGTTGTGGCCAAAGTCCTTGCCAGTGGCGGCTCAGTAAATGTTGGAGCAAAGACAAGCCTTCGTTTAATCCCGCGATGCCATTTTGATGTTGGCGGATCAGAGTAAACCATGCGCAAGTTTGCAAATCTGCCCCATTTTGGTTGAATAAAGACAAACAAAGCCCATGGGCACGCGCCCAGTCTACATCAGGACGGGCGGGGTGAAAGCGTTTGTTTAATTCGTCTTTCAAGGCAGCAAAATCAGCGAGTGTTCTCGGGTCGCCACCAAGGCGTAATGTATTTAAATCTGGATTCATAGTCGTCTCACGCTATCGTCGGTTTAAATCGTATCGAATTGTTTTTTTAGATGATGTACGAGAATGCGCCCATCTGGCATAAACTCTGTGCCATAACGAATCAAACCTTGTTCGTGCAACTCAACTTCAAGGGCGTAATGGAGTGCTCCAAAGCTGTTTTGCGGTAACAACACTAAAGAGAGCGATTTGATGCGGGGCTCATACTTGAGCAATGTTGCCGATAAAATGGTCATCATATTGTGAGCGGTGCCAGGAAGCCCTTGGATCATTTTACTCATATCAGGTAGTCCATAATCGGGAAGGTGTTCGATGCTACCTGCTCTGGCATTAAGAATACGGCGAATATTGTCCATCACTGACACCATCACTTGATCATGTTCAGGGATAGCATCGATATCCAATCCTCCCGCAAAATACCCCGTCAACATTTCATATAACGAAGGTTGGGACATGCTATTTTTCTCCAAGTGGTTTTAAGGTCATGGAGTTATCTGCGAGAGTGAGCAAGCGAGGGTCATCCGGTAATAACCGTTTTTTGGGGATCACAACACGCCAGTCATCAGTGATAAGGTCGGGATGATGGAACATTACAGCGATAGCAACGAATTCTGCACCTTCTTCAAGAGGCATATCAAGCGAAATAGATTCTCCTGGACGAATGCGTAAATCTTTCTGTGTCACGATGGAAGGCTTAAGCACTTGGCTATCTTTTGCAAATAAAGAAGCGTAATCGCTCTCATCAAAGCTTTCACTGTCCTTTAATTGGTAGACGCGAATGATGGTGGATAAGGATGCGCCTGTATCATCGGTGTTTAATGCTTCACGCGCGACAAAATCAAGGTGGATGACTTTCACCTGTTTATAAAATATCGCGTTTGCTGCATTGCGAGTGCCATCGCTGACCATTTGAGTGAGCCCGCATCCTGTGAGGTTTAATGTTGCCAGAAGCACCAATGTTTTGCCGCAAAATGGCAATAAAGGGATGTGTTTCATCGGAGAGTCCCAGAATTAGAATCGATAATTAGCATAATGTGAGGGCGGCATAGAGTGTGATGTTGCCGATAATCGCTGATAGCGCCCTAAATTTAAGGTAATAATGTGTTCTCGGTGAGGGGTATTAGGGGTTAATGCGCCCATCGCGGCGGTACGCCCCAGTTGAACACCTTGGTGAGATTGCGTGCTTAACGTTGCGTTAGGGAGTAATTTTCTGGGTAATTTGAGACAAAGACGGGCATTGACTTTTGAGCCTAGGTAAACATGCAACAGCGCCATTAAATCTTGATACAGCAATCCATCCGGTAACCAGTTGCGGGCTTCCTCAAGGTTATTGGTTTGTAAGACAATCAAAATTTGGCTATTAACATCAGTCGCATACTGACCTAAAATGGGTTTATTCATTAAGGTGATGGGCGTTTTGCAGGATAATCCGGTTTGGCGCGTTTGTTCGATGCGCCTTGGATCATGGGGTTTGATTTTAACGTGGGTATCAGGTGCGAGTAATTTGACTAATGAGATAACGCCTTCGGCGGTACGAGTCGGAAAACGTAGCGTGCCCAATAACGCTAAAAATCGGGATAAGGGGGCTTGTACATGTTGAGCTGTGCCGGGGATCCCTAAGCCAATTAATCCATATAAATACTGGGAAGTTTCATCTTCACCACCTGCGGAAAAGGTCGCTGGGTAGGAGTATTTTCGCCAAATACGGTAAAACTGTGTCGTGAGCCGATGATTAAAAATATCTAAAAAATCCGTCAGAGATTCGGTGCCTTCACGTCGTTGAGCGATATCATCGAGATAGCTTGTCGGTAGTGGTGAAGTGACGCCATATAGCCCTAAAAAGGTCGTTCGAATACTGGGCGTATTGCTATCTCGGTAGCGGTCTTCAATGTCGATGCCTTTAATTTCGGTGACAGGAAAACCCATCCCTCGATGGGGACGAAACCGGATAACATCTGTTTTCGGGTCTTGGGTGCTGCCAAGGGGTGGGCGCTGTTTATTACTCTGTTCTATTAGTTGGCAAAACCGATAGAAGTTAACCCGTGGTAGACGCTCCCCTAGCGCATCAAAAAGCTGATTTACTGAGGATGATTCTCTGTCCATGTGAGGCTATTTCCTGTTGGTAAAATATGGAGAGTCAATTGGTTAAAAAGATGCACGTCGGTATAGAGGGCAAAAAAGCGGTTGAGCATTTCACCAAATAAGTGGATGTCGCCTTCACCGTTAAATCCGCTGCTATCAAGGGTGATATCGATGGCAATACCGCGCTGTAAAAAGCCTTTTTCGAAGCGTTCGATAAGATGCTGTTCAACGTGGATCATGGCATCGAGTTTGCGGCTGTTTAAATCATCTTCTCGCCAGTCATAGAGCGCTAATGTGCCGCGCAATACCTCTACGTTGTCCATCATATTGAGGAAGCTGGCGCCAAGATGGCTGAGTACGCGCCAATGAAATCTGTCTTCAGCGGGAGGGTAGCAAGGCAGAGTCGGTTTACATAAATTACGAACCCGCAGTTGTGTCTGCAAGGTTTCTTCCGTTCTGTCCAGCAAAGTGCTTTGTAGCGCTTTGCGCGGAAGTTGCCCGTTCGTGCCGGTTAATTGCAACGATAAGGTTTCACTTTCCAGAGTGGCGGTCGGCTGTTCGCGTTCTCCGCCCAAAATTAGCCACGTATCATGCAACCCGCTGACACCACGCTTAACGCGAGTGTGGTAGTAGTGTTCTGGTGCACTGCGGCGCAACATACCGCCGCGATGGCGAAAACTGCTAAAGGGGACATAGTGAATATGTTCACCGCGGCGTGTGCCATGAACTGTGTCAACTGCATAGATTTCGGTATGCCCGTCTTGTAGGCGCCGAGGGCGCAGCAGATACTCACTTTCTAACCCGTTAACAGTGAGCGGATCCGCCTCAATATTAAATAAATTAATGACGGGAACACTGTGCAGCTTTACATTGTCAGCGCTTAACGGAATGTCACTGTCCCAAAGCGTATCAAGCACAATTTCCAGTTCAAAATGACTTAACCCTTCAGGTAAATTGATTTCTCCAAGTCCTTGTAAATTGACGAAGAGAAACTTTTCACGAAAAGAAAAATACTCGAGCAGTAACTGGTAGCCACTAAAGGTACTGTCGCCTTTGGGCCACAGTTGATCTTCCTCGGCAAATCCACCAGGAGAAAACCACAGAGGTAAGCGAATTCGGTCTGGTGATGATGGTAGGCGAATGTAGGTAGCAGCCACTTGCTTAGTCAGTGCTAAGTGCAATGCATAGGTCGTTGGGACATCGCCAGCCAGATAAAAGGAGAGGGTATCTAGCGCGGTTTGTTTCCAATCAGCGAGCTTCGCACAATCGAAGCGTAAGCGGATCACGGAACGCCCATCGGGCTCAGTGGCTAAATTAACCGAGGATAATGAAATGGGATTGAGTGTTAAATCTCGTGTTGTTCGATAGCGGCAAACGGTTTTTTTAGGACCAACCGGACGCGAAAGCACTTCAAAATTAGCGGGGAGCACGGATGAAAGTTTCATGTCGTGAATATCCGGTGCGAGCTCAACCACAGACAGTGACGGAATGGTTTGTAAGTAATGAGGCCAAAGGAGGCTAACGAGACCTTCCGTTAATTCCGGTAAATCATCATCAATTTTTTGGCGCAATTGCCCCATAGAGAAGGCAAAACCTTCAAATAATCGTTCAACAAAAGGGTCGGGGATGCCCGCTTTATCTAAATCTAATAATGCCGCACGTTCGGGGTGAGCTTGAGCGAACTCTTTTGCTGCTTCACGCAGATATCGCATCTCCGCATCATAATAGCGAAGGGTTAAATCATCCATTAGTGTGGTTCTCTTTGATTAATTTAGGGATAGAGCACTAACGCTCGCACAGGGTCTAATCGTGTTAGCTGAGCCAGTAACTCAGACATTTGGTGATGTAAATCAGCTTTATCAGGGGTATTACGCTGTGCTTTGCCGCGTAACAGTTGCAGCTGGCGAGCTTTCACTTCAAATAGGGAATGCGGCTCCCAATCAGCAAGGCGCATCTGTTCAGCGCTACGGTCTAATTCGCGAAGTAAATTGAGTGCCAAATCATGACGAGAAAATTGTTCAGCCACTCTTGCCATCACTAATTGCAGCAACCATTTTTGACGGGATGTTTGGATATTCGGTCGTGACATTAACCAAGCCAATGCTGTTTCAAACGCCTTCAGTGTCAGCTTGGGTTAACGCTTCTTGCTCTAATGCGAATATCGAACTGTTATCATCGTCATCAGCACCTTGAACGGGCATGTGATGGAGGGACTGAATATTGTCTTCCAGAATATGCTGTTTAATCCACGCTAACGTGACTTCATCAGCGAAAGGTGTGCCATCTTCCCAAGCAAGATGTTCTAAACCCGGTAAGCGGAGTAAGAACTGTTTTAAATCAGAAGCAATCACATCCGCCCAACCATCCCATGGGGCTGGGGATTTACTCAATGCTTGGTGTAAATACCACTGTACATCAAGCCAAAAATGGTTAACGCCTTCTGCAAATAATCTATCCGCTTGTTCGGTGAGTTCGAGCCAATTTTGTTGCAGATATAAACGTTTGAGTTGGGCTTTGGCATCTGAGCGTGGAGGGGCTAACCGAGTGCATCCATGCTGATTTTGTGGAGGGGATTGGTGCAGCGTATCCCAGCGTACGGAGGTCATCAGCCTGTGACCCGATAACCAGCCGTTGGGTTGATTACGTAAGTAATTGGCGAGTACCTTGGCTTGGTCAAGCAATTCTCGACCCGACTGAATCGGTGCGATAGGACTGATGCCAGATGACGTTTGTTTCGTGGATGTATGTTCGGCTGATTTAATATTTTGGGGAACAACACTGTCTGCACCACCAGATTGTGCAAGGCGATTTTCTAATGCACGCAGTAACGGCGCAAGATTTGGGCGGTTTGGCTCATCCCATGCACTAAATTCATCCACAATGGCACTAAGTAGTGCCACGATGCGTGCAAATTCATTGCTATCGACTTCAGGATAAAGGGATAAGCTGTCGATGACCCGTTGACCCGCCAACCATTCAATGGCAGATTTTCGGCTATTTGGACGATTTGGTAATAGCTCGTCGTGGTAACGGTGAAGTAATCCAACCAGTAACCCTAGCCCATCGGCTAAGCCTGTTTCGCCTTCGCGATGTAAGCGCGCCCAAATGTAGTAGGTTATGACACGTACGTCTTTACATACGTTAGTTAACAAATTTTCGGCAAGAGCGCAGATCAGCTCAGTATCTGAGCCTGAGAGCTTGTTGACTTCTTCTTTCATGCGTTCGAAGTCATCGTCGTAGCCGGGATCATCGCCAACTGGGTTTTCAGCCGTAATTGGTAATAACCAGCGCTCCCATAACACGACTTGTTGCTCCACTAATTGATTAGCGGCAAGCGGATTTCCAGTAAAGCAGGCTGTACGCAAAGCAGTTAATAAAGGCATAGGTGATGTCCTATCGATAGCTAATCCAAAAAGATTTTTTCAGGCAGGACAAAGTTGCGTAGCTTCAATAATGCTAGCGGACCTTGTCCCATCTCGGTACGAAGCTGATAATTGAGGGTATTACCATCCGGTGCAGTCCATGTGACGGTGTAGCTGCTGGTACTTCCGGCATAAGGAGCAACATGGGCGGCTTCAAGTAAGCGGATTAATCCCCAAACACCACGGTGGTCAGCATAGAGTCGCGTGCCTGATGATGTCGTCATCCAAGTCAATGATGCCCCTGACGCGACCGTATCCGCGGGCCAAACAAACCGCTGCCATTCAGGGAATTGGTTATCGTAAGTGAGATTTTGCTTATCGATCACCAATATCGTCTGCATAACATGTTTACTGGTTCCTGGGCGCATTTCGAAATAAAGTCGAGCTTCACCATTAGCGAAGGCGACGTCACCTAATTCGGTCAGGGTATCTAATGCGTTTAAAAACGCAGGATTAAAACGCAATCCTTGAGCATTCGTACTATTCGGTACCCAGTGATTCCCTTCTTTGCGTAATACGCCTTGCAGACGGGTTTCTAAGAAACGTTGAATACGCCCGTTATCAGGGCGAAGATATTGCGCCATCAGCGGTAAGGAAATGTCACTTTGAGTCTCTTTCAAAGGGTAGCGCCCGCCAAAGGCGCTGTTCCACTCATTGACAATGGCATTTTGCCACTCACTATTGATCCCTTGAGCCGTTGGCGTGAGTAATTGTTGCCAAGCTTGCGTCATTGGCTCAACGAGCAGCGAGTCACCAAAGCTTTGCCACTCTTGCCCAAAGCTTGCGGCAATCAGGCTTCCCATGTCTTTTGTTTGGGCAAAATCAACATTTTTGCCTTCTAAAATACTTTGGGCAAAGTCTTGGGACATGGCTTGTGGGTCAGGTGCATTGACCACTTGCTGAAGTTTCAATCTCACTCGAGTAATGCGGGTTAAATAAGCTTGCAAGCTGAGGTTATCGCTGGCTTGAGTGTTGGTTTGTGGATCGACAAAATTCAGGATAGGCGCAAAGGTATCTTCAAGGGGGCCTGTAAAATCGGCTTTCTGACTAATGACCGGTTTCTGTTCTTTATTAAGCAGGTCTTTCGCGGAGTTCATAAAGGAGTCGGCGAGCTTTTCTTGTTGACGTCCGGTTTTCCCTTGATAAGCCACGGTATTCATTAGTGCAATTACAGGCGATTGGCGGACATCGCTCATTAAAGATAATTGGTCGATAGTATCGGATAAGCTTTCAGTATGACGCCATTGCAAACTGTTTAAGAAATTTAACCAGCTATCTGAAAAATCAGCAAAATAACGTTCAGTAAGCTGCTGCTTAAGTGCATCAGGCGAAATATCTTGGCTAAGTTCATGCTGGCTATCACTCAATACCCAATCAATTTCATTGCGACGTGATTCCACCACTTTCTTAATGGCGGGTTCAATCGCTTCTTCCCACGCTTTGCGAGTAAAAATACCCGACACAAACTCATCGGTAGTGAATAAAAAGCTGGCATCGGTATCGCCCGTCATATCATCTAAGGTCATATCAGGGAACTGATGCTGCGCTTGTAGTAACACTTCTTGATATAGCGTAGCACTTTCGCTGCGTTGACCAATTTGTCGAATAAGTAAGGTACGGCTTTGATTAATCAGGTTATTGTTCGCAGTTAATTGCCATTCAGGGTGCTTCGGTAGCTGCTGGGCATAGAACATGAGTAATTCTTTGCCGAGGGTTTGCCATTCGCCTTCGTTCATTCCTTGTGGGACGGGAGGGTCGTGAGCACGCTATTAGTAAAAAATGCCGGATCCATGCGCTCAGGGGTACTCATCATTAAGTAGGTTTTTAGGCTTTGATACGCCCCTTGGGTGGCTTGACGACGGTCATCACTGTTAGGGGATAACTGGGCATAGGCTTGTAATTGTTGAGTCAATTGTTGAGCGAGGGTATCACGCAAAGGCGGTAATACCGTTTGTTGATATAGCGGCCATAAATGGGCTAATAGTGGCTGATTACTGTTTAGCCCAAAATGGAGCCAGAAAGGCACAGAAGTTTGTTCGCGATGATTGAGTAAGCCTAGGGTTTGCTGAAAATCATACTGGGCTTTGAGGCGTTCAGTTTCCGGTAATTGGCTGTTAGCGGCGACGTTCGCGCTTTGGTAGCTCTCTTCGATGAGCTGGCGATTGGCAAGGTAAGAGACAATCATCCCTGCGCCCCACAAGGTCATGGCGGTGGCAGCGCCATATTGAGCGAGACGTTTTTTGTCAAAGCCTAAAGCGGTAGGCTGTAAACCGGATGCCAGTTCAGATTGTACATTCAACCAGCTTGTCCAGCGGGTATCAGGGTGCCAACTATTGGGCAAGCGTTGCTGATTTAACGGATTGATAGAAGGGCTAAATGCGATGCCGGAAAAAGGCAGCGTACGTAATTGGGTATTGAGTGGCGCTAATGCGGTCGCAAGCTGCTGGCTTCCCCCGTTTTGTAAAAATTGGGCTAAGGCGAGTAGATAGGTGTGTTTCTGTTCACGCAGTAACGCTTGGGTTCCGTTGACCACAAGAGCAGGGATCAGGCTTAATAAGCTAGGGGATAGCGCTTCGGCAGGCATATTTTGCTCTGTCATGCAGAGAATAGAGGGCGTTTCAACCGCACTGAGGGACTGTTGGTCACTGACACTCCATACCCAAACTGGCGCACGCCAACCTAATTCTTGGAAGAGGTTTTGGATGGCACGCCCTGCATTGTGGGCTGTTGCGGTATTGAGGTTAGTGAACGTGACGCTGTTGTCTAAAAGCTGGGAGGAAATGCTGTTTTCTGTCACCCAAATCACGCCATCGAGCGGACGACGTCGGCGCAGTTGTTTGAGGGTTTCTAGTCGCTCAGAGTCAATGGAACTCCCGATATCGCCACCGTAGATAAGCAGGGTACCATCACACTCTTGCCAGATTTCTTGAGTCAGGCTAGGGGCCAGTTTTTCGACGGCGGAGTGGGAGCCGAGGAGGAGTATAATAGACACTTTTTTACGCCAAAAAAAGCCGTACAAGGAGTGAAGGGACTCTGTCGCATACTCGGTTATTTTATTTCTTGTTTCTTGATGTACATTAAGAGACTGCGAATTCGCCTGAGCTGCATTTGCTTTATACGCTTCTTTACCCATAAAGCGTGATAGCGTAAAGAAAACTAAAGAGCCAGCAATCAATATTAAGGTACTGGCAAACGTTACTTTAAACAGTTGAGCTTGATAGCTTAAGCTGACAAACCGTTCTAAGCTATGAGGTAAAAAATATAAAAGGAGGCATAGAACAATGCCAATAATAATGAGGGATAATAATATTACCCATGGTTTCTTTAATGCGTTTATAAATAATGAAACTCGCATATCCGTGCTCCGAATTCTAATCAATACAAACCAATAGCGGTATTATGATAGGGCGATGAGTGTGGTGTAGGAGGAGTCCTGCTCATCAATGACAAGTTGAGATTCGCGATGTTTATCACAGTGTGTTGCGCTGATAAAGATATTAAGCCACAGCGTAGAGTGTCCGGTATGCCCTATCACCTGATTAATATCAACGAGTTTAAAATGGCTGTAATGCGTGAGTAAGGGGACGTTATTGATGACGTATGAGCGCTCTTTTTCACGCGGTGCGGTTAACCAAAGGTGCTTAATTTTTGTGGAGGAGGTCTTTGCCCAAAGAATTGCCGCCTCTAATTTCTCATTGAATGAGTTCTCATTAATATCTGTGATGACTTCGGGGCGATGAAGATAGGCAGTAAATGTATCGTGAGTTTCTAATGATGACGAAAATAATTGCGCCAGCGCGACTTCACTTTGGTGATTGATTGGGGTATCGAATAAATAGAGATTAATCAATAGTACGGTATCATATTGGCGAAGATTATCTAACCAGCTATCGATGAATAATGAATCAACGTTTTGCTGGTAATGTATTTTAAAAGGTCTCACTAAGTGAGTCACGAATTGTTCGTGAAGATGTTGTTTATCTGTTTCACTCAGTTGAATGTTTTGCCCGAGCGACAGGATGACAGTCAGTTCTCTTTGTTCAGAAAGTTGGTGAATATGGCGCTGAGTGTAGACGTATTCAGTAGCTGATTAAGCCGATTGATAATTCGATTCAACAAGGGAGCGTGAATATCAAAAAAATGGGCGCTATAAATACTGCGGCCATTATATTCACTCGGTAAAAGGTGTGTTTTTTTGCCTCCAGTATTTGTGTGGATAAATCACTGCAATGAATGACGTGAGGTAAAACCAGCGATTGGGAGAGTAAGGTGATTTTTCGTTGCCCTAACGCTATTCTGTTTCGTTTATCCTTTTCCCTTTCATTATCCCAGCCATCCGCTCGCCATTTTCCAAGCAAATAGATAAAATATCGGATGGCATAAAAACAACCCCATACGGCTAACGTGAGAAAAAATAGATAAAGAGTTGGTTTTGAATCTGAATTTGAATAAAGAAGGTGATTAACGATATTCAGTAGCAAAAATATTGAGACAAAAAACGTTCCCCAACGTTTTATTGACGGGAGGCTGGTCTCGCTGCTCTATCGGGTAAGGAGCGTAAGTCAACGGGCATATTTTTAACTCGTACTGGCATTAGAAAGAGAAGAAATTAATGTGCATCCGCAACTGCATTTATAGCCATCGAAGGCAACGGGGATGCCATTATCGGTAAAGGTGGGATGCCCCTGCACAATGACGGCATTACTGTGCCCTTTTTTAGGACAATCAACGGGGTCACCTAAGCGTGCAACGCCAATGCCATTAAATATCATTTGGGAGGAACCCGAGACGACGCGCCCTCCACCTGTTGTTTTATCGCCAATTCTAATGATACCTTTCATCATGTATTCTCCATTTTATCGAAATCATCACCATTAAAAAAAGGTTCGCCACAAGTTTTTGGGGTTGGAGGTGGCATCTAAGCGATAGGGGTCATCTTTATCGATAGGGCATTGAGCTTGGATGGATTCAGGCCAAACAGGGCGGCGACTGGTTAGAATACCAATATATCTGGGTATACTAAAGATGAAAGCCAACGGTATAAATAAAGGGAAAAGTAGAATTGGTGCTCCTTTATATAAGGACATTAAATAAAAAAAAGTAAAGGAATAGCTCTCTTTTTTTTTGTCAATCGGTAAACAAAAATCAATTTGTTGAATAAGATCTTGAGGTCCTTCTTCCATGTATCGACGAACAAATTCCCAGTGAGACATCACAGCATGTAACTTAGGATGAGATAAAGGCAGGCAGAATGTATCAATAATAGTGATACCATCATCTGCGAGAATATGACCGCTAATGTAATAATCGTTTCGGATAGATTTTTGGTAATTTAATCCGGTTGTAAAAAAAATATCTTGCCATGGCACAGTGAATACTGAACCATCAGTTCTATGAACATGAACCAATTGGTTTTTACGATCAAATCTAATGGGATAGTGTGTCCAGGCAAACCATTCGGTGCGGAGTAAGAACACCATAAATCCACCTAGAGGAATAGATATTATACTTATACCTATAATGAAAAAAATTTTACTAGATGAATATTCATTAAGCAAAATAGTTGATATTGCTACCCAAAAAAGAAAACCCCAAATTAATATAGTGCTTATTGAAGTTAAAAAACTCATATAACCACGACCTGAGTAAAATTTATCAACCAACTCTAAATAATGTGAATTAATTTGAATCACAGTCAGGTCAGGTATTACTTCTTCGTGAGTTAACTCAACTCGTATATTTTGGTCAAGGTGCCCTTCACGTTCTTTGTTGGTAAGAGGACGGTTAAGCTTAAACTTGGGGTGTAATCCATAAATATCCATGATGTTATCCTAGCCCTAAAGCGCGTTGCAATTCATCCAGTTCCATATCCATGGTTGGATATATATCAGGTAATGTGTTTTTTGAGTTTTCTGAGGGTTCAAAGCGCCATAAGCATCGTTCTAACCATTTTTGGATATTATCCTGTCCTTCTATGGCAATATAAATTGCAGTACCTATTGCGGCAATAACTGCAAATAAGGTGATAACTAAGCCTACAGGCCCTAATGTGGCAGCAAAAATGACATAAATAAGCCATATATCAGCAGAAAATGAAACAAAATAAGCAAAGGATAACCCATAGTGGTCTTCCCCTTTTTGGAATTCATCTATCATGTGATAAGCATCAAAAGCAACGGCGACCATACCCCCTACGAGGCCAAATCCTTTTTTAGCGATATTCGAAAAAGCTTCAACACCTTTTAATCCTTTAAATGCAGATGTATTTACCGCATCATGTTGTTGCAAAAAAGCTTGCACACCAGTTTCAATAACGCCAAATGAGCCGGATACAATACCTGCAACTCCGCCATAAAATCGACTATTTTCTTCTAATTGTTCATCACTGAGTGTTTTTTTATTCCCAAAGTCAGCAGTCGTTAAAACGGCCGCTGATTGTAAAATAATTGACAATATTCCTCCGCCCATTAATGTAATGCTCTTCCCTGTTCCGCTTGTTACTTGAGTTTGCCATTTCTCTAGGTTATGAACTTTGGCTTCTGGGCTAGATAATATTAGTTTAGAGAATTCCTTTGCTTTTTCTTTCGCGGGTAATTTATTGATGTTTTCTACTTGTTTCGGGTCTGCGTCTATAAAAAAGGTTAATGCTCGTTTTTCATAATCAGGAAAACCCAGTTTTTTTCGACGTTCTATTATTTTTTTGACTTCTCTTTCAACGCTATCTTGATTAGGTTTCATTCCATTGTCATTTAGAGACATCAATACTTTCACTATCGCCTTTATGAAATGTTTTTCCTCTGCATATTGGGATACGGGTATTAATGCTCGGTTTTGGAAAATGCCCAACGCAACAATAAAATCAAAGGTTTTTTTTGACGAAAGGGTTTTATTGATGCTTCCTGTAATAGCCGCAGAAATATTGGCAAGGTAGAGCCCAATGACGGATTGTGTTGCTGGATTCGATTTTTCGATTATTTCATTAACAGCATCAATGAGTCCATTCCATGGTAACGAAATATAATCTGGGGATTGGTTTGTCGCTGCATTAATTTTCGTTATTAATTTTTCATTATTAATAGCGAGTGCACGTCCTAAAATATTGCTTGTATTCGTTAAAGGTTGAAACAAGGATTCATTGAAAAAATCTAATGTACCTTTTTTATTTAGCATATTAGTAATGCAATAATTTATGGTTGAAGTATATGCAAGGCAACTGATTAAATCATCAGGATCAAAATTATTGGTAAAATAATGAGTTAGTGTGGATGCTTTAAACCAATTAAGATAAAACTCTGTACGTGGTGAAATAACTCGGGAATCATATTCTTTTAGAATACCATTGAATTTATTTTTAAATGTTTCAAGCTTATTTGTGTCATAGTACTTTTGATAATCAGCCCAAAATTCTTGTGTTTTACTATCAAGTTGATCTTCGCGTAATTCACTATACCATGTTCTTGGCGCAGGCTTATTTAAAGTGAAAAGCAATGTTCTTGGATCATTTTGTATATATTTTTCACCTAGCTGAGTGTTAGTATTATAGCTTAGTTTAAATTGCCTTTTCATTCCCTTTTCTAAACTGCTAATTGATGCATAGAGCATCACTTCACGCTTAATATCAGGGCGCTGATAGACATTCTTGTTGAGCTCGAATTCTATTAATGTTGAGATATCACTTAAGATTCCCGTCGGGTCTTGTAAGACTAGGATTGCCCCTTTGGGGTGAAGGTCTTGACTTGCAGTTACCTCCACTTGCTGACCAGTTGCAATGGGTCTGAACTTCGAGGTGATGGGGTACACCAAGGTCTTAAGTCCTTCCAGGAGGTCGAGTTGCGCGATGAGCACTGACCATTTCCACATTTGGCTTTTTTTGACGTGCTGAGAGTAATCTGCGATAGTCTTTTCCAACTGAGATAATGGTAATGTCTGAGCGGCAGATTGCGTATTGAGCCATGCATCCATGTCAAAAGGCTGCATGTACTGCTCTCGGTGGCTTTTATCTTCAAACTGCTTACGAATGGTCTCGGTCCATTTCACTTCCGACCAAGCAAACCAAAAGAGTCCATTTTTTATTCCGTCAGGCATCACCGGTAAAGTGACGAGAGAGGCTTTAGCTAATTCTTCAGGTTGGTCAATGCAGGGTTTGATTTTACCGGATGCGATCTCATCGGGCACATCGCCATTTTCAGGGAGCGGGTAGTAAAAACCGCCCTCAGTGACAAAGTAATTAATCCATGCCTTGCCAAATTCATCCCAAATATTCAGGTACCCTGAACGCATCAGACGCAAAGTGTAGGCTGTTTCCCCTTGGGCGGGAACTGGCATTTGAATAGACTCAGGTATGACTGGCAGAATATCGTGTTGAGACATAATGGCAGGACGAACGGGTAAAATTGGGAGACCTTTGCGGGTGCAAAATTTACAACCTTGTCGAGTGTTCGTTTGGTTCATGAATGTATTCCTTTATGTAATATCCATGGTGGCGTGGTGGATTGAATTTTTTCCCAATCGTGTTTATCCCAACCACGGGTCGCCCGGTCGTAATAACCTGGGTTGACTTTTGCTTTATACAATAATGCTTGAATATCGATGTGTTGCCAGAACAGGCAATGATAGGTTAATGCCTGCCATGCAAAGGTCAGTACATCTTGAGCATCAACCAAACCACACATTGCCGCTTGTTGTAGTGAGACATCAATATTTTGGCTTGTTGTCACACGCTCTTCCCATAAAGCGATCTGTGGTAATTTATGTAGTAGCTGATTAATTAAGCCAATTCGATTAATTTTATCAATGGGTAAATCGGTAGGATCATTTTTTTTGTAATGGATAGCGTCTGAGAAATGCAGTGTGTGCCATTGGTTTTCTAACCAATAAGTCCATGACGGTGCCGCATGTGCTTTTAATACCGTTTTTAGTTGCCAAGGTGTAAGCATCCAAGATAAGTGGAATAATACGCGGGGGTCATAATAGCGTAATACCCAGTTTCGTTGTTTGGTATCAGTTAGCAAAAGGGCGCGAGCCAATTCATCACACAACGCTTTTGCGGGTAATTCACTTTCGATGATGAGCTGGCAGCGTGGTGGGGATGTGTATGATTCTTGCTGATTTATTTCTTTGGTAAATCGACTCCAGTCCTCTGCGGGTAGCGTATTCACACTCAGCAGTGCTGGGTATAAATGTGCTTGCGGTTGCAAATGTGCTGAAACAATATCTAACGTAGGGTATTGGTCAATCAGTTCCGGTGACAACATTTTGTCAATAATGGCGTATTGATGTTCCCCTAAAGCTTTATGTGGTGATTGATATAATGGCATATTGTTTTCCTTAACCTAGCGGGATAGTCGCTGAACCATCGCGTGCGGCCTCAGAAGCCACCGATTCACAAGCAGTAAAATTAGGGTAGGGTATGTTGAGGGTTGCCGCATCAATATAGTTCAGGTTGGCACTTTTCACGATAAAATCGCCGGAGGTTCCATGCTCAAGTTTGCCACCTTCAAGAGTGAAATATGAGCCTCCACTTTGTAAGGTGATTTTTTTCTTCGCACTGATAATAATCTCATCATTGGTACTTGTAATATGCAGGCCTTTATTGGCAATAATATCGATTGCGTCTGTTTGGGCTTGAATTTCTATCTTGCCTGCCGCACTCACTAACTTCATGCCTAACTCATGGGCGAATAACACCATCTTTTTCTTAGCAAATAAAACCATGCGTTTGAGTGATGATATTTCTGTGTTACCTGCCGCTGTGTAGATTTGATTGCCATTACTACTGTGCTGAATATGTTTGGGGGTGGATACTGCAATACCGCCGGGAGCCCCTGCAAGGATCACGGGTTCTTGTAATTGCGTAATATTGCCATGTAAAAAGGTCTCTTGCGTTTGATTATCTAAAGGCTCAACCTCCGCTTTCTCTAATATTGTTGAGAGAGATTCAGCCATGGATAATGCATCAGAAAGTTGGCGTTTAATTTCATCTATATTGAGTTGTTGCTCGTTAGCTTTTTCTTGCTCATGAGTGCTTATTAACAACCCTTTCCCTGCACGAATCGCGCCCCAGCTGTCAGTACGTAGCTCAAAACCGTCACCGCGTTGTTCGCGCTCGGCGTTGACTAAATGCCCCAGGTTTAACTGGGTTTTTCCGCCATACTCGGTGCTGAGCTTAATATGCTCTTGCCCGCGTTTATCCTCCATGCGCAGTTTGTTATTCGCAGGCGTGCGGATCACATTGCGGGTGTTATTTTTATCCGTCACGTGGTCGGGGTGGCGGGAATCATGCAGTGCGTGGGCGATGTAAGGTCGGTCTGGGTCACCCTCATGGAAGGCGATAGCGACTTCAGTCCCTTGAATCAGTGGGAAGTGCATCCCATAAGTATCGCCGGCGTAAGGTTTTGCCAAACGCACGGGCATACTTTCATAGCCCTTGGTTTTTTCATCACGATCCGCATCGAATTTGACCCAATAAAAGCCGTGTTCATTTTGGTGGGCATAAATATCGTGGTCTTTTGCGCTGGTGACGCGTGCCATTAATGTTCCTGCAATGACAGGGCGTGGTTTTAGAGCAGGGCGCCAGCACAGTGATTCAGTGTAAGGTACGGCGTCAAAGCGGACGGTTAGCGCTTTATCTCGGCTGGCGGTAAAGCGTAGGCGAGTAATTAGAATTGGCGATTTGAATACGCTGGGTAACGTCGAACTGAGCGGGTTATCTTGAATGCTTAATACTAATAATGGCGTCAGGTCCGCTGCGCTACTTTCTCCGCGGAGTAAAGTTTGTCGAGCTAAAAAGCGTTCGTGGTCGAGTCTTGCCCAAAAGTTTGCGGTTTCAGTTTCAGGGTGAATTTTATCCCCGCGGGTCAGGTGGCGACCTTTATAGTGATAAACATCGCCGTAGTTGATTTTTTCGCCGTCACCGCGCGTCATATCCGCGACAGCGGAAATCAACGTATCTTCCGCCAGTCGGTGGTTATAGTCTTTGGCAAAAACAGTGCTTTCAACCACTTGATGACGTAAAGATAATCCCCAAACACTGTCAACATGGTTATCGCTCAGCCCAGACGGGCTATTGAGTGGCAGCGTTTTGTCATACACATAGCCTCGTTGGCTGTCTGTAAAGTGGAGTACCTCGGTTTGGGTATCATCTTGTAAACCAAAGCGATAAAAAATACCCACTTCACTGAGTAAACGCTCAATAAATTGGCGGTCACTTTCGTTAATTTGGTTGATTTGTTCGCGCTTTGGGTACGCTTTGTCGAGATGAAATTCGAACTCCCAGCCTTTGAAATTATGTTCACGCAGAATTTGTTCAACCACATCAGGGATGGATTGGTTGATAAAGAAACGGTGGCTGCGAATTTGATGGCGGAGTAGCGCAAAAAAAGGCTCGATAACTAGCTGGTAGCGAGCTTCATCCGCAGAGCCAGAGAGACGACGGAAATCCGTCACTACGCCATGAACGCGCTTGGCAACGCTCGGCTGAGTGGCAAGCCCCATTAAGTTACTTATCGGCGCACAAAAGGTCAGGCTGGCATTACGGCGTAATAATTGTTGAGCAGAAAGATCTTGGGCGGAACAGGTAAACGTAATTTGGTAGCGATAGGTATCGCTAGCTGCCTCACGCCCGGTAAAATGTTCAACGTCCAGTAAATCTGAGCAGCCTTGCACTTCTAAGCGATAGCGGTTTTGACCTTGAAGGAGATTTTGGGTTGTATCGAGTAGGCTCATGGATTTATCTCCTCAATATCACTGAAACTCAGGGTGATCCCGTCTTCTTCGCTATACCCCAACGTCAGGCTTTGCGCTTGCTGGTGGTTAGCTTGGCGCATCAGTAGTTGCTGGCTCAGTACCGGTAAAATCTGCTGGTTCAGCAGGCTGTCTATATTGCGGGCACCAGTGTCGGGTAATAAACAGGCGCTCACAAGGGTGTCATACAGCGCTTCGTCTATAATGCCTTCAAGCTTGTAGTGTGTGTAAAGACGCTTAATGACGCTACCCAGTTTCATTTCAACAATTTGGCGCAGAGCGACAGGACCTAATGGGCGATAAATTAGGGTTTGGAAACGTGCGAGTAAGGCGGGTTGGAAGTGTTCGCGCAAGGTTGGGCGCAGCAGTTCTTGCAGCTCGCCGTCGGTAGACTCAGGGAACTCCTCGAGTTGCTGCATAAGCAAGTCACTGCCCAAGTTTGCCGTCATTAAGATCACGGTATTGCGAAAATCAATCTCACGACCTTCGCCATCGCGCATAAATCCACGGTCGAAAACTTGATAAAACAGGTTGAGCACATCGCGGTGTGCTTTTTCCACTTCATCGAGTAACACGACGCTGTATGGGCGCTTGCGAACGGCTTCCGTCAAAATCCCGCCTTGACCATACCCCACATAACCTGGAGGGGAGCCTTTTAATTGGCTGACGGTGTGGGCTTCTTGATATTCGGACATGTTGATGGTGATTAAGGATTTTTCGCCACCAAACAGGACATCAGCCAAGGCGAGAGCGGTTTCAGTTTTACCGATTCCGCTTGGTCCCACTAATAAAAATACCCCTTGAGGACCGTTTTCTGACGCCAGACCTGTACGTGCAGCACGTAACCGTTGTCCAAGTCCCAGTAATGGGCTTTCTTGACCGACTACGCGTTTACCTAGCGAGTCTTCTAACTCCAGCAGTTCGGTTTGTTCATCTTTTAATAGACTGGATAATGGTACACCGGTCCAGTCGGCGATGACAGTAGCCACAGTTCTGACATCCACATCGGGGGTGATCAGCGGCTCATTTTGTTGAACGAGTTCTAACTGTGATTGGATATTGCTGACATCTTGGGATTGACGTCGCTGTTCTAAGAGCTCGCTGATAAGGTTTTTTTCTTGCTCAAAACGCTGTTCCAGTTCCGCCATTTGCAGGGCTAATTGCGCATCTTGAGTGACTAATTCGCTCAGCAGGGATTGGTTGGTGGTGTTGCCAATCGCCAAGTCATCAAGAATCGCTTGCTGTTCAAGTTCTAATGCATTGCGCTTGGCTTTTAAACGAGTCAGTTCTTCAGGGAGCGTATCGAGGCTCATGCGAATTCGGGCGCTGGCCGTATCGAGCAAATCCACGGCTTTATCGGGGAGCTGACGACCGGTTAAGTAACGGCGAGATAAGGTGACGGCGGCTTTGACCGCATCATCGGTAATGTGAACGCCATGATATTTTGCGTAGCGCGGTTTTAGTCCACGTAGCATCAAGCAGGCTTTTTCATCGTCCGGTTCATCCACTTTGACCACTTGGAAGCGGCGCTCTAAGGCGGCATCACGCTCGAAATATTGCTTATATTCAGACCAAGTGGTTGCGGCAATCGTGCGTAATTCACCACGGGCAAGGGCGGGTTTGAGTAAGTTAGCGGCATCCGCGCCACCTGCTTGGTTGCCTGCGCCGATGATGGTATGGGCTTCATCGATAAATAATAGAATAGGGGTTGGAGATTGTTGTACGGCTTCAATCACGTTTTTTAAGCGCTGCTCAAATTCGCCTTTGACGCCAGCCCCCGCTTGTAGTAGCCCCAAATCTAAGGTTCTTAATGATGTGGTTTGCAGACTGACAGGAACGTTACCTTCAACGATACGCAGGGCTAAGCCTTCCACTAACGCCGTTTTCCCGACACCCGGTTCACCCACGAGAATGGGGTTATTTTTGCGGCGACGAGACAGAATATCCACCATTTGACGGATTTCGTCATCACGTCCAAAGACGGGGTCAATCGCACCTTCGCGCGCTTTTTCGGTCACATCTACCGTAAATTTATTCAGCACGGCCAAGAAGGCATCATTCAGTGTGTTACCGATGACATTCGGTGCAGGGGTTTCGTTTGTTGATTGCGTTTCAAGCGGCGCTTCCGCCGGTAAAGATTGATTATGCGCCGCAAGTTGCTGAACTTCAGGGCGCTCATCGGATTGCGCATCAAGCATCGGTCTTAAGCGTTGTAATTGCGTGAGGCTTAAGGTCATTAATGGCCAAAGGGCATCGTTCGGAACTAAAGAGGGCTGCTTCACCATCGCGGCAAGAATATGCACACTGCGGATATGCTCGATATCTTCATCCAATGAGGCTATCACCCATGCGTGTTGAATTAAGTTTAGGAGTGATTTTGATAGCGAAGGGCGGCTATGGATAGAGCGGGGCAGGTTATCGATTTCTGTTAACAGACTTTGCCATAGTGCAGAAATATCCCATTCATAGCGACGCGCTAACACAGTGATATCACTCTCTCCTAGCTCAAGTAGCTTGAGTAACCAATGTTCGATGGTGACCTCAGCATGGGCGCGTGTTTGGCACAAGGAAGCTGCTGCCTCTAGTGCATTAGCACAGAAAGGGTTTAGGCGACGCAATAACATAACTGAAGAATTTTCCATGTTCTCTCCCTAGATAATCTGGTGGATATCAATGTGTTTAGGCACGCTACCGCCCCTAACCGTTAACCGAGGTTCATAAGGTGATATTCGCGATGGGAATGCGCAGTTGAAAGCGCGTATAGCTTGTTTAATGGCAAAATGTGTTGTGTGTGAGTGAGATTGCGCAAGAGGCGCAAGAAAAAAGCAGACGCCGAAACGCCTGCTTATCTTAATTAAGCGGTAGCACGCTCATTCCAAGAATCGGAATGGATAATGTTGCCGTCTTTATATGTCCAAGTGATTTTTTCATAGCGCAGCTCAATCTCTTCGAGATGGTTGTGCTTCTCTTTACCTGGATCTTTGATGTCGTGCATTTTTGGAGCCACTTTCACGACTTTGACGTTTTCAAGTTTGGTGTTGAAATATTCGACTTCTTGTCCTGCGTCATCAATGCGATACCATTTGAATTCCGCTTCTTTCAAGGTTTGACCCGTGGTCACAGCCTTGTAAAGATAAGGGCTTGAAGCATCAATTTCTTTAACGAAAATGAATGGCGTATGGATACGAGTACCTGTTAATTTACCGGTATTGTTATCCGTTGGGATGTACAGGTTATGGTCTTGAGCAACCACTTCGATGCTGCCTTCACGGTCTTGTACGTCGACAGAACCTTTAATTTCAGCACCGCCATCATCTTTCAGCCATAAATAAACTGGAATAGCCATAACTACTTCTCCTTTTGTGTGGAATGTGTACCACCATCCATCGATGGTACGGTGTTGACGTCTGAGACCTGACAAGCTTCAGCTTGCGGTATCAAACGAATTTCTACGCGCCGATTTCGAGTGCGTCCGTCAGCGGTGTGGTTGTCGGCAACGGGGTTATTTTGCCCGTATCCCTGCACTGCAAAGCAGGTTGGCGAGATATCACTGGTTTGGATCATCCAATCACGGACAGACTCTGCGCGTTTTAAAGACAGTGTTTGATTTAATTCAGGATTTCCGGTGTTATCGGTATAACCAGAAACCATAATTAACCAGCCGGGTTTGGCTTTAATGTTGAGCAAGGCATCGACTAATACTTTCGTTGCACCTGCTTTGAGTGTGTATTGACCTACGTCGAATAGCGATAAGCTATCTAGCGTGACCATCTGAGGGGCTGCGGGAGTAAGTGCAGGAACCTCAGGCGCGACGTCAGGTTGCGGTGGTGCCCAGCTACCGAGCAGCGTGTGCAAGTAAGGTAAAATTCTGTTTCCCTGATATAACGCTAAGGAATGAGACGTTGGAATGCCTTCTCGTTCCCAGCGTGCCAGCTCAGAAGCATCAGTTTGCAATTGCTGATATGCCGTCAGTTTTGGCGTAAGCGGGGTATCAGAGAGATGCAAGAAGCGGGTGACATCTTCGCCAATATGACGAATTAGTTGCTGATTATGGTGGTAGCTTCCGACCAATGCGCCCATCAGGAATACACCAAAAATGAGACCAATAGCGCCGAAGAGTTTTTCGGTACGGCTTAAGCTAATATCATGACGTAAACGACGTAACATCACATCCGGCAATGGCAGCAAGTCGGCTGTTTGTATGGATGGGAGTGATGGCAATGTGGTTTTTTCTTGGATAAATTGCTGCCATAAGTTGTTGGGTTGGCTTGTGATATCTATCCATTGAATGGCCCATGCTGAAGGGATTTGCTTTGGCGCTCCCGCTTGAGGCATTGTGAATTGAGGCACTAAAACTTGGTTTAGCCAGCTTTGTAAGGTATCTAGCCACAGAGAAAATTGCAGGCTCTGTTCTGACTGTCCAATCTGTGCTGGCAGCCAAGCAGAATAGGGCGCTGACATGGAGCCTTCTTGCTCTACCTGAAATTCAGTTTGGTGGCTGAGTAACGTCATCCAAGGGGTATGTTCATCATCAACATGCATAGCAGTATCAGCATGATGAGGTTTAGAAAGGTATACCGTTACCCAAAATGGTAATTTAGCACCGATTTTTTGACGGCCTTCCCCAATAGCTCGACGCCAATTGAGTAGTGCTTGTGTCAGGGTTTCTTGCTGGGTAAGTTGCTCGGGCAAGACAACGTAAAGTAAGGATAAGTGCCCAGATAGCGAAGGGGCATATTCCACCAATGCGGCAATCAGTTTAACGAGATCCGTGGGCGCGGATACACGAATATACCAACCTTGATTTGTTTCTCGGTGTAATTGGTCATTGAGAAACAGTGCGTGGGATTGACCGCAAACCAGAATAACAGGACCTTGATAGTTATCGGCAGGCAATGCGGCCGTATAATCATGCTCAGTGGAAAGCGTTTGTCGGCGCTGTTTATATTGCCAAAATAGCATCCCACCAGTGAGCGTCAACACTAAGACCGATACAAAGATAGTGACAGTCTGCCCTAGAGACCAAAATCCCCAGAGGAGCCACAGAAAAAGACCTGTAGCAAAAAGTGTCAAACACTGTTTGATTGGATTTTGCATGCCTATCCTTGAGTCATCCACTGTTGTAGTAAGTGTTCTAATGATGCACTGAAGCCCCACCACATTGCTGCCAATAGAAGAACGCCACCAATCCAACCAAACCAGTAAAGTCGACGGCGGCTAAAACGCAATTTAGGTTTTACGACAAGAGGTAAGTCTGACGAGATCAGATAATCAGGAAGTTGAACATTGAGCTGAGCCACAATGCGTTCACGTTCAGGCGCGTCTTTCTGGCGAAACTTTCCGACAAACCCGAGAGTGAGAACGCGGTGGAAACAGAGTAAAACATCAGGATTCGGAGCGGTTTCATTTAAAATACTGCGTAGGCGATCCCAAAGTTTATCTCCCGCTTCTAATGTATTGAAGTAGCGGGCTTGCAGAGGTGACTGTATCCATGTGTTATATCCATCATCTTGATGCTGGCGATTCATGACGCTTTCATCAATTAACGCACATTGGGCATATTGCATGTGTTCAATGGCGGCTTCTGGATAGCCATGCTCAAGGAGTTTTTGGCGTGTTTCATCGATCAACTGGCAAACGCGACGGTAAAAACTCTCACCATGGGTGATGGCTGTACCTTGATGAAGTTGACAAACCATCAGCCAAGTTTGAGCAAAAATCATGTCAATCGTGTGGTGTGACGTTGTATTGTTCATGAGCGAAGTACCGCAAACAGCTCTAATTGAATATCACCTAATGTACTCGGGACGTAAAAGGCACATTGCCCTGAAGAGAGCATGGCTTGACCCGCAGGTGTTTCAATATCTAGCGCAAAATATTGATTTTCTAAGCGCAGTGGGACTGCGGTTGGAACATGGCTGAGCGGTTTCAATGGAATACCATTGAGTGCCACATTGACCACATCGGCAACATCATCACTACTGCCCGCTTTACATAGAAGAGGAAATTGAGCAATCAGCAAGTGTGCTGGCAAAGATGAGCGAACGGAGAGATAGAAATCCGCTTCTTCACGTAAACGACCATCATGAAGCTGACCTTTCCAGAAAGGACCCTCTTTGGCTAATTCAATACTGATAACACGTGAAGGTAAGCTGGCTTCAAGCAGCGTATTTAGTAAAGCAAAGAGTGGTGGGAAAACCTGCTCAGGGAGCTCATGTTTGTAGAGCGGAATATCTTCCAGTTTACTTTCTAAAGAGAAGGTTAATAAGCTCCCAGCTAAACGAGCAAGTTCCCGATAGAGTAATTCAGGATGACGATGCAATGCTTGACTAAGCTCGTTTAATACAGGCTCCGCGCTATTAAGTGAGTTTAATAGCCAAAATAATGAAACATCAGCAACCACAAAATCGGCCATTTTTTCATTACTTTCGCGGCGCAGAGCCATTAGTCGACGGCGTTTAGCGACTAAACGATGCATGAATTCAGATAGTAAAGAGCGTAATTCCAGACTTCCTTGACAGGCGAGCAAAGGGGGAATAAAACGGCTATCGAATTCCCATGCACCTTGCGCATTGCGGATCAGTCGCGCAACCGGGCATGTCATAAATGCTTCGTTCTCATCGTGGGCAAAACGTAGCGTTGCAGCATGGCGTAATACCGCAATATCCGTTTGCTCATGCCCGAGTAAGTCTTGCACTTTGACCCACTCTTGGCTAAATCGACGTGGACGATCGGTTCCCGTTTCAGGAACCAAGTTGCCGCCGTTGGCTAACATGAGAGGTAGTGCTAAAACGATGTCTAATGACTGGCGATCTGCGTAGTCATTAAGGGATAGCACCGGAGGAAGCGCATCAGCCAGCGTCGTGTCAATAAGTGTGCCGTCGTGAAAGCGCACAATCATTTTTTGTGCGCTGACACGAGAGAGAGTTAAAGCACTGGCATCAAACTCAGTGCTAATCACACCCCACGTTGAGGCAATGCCCATTTGAGCAACGACTTCAGCAACATGACTATCCCAACGGGCTTGTTGTTGAAATTGTTGGGGGGGCCAAAAAGGCCCCGTCTGTCCATAGGGGACGGTAGATTTTCATCCTGAATGACCTTTACTAACCGTTAGGCTTTGGCTTTAGGCATTTGTGAAACTAACGATAAATCCACATCCATACCTTCGACTTGGAAGTGTGGAACGGCATACAGTTTCACACGGAAGAAGCCAGGGTTATCTTCGATATCTTCAACAACCACTTTTGCATCGCGAAGCGGGTGAGAGGCTTGTAAATCATCACCTGGATCGGTCATTTCAGTCACTAAGCCACGAACCCAGTTGTTGAGTTCTAATTCAAGTAAGCGTCTGTCTTTGGTGGTACCAATGTTTTCGCGTTGAATCAGTTTCAAGTAATGGGCGATGCGAGACAGCAAGAAAATGTAAGGTAAACGGGCGTTGATACGGCTGTTAGCCGTTGCATCTGCTGTGTCATATAACGCAGGCTTTTGTGCTGAGTTAGCGGAGAAGAAACAGGAATAATCGCGGTTTTTGTAGTAAGACAGTGGGATAAAACCAAGATTCGCGAATTCAAATTCACGTGTTTCTGGGATCATGACTTCAGATGGGATTTTCACCTGACTGCCAGTCCCTAAATCGAATAAATGGATTGGTAAATCCTTGACGGCACCACCTGCTTGAGGTCCGCGAATTTGGACACACCAGCCATTGTTGATAAAGCTTTTTACCATGTTTGCAGCAAAGGCAAATGTGGCATTCGTCCACAGGTATTTTTCGTGATCTGGACCTTTCACTTCTTCAACGTAATTGAAGCTACGAACAGGGATTGTATCTGGACCGTATGGCAGACGACCAAGCACACGAGGCATGGTTAAGCCAATATAACGCGCATCATCAGAGTCACGGAAAGATTTCCACTTAATGTACTCAGCGCGGTCAAAATAGTTACCAATATCTTTGATTGCCGCGACTTCTTCCATGGTTTCTTTGCCGAAGAATTTAGGTCCCACGGAGCCAATAAATGGCATATGAGCTGATGCAGAGACTTTAGAGATACTGCGTAATAAGGCGATATCTTGTGGGCTACGGTCAAATTCATAGTTAGAGATCATCGCTGCAATAGGTTCACCGCCTGGGGTGTCATATTCCGCAATGTAGGTATGGTGGTAAAGACCACTTTGGATGATTTCAGGACTATCTTCGAAATCTTGTCGCAAATCATCTTTGGCGATATCAAGTAACTCAATTTTGACGTTTTGACGAAAATCGGTGCGATCAACGAGGAATTTTAAACCACGCCAAGTGGATTCGACTTTTTGGAAGTCTTGATGGTGCATCACTTCGTCAAGTTGTTGGCTGATTTGCTTATCAAGTTCAGCAATATGATGATCAAGCAGGTTGCGGTCTAAGCGCTCGACTTTTTGACCGGATGATTTTAAGCGGTCTAAAAAGACTTGAACAGCGACGGTGACACGCTCGTCAGCTGTTGCATCCGCTAGCGCAGCGTTATCTTGAAACGCATTAATATCACTGATTGATGCGACTGGCGTTAAATTGATTTTTTCAAATAATGAAGCATAAACACCGTGATTAGAGGTGTCGTCAAGTACAGTGGTTGCACCTTGGGTTGATTCAGTTTTTACAGACATCAGCATAATCCTTTAGTAATCCAAATTAATCTTTCTTCGGTGCCAGTTGAGCTAGCTCTTCGCGAAGTTCATCACTGGAGTTCTGGATCCTTAAGGATGTTTTCCAATTCACGGCGGAACGTTGCGTTATCGAGGAGATTAGATTTCAGGTCGCGCAGCAGATTACGCATCGCTAACATTGCGCGCAGTTGTGGGATTTGGCGGGCGACTTGCTCAGGTTCAAAATCCTTCATATTTTTGAAAGAGAGATTGACACTTTCTTCGCTTCCATCGCCAGCAAGGGTATTTTTTACGGTTAAGTTGATTGTCGGTGTGAATTCACTGAGGACGCTATCAAAGTTATTTTTATTGATATTCACTTTTTCACGTTCAGATAATGCGCGGTTGTCTTGTCCATTACTGTAATCACCCACCGCTAATAATTTAAGCGGTAATTCCATTTTTTTCTGGGCGCCGCCCGTGTGCAGTTCTAATTTGATATTAACCCTTGCTTTAGGGACTTCATTTTGAAAGCTATCTGACATGGGGGGAGTTTCCTTGAGTTTTTACATGTTAGTTAAGTTTTATATTGTCAAATAGTCACTGCTAACTGATGTGAGTTTGACTTATGGCTTTATTTTATTTATATCTTTACTGGCGGAATAAATCAACTTTTCTTATTGATTTTTCTGGGTGGAGTGGGTATTGGGATGGACTAAAAAACGTTTTTTCACAGGATGCACTATGGTTAAAAGTCAATTAATTCAGTGGGTAATTTGTTTTTTTTAATCCGTTTATCTCGAGGTACAGTAGAGTTATCAAATGTGTAAAAGTTTGTTTCAAATAATCAAGAGTTAATATATTAATATTATTTACTCATTAAGGTTGTTGGGGGGTGGTTTTAATTAATCCATCATGTCATCAATTAAGGGAGGGGAAAATTCAATGATTAATCATCGTTCGCGGATGGACGCTGCAGGAAATACGTTATATCGAGAGCCATTATGGCAGTACCAAAACCCGGGATATAGCCAAAAAGTTGGGGCGGACAGCGACGGCCATTCGATTACAAGCTCAAAAACTGGGTTGTAATAAGTCTAAAAAGCCACTGTGGCGTGAGGATGAAAAGGAACGAATTATTGTTTCGTATACCCATGGGGAGGGTATTGCATCACTAGAAAAGGCGTTACCGCATCGGTCACGGCAAGCGATTTTTGCCATGGCGGAAAGTATGGGGCTGCGGAGTCAACGGCGTTGGCGTCAGTGGGAAATTGATTTATTAAGAGCGCATTATGATCAAATGGGCACAAAAATTATAAAGCAGCTCAATCATCGAACACAAGATGGGGTGAGGCAAAAGGCACGGTCATTAGGATTAGTGTATAAGCATAACGGAGCAGCTCAACATATATAAAAAGAGGTTGAAGGATGGCTAAAAGATAATATTCGCAAGATTGTTAAGTGATATCTTTGGAAAATAGACTACGTTTTAAGGTCTGCATTTCGCTCATACCTGTCTTTTGAGTTCTGTATATGGCAGTTTGGTGCCGGAAGCGGACATAGTCCATCTTTGTTTAGGTGGCCGAATTTAATTTGTTATTACAAGCTCATAGATGACCCATTTGGATTTACTACGATATGGCAATCAATTATCTATCAGTTTCGATTAGGACTTTACAGGATGCGCTATCTAGGACAGTTTACACTTAGTATGGGTGTTGTTTGCCGAGCCCAGGAAACATTTTTACTAAATGAGTATATTGGTTGGGCTCGGCGAGAGAGTTATTTATTAGGGGTACGTCTTGTTTTAAGTTGCTCACGCCAGTCTTTTAACTTGCTTATATCATC
Organism: Providencia rettgeri; assembly: GCA_900455085.1. Classification (NCBI taxonomy): domain Bacteria; kingdom Pseudomonadati; phylum Pseudomonadota; class Gammaproteobacteria; order Enterobacterales; family Morganellaceae; genus Providencia; species Providencia rettgeri. Next base: position 3,642,091 of record UGTZ01000001.1, on the reverse strand, counting down.
CTTAAGTTCAACATACTCAGGTATAAAGGTAGGCATTTCTGTTGATTGACTGTGCTCATAACAACTATATTTAGTCATGAGAACCTCAATAAATTTACAATCATCTTTTGATATATCCTGAACAAACGGAAGTCTTCCGTCAGTCTGAATTCCTCTTCTATGACGTATAACGACACCGTTAAACAAATCCTCCTCGACAGAACGTTCAATGAGTTTTCGAAAATCGCTGCAAACGCCCTGAGCTAGGGCACGGTACGCTATAGCGCCATGATCTTTTCCTGTTTTATAGGCGGTTTCCAGACGTGTCAACAGTATGTTATTAGCTGTTTTAGTGTTTGCATTCCAAACTTCCGGATCGGCAGGGTGGCCGGCAGCACCATCAAATGATTCAATGCATATCGACTTATGGTGTATCTTTTTCCACTGTTCACCCTCTTTTTTGGCTAAATCTTCAATTACGCCATACAAGGAAAGCCTGTGAGTTAATATAATAACTTGGCGTGATTTAGCGAGTTCAACGAGTCTCTTTGCTACGTGCCACTCAAATTCGTGATCCAACGATGAAATAGGATCATCAAAAATGAAGGGGGCTGAGCCGGGTCTATCGCTGACATCTGCCAAAAATGCGGCCAAAGAGATCACCCGGCGTTCCCCCTCACTCAGGACGTTATGTAACTTATCCCGTTGCGCGCCTCTTAGCTGTAGTTGATGCAGAACCTTCGCATTTTCGGTCCTTATTTTTACAAGCTCAACTTGCAAGCCAGGTGCACCAAGAACATTTAGTTCCCGGTTAAACCTAGCAGCATAGGCTTCAGTAACTACTTTCTGGGTAACTTCAGCTGATTTAGTCGATAAAGAACGGGAACCTGCGAGTAATATCCATGAATCATATTCACTAACTTTTCTGAATCGTTCAATTTCAGCGCTGATGGCTGTAGCTTGACCAGACAACCATTTTCGCGCTTCGGCTTCGTTTTTATCCTGCAAAGCCTTAGCACGATCAAACCCTGCCGCATCTTTATGAAACTGATTTTCTTCTCCCTGGAGCTTATCACGGTATGCGCATAATTTTGTTATAGCATCGGTCAAATCAGCCACAGGAACTGCATTACGAGAGGCTTCATGCTCAGAGAGTGCTTGGTGACTAATGGCGGCGCCATCCCAGATCCCGGTGAGATATTGTATCCATTCCTCCGGTAATGCAGCACCAGCACAGAGAGTTGCAATTTCAGTAGTAGTGGGAAGAATATTTAGCGCACCGATAGCCTGAGTATAAAGGCGCTCAGCTGAGATCGCATCGGCCTCAAGACGGGATTGCACAAAAGCTTCTAGTTCGTTTAGGCGCAGCTGAGCTGCTTCTGACAATTCCTGATGACATAAGACACAACGGGCTTCGTCTGTTACCGGAAATGTCTTTTCCGGATATGGCTGCTGGGAATACTCGCGAGCGGCCTCCCACATGGCTCGCCATACAGACGAGCCTACGCCCGCCAACAAACCATTTTTAATCCGTTCACTATCAAGTGCAACAGTGCGCTTGTTGATGGCATCAGCACGTAACGCCCGGATACCGTCAATACTTACCTGACTGAATACTAGAGCAGTCTGCTCAAGTTTAGAGATTATCTGAATTACTGATGTTTTAACTGCCAGCTTGTTTCGCGCACTCTCAGCAGGATCTTGAACACTCAGGCGTTCATTTAAAATATTCAGTGCCTGTTCATCTGCCTCAGACCAGTTTGTGATCGCTGCAATATTTTCCACTGTTGCTGTATTCAGTGCACCATAATTTGAGGCAATACGACAGTTCTGATAAACCGCTGGCAGTGCTGGAAGTTTACTGACAAGTCGAGACTTCTCATCACTAAGCATATTGCGTATCTGCTTCAGATACTGGGCCAATTGTTCAAAAAGACCTACCACTCTTGGGATATACGTCGCAGCACTCTCCTGAGTGAGGTAATGCTGAGCTTCATCTGTATCAAAGATGTCGATGCCCTTGAGTGCATCAATTGCATCACCGTCAGCTGACCAGCTAGCTTCATCGGCAATTCCATTCGCCTCCCATTTAATACAGCAACTTCGCTCAGGTGGTAATGGATGAAAGACGTTAGATTTTAGCTGAGCGGCTCTGGGTTTTCCTGATATACGTTTGAGTATCCGCGTGTAGCTGGACTTACCGGAGCCGTTATGCCCATATATAACCGTCAGGTTACCTTTGCCGAAGTCTAGCGGAATCCGGGGAGCAAGATTTTCAATTCCCTTTATTGCTTCTATTCGACGTAATCTGAGCGTTTCTCCCTCCTGCTCTGTAGACCCGAGACCTGGGAATGTTCGGTGTCCCGTAATTTCCTGTCCTTGGGGCGTTTTAAGTAGGGCTACAATTTGTTGAATATCTTCGGCTGTCAGTTCGCCCTGCTGTATGAGCCGCTGTGCGAGCTCTTGAAACCAGTCCTGCTGCTTCAACAACCACTGGATAATATCGGCCTTAACATCCATCCCTACTTTCCTCCTCATTTTGAATAATCAGGGTGGCCAGACGATATGCTCATCCCTGCATACTGAAGCTACGTTAAGCGGTATTAAGAATCATCGGATAGTGTATCAACCTTTTTAAATGAGCAACATTTATTAAACTCAACAAGTTTTTAGTACCTGAGAACTATCACCCAGTAAAAGGTTCAGGCATCAGCGGTGCCTGTGTTAATCTCAATTAAAATTGAATGACCTGCTGTTGAAATCAGGACCCAGTCGTCATGACTGAGGTATATTCTCTCGGGGCTTGACGAAGGCTAGAGGCTTTTAGCAGTTACATTAATATCAGCTACTCGCTCAAAGCGGAAGGCTAAGTTTGGGGGACTATGAAATCAGCTAGGTTAGTGGCGTTTTAGAACCACTAACCCTAGTTATCATTAGGACAAACTATAGCCTATGCTCCGGGAGTCAGAACTATAGATTTTAGTGTGCTCTTTGGCTAAGTAATGTAACCGTTCCATTAATACCGCTCGATCCGCTTCAAACGTCATTGAATTCTGATTTAAGCAATACTTAGCGTTATCAGGGTAGTGTACTAATGCGCCAGTCGGGTCTGAGATAGGGTCTAATTGGAGCTGTAACACACTGTACCACGCGGACGTGATCATTGTCCGTAAACTAGGTTCATCTAAGTTATAGTCTCCTAGGTGATAGTAGGCGTCTTTATTGAAGATTAATACACAGTGGTAGTGAGGGAGCTCAGAACTGGATTGTTCTTTTACCCATACGTAACGCAATCGGTTAAGGTAAGTACGTTGACCTTTTCGCCTTTTACTGTATTGATAATGTTTAAGCTTAGCGTTTAATGAATCAATGAAACGAGACATCACTTTATCTAGGTTAATAAAGCAGGTTGGCATATCCCCGTGGTTATCTATGACAGGAAACCGTAAGTCTACACGTAATGCCATAATACGTGTATAGTCAGTTAAGGAACGGGTTAAGGTCTTTTCTATGATTCTTATATAATCAGGGTTATACATGGAATCGTTATCATTAGACATAAGTATACCTTAGAGCCATGGGTAATGGCTCAGTGATTAATTTAAAGGGTAGGGTATAGGTAATGAGGGGTACCTATACTCAGTTTGCGTTAATGGTTAATTCGATTACAGACCTAATGATGAATATGTATTTATAGTGATATTCACTAATAGGATTATATGGCTAGTAGATATATACCAGTTAATTAATAGATCTATATATGGGATATTAGATTAAATAGATCAGTAATAGATTAGAAGTATATTACCTATCCAACATCAATAATATCACTCAGCCCCCTTTATATCACAGTCGGTTAATAAATAACCACTCTGGAGTTAATGCGTATAACTAGAAAAAATAAGGATTTAAATGTAATTCTATGCAGTGATGTCTAACGTTTCACTGTAAAATCTTGGTTTAAATAATTTTGATTGCCTATTGCCTCCATCATGGGAATGTACTCAGAAGGTCCATCTTTAACCTGTAATAAATCATTTAAATCAAATCGGTAAATATACGTTGTTTTATTTTTTTTCTTTGAAAAGAATTCAAGTCTAGATGCTAATATAAAAAGTGATTTATCCAATCTTTTTGAGTCCCTTAAACTGTTAGGGCCATATTGTCGAATGTAGTTCTTATTAATTTCTTTTATATTATTTTTATCAAAAAAATTATTTAGCCATACAGATAGAGTATCGGCATCTCGATTAGCTACGGAGATTTCATCATTAGCTGGAAATAACTTTAGTTGTTCAAGATAAAACCAGTGAACTAGTTTTCCCGCAGATTGTAAGCTATCTAATGAGATTAATTTTTTATCATATGAAAAATAATGTATTATCGCTGCTAAGCGGAGCCAATGCTCAGCCATTTTAGAGCCAAACTCCTTATGGTGATAAAGTGTGCCTGATTCCATCAAATTTTTCTCTATATCATTATAAGTATTAATCCAGTGAGCTTTTGCTTCGTCAGAAAGGGATAGGTTATATCTTATATTAATTCTATTGCGATTTTGTATTGTTGTTAATGATAATATTTCTGTTAAGCGATGATGAAATTTAGTTAAATATTCAGAGTATGATGTTGTATCTGTAATTATTCTATAACCTTGGGTTGATGCTGGTTGGCTAATCAAACATCGGGCAAAAAAGCCAATATCTTTAGCTTTATCTCCCTTTTTTTGTATAAATTCTTTGAATATAGTAGGTTGAACCATTAAGGATAATGTCATTCTTGCATCTTTAATATATTGATCTTCTTCACTCTTACGAGAGACAGAAAATGGGCTCCCATCCCACATCTTATTAATGAAGCCGAGCTCATTCAGAGCTCTCCCCTCGAAAACAACTCCTGCTTCATCTGACATCAAGCCTATGGAATTAGAGCCTTTGCTGAGGTGATCTTTAATTGCTTGTGGTGTCGCATCATTAAAACAAAATTTATATAGAATGGGCTCTTTGGGCTCAGAATTAGACAAAACTTTAAATTGTGCCTCAAAATCAGATAGGTCATTACCTTTTTGGTATGCGGTATTAATGAGTTTAGATAATGACTTTTTCTTGAGGTCAAATAACTTTTTATCATGGCGATAAGCACTCATTTCAGTTTGATATTTTTGATTAAGTTCAGCCTCCATTTGATAAATGGGTTTCATGAATAGTTTATCGACGGTACTTTTCCTTTCCCCTGATTCAGCTAAAGTTAGAAAAAAAAGAGAGACAGGCATACTATCATTATTATATCTCAAAACGTTGATTTGGTTCTGACAAGCTAAAGACATAACTCCTAAAGCAGATACAGCAATTAAAGGAATGGGCGCTTGGGTATTTTTGTGAACTTCATTAATGGCATCTTTGATAATTTTCGGTAGAGCATCAATGGGGAATGTATTTTTATTCATATTTAAATTTCTCTATTTAAAACTAATTAAGTTAACTGCTACTCCTGCTATTAATAGCAGAAATAGCAATAATCAGAATGGTAAAAAAAAGATAAAGTTACCCTGATAAATAATTAATCAAAAAATACTTGATAAATTTATTTATTCAATTTAGTCTTTATTTAATTAATACAGCTATGACTAATAGGAGCCTTACTTTTCATTAATCCATATCAGTAAATCACTTAACAACCAGGCACAGGATTTAGGGCCTAGCTGCTTACGTTTAGGGAATTTACCTTCCCGTTCTAGTTTCCATGCGGTTGTGCGGGATATCGATGTGATTATTTTTCGCTCTTTTTCACGAACTAGGCGATCACGAGGTTCTCCATAACGTTTAAGAAGCTCCATACGTAACGTTGAGTTTGGGGTATTTGTATCCATTGTTATCTTTTCTTAGCAAATTTATTGGGTACGTATATAGTGATATAAATAACGGTAGCTTGGCAATCGATTGAACCCTTATTAAAGAATGGATTTTCAACTTATTGTTTTATTTGTTTTTATTTTTTACTTTGAGGTTTTTTGGGGATATTTGGATGACGAGATATTGGGAAAGTAGCCATGGACATTTGAAGAAAAAGGTATGGTAAACCACTAAATAATACTATGAGCTTAACGGAGGAAATTTGTGTGTGATAAGTATTTAATCGGACACCATTATATCTAATTATGGGTAAATGAGAGGTGATATCAAAGACAATAAGTTAGTATATACACTATTAACTTGAAGATGCATTTTTCAGCATCTGGAAGTTCTCATTAATACGATCAGTCAACGTCTCGGTGATGAACGGTATTTATAGCTGAAGAAGCAATGGATTCTTTTTGGCTGAGAGGAAGTGGCGGTTGTGCCTCAGCTGCTTAATCACCGGCTTGCTGTTTCAAGGCGCTGTAGGTTTTCACGAACATCTGCTGAGCTTTTGCGCTGAACTTATGCGGCACACCCTAGGGTCTTCGGTAACTGAAACTGTTGCGGTGCAGCCACTTGTTCATGTCCAGCACGGTGTAGTGGACATCCCACCATTCTTAGGCTTCAGCTTTTCGTTATTAAACCAGTCCTACTGGTGGCTACGGGCTATCGTTTCATTAATACGCTGGGATTGAGCCTCTGATACCGCTTGACCAGCCTTCAGCAGAAAGCAGTATGAACCGTATCCTGTCCTAGATTCTACGTACGGCCACGACATTTGCGATGCTGTGCTTCAAGAGTACGTTTCTGTTCAGAACTGAGTTCAATATTTATATTGTCAGCATGCCCCTTATTTTGCATAAAATTAAGCAACTTCAATGAACGCGGGTATAGTTGATAATATCATTTCTTACGAATAAATTTAAATTAACCCCTCCTTTCTGAAATTGTAATAAAAAGGAGGGAAGCGGTTATTTTGTTTTTTTTATTAATTTTATTTCTGGATAAGAATTTACCCATCCTGCAGTGGTTGCCTCATTAAATTTAATTTTATTTCCTTTTTTTTCTGAAAGTAAATTTAAGTCTTTATTAAACTCAGTAGAACTATAACTTCTATTTTTAGAACTTTTCAATTCGTAAAAATCATCTGATAGCTTTTTGTAAAGAATATAAATGGCTTCACTTTGCTGAGCGGATGTTCTACTTTTCCCTTTATTAATATCGGGATAGGGTCTCCATTTGTTTTTTTTAGCTAAAGTTAAAAAAGTTTTCTCTAAAATATAAAATTCGCCTATAGCCACTTTTTCTTTTTTAGGTAAAGTGATTAAATCAAAACTATGATATTTAAATATATCTCTATCATTATCATTAATGATTCTATCTATATCTGGAATTCCAGAAATCATTAATTCTTTGAATTGTTCATCGTGCATAGATATATTAATGCCATCGAAAGAATCTCCTATTATATGATATACATCATTTGTATAATTAACACTACCTTTTATTTGTAATGGCCAATAACCTGATATTAATCCTTTTATTTTATATCTGTAATTTATATTTAAATCCATGTTGAGTGATTCGCTTACTAATTCTAATTTGTATCTTTTGTCAAACGTGAAACTTTGAAGCTTGTTCTTTTTAGAGTTATAACATGATACTAGTTTTTCTATATCACAGGTAGTCGGTGATTTCTCTAGTTTTTCTTTCGAATTTAAATATAAAAAGCAGTCTTGATTATCATAGTGATAAAAAATATATATTCTATCAGTAAACCAGTATGCAAGGAGATCTCTGTAGTTAAAGTTATACTCATTGAGTATTTTCGATAATTTCAGAAATTTTATTCTTTTCATGATAACCTCATTAATATTATTGTGTTTTTTTATATATTACTATGAAAAATAAAATAGTCGTATTTTTATGAAAAATTTTTTGAGTGAAAGCTCCTTTGTGTGAGGTTTTTAAGTTATTTGTAATGATAAAACTCGATTTAATTCTTCTTCCCATAGGGATAAAGCTGCGCGTTTTTCATTTAGATAATCATATCTATCATAGTGTTTAGAACTGACGTCATTCAAAGCATGATTTTGAATTCTATCACGGATTTCTTTACTTATTCCAATTTCACCCATTAAGGTCTTACAGGTTCTGCGAAGGTCTCTTGCTGTGAAGTGTTTAAAATCTGGATGGTATTTCCTAAAGTAGCCAATTGCTTGTGCTAGGCTATCTGTTCTTGTTGGTCTTTTTCCATCTTTAGATAACGGAAAAATATAGTTACTATTGAGGTGAGAGGTGAGTTTTTGGATAGCTTCAAGCTCTGATAGTGCGGAATCTGTGAGAGGAATAAGGTGCTCGCGCTTATTTTTGGAAATATCAGATGTAATAAGTAGTGTTTTAGTTTTCCAGTCAATATTACCCCACTGACTTGCAATGAGTTCATAAGGTCGCTGTCCGCCTGTAAATATACATAGCCTAATTAAGTGTTGCATGAGGATACCAACACCAGAGGTTTCAGCTATTGAATTCATGATAAATGATAGTTCTTCCCAGTTTAACCATGTATTACCGACTTTTTCGGCAGCTGATTGTTTAGGTATCATTGAAACAGGATTTGACTCTAATCCAAATGTGATACCATTATTTGCATTCATAGGGTCGTTATCAGCCTTAATCCCAAAGTTAAAAGCAGCCATTAAATATGAACGTATCCGATTTGAATGTACAACCGCCCCACGTTGGATAATAGTACTTAACAGGTTTTTAATTTGGATTGGTGTTACATCCTTTGCCTTTGTGCCTCTAGGGATCTGCTCATAGCATTCTTTTTCCAGCCTTTTTAAGACATCTTGCCATGTACGTTTATTATCTTGTTTCATTTTATTAACATAGCCATGTATCAATTGCTCAAAAGAACCTTGGCTATTATTAAATTGGGCTAATTGCTGTTCTTCCTTTTTAAGGATATCTAATTCATTGGTTGGATCTTTACCCTCGCTGAGCCATAAACTATATGTTTTAGCAATTTCATTTGCAGTCGCTAGCTTCATTTCAGGCCATAGGCCAATTTGGATAAACTTTTCTTTTTTGCCTTTGTTTACATAATAGCGAAAGTAGAATACTTTTTTCCCAGAGGGTTGTACTTTGATACCAATGCGCCCAGTACCTCTCTGTGAACTTTGGTGCCAAGAATAGTAGGCTGAGGTTTTAGGCTTTAAAGCACGAATGGCTGTTTCGGTTAAATTCATTTGATTATCACCAATAATGTGAGAGACCTGATTATTATATCAGGTCAGGTAATGGGTCAGGTAGTGTTTGAACAATTAGGTATTAAAATAAACGAATGAGAACGTTTTTTTATTTTAATATTATGAATTTTAATAATAAAAAAACAGATTGAGAACAATTTAAGAAATGTGAGAACAAGTATTATGCATGACTCATAATCGATTGGTCGCTGGTTCAAGTCCAGCAGGGGCCACCAAATTTTAGCTGTTAAATCAGCACATTAAGCCACTTTTAACGAAGTGGCTTTTTTGTATCTAAAAGCCAATGGCGACAGAGATTCACCGCTGCTATTGATTCTAAGGACTTATGCATATGAGTAATTCCGAAGTAACCCCTAAATACAGTTCGATTCGTATGTCTGTACCTGCTGACCTCAAAGATGAATTTTTGCTAGAATGTAAAAAAGCTGGCGTGGATGCTGGTGAAGTGATGTGTTTTTCAAAAAATACGCCAAGTGTTGTAAGTGTATTATTTGAAACCATAGCTAAAAGCGAGATGGCGAAAAAATTTATAGGGATATTAAAAATGTTTGGTCAGAAACGTAATGTCAGAATTGAAGTTTACGCAGATAAAAAAATTGTCGATTTAAGCGGTTATTCAGAGGAAGAGGCAATCCGCTTGATCGAGGCGAGTGAGAGTATTCGTGTTGCTAAACGGGATGAGCCAGAAGACAAATAATTATTTTATACACTCAATATTTGTCATTAAATTTATTAACATTAATTTTATGTAATGGACTGATATGAAAGAAAAATTTTCAGGTTTTTATTCTTTGGATGAAGATGAATTACAGAACATTTGGGCAGATGAAAAAACACTCTTTATCTTTGATGCAAATTGTCTTTTAAATCTCTATCGCTGTGAAGAACAAACGCAAAAAGATATACTTGCAGTTATGGAAAAAATATCGGAAAGAACGTGGCTCCCATTTCAGGTAGCACTTGAATACCAACGAAATAGAAAGAAAGTGATAAGTGATGGGTTATCTAGTTTACAAAATTTTGTTGAATCCTTAAGGAAAATACCTATTTCAATTTCAAATACTTTTGAAACTACTAATTTCAAAAAAAATTTATATCAGCCATTAGCAAGTGAAATAGAGTCCCTTAGGAAAAATATAGAGAATTCTATAAATGAATATATAGATAAAAGTATTCAACCACGAGTAGCTCATAAACAAGATATTTCAAAAGATGATAGCATTAGAAGACGACTGGATGAAATAATTAAAAATAGAGTTGGGGAATCATTTGATCAGGATGAAATTGATAGGATAAACGTAGAGGGCGAATTAAGGTATGATAATAAAATTCCGCCAGGGTTTCATGATTCTAAAATAAAGAATGAATTAGAAGTGCAATATTTAAATGTTAAATATAAAAATAAATTTGGGGATCTTTATCTATGGAAGGAAATTATAAATAAAGCAAAAAGTTCAGATGTTGATAATATAATTTTTATTTGTGATGATTTAAAATCTGATTGGTGGTTTGAGCTTAACGGTCAAAGGCATGGTGCGTTGGAAGCGTTAAATTCTGAGATAATAAATAATTCTGATATTTCTAAGTTTAAAATGCTAACTCAATCTACATTTTTATATGAGGCTAAGAAATATTTACAGGACGTTCAGTTAGAACAATCATCATTGCAAGAAATAGAAAAATTAAATGACGATTCATCAAGTGATGAAGATATAATATCTTATTACCATCAAATGATGTCAGGTTTTAATGAGAATGTTAATTATAATATAAAAGGTGAGTTGGCAAAAATTTCTTTTTTAATTAAAAGGATTGAACATCAGATGGATTATTTGGACCGAATGATAAGAGAGTTACATTCGGGTGTAAGCTCTGAAATAAATGACAATTTAGATTTGATTTCTGATTTTTTTAATTTTCTTGCGTCAAAAAAATTAGAACTGGAGAAATTAAAGCTATCCTTTATTAAAAATTATAATGATGAGAATATTTTTAAGTTAAAAGAACTTGAGGGTTATCTCGAGTCATTAAAATATGACATTTTAAAAATGATTGAAGATAGTAATTTAAGAGTGGCGAAAATTATTTTTTAATGTCGGTGATATCAACCCTGTATGTTTACTAATTTTCTATAATCATACAGTTAGTTTTACCACCTAGCGAAACTCACATAAATTCTGAAATTAACATTTATTTCAACTCGTTATGTTTTTTTAGGGCTTGCGTTGATATCCAAAAACTGAAATCCATTGAAATTCTTTTCACTAATTTCAGTTTGATATTTTCGGCAGCGCCCTAGTACTGGCGCTGCTTGGCGATATGTTTTGTAGAATTTCAAAACTGAAATAAAGTTTAGATCCAAATTGTGCAGGCGGGTGCGGTGTAGTGCATTTTACGTGGTAGGTAACTTTATTTCGTGGGGTAGCGTTGCTTCTGCGCCATGCTATTGATGTGATCCAAATGAAAGGTTTCTTGATGTGGTTTGATGGTTGGAGTGCTTAGACTGTCTTACACGCTGTTAAATTACAGGTATAAAAAAGCCCACGGCTGTGGGCAAGAGTTGGACTAAAACTTTATTAACCAATAACTGGCTGATACTTTTCTTTCAATCCATCTGATTTACTTGCCGTGCCTTTGATGGCATTGGCATTCAGTGGCGTTCCTGTGTTGTGATGGCTGTGGTTGGCAGTGAGTTCGGCCAGCTCTTTCACAATATCCAATGTATCAATCATCAGCTGCGCCACGTTAATTTCTTGGCTGCCAATCCAAACAACCGGTGCAATAATTTCTTGTTTGGTACCCGCGATACTCTGCTTAAGTGCGCCTACCTTTTCAATTAGCTTTTGGCCAATAGTGAGCGTGGCATCTTCGGCAATATCAATTTCGGCTTTTTTACCAATGCTGGCTACAAAGCTGCCCTTTGATGCAATGCTGTAATCACCATCGGCTATTTGCTGGATAGCGCCTGCCAGTAATGTTGCAGTGCCAAGCACCATCGTTTTATCGGTGGCTTGAATAGTGGTGTCTCGGGTGACTAAGGTGCGCTGTTCGGTGTCTGCGGTAACTTGTCGATGCATGGATGACTCACTAATGGTCTGGTCAGTTTGCCGTTGCCAGCTACCATCTTGCGTAATGCGCTGGGAAACCTCTTGGCGCTGTTGCTGCAATTGTTCGCCTGGCTGGATATCGGGTAGCGTGTTTCCCTGGCTAAGGGTTTGGCGAATAAATGGCTTATCAGGTCGACCACCTTCAAAGGCAATTTCCACGACGGTACCCACGGGCGGATATTGGAATAAGCCACTCTCACCCCCTGCCATTGGCAGCGGCAATGGTACTGCACGGTAAATCGGGGCGCTGGATGGATTCCCGTCGGCATCCAATAATTGCACATCGACCGCATAGCGTGGGCGGTACGGGTCGGAAATATCACCAGCGCGAACGGGTTCGCTGTGGGCTTCAATGCGGGCGGTTTTAGGCAGGTGTAAACCTGCGGCCAGCTCAGGATAGGCATTGTCGATTTGGTTTTGAACAGGGCTCTTGTTGGCCGGTTTCCCTGTGATTTTATTGGGGATTGCCCACGTGAGCGTCATGTCTTCATTGATAAGGTTCACTTTTTGGAGACGTTTGCCGTTGGTATTCACACCTGGTCTTAATGATTGCACCATCGGAATGGTCATGCTGTTCCCGCCTGCCTGTGAAGTGGCAAATTCATTCGGGATTTCAACGGGTTTATTGGCAAATAGTGAATGTGGCCAACTGCCCACATATACATGGCCATTGGGGAGCTGCTGCCACACATAATCATCAATTTTGAACACATGCCCCAAATTGGCCAATAACTGATAACCTGTGCCGCTGTGGGTAAAGTGAGGAATAGGCTCATCTACATAAGGTGCATCGGGTAATTGAAAGGTTAAGCCGCTTTCTTTTTGCAGGTGTTCGGCAATAGTGCGCAAAGTGGGATGCTGAAAAGAACATGGCCACTCACGTTCAAACACGCCAACCAGTTCACGAATAAATAACCGTTGGAATCCATTGGCTGAGGGCTGCGAGCGCTCCACAAACCCTGTGAAATAACGCAATAATAATTCGGGATAACCGACATCAAGGCGCACTAATTTGCCTGTGTAGTCCTCATCGGTTTTCACGGTGACAAAGCCGCGCCCTGCGGCAGAGAGCTCTAACATAATGTTGATATCGGTGACCTGAATTTCATCACCTGATAAATACAGTCGATTGATGGGTTTCATTCCCTTTACTCCAACGAATCGTTAATCGGTTTTAACATTTTTTTTTCAAACCAAGTTAATTGCTCGGTTTCATCGGATTCCCCTGATTGACCGCCTTTTGTTGCACTATCGCCTTGCGTTTTGCTGGACACTTTACTGTTAGCTCGCGCTTCGCGTTTTTCTGATACCGATAAATGCTCACGTAAGGTAAAGGTAATTTGCCACGCCTGTTTCCCTTCAATTTTGCTAGCATCAATAGAATTGGTGAATGTGCCGATGCGAAAATTTATGGCTTGAGCCGTCAAATTGGCCACACGATAACGTTTTAAATTGCCGTTTTCTTTGGCTTCCGCTAACGCAAAAAGGCGCGAAAATGCCTTATGTTCTGTAAATGGTAAAATGCCTGTGATGCGCAGTTCTTTAGGTTTGATACCTTGCTCGGCTACGGCCGTACTGGAGGATTGTCCCGATTGGTCTTTATCCTGGAACATCATACTGGGCGTAACGGCCAAGTTTTTCAGTGGGATAGCTTCACCGTTCAGGGCAAGGGTTATGGTCTGTGTCATTTAACATCCTTGTTAAAGCGTGAATTTCATTGCCGACAAATAAGGTGGCGAGGGTAAATACCGCATCAGGTTCAGGGATATTTTTTCGCATTTTATCCGCTAAAACGCTGGCATCATTCGTACCTGAAAATGCCCAAACGGTCGCTGACTGGCCTAAAAGTCCGTTTAGGGCATCACTCATCTGTTTTAAGGCATTGTCTTTTTGTTGGCTAAAATCCGACAGTGCCGATTTCATGCTATCTAATCCGCTAGGCTGGTTTGCGGCTGCTTTGGCTGCTTCAATTAATTGTGCGTTAGACGCCATACGGCTGGTTGCCGTTGATAGGGATTGTGGTAAAGGTAAACCGCTTGCCATTTTCCCTGGCAATTGCATTTTTGTGGTGGCCAACGTGTGTGCCGTTCTGGTCATTCGCTCAACTTGGGCAAAAACAGGCAGCGGAAACACGGCCGAAAAAGCCGATAATTGCTGCATAAATTCAGCAAATGTTTTTCCTGTGACCATCAGCACCAATACCGAAACTTGGCCAGCCCCTGTGAGCTTATCCGCTAAATGGTTAATCGCATTGGTGGGGCTGAGATAGCTACCTGAGCTATTTGTTTGACCAACACCATAAATAAACGGATGCACAGGCAAAATGGAACAAGTGATCGGCGGCAAACCTGCCGCCATTTTTATGTTTTGTTTATGCCACTGATAACGGGGCTCGTTCATTGGGGTTTCTCTGGCCATGCGATATCGGGGGCGTTTGCAGTGTCGATACGGTTTAAATCAACGCGATACTGTTTCCATGCGTTTAACTGTTTGAGCTCTTTATCGGTGGCGATGCCTAAATCAATGGCGTCTTGGAGTGGTGCGATAGTTGCTGCTGCTTTATCCAAAAGAGTCTTTTTTTGTTGATTGGCGAAAAAAACAACTTCTTCTAATGTGAATATATATTGCTTTATCTCTCCATTTTTAAATACCCATTGCCCATCTATATTGAAATCATCGGGTAGGAAAGCAATATCTACGATACTCAATCCCAAAGGATAGATAGCGGATATATCTTCAGAAACGGTTCTAATAATTCCTTGTTTATCAAAACCAATCTTATATTTTAGTTTGAATTTTTCAAATGATTCATAAAAATCAATACCATTATCAGAAATGAAATATTGGATATTTTGAATTTTTTTCTCATCGTTAGGTATGTATTGTATAAAATTATTTAATTGCATTACGCATCTCCCGCAAGTGTTTTCCACGCTCCGTTAACTAATATTTGAAGCGGTCTGTAAGTAAAAAATATCCCATAAGATGTTGTCGGGTCGTGCCTAACACTCGTAACAATACAACCAGCCGGACTTTCTTTTGGTCCATATTCATTTTGTTTAGGTGGATTAACTGGAGCTCCTCTTCGAATATTCATAACAGCTCCATTCGATGACATAGATATTTTGCTGTCTGTTTCTGCTTTGGTGTACGCCCCCACATCCCCCGCACCTAACGTAATATCCGACGTTAACGGTTTACCATTCACTTTACGGCCACTTGGCACACGGCCATTGGCATTATTATTGGCATTGGTTGCGGCAGTACTGGCGGCATTGGCTTTAGTTTGTGCGTCGGTACCTGCTTTTTTCGCATCCGCGACTTTGTTATCCGTTTCTGTTTTGCTATACGCTCCCACATCACCCGCACTTAACGAAATATCCGCGCTAAGCGGTTTGTTATTCACTTTTCGCCCGACGGGCACCGCACCGACATTCCCTGCGGTTAATCGGATCAACTTCCCTGTTGGTTTGCTCATTTTGTTACCTCAATAGAAATAAAATCGCCATTTTTTAACGCTTCGGCCAAATACAATGTGGCTCCCTCCACGGTGTACGCATAACCTTGGGGCTGAGTGATGCCATTAATTTGTACCGATAACACCACCACGTTGCCGATGTTAAAAGAAACCTCGCCACCCTTGACCGTTGGAATAATGGACGTGACTTGAATATGGGCGTTATCGCCTTTTTCACCGTCATTCACCACGAAAGAAACAGGCGGCAAGTTAGTGCCAGCACTGTTTTTGAACGTCAGCGTGACCGTGCGACCTTTCGCCATGCATCACCTCACGGGTTTTCTTTAACTTGGACTGAGACGCTGACGATACTGGCACCTTGTGCGCCTGCGGCTCCTGCTGCGCCTTGACCGCCCGTTGCGCCTTTTTCACCTTGAGCCCCTCGGTCGCCTTTGTCACCTTTATCACCTTTATCACCTTTTGCTCCTTGCGCGCCTTTTTGTTCTGCGAAAAATTGCGCCTCTGTTTTGGCTGCATTTCCTGGCAGTTTTTTCCAGACCTCAAAAGTCGATTCACCGTCACTCACATCAAAAGAGGCAGGTAAGGTTTTACCGTCAGAGGTTTTAAAATTCAGTGTGATAGTACGTTTAATGGCCATGTTCGCTATTTCCCTTTAATGGTGGTTTCGACTTCAATGTCGTGAATGTGCTGCAACTGTTTTTCTGAAATAAAAATGTTTTCATCAGAGCCGATGGCCGCTAAGTTCTGGCTGTCCGCGCTAATAAAATCCTTTCCCTTCAAGTTCTTCACCGTGGTTCTGAGCGCCTCCACTTCATTGCGTAACACATCAGTTTCAGAACCGGCATGTAATGCACGTGGGCTAATCACCGGCACATTAATCAATACCTCAATGTGGTCGTCTTTTAGCAACGGCTCGGCTAAATAAACCGTATTGTTTTCAACGGCAAAAGAATAATTGGCGTATTGCTCAAGGCCATTAATAAACAGCAAACAGCGATGAAATACCTCGTTTGGGGTGAGGGTTGTTTCATTGCCTTTGGCAACATAGCGCCATGATTTCATCTCACTTTTTAGCGCATATTGCTGTTTGATTTGCGCGATGCTTTGTTCCCATTTCGCCCCTTGTGGGCGCAAATCGGTGATAACCCCTGTTTTATCAATCGCCGCGATGGCAAATACAAAATGGGCATATCCGTGGCTATCCACATAGTGTTTGAGTTGGTTGCCCGTGGTAAGTTTAACCACCGTTTGCCATTGGCTAAGTAAGTTACCTTGATAGCTGAAATCCGCATAAATGTGCGTATCACGCAGTTTATTAAACACTTGGCTTTTAGCTAGCTCACCACGCAAACCGCCCACATAGGCTAAACCGCTATTCACGGTAAATTGTTCGCCATCGCGAGTGACTTCAAAGGCAGAACCAAAGAAAGCCGCCTCACCGTAACTGTCGGTATTCATCAGCCGCTGCGCTTCATCAATCCCCGTTAAGCGAGCCGTGAAATCAATTTGCCACGTTTCTGCGGTGGTATTAATAGCGGTATCTTTGGCAGCCCCGTCAAACTCCAGCA
Organism: Providencia rettgeri; assembly: GCA_900455085.1. Lineage (NCBI taxonomy): Bacteria > Pseudomonadati > Pseudomonadota > Gammaproteobacteria > Enterobacterales > Morganellaceae > Providencia > Providencia rettgeri. Next base: position 3,624,793 of record UGTZ01000001.1, on the reverse strand, counting down.
AAAATGAGCGGGTTAAGACGTTGCCCTGTTGGCCACCTTGGGTGCGCAGTTTCTTTTGTGTCGGGGCATGGGTGATCATCGCCACGGAATTGTTAGCCTTGTTCAACAGCCCAATCCAATTAAATTCGAAATCACCGATTTCCGTGCCCAACGTTACGCTGAAAGCCACCGCATTTTCGCTGACTAATCCCGCTTTATTTACCGCTTGGCGATGCACAATGTGTTTAGCATCGGGTAGTTGTTCGGTGCGTTCAATGGGTTTCTTAGGGTCTAAATTTGGCACTAAGGCAAACACAAATTCATCTAAAATGATGGGTTTACCTGTTGCGGCTTCCTGCGCTTTGTAGTGCTCAAATTCAAGGGTAATGACTGATGACATAATTTATCCTTTTAATGATGCCCCATAGGTCATATTGGGTGCGCTGCTTCCTTGCAGCGTCGCATAACTAATTTGAATATCACTGGCAATTTCACCCACTCGCAGCGTTAAAATAGGCATAGGCAGTTTTGCGTGATAGCTGATGTGCTCGCCCTCAATGCTGCCCACTCGCATATTCAGTTGATAATCGTTAATCACTTCAAACTGATAGCGTCGGCATGTGCGCCCATATTGATAAATGATGTTGATCAGCAAATCAGGGGCACGTGAGAGCTGCTCATCATTGAGCACGAGAATAATCACATCCCAATCAATGTGCGGCTGGCGCTCTTTAATCAGCACTTTACCTATGCCTAACCGTTCAAAAATGGCGATAAACCCCGCCACGCTGCCACTGTCTTTAGCGTTGATAAAGGCGTATTTCACCCGCTTGCGGTATAAGTCCAATGGCTCACCATTGAAGCGCTGAATATCCCGCTGATATGCCAGTAAGTTCAGTAATGCTTCTGTGCAGGTTTCAGCGCCCAATTGCGCTAATGGCCACGTTAGCCAGCCGTAAATCAATGACCAGAAGCGACGTAATGCCGCCAGTAGCTTGGCGGGCTCGCCTTTGTCCATCCAACTTGGCAGTGCAAGGCGTTTAAGTTTTTCGTGAAAGTCAGACATTTTTCACCTCAACCACTAACGATGTTAAGCGGGGTACATTGAGCTCGCTGGTAATATCTCCCAATGAGAAATGCAGTGACTGAATATCACTAAACTGGCGGTGCAGCTCGCGCCCCAAGTTCGAAAATGAAAACCGTGAATATGGCCATGTTTGTTTGACCTGGTACAAACTGTTTTCACGAAAGGCACAGCGCACCAAATCGTTCACCTCATTTTTTAAGCTGCCCAGTTGCTCTGCGCTAAAGTTGCCGAGGTTATCGACGAATACGGTTAAAACTAACGCATGCTGTGTTTCTGGCATGGCAAAGCACTGCATGTCATCACCGTGGCCGTGATGGCCATGTTTCATCACGTAGTCATTCACTTGGTCGATAAAAGGCTGACTTGCCACGCCACTGTCTAATAACAAATACGCATTGGCGGTACCTGCACCACGTGGTGCATCATGCAAAAAGAAAATGCGGTCAATGCTCAAGCCCACAAGGCTGGCTATCATGCCGCGATAAACCGCATCGGTATGGTAATTCCCTACTAAATTGAATTGGTTGCGGCAGCGGTCACGCAAGTCATCATCGCTTTCGGCATCCGCGCCTGGCGTCGTTAACCAGTCATTTTCACTTTGCACCTGTTCTATCCCTGCGACGGCCACGGGCAAAATACGAAAATAGCCTGGGGCGAGGTTGTGCGCACCGCCTGCCATATCCGCAATCACAGGGATTAATTGGCTTTGCTGGCCTGCGGCAATCTCCACGGCTTGGGTGGTGCTCACGCTGTAAATCACCCCCGCGATGCGCTCCGTTTGGATGATGGTGCCTTTGGGCACAGTCACTGCGCTAGCGCCTGCCACTTTATAAAAGCGGATCACACCATGGGCTTGGGTGGCAGATTTGCGGGTTAAGTTGACGCCCCAAGCAAACAAATCAAGCCATGCCCCTGATGCCGTGGCCAAATACATATTGCGCATGACGACATTGACCAAGGCCTCTTTTAACCACATCACGGGTTTGGTCACAATGGTAGTAATCAGTCGCCAAAACGGGGACATTCGTGAGGTATTGGTTACTAACCCCTCATCGACCACCACTTGATTAAATTGCGCGTGAATTTCTGCCTCGGTGGTTGGCATCCCGCTATCTTGCAGGACTTTTTCATAATCAATGTTGGGTTTAGTCGCCATAATCGACACCCACATCCATGCGACCAAAATCGTAAGTTTCCGCAGTGATCCACAATTTCACGGGCGACTCTTCGTAAATGGAAATTGTCCCTGGGACAATCCGCTCGTCATTTTCGACAAGCATCTCAATTTGGTTGCGAATATCAGCCCGTAATGTGGGGCTTCGTTCGCCCACCAGTTGTGTGGCCAAGCCGCTTTCCATAATGGCATGGACACAATCTTGGGCGATGGAAACACGGTTATTGCACAAAATCGGCTCACTGCCTGAATTCAAGGTAAAATCACGCTGAGTGATTAATAAATCAATGTATTGGCTATCCATGCGCTAACATCTCATATTCCGTTAATTGTTGTGGTGATGGCATTGTTTCAACTTTAATGACCACATTTTCATAATTTCGACTGTTATCGACATGACTGGTTGTTGACCCCACGGCATTTTTCCCCCATGCCATTTTTATCAATGCCTTTGAGCTGTTTGCCCGTCAATATTTGTGTATTGGTGATGGGCTCCGCTTGTTCAACTTGTGCCTGCATAAATAATTGTTGCTGTCGAATAATATCGACCGCTGCCATGCCCTCAACATCAGGCACGCTATTGGTGGCTTGGGCGGCAGGGGTGTTGACCTCCATGCGTTCAATCTCAACACCGGGCAAATAATTTAAGGTATCGACAAACGAGTTATAGATATCTGCAAAGGTCTGTTTTACCCACGCCCACACCTTGCCGAAAATATCGCGGATGCTGTTGGCGACGGTCTCAAAGGTTTCGGTTAATGAAAACTCACCAAACCAATTGCACAGGGTTTCCCAACCTTGGCCAATCCATTCCCATACATCACTAAACACTTGGCCAACTGCCATCACAACTGCGGCCAACACTTTAAATGTTGTGGTGTCTTGGATGGCTGCTTTTACTGCATCCCAGTGTTTAATCAGGTAATAAATGCCCACGCCTAATAACGCAATTGCCCCGAGAATCAAAATGATGGGCAAACTCATCAGGTTAAAACCAATACCTGCAGTGATAGCCGCCATCCGTAGCGCCAACAAAGTACCGCGCAACAGTTTTAAGGTGGCCTGCCAAATCACCATCGCTTTATTGGCCAGCCAAACTGCACCAGGGATTAATTTCAACGTGGCAAGGCTCAGTTTCCAGACCACCACTAATCCCGCCCAAATAAATTTGCTAATGCCCATTACGATATTAGCTATCGCTCCCGCAGCCGCCACGCCTGTAATACTGGTGGCGATATAGCCCACATACTTGGCGATATTGGGGAACAAGATGAGCCAACGTTGGACGGTTAGACCCATCTCTGCAATTTTATTCACCAGTGGATTAATGACAGGTAATAGCGTCATGCCGACAGCTACACGCACATTAGTCCAAATGGCCATTAAGCGTTCCCACGGGTCGGCCAATTGCTCGGCCATTTCACGGGTGCGTTTCATGCCATCGTTCGCGCCCAAGGCGGTGATGTTTTTGCGTAACACATCCACATCGCCATAGAGCTGCTTCACCACAATGGCCGAATCCCCAAAGGCGGCCTCAATTTCTTTTTGCGCCTTGAGGTTGCCGTCGATATTGCTACCGTACTTTTGCTGTAATTTGCCCAACATTTCCGGCAAGGAATTCATTTTGCCCGACGCATCGACAAAGCTCAGTCCCAGTTTTTTAGCACCATCTGCCGCGCCTGTCATAAAGCCCTCATAAGCGCTGCTGGCTTCGCTGCCCAATGTGCGCTGTAATTCCCCCAACACGGCCAGTTGTTCATCGATACCCACGCCAAAGTGAGTCCCTGCCGACCTTGCGCCCTCCATTAACCCTGTAATGTCAGCCATTGAAGTACCAAAGGTTTGCGACATATACAGCGCTTTGCCTGCCAGTTCTTCGGCAAATTGGCTTTTGCCAACTTGGTTGGCGTAGGTGGAAAACTGCGAAAACATCTGCCCCATATAGGCAGTGGTTTCATCTGCGGTACTTTTTAAGGCGGTGGCCGTGGTGTTGGTCACGGTGGTTAAATAAGGCAGTTCGTTATCGGCCACGCCTTGGATGGCCTTGCGAATGGTGAGCGCAGATTGGGTAAACTCCACGGAGGATTTGCCATATTGTGCACTGAATTTCATCGCTGCTTGGGTGACGTTTTTCATCGCGCTCGCATCCACGCCTTGCAAACTGGCGGTCTGTATCGCTTCATTCATTTGCAGCGCGGGATCAAGTAAGCCTTTTAAGGAAAACAACGCACCCGCTAACCCTGCAACGCCGATGGCGCTTTGGGTAAAGGCTTTTTGACTCTCATTGGCAAAATTGGATAACGCAGACTGAGCTTGTTTTAACGGCTGTGTCACGTTATCAATTAAGCTTAAGGTAAAATCTAATGAGTTCATTTATCACCCTTTAACGCCAGTGCAATGCCGTTGGCCACGGCAATGCGCATATTTTCCCAATGTTGGTTATTCAGCCATGCAGCACGAGCCAAACTATCAATTTCATCATTATCATGAGGATAGTAATGACGACGCAGCGCAATAAATTGCTCTAACTCGTTGCGCTCGATAGATTCAACCCGTGCCCTCAGTTTTTTACGCTAATGTCCAATTTCGGGGCGTATTGCTCATTGATGGATGAGGCGATTTGCAACGCGGCACCTGGCTGTTTTAACAGTTCATCCAGTGCGTCTTTGTCGTCTTTCACCACAATGCGGCGTAAATAGGTGTGGGCAGGGGCAATTTTATTGTCCATCGCCATTTCATTGATAAACCCGTTATAGGCGGTCATGTTGGGTTCGAAACGGTAATCTTTTCCGGCAATGTCTAATGTGATTGGTTGGCTCATAATTCAATTCCTTTTGCGGTTAATGTCATCCACTAACTGGTTGTGGCGTGCGGCACAATTGCCGTACAAGGTTAAAAACAGTTCTAACGGTTCACTGACGTGTTTGCCCGTTTGTCCGTTCAGTCTCGGCAACAAGATTGGGCATTTGGTTAACAGGTTTTCCTGATAACTCTCGCTCAATACGCTCGGCGGCGCGGTTGTACAAGCTGACAAACTCAGGGCTAACACACACATTAGTGAACACAGGTTTAATAACTTCGGTTCTGATTTCCCTGGGCGTTGCATTGGCGATATTCTCCAATTGGTTTTCAAGCTGACGCGCAGACTCACGGGAAATGGCTTGGGCTTCGGCTCGGGCTTTATCGCCTGCTTGTTTGGCAGCGCGTTCAATGTTGAGCTGTAAGCTATCGTGATAAAGCCCATTCACCCACCAACCTGCGCCAAAGGTCGCTATCCCTAGCGAAAATACCAACGCAAGCTGTTTGGCCATTACTTCACCCCGTTATGGGCTAAGCTGAAATGGTTACCATCGTTAAATCGGCCGCCCCAAGTGCCCCCGATAGATTCCCAATATTCGCCCAAGGGCAAATAGCTCGGGGTATCTTCACGGTATTGGCCGTTGATAAATAAATTAAAATCCACGGCTAAACGTGAGGTGTGCAAGCTGTTTTTGATGCCTTTGCCTGTTTTGGCATTCGCGCTGGCTTGCTCGGTAGTGCGAAAGGCTTCGCCAAAGGTCAGGCGGTAACCGTGCTCATCTGCCCATAAAATTAGCCTGCCGATCATCACGGTGAATAAGGCTTGTTTCTCACTTAATGCCATCTTTTAACTTTCCTTGTAATAACGCTTTTCCACGCTTTTTAAGCCACATTTCAACTAGCTGGTAACCTGCGATCCCAAAAGCGGTACCAATCCCCGTGACCGCTAAAGGTGAGATATTGGGGAACCAAATCAGCGCGGCACCTGCCATGACTGAAATTGCGGCTCCCAGAAAGACACGCCCGAAAAACAAACGGGCGGTAATTTGTTCGTCACTGGTGAGGATTTTGCCAACAGCAATAAGCACCCCATAAAAAACAAAGTGATAAATGTTTTTTCATGTTCTTCCATGAACACTTTTCCTTTTAACCGATTAATTTGTCTGTCAATTCTGACTCAAGGTAAGGAATGCCATCCAAGCGCACAAAATCAGGGCTGGTGACAAGGAATTTCACCTTTAAATTGACGGTACTGCCGCCTTTTGGGTCATGGTCTAGAATGTCCGATAACAGCAATTTGCAGCCAAAGGCTTCCACTTTCATTTCTTCACCGCCTGCTTTGGCGTACCACATCAAATCCACTTCGGGAATGCTGCGCCATGAGCCTGCCGCACGGGCTTTGGCTTTTAAAATGGCTAACGCTTTGGTGCTAAATTCCAACTCACCCTCGGCAGACACATCCCCTGAAACCCACCCATCGGGCACGCCATTAGTTTGGGCGACGCCCGTGTTATCCGTAAGGTTTAACGTTGATTTCTCAACATGAATGAGTGAGCCGTCTAGGTTGAAATCAAACGACTGACCCGAAATCCGTTTACTCATGCTGCCCCTCCAAGCTGGTATCTAAGATCACACTCGCTTCAATGCCTTTCGGGCATTCATAGGTGCGAACCACAAAATAGACCGCGACTTTGGTTTTGCTCATCCACGTAATGACCACATCGCTATCTTGTGGCGGTTTGCATTCCCCAGGGAACGTAATACCATTAATCTGGCTAGAACGCGCCATTTCACGCATCACACGGGCAAAATAGCTTTTGTGGGTTTCAATGGAATTGGGCGTACTGTTTAAGCTGCGATCCCCAATTTTGGCAATCGCACGAATACGCACGTTTCGCGCCACTTTATCGACAATGCGCAGGTTTTCGATGTTTTGAAAATCACCGCCTTCCACATCTAACGTGCGGCCATCTGCCCAGTACAAACCGTCGTAGTCGGGGTACCACATCGGCACACTGAGGCGGTTTTTCTCTAAGGCCTGCAAGGTGGCCAAATCAATCTCTCTGCCTGTGCCATCAAGGGGTAGCGTTGCGCCCATGTCTTTTAATGCGCCTGTTTTTACCCGCGCAGGCGTGTCTGCGATAGTTACCGAACGGGTACATAAACGGCCTGCTAATACACCCGCTTCTTTGCCCCACAGTTGTGGTACTAGCTGCACCGATGGGGCGGCGATGCCTTTTTGTAAGGCAATAATGCGAGCCACATAATCTGGCCAGCTTTCGTCTTTGGTGGGGGCATCCACGGTAATGATTGACCAGACCCAACGACCATATTTGGCGATTAAGGTTTCACGCAAGGTATTGGCCGCATCAATGACTTCTTTGCTCGCTGCGGTCAGTAAAACGTAACCCTCTACACTGGCCACGTCTTGTGCGGCAATCACCGCATCCACAAAATCCAGCGGTTCAGCATCAACCGCCATCACATGAAGATAAGCCGACCAGTTTTGTCCCGCGTTATTCATGGCGGCCATCACATTGCGTTTCAGGTCGCTATCTTCACGGCCTAACACATCATCAAAATCCGTTTGTGTATTGACGGAAACCGTTTTGCCCACGTTGGTATTGCCTGTGCCGACAAACAGCACAGTGCGCTCAACCTCTTTGGTTTCCCCTTGTAGCTGATTTACTTGGTTCACCTGTACAGATGGCCATGTCATAAAAAATCCCTCTTTTATGGTTGTTTAACCAAACCCAATCCCTTGCAATTGCCGTGCGAGGGCTTTTTCAAATTCATCTTGATTGATGCCCAAAAACTCACGCGCTGGCACATCAATCACCCATGAATTTTGCGGTGTCTCATCGCTTAAGGTGCGAATTAATAAACCTGCTTTAGCAAAGCTCATTCCGCTCTCAATGGCTTTAACAGACGGTTTGCGCCAGCCTTTGCCTTTGCGCTCTTTGTACCCCAGCGCCCGTAACTTTTTGGCTTGCTTCTTGGTGGCTGGCCGTGTTTTATCGCGCTCAGATTTAAAGCTGGATTTATTCACGGTCACGTTCATGCCATGTTGTTGCGAGTAACCCACAACCCCCGCAGGGAGCTGTTTTTTTCCGTTGCGGTATTTGCCCCCTTTGAGGTAAATCCGCACACTTTCGCTTTCGGGCAGTTCCTTGATATGCAGCACTTTAGGCATATTGCGCAGCATCTTTTTGCGCCAATTGCCTTGGCGCTGTTGCCACGATTCGCCCTCGGGCGTTTGTTGGTTGCGAACATTGCGTTTTGCTGCCGCTATCACGCCATATTTCGCGATGCGCCATAATAAGCGTTGGCGTTTTTTCGGGGTTAAATCAAACCGCTTAAGCGCCTCTTGCAGCGTGTTAAATTGGCCTTGATTTAACTGGCCACTAATCATGCGTGAACGCCTGTAATATCAGCTTCTTGGGCAATCCATACATCAGGATCACACAGTGTCCAACGCTTACCATCCATCGGTATAATGCCGTTTTCGTCCTCTCGCATGTTGACGTTCTCCGCCAATTGCAGCGTAACAATCACCACCGCTTGGTGACTTTCGTTTAAATCCACATCCATTGATGGGCGCTCTAAATCCAGTTGAATATCATCGATATCGTCATTTTCATTGAGCCACGCATCAATCAAGATGCCGATATAATCAGGGTTCACTTGGCGATAGGGAAAACGCCCCCAAGCAATCGTCGCGTCATATTGTTTGATGTGCATTCGGTATTGGTCATTGCCCAAATCGCGTTGCGCAGGGATAAACTGAATGCTATCTGTGACGCTAGAAAACTCCACATTGCACACACCATCGGGCAAGTTAGCCTTTAAAAAAGTGGTTAATTGCTGCAATTTGCTCATATCATGGTCACCGTGGCACGTTTTAAGCCTTTCATATTGCGGATCACTAATGAAGATTCCGCTAACAGGCGGTTACGCAGTTCAGGGCTTTCTTGCTGCGAGTTCGGGGCACGGTTTACGATGGAACTGTATTCCCCCAATAAATCCGCTTTGGCTCGCGCAAATACCGCTTTTAAATACTGTGCACATAAGGCATTGCGGCCATTACGTTGCACACCAGGTACCTCTGCCGCTTGGTGGTACCCTTTGGCGTGGTGCTGATTTTTCACGCTTATTAGCTCACCATTGATTTCAGTGATGGTGTTCAGGAGTGCATCGGCTAAAAAATCCGTATCGATACTACTTGGTAGCGAACGGCTTTTTTGAAACTCCAATAAATCCACATCTGGCCAAAAACCGTCATTGGTAATGATTTCTTGGCGATAATTACCGCTATTACCATCAAACATGGGCTGTCCTTAATTAAAAAGTGGGCAAGGCCAGCTTCCATGGCCAATTGCAATTAATTGCATTGCCTCAGCTGCGCCCACTTGGCTTGCGGTAGTCATTCGGCAGTAAGTGCCCGCAGCCGCATAGCAATGCGCGTGCGATGGGTTCTTACGCCACTTTTTGGGTTAAGCTGATGCGCCCTTGCAAGGTAGGCATCGGCTTTTTCTAAATCATCCACGTTATCAATGGCACTGGCTTTCGCTTCGCTGTTATCCCCTTTGAGGATTTCCAAGGCCGCGAATTTGTACCACTTGGCCTTAATTTTTTCGTGAACTCGCCATTTTTCGGTGACGTTGTGAAACGTGCGTGAAAAATAGGGCTCGATGGCATGACCTGCCTCTGCTTCAAGCTGCGCCCATTGCAAGATGGTGTCAGCCACAAAGGCAGGAAAGCCACTTTTAAAGCCTGTCGGGGTGAGCTGTCCTTGCTCAATGGCGATGTCCGCCCAATCCAGTCCTTGCTGGAACTCCCCCACATCAAACAGCCACACGACACAGTAGGCAAAAATCGGGTTTTTATAGATTTTCCCGTCGTCCAGATAACGCTGTGCAGTCGGCAGATAATTGGGCAAAAATTCCTGCCGCTTTATCTCGGTGCGTTCTGCGTTGGTCATCCCTTTGAGCCGTGCGGCATCCTTGTCAACGGCACGCGCTTGTAAGTGCATACTTTCGCCATCGGCAATGGCAATCGCTTGTTGCTGCTCCAGCTTTTGGCGCATTTCCACTTTTAAGCGGTGGCGTTGACCGGGTGATAACATTACTCTGTCTCGACGGTGTCTTTCGGCTCAATCAATTCACCGATAGTAACCGCTGACTCATCAATTGCCCCGTACAGCTCAGGGTATTCCAACGCATATCCCTCGTTACGCAGGTAATTGTTTTCATACTGTTTACGGTCATCCACAAACTCTGCTTTGCGTTGGCGCGTATTGCGCTGCGTGTACAGGTGCAAGTTGGATAACGTGGTGACCACTAAACGTTTCCCTGGCATAAATGGCGGGATGTAGGCGGCACGCCCTGCAATGGTGGTACCCAGTAATTGCGCGGCAATTTTCTCCGTTGGGCGGTCAGCGGCTTGATATAAGCGATGTTGCTCCGCAGCCACCAAGTCAGCGCCCACTAACACCACAAGGCGTGGGTCGGTGCGGTATTGCACAGGAATACAGGTGTTTACCACTTCTTGCGCCATCGCATCGAGCGAACGGAAATCGCCTTTTTCATCCAAAGTGATGGATTCGGAGATCACTTGTTTACCACCGTCCCATTCTTTGGCGATTTGGTGCCAACCTTTGTTCACATCTTCCCCGTTCGGGTACTTTTTCGCATCGGTGCTATCGGCCACATGGGTACCGTTAAAACCAATGCGCAACATGTCGAGGGCAAAGCTTTCATTAACGAAATTTTGCATCCGTTGGTAAAACTCATTTTCACCGCCTGAGTTTGCCCAAACTGATAGCACATCCCACGGTAAAAACGCCCCTGAGTCGGTTTCGGCTAATTTATACTCATTGCCATCAATGCCCGTTTCACGCATGAAACGGCCGCCTTTTTTACGCCCCGTGAATAACCCAGGGTTACCCACCGAAATCACTTGGCCAGCCAATTGGTCAACGTCCGCGCAGTAAATCAAGTTGAGAAACTCAACCGATTCCATAATCGCTTTACGTAACGCAATTTCTTTGGGTTCGGTGATGGCAAAATATTTCGACGCATCATCAATGTTGTATGAGCGTTCAAGGCCTGATTTATGGCCTTTTAAATACGTTCTGGCCGTATTGTTTAAAAACATGGAAATCCCTCTCCAAAATTCAGTAATGGGCTCTGATCACAATGGATTAGAGGTGTACAAACTCTTTACGGCCTGCGGGGTTTTTCCCTGGGAGCGGGGTCGCCACTTTGCTGAATGATTTGGTGATTTCCGGTAAGTTGTCGCGCAGTTTGGCGAAATCTTCGGTGTCCACGACCTCTTTCACCACTTCCACATCACTTTGTGCTTGTTCCAACATGGTTTCTAATTCAGCGATTTTAGTCAGTGCTGCCGCCAAATCTGCCGCCATACCGGATAGCACTTCATCGTTAACGGTGGTTTCGGTTGGCTTTTCTTCTTTGACTTCTTCAATGCCAAAGTGCTGACGCCATGTTTTCTTTGCGGGTTTTGCCATTTTTCGTTTCCTTTGTTTTTGACGACTAAAGTCGAGCCTTGTCGTACCTACACTGGCTGGGGTGTCCGTTACCGCCAAGCCCTCTAAATATGTCACGCCTGAATTGCGAAAATCGGTATTCATCTCGACCGAGGTAAACACCCCACGGTTTTGGCTGTTCATTTCCAATAAACGGGCAAATGGCCGCAATACGGCATACAAACGTAACGTATCGCTTTCATCGGTATCCGCTTGTAGCTCAATGACTTCACCCAGTGGGTCACCGCGGTCTTCACCTGGCTTATTGTGCCGAGGCCAAATCATGGCGGTGTACAAATCGGTATCATAGGTTTCTGCCATTTCGATAATTTCCTCGGGCAGAATTTCCCGACCATCAACGGTTTCACCTTCCGTGGCAATGCAGAGCCATGTTGTGCGTAATTGCGACATTCAAAATCCTTAGCTGCATTCCGTTCCTTTTAAGCCATCAGTATTGCCAATTCTTATTCACGGTGCGAATGGTTGAGTTCGGTTATCCGGCTATTACCGAAAACAGGTAGATGCCTGCAATTTCTGAACATTGCACAATGGAACCACTATGGCTAAACACTCAGATGCAAAAATACAGGTCGCCAAGTCACTTTACTTGCGACGCTATACCCCCGCTGAAATTGCGGAGGAACTTAACCTGCCTAACAGGCGGATTGTCTACTATTGGGCGCAAAAATGGTGCTGGGCGGATATGCTCAACCATGAGAGCGTGTTGGAGGCAATTAACCGACGCATTGCGCTGTTATCGGAACGCAATAAAAAAACGGAACTTGAACTGGAGGAACTCGACAGGCTGATTGCTCATCACGTCAAATTGATGGCGCAGGCCAATAAGCACAAAGAAAAGCTGGCTGAAATCAAAGCACAAGCCGAGTCTGGCGGGGAATACAGTACAAGTGACGATGGCGAAACTAAGAAAAAACGACGTTATAAGAAAAATGATATCTCTGAACTGACCCCAGACGATTTTCAAAAGTTCGCGGATGAAATGCTCTTTGGTTATCAAAAACACTTACGCATCAATATTAAAAAGGCTATTCGCAATATCCTCAAATCACGTCAAATCGGGGCGACCTGGTACTTTGCCTTTGAAGCGTTTGAAGATGCGGTACTCACTGGCGATCCGCAAATCTTTTTATCCGCTTCACGGCCACAAGCCGAGGTATTCCGTTCTTATATCGTCAATATCGCGGATAAGTTTTTTTGGCGTCACGCTGACGGGGAACCCTATCCGTTTAAGCAATGGTGCAGAGCTGCGCTTCTTATCCACCAATAAAAACACCGCACAGTCATACAGTGGCCATTTGTATTGCGATGAATATTTTTGGGTACCTGATTTTAAGCGCCTGAATGAAGTCGCCTCTGCGATGGCGACCCACGACAAATGGCGCACCACTTATTTTTCCACACCGAGCGCCAAAACCCATCCTGCTTACCCGTTTTGGACAGGTGACGAATGGCGCGGCAGCGAAGCCACTCGTAAAAATGTGGAATTTCCAAGCTTTGAAGAGATGCAAGACGGTGGCCGTGATTGCCCTGATGGCCAGTGGCGCTATGTCATTACCATTGAAGATGCCGTCCGAAACGGGTTTAACCTGGCATCCATTGAAAAACTGCGCAACCGCTATAACAAAGACACCTTTAACATGCTGTATATGTGCGTGTTTGTGGACAGTGGCGCATCCGTTTTCAAATATAACGACCTTGAAAAATGTGCCATCGATATTGGTGTTTGGGATGATCACGATATTAATGCCGCACGGCCGTTTGGTGATAAAGAAGTTTGGGGCGGTTACGACCCCGCACGTTCGGGGGATACGTCCACTTTTGTAATAGTCGCACCGCCTTTGGTGGCAGGTGAATATTTTCGCATCCTCGCCACCTTTTATTGGCAAGGCATGAGCTGGAAACACCAAGCCAAACAAATTCAAGACCTGTACAGCCAATACCGTTTTACCCATATCGGCATCGACACCACAGGGATTGGCCACGGGGTATATGAGATGGTGGCCGACTTTGCCCCGCGCGTCACTACAGCCATTCATTACAGCCAAAACACCAAAACGCAATTAGTCCTCAAAATGATTGATTTGGTGGATGAACAGCGCATTGCCTGGGACGTTGAGCAAAAAGAAATTATGGCCAGCTTCTTAGCCATTCGGCACACCACCACGGGTAAAGGGGGCTCAATGACCTTTATCGCGGATCGCAGTAAGGAAACGGGTCACGCAGACGTGTTTTTTGCCACCTCACACGCCGTGGCCAACGAACCGCTAAACAATGAAAGACAGCGTAAATCTAAATATAAATTTCAAAAGGCTGCATGATGAGTAAGAAAAAGTTACGGAAAACTGCACAGAAGCAAACGGTTAGCCAAAAATCGATGAACATCATCACATTAGGCAAGCCAGAACCGATTTTAACCACTCATACGGAATACCAAAACATTTGGTATGACAATGATTATGACCATTACAGCTTGCCCATAGACCGCACCGCCTTGGCGCAATTGGTGAACTTAAATGGTCAACACGGGGGCGTGATCCATGCGCGTTCCAATATGGTGTTATCGGATTACCGAGGCGGTGGCCTGACGCATCAGGAGCTGCGTGCCAGTGTGTTGGATTATATTGTGTTTGGTGATACGCCCATCTTAAAGCTGCGTAATTATTACGGGGAAGTGGTGGGGCTGTATGTGCTGCCTGCGCTGTTTATGCGTCGTCGTAAAAATGATGATTTTGTGATTTTGCAAGAAGGCGAACCGATGGTGTATACCCCTGACGATGTGATTTACATCAAGCAGTATGACCCCCAACAGCAAGTGTATGGCATTCCTGATTATATCGGGGGCATTCATGCGGCTATGTTAAACAGTGAGGCTACTATCTTTCGCCGTCGTTACTACCACAACGGGGCACACACTGGGGGGATGATTTTTTGTAATGACCCGATGCTCACCGATGAAGTGGAGGTGATGATCACCAAAAAATTAGAACAAAGCAAAGGGATTGGTAACTTTGAAACCATGTTCGTGCATATTCCCAATGGGGATGCGGACGGCATCAAGTTTATTCCTGTGGGGGATATTTCGGCCAATGATGAATTTAGTAATGTGAAAAACATCAGTGCGCAAGATATTCTAACCGCGCACCGTTTCCCTGCTGGGTTAGCGGGGATTATTCCTGGCAATGTTGGCGGCTTAGGTGACCCGCGCAATGCCCGTGAAGCGTACCGACAAGATGAAATTATTCCTGTTCAGCGCATGTTTGCAAACGCGATAAATAATGATGGTGAGGTGCCCGATCATTTAAAGATCACTTTTCAAGAAGATAGCCACCAATTGAATTAAGAATAACGTAAAATTAATGATATTTACGGAATTTAACGGTCATAGGGAAATGAAAAATGCGCAAAAATAAGGTAAAATTACGGGGTCATTATCAAGCGGAGATTTGGAACATGCGAGTATTAAAAATATTCTGCCCTGAGTGTGGGGAAAAGGCGATTATTCGTAAATCAAATAGAAAGCATCGTGAAGTTTCAGATCTCTATTGTGCATGCAGTGACGTCGAATGCGGCCACACTTATGTGTTAAGCCTGACGTTTGACCATACGATTAGCCCAAGCGCGAAAAGTAATAAAATGATAGGTTCGATGATACAGAATTTAAACCCAGAACAGCGCCAAATGGCGCTAGACTTGTTAAAGTCTAGCCCCGTTTAAAGCTATTTTTCGTTGGTCACTTTCGAGTGACTTTTTTATTTTATGTTTCTCAATTCTGCGTGTGTCCTCTGCGATTTCCATAATCAGCGCTAATACAACTTGGCGCTCTTTATCATTACATAAATCCAAACTTCCAAACCTGGCGATGATTTCTATCCGTTCCAACGCCACTGACGCCTCTAGCATCTACATGATCCTCTTACATAAAATCATTTTACTGGTTATTTATACAGTAATTTTATCTAGTATGAAAGAGGTAGTTTAAAATTTTTTGATCGATTAGAATTCTGTGCAAATTTTGATAGGGGGTGGTATGGATACTATTTATTCGTTACTAATACTTTTTGTTTTATATTGTATCGTTTCTGATTGGTTTATGCACGAATACGGCGAAAAACTAAACGGGAATAATTTTTATAAATTTAAAATAGGGTCATTTTTTTCTTATCAAATACCAACTTTAAAACGCTTAGTGAGTCTTGATGAGAAAAGCCTAGCAAGACAACCAATATTTTGGATTTTGATAGGTATCCCCTTAATAGGGGCAGTTTGGATTGAATATCAAATTTATTTATTAAATCCTAAATTGTTTTTATTAAATGAAACTAATGCAATAACAAAATTATTTACTGAAAGTGCATCCGCGCTATATGTTTCTGCATTAATTCCCACATTCGGTGTATTGATTTCTAATATTCATAAATCTATTCAAGTTAGTGTAGAACTAAAAACCTCAGATAATGATAATAAAGTAAATTTATTTTTCAAACATAGAGATTGGTTTGTTAATGAGATAAACAAAATTAATTCAAAAAATAGCCTTGTAACGGTAAAAAATCCTTTATTACTATATGGGAAAATATATAAAAACTCAAATTATAATAATGGGTTAAACTCAGAAGTTTCCAGCAAGCTATTAGGTAAGGTAGTTCATGAATTAATGGAGGCAGAGTTTGAATTAAATAATTTCAATAAAATTATTGGTGAGGATTACTTCGGAATATCTAGCTCCCAAGTTAGAATAATAGACAAATGTGCTCATGACCTTGAACATGCAATTAATTTCCTTGAATTTGAAATGGTTAAAAGTAAAACCTTACAAAAATCCAGCGAGTTTTTATATTCAATACAAAATAATAGTGATTATGACCCTTACATTTTTGGGAAAAATGTCATTTATATCAAATATGATTTAATTGAAGATGTATTCACAACTTATCTGGAAATATTTAAAGAAAGTATAAAAATCATAGATGGAGTTGTGAAAATCATTGAATTTGACAGCATACCAAAAGATATTCATAAAGAAATAAAGAGATACATTTTCTCTTTTAAAGGTTCAATATATCTATTTGAGGAAAACCTATCCATATATAAAGAAATAAATCCGCTTGACTATTATGGTAACGATTTTAAGGATGAACAATAAAATGACACCTATTGAACAAATGCCAGTGATTATGCTACTAGTCACAATAGCAGTACTTTTTGCCATATCTTATTTAGTAACCGATGCATCCTTAAAAGGAACTAGAGAGGTTTCTTTTGAGATAAAATCAGATAGCTTAGATAAGCAATACTTATTCTGGTTAGGAATTATAGTGCCTATTGGTATTTTCTTTTATCTAGAATATTTTGTTTTTCTATCTAATGAGATAAGTTTCAATTCAACTGGGTTTAAAGCTTTTTTTGAAGAAAGTAAACTGCCATTAGGTGTACTAGCCCTATCTCCGATCTTTGGAGTTATAGTTTCTAATATTCATCGAACAATACAAACTGAAAAACAAATAGCAGTCACTGAAAGAAAAAATATTGCGGATAGTTTTTACTCTCATAATAAGTATATCGTTGAAGAGTTTAAGCTAATAAAAGAAGAAGGTGTCGCTTTTGATATTGCATTTCAAATTTCATTCCCTAATAAGCTCTATAAAACAATATATAAAGAATCGAGTATAAAAGATGGTGGAAATGAAGATGTAAGTTATTTTTTTTGTTTCAAGAATAAATTATTATTTTTTATTCATAAATAAAGAACTGCTTGTAGTAGAAGATCTTGTAAAAAATATAGATTCGTATTCTTTTGATGAATTCAATAGAAACTTGACTAAGGCATTTTTTGAATTAGATAAAAAAATTAAAAACATCTTAAGCTATAATCAAACAAAAACTATTGGAAATCCCATATTAGAATACTTAAAAAAATCCACACTTGACTTAGAAAGTAAAATAAAAGGATATAATAAAAACAATGAAAGTATTAAATCGTTATTAAATGAATATAGAAAATATCATTTATCAAGAAAGGGGCTAAATTATATCATTATATACACACAATCAGTATTAAAATTAATAGATAAAGTGTTTGATACAATTAATGTTGAGCAAACTAAAGAGGAACTAAATTGCATGGTCACTTTATCAACAAAACTAATGAAGTTACTAACTCAAGTACATCAGAAAGAAAATAAGTTAGGAAAATCGATAGATGATTATCTATCTGATTTTTAATATAAATTTGTGAGTTATATTTTTGCTATTTTTACTTTTCTGCTCCTTAGTCACAATCTTTTGTATATGGCCATTCCCGTGAAACCTCACGCTTTGGCCATTTTCTGTATAAACAGCTCCTTTCCATAACGAAAGCAACATCGGTTTATCCTTATCAGGGTCAAAAATTATCCCAATAGACTTGGCCGCATCTACAATATTATGGATGGCTACGTTTTTATCTTTAACCGTACCGAGAACCTCCGTACAGTTATTGACAGAACTCCTAGGTGATGCGTTCGCATCACTAAAAACAGACTCCGCTATCGCTTCGTCTAACTTCTTCACAATCTTCCAGCTCTTGAGTCTGGTGATAATTGGGCTATCAGAACCCACTAAAGGCGAGAACACACCTTTAACCCGTATGATTTCCTCACCATAGGCATTGGTTTCCTCGCTCTCTTGGTACCACAGACGCGCAATAAGATCGTCACGACGCACAAATGGGCCACCTTGTGCATTGATATAGCCAGCCCAATCCCCTGAGTCAGCGGCATCATGTACAACAGCAAACTCCACATCCAAACCCACCGCAGTATCGTGATCGGCCATCTTGCGTAATTCACGGTAAACGGTAACAGGTGCGCCACCAATAAATTGAAACTGACGTATACGCCAACGCCCAGCCCATGCAGCGGCAGCCATTGCCGCCTCTTTCATCGGTTTGCCACTTTCATCATCTAATTCTTCATCAAGCGCATAACCATCCACATTTTTAGAAATGTACTTGGCCACATAGCCTGTTGCTGAACCTTTTTCAGGGTCGATGGCTTCGGCATGGAAACGGGCTTTTCGGGCTTTGGCAGTAATAAGTTCGCTTTCATCTTCTTCAAATGCATATTCCCTAAGAATTTCGCGGATGCTATCCGCTTGCTCTGGCAACATAAAAAACAGCATGTGCCAATGTGGGGTTGCATCATGGTGCGGCTCTGCCACACGAATACCGAAAATCCGTAAATCATTGCGGTGTAATTTCGCGCGCACTTTGCTCCAAACTTTACTTAAATAACGCTGTGTATCGGCTGGACTGCTGCCATTCCACTTGCGATTACGGTGACCGTGTATGGTAGTGGCATGATATTTAGATGGGGCTGTTAATGTGTAAAATTCTGCAATATAGCCAAGCTCATTACAGATATTTTCAAAGCCGCGAATTCTGACCATCATTTCAGTACGACGAATGGCAGGGTTTGCCACGCTGCCATAATATTTATCAATCAAACTAAAACGGTTACCGTCCTCGTCTTCTAATTCCATTGATTTCAGAAACTCACGAGTACGTCGCTTTTGCTCTTTCCATTCACTCATGGCCATAGAGCTTGCATAAAGGCTACTGCGCTTACTGACATTAGTTAATGCGATATGTAAGTGCTCCCGCCATTCTGATGCGTGCCTACGTAAACGGTTTAGCCACCACTTTTCAGACGTCATTTGTGCGATAGCAATAAAGGCGTCCTTTTCGTTAAAGTAGCGTTTGGTTAACTTCGCGAGTCGTGGCGGTTCTTGGTGATAGGCTTGGGTAATCGCAGCCGCCTCCGTATACAACATATGAGCGATTTTTAAATCACCTTCATCTGTGCGTTTTTTACTGAGGTCAGCAAGTGTGGTGAATACAAAAGCGGATAATTCAAGGGCTAATGATTCAAGGGATTTACGCGACATATCAGGCATCGCATTAAACCAATTAAAAAATCGGTAGGTTTCAGAATTTTTATTCGTTAAACAGTAGCGCTTTGTGACTAGCTCAACCCTTGGGTAAATACGTTCACAGAAATTCTTAGCAAGGTAAGCATTTGCACGTTCAAGGCCTTGCTCTTTGAGTAACACGTCATAACGTTTGTTAACGGTAATTTGGACAATTTTAGGTTGCTCTGAAAGTAGCGTTTCTGCGTTAGCTAATGCTTTGGCTCTTTTTTCTTTTTCATGAAGTTCTGGATAAGTCGGAAACGGCCTTTCAATAGGCTGTGCTGGCTTGTAATATAAGGTTTTCTTAACTGTATTTCTTAGCTCTGTAGTCATTTAAACCTCATGAAAAAGAAAACTGGGGTACTTTAAAAAGCGTTAGCGGCATGTTGTTCGGTCTGCCGCTATTGATTGAGGTATTCAATGAATAAACCTGAAAATAAAAGATATATAGACACTGTTAATATGTTGTCTTCTGTAGGCGTTCCTCCAAACGAAGTAAGGCTCTTATCAGCTGGCGAGTTGTACGAGGTTTGCGGCGTTTTTCAGCGCGCCACTCGAAACCATATAGAAAGGCGTTGGCTTCCATCAAAAGATTGTCGAAATGCGTTGGCGCACCACCTGCGCACGATTTTCCAAACGAATGGATAGAGCACGCAAAATGGACAGAACTAATTGAGCACGGATTGGATAGTATGATTCATGGACGTAACCACCCCCGTATACCTGAATCTGAGTTTTGGGATTCTTTGGAAGAATTAGAGTCAGACTTACACCTTGCGATTCAGGCGACGCGCAAGACGATTTTGCTTTTTCAAAGTGGTGACAACCGACACTTGCCAATGCCGACAGATGTTTTTGTTGTTCCCTCACGTATGAATGAGTTTCTTGCATCTCTGGTTGCTGGCGAAATTTACCCTGCTTGGGTTGCACGGGTTGATTCTGGTATGACGCCTGGAGCTGATAATGGCAAGTATCCTGAATACGCCCCGCTAAGAGGTTAATAGTCATTACATTGCTCCTTTTGTATTTTCTATATGCCCAATCTCACTTTCGATTAACTGACTGATAGCCGCGTAATCAGGCTTTTCAGTCAGTACATACATTTGCAGTTTGCGCAGGCGTGACGCATAACGGTCATTACAGATCTTGCGCTCGTCTTGGCGGTTCCAGTTGATGCAGCTATCCATCAAAACAGCGTCGTTTGAACTGTTATCTAATACAGGTGTAAACATCGGTTCTGGTATATTCATTTATCTGTTTTCCTAAATTTAGCGTGTAAAAAGCCCTGACAAATCAATGTCATTAATTTTTTCGGTTATTTAATTAAGGGGTAAAGCTAAGTTTTTTGGTAAAAATGCACTAATCGCTTTTATGTGATTAATGGCTTTAACGATATTAAAAATCTCTTTAGTGGTGAGATCTTCAAATTGGCAATCGTGGCGGCTTTTATCAATATTTGCCATATAGAAAATCACGCCTAAAAATTTTTTATTTTCTTCGTGATGCTCATTAAAACGGTCGCGCATTTCTTTGATAAAATATTTCAGCTCATCATTTTTTAAACCAAAGTGTTTTGATTTAATTTCTGATGTTTTATTAAGCCCATTAATACGCTGGTCTAATTGCATGTATTGGACGCGTTGTTCTAGCTCTATTGGGTTCTGATGCATAGATTCCACCTATATTCTTGCAAGTAAATAGATAGTGGCGAAAACAATTACAGGGATAATCACTTTTAAATCATTGTTAGATTTTGCTTTAAATGAATCGCCCGTAACTTTGTATTTATATTGCTGCTTGTGTGCTTGAGTCATATTGTCCTCACACCATTGATTGGCCAAAACCTACCACCGTATCAATTGCCGATACTAATGCAGGGTTTGAATGAAAACGTTCTGAGATAGTCACGCCAACTAAGGCCAAACAACGGATCGCATTATTAACGCTTTGCTTAATTTCTGCTGACCTTGCGCTGTTAACATGCACTCCATTAACCATATGGCTGGCTAACTTACCGACCTCTGCTGTCGCCCCTAATAGATAACCTTGCACATTGTTATCACCAATATCCGTCATAGGGACGGATGGCTGGCAATTCAGTTGCTCCAGCACACCATCTAATAATGATGGGTCTTTGGTGGCATCGGTTAACTTAAACAGGTCTGCACAAGTGACTAAGTGCGGCTGTTCAGGGTTGAGCTTGTTGCGTAACATTTGTGGGTTCATGCCGATATCATTCGCAATCTGAACAAGCTCACCTTTGTGGGATGTAGCAAATGCCCGACAGGCATTATCAAAGTGTGCTTGTTTGGAAACCTGATAATCAAACATGGCTTAAATTCTCCAAAAGCGAATAATTAGTTACGCATTAAGCGAAACATCACAGCCTTTCGATGCATCCGTATAAAGTGCAAGTAGGTTAATCAGTACTTTTCCTCGTTTCATGTCGGCAGATTTGCCACGGACAGGCAAACGGCCATCGGCAATCATGTCGCGGATGGTTGATTTTGAAAGCCCTGAATGCTGGCTAAATGCCTCAATTGTGAGGTAAGGGGATGGAATGTTAATTGAAATTGTGGGTCTCATAAGGCAAAATCCTATTTAAGTTTATTTCGGTTTTATACACCGCTCGCCAACGGTGTTCGCATTTTGAAAACAAATTAAAGATACTTCTCATAATGAAAATAGTCAAGGCGAAAGTTTTCAATTTGAAAAGTTAAGGTGCACTTTATGGGAATTTTTGCATTTCAACCAAGTGAAGATAACACTCAAGTACTTGATAGAATTATTGAGGCTTACGGCTTTTCATCAAAAATTATGCTTGCCGAACACTTTGAAATGGCTGCGAGTAGTTTGTCTGGTCGATATAGAAGACCTGGCTTTCCTGCGGATATGGTTGTTCGTTGTATGGCTGAAACGGGCGTTACCCTTGAATGGCTTGTAACGGGGGAGGGTAAAAAGTTTGATGATGAAGAATTAGACGTTTTACGCCTGCCAAAATTTAAAATTATCGATGGCGAGCAATTCAATGCTGGCATGGCCATGTTTGATAAAGTGTTATTCAAGCAGGGCGTTCCGTTTCCGAAAGAGCCTATTATCGTTCAAGATGGCCAAGATTATTACATCGTGGATCGTCAATTTGGTGAAGTCTACGACGGTAAATGGCTAGTGAAAATCGATGGCAAAGTTAGTATTAGAGAATTAACCCGAATGCCTATGCAACGTGTCCGTGTTTCTGGTGTAGGAATGGCGTTTGATTGTGAGTTGAAAGACTTAGAAATTATTGGTCGTGTAGTAATAGTTATTAATAATAACTAGGTTGACTTATAGCTAGATCATTTGACTAAGTTCAGGGGCAAGTAAAGAGTTTACAATTAAAAATAATTTTTAGGAATATTAATGAATATTAAATCCTTTTTTTTAAATGATATATACTTGATAGTTATGCCTTTACTCACATTGTTTTCTGAAATTATTATAATTATGGGAGGTCTTGGCTTTTTTAATTATAGTATTATTTGGCAACTAGTGTCTGTTTCTATTCTTTGTGCTACTGTTTTTATTGGTTCTAATTACCAGCAATTTAAAGAACGATGTTTTTATTTTTATAATGTTATGGTTTTCATGAACTCATGTTTTCTTCTTTGGGTTTATTGTAAATATTGGAAAGAAACTCCTGAAGAACCACTTTATCTATTTTTAGTTGTTATATTATCTGTGGTGTTTGGATATCATATTTCTAAATTATTTGAATTAATTAAGTGTAATAAAGTCATTATGATTTTTATTACTGCATTAATTACATTTGTTACTTTTTACATAACTATTGAGGGGCTATTTAATATGAATACTGATTTTGTTTCAATAATAAGTGGCGCATTTTTATCAGCTACACTTGTGTTGGCTACTAAATTTAAATGACAATTAAAAAACAACCTGACGGCCGTTGGCAAGTTGAGTTATACCCTAACGGGCGTACTGGTAGACGAATTAGAAAGTTGTTCACCACAAAAGGTGAAGCCATAGCCTATGAGCGCCATATCGTTGAGCAGACGGAAGATAAGCCGTGGCTAGGTGAAAAGCAGGATAGGCGCAAGCTGACTGAATTAGTGGATACCTGGTACCGTGCGCATGGTGTCACGCTTGGGGATGGTGAGAAACGTCAGTCACTAATGATTTTTGCTTGTGATGCAATGGGTGACCCGTTAGCCGCTGAGTTTAATGCCAAGATGTTTTCGGTATACCGTGAAAAGCGTTTAAGCGGTGAAATAACACGTACTGAGCGTTTAAAGACAGTTACACCCCGTACTGTCAATTTAGAGCTGGCTTATTTTAGAGCTATGTTTAATGAACTAATTCGTCTTGATGAGTGGGGATTAGAGCATCCATTAGCTAAAGTTCGTTCTTATAAAACCGACGAACAAGAAATGGCATTTTTAACGGATGATGAAATCAAGCTGTTATTGACGGAGTGTGAAAATAGCTCATCGGCTGATTTAATTCATGTGGTTAAAATCTGCTTGGCAACAGGGGCAAGGTGGTCGGAGGCGGAGAATTTAACCGCCATACAGATTCGTAATAATACGGTGACTTTTACCAAGACAAAAGGGAAGCGCAATCGTTCTATTCCTATCAGTGAAGAATTAATTGCAGAATTACCGAAAGTGAAAGGCTCAAAGCGGTTATTTAAATCTTGTTATTCTGCATTTCGTTCAGCGCTGAAACGCACAGGTATTGAGTTACCAGAACGACAATCATCACATGTTTTACGCCACACTTTTGCATCTCACTTTATGATGTCCGGTGGAAATATTTTAGTATTACAAAGAATCCTTGGGCATACCGATATCAAAATGACAATGCGGTATGCCCATTTCGCCCCAGATCATCTTAATGATGCACTGGTTTATAATCCTTTGGTAAGGCAAAAGATATGAGTTTCATTGTATATGTTGTAGCTGTCGGATTTTTTATCCGTTGGATGATAAGGCATAAGGAAAAGTTCACTTTAAATGAAGAGAGCTTGCATAAACAATGGCTCTTTCGGCTAGCTGTGATTTTCCCAATTATCAGTAGTTTATATTTTATGGTGTGTTTAGGCTCTGACTATCCATTTAAACATGATGCTGATGGATATAATAATTTTTTAGAAATTAATAAATTTTCATTGGGGATTCTAGCATTATCACCAATATTGGGTGCTTTTGTTGTGTATGCACATCGTTCCTACCAAACAGAACTTCAAATAAAAACAGCTAAAGAACAATTAGAAGAAGCACAAAAGAAAAATAGGATAGATATTTATTTTTCTAAAAGAAAATTTATTAATGAACAATTATCTTCAATTATAACTGTTAATGATGAAAAAATCACAAAGTTCACATCGTTACATATATCTGCATTTAAAACATATAATTATGAAGATAAAATGGCAAAATGTTTATCGGATGAAATTGAAAGTAATATAATAAAATTTAATCAGCTAACGCTATTCTCCGCTGGGTTTAGTACACTGGATATTTTTAGTTTACTTGAGGATTACGATAAAAATCAAAATTTAATACATAAAGATAAGATGAAGTTTCTAGATGTTGATTTCTATTTGAATAATATAAAAAATATATTTTATATAGAGAAAAAAAGCTCATTAATTAATGATTACGATAAGTGGCTAAGTGAAGGCTCGCTGCTTTATAAAAAAATGAAAACTGTAAATAATGAGTTTGATTTTGAATATTATCCTGATGTTAAACATGGTTATATCACTCTTTATAGTAACTCACTTTACTTTGTAGAGGATATGGTAAATATAATTTCAGAGATTATGGTTGTTTTATATCCAGATGAAGATATTAATATTCTTTTACCTAGTTTGAATGATATTAAAAACAAAATTAAAGATATCCAAAAAGATTTAAGTAATCTCTATTAATTTAAATTGGCGACAAACTGGCGGCAGAGAACCAGAACCCTCCTGAATAACCAATAGTTACCGTTTTCTATCCTTTTGATAAATATGTAATTTATTGATTTATAAAGGGTAGGGAACGTACTCATAATCGATTGGTCACTGGTTCAAGTCCAGTAGGGGCCACCAAATTTTAGCTGTTAAATCAGCGCATTAAGCCACTTCATCGTAAGTGGTTTTTTTGTTTTTCTAAAGCATATCACGCTAATTACCCCCAAATACTTTTGTAATTCATTTCAGCTTTTCATTTCTTATTAATTCGTATATTTACTGGTTTTTTGAAATTATGTGATTGATATTGCAATTCTTTTGGTGACCTAAAGATTGAATCTATTGAAATCCTTTTCATATATTTAAGCTTGATAGTTTCAGTTGCACCCTTGTACTAACAAAACATAGGCGAAATGTTTTGCATCTCCCAAATGTGCAAGGAAATTGTGCACATGCAGGTTATTTTGTATTAATTCATAACTAGACTTGATATAACCTATTTAGGTTATTTTAAAATTAAATTAATTTATGCATAAAGGGTGTGTATATGGAAAATAAGCTTAACAACAATGAGCAGCAGAATGCGCTAGATATTCAGTTTATGACACAGGCTTTGGCTTTAGCAACGGATGCTGCGAAAAATGGCAATGAACCCTTTGGTGCAGTATTAGTTAAAAATAACCAAGTTGTTATGACAGGTGAAAATCATATTCATACTGAAAGTGACCCAACCTATCATGCGGAGTTGGGTCTCATACGCCAGTATTGTTCTGAACATAAAGTCATGGATTTATCCGATTATACGCTGTACACCAGTTGTGAGCCGTGTTGTATGTGTTCCGGTGCAATGGTATGGAGCCAATTAGGTCGGATGGTTTATAGCCTTTCTCATGATGAACTTGCCGAGATTGCCGGTTTTAATATTATGTTGGGGAGTGATGAAATCTTTGACAAAAGCCCCTTTAAACCTGAAGTGGTTAAAGGCATCTTAAAAGAGCAAGCGGTTTCTATTTATACGCAATATTTTAAGCCAAATTTATAATCTTAGTCGGGTGCTATAGTTCCCCACTATAATAATTTAAAAAGCAGATGGCTTTAATCGTTTGCATCATTATCTATCAATGAAATAGGGTAGCTTATTGCCACCCTAACCATGGTGAAAGTTAAAATAACTTTTTCTGTGGGGGCCTGAAAAATTCATTGTACCAATATGATTCATTAACACTTCAACGACAACAGGTTGCTTCAAGTCGACAGCTTGGCGGAGCGTTGATTGAAAATCGGTGGCTTTATCTATCGTAAATGCTTGAATCCCCATCGATTGAGCTAATTGACTAAATGAAGGGGTGAGTAACTCATTATAGTATTGGCGGTCTGAGAAATATTTTTCCTGAATACCTCGCATTACGCCATAACCTTGGTCATTCATAATAATCAATACAATTGGGAGCTGCTCTTGTGCCATAGTGGCCAATTCGCCTACGCCTAACATTAACCCGCCATCACCAACTAAGCCAATAACAGATACATTAGGGTTTGCTTTGGCACTGCCAATTGCCATGGCGAGTCCTAGCCCGATTGCGCCTGCTAAGGAGTGAATGTTGTGCATTGGCTGGGTCGCTTTGAGTAAACGGCTTCCCCATAAACTCCCTGATACCGTAATGTCGCGGACAAAAATACCATCGCTTGGTAAGACTTGCTCTACGGCATCACTGAGTTGGCTATAAGGGCCACATTGTTGCCTTAGTTGTTCTTCAGCCTGCTGTACGGCCTCTTGCACTTGTTTTTTCCACTGAGTAGAGATAGGGCGCTTGGCTTGTTCGATTTTATCGGCAAGTGCTTCAAGTAAACTTTTACAATCCCCAGTTATCGTCAAGTCAGCTAAATAGTTGCGATTGGCGGCGAGTGGGTTTATATCGATTTGAATGATGGGGTGTGGCAAAGGTAATGACCATGTTTTGGTTTCATTACTGCGTAAACGTGAGCCTGCGACGATAGTTAAATCGCATGAACGCATTAATGCATCAACGGAATCTGCATTATGAAAAGCGCGTAAGCTGAATGGATGGTCATCCGATAAAATACCTCGTCCATGGGTACTGCTGATGACGGCAATACCTGCATCAGCAAGGCGTTTGACAGCATCTTTTGCTTGTAGGGCTCCTGCGCCAACCCACAATAACGGCTGTGCAGCGTGTTGAAGTTTGTCCCAAATTGCATTGACTAACGATGTACAACTGTCAGGCAACCTATAAGGGGGAAGTGGTGCACTCAGTATAGATAATGGCACTTGCGCACTTTGAATATCAATTGGGATCTCGATAGAGACAGGGCCACAAGGTATAGTTTGAGCAACTTGAATGGCTTTATGCAGCGTGGCGACGGCTTGTTCGGGGGTATGAACACGAAAAGCGTGCTTTGAACTCGAACGTAAAAAGCCGAGTTGGTCATGTGTTTCATGAATAAACCCTGCGTCCATATCCAGATAAGCTTTTTCAACTTGGCCTGTAATGTGGATCATGGGGGAGCATGCATTCATAGCTTCAATCATTGATCCTACAGCATTTCCAGCACCTGCACCTGTACTGGTTAGCGCTACCCCTAAGCCACTAAAACGGCTATGGGCATCCGCCATGGTGACGGCCCCTGCCTCCCCACGACTTGGCGTAAAATCAATCACGTCCCGGCGCCCGATAGCATCTGCTATGGTAAATTATGAATTGAAATAACCCCATAAACCGTTGTGACTTGGTATTGTTCAAGTGTTCTGGCGATAGCTTCGCCAACTGTAATCATTTCAGACATTTTATTCTCCTCAATGCTGCCATAATCCGGTGACGGATTTGCTATTCACACCAACGGTTTGGTTGTGGGTTAAGTGCAAGAAATAGGCTTTTTGTTGCATATAGGCTTTGAGGCTTTCAAGGCCTTTTTCACGGCCAATGCCACTTTCTTTAAAGCCGCCAAATGGCGTTGAAATAGAAAAAACTTTGTAGGTATTGACCCAAACAGTGCCGACATCAAGCGCATCGGCGAGCTTAAATGCTCTAGTGTAATCTTTTGTCCAAATACCTGCGGCAAGCCCATAAACAGAATCATTAGCTTGCTGAATGAGGTCTTCTTCATCATCAAATGGTATTACGACGAGCACGGGCCGAAAATTTCCTCTTGGCAAACCGTAGATTGGTTATTTAAGCCTTCGATAATCGTCGGTAAAAAGTAGTTGCCATCTTTGAGTGCCGGTCAGCGGGTGCAGTTCCACCAATACAGATCTTCCCCCCTTGCTGAACGGCTTGTTCGACATAGTTTCTGACACTATCTCGGTGCGAAGGGGAAATTAATGGCCCTAGATGAACACGCTCTTGCCTTGGGTCACCAATAATCAGGTTGCGGGTCAATTGTGTTAGCTTTTCCATAAAGGATGAGTAGATATCTTTAGCCACAAATAGCGCGAACCTGCGATGCATGCTTGCCCCATCGAACTAAAGATACCGTAACAAACACCATGTGCGGCGATATCAAGGTCAGCGTCTGACAACACGATAGTTGGGGATTTTCCCCCAAGTTCAAGTGACGTGGTGATAAGTTTATCCGCTGCAATATGAGCCAGTTGTCGTCCGGTATTGGTGCCACCTGTAAAGGAGATTTTTTTCACCAGAGGGTGGCGAACCAGTGCATCACCGACAATCGAACCTTTACCCGGTAGCACACTCAACAGGCCGCTGGGTAAACCTGCTTGCTCAAATAACTCAGCCAATTTTAATGAAATTAGAGGTGTGGCTTCCGCGGGTTTTAAGATGACCGCGTTACCGGCCGCAATCGCTGGGGCAATTTTTTGCATATCACTGGCAATCGGGGAGTTCCATGGCGTGATTGCAGCGATCACGCCAATAGGTTGGTAGGTACTTATGGTCATCAGCTCTGGCTGGCGACGAGGAGGAAGTTCACCACCTGAAACTTCACAAACCGCCGCAAAGTAGCGAGCGGTTGCTGCTGCGCTCATCACTAAGCCACGTGCTTCTGCCCAAGGCTTGCCGTTATCCAAAGTTTGTAATTGAGTTAATGCTTCGCAGTTTTCATCAATTAAGCGACTCACGTTGTACAAGATAGTTGCCCGCTGGTGAGCGGGAAGATTACGCCAAGAAGGCGATCTCCATGCCTTATCTGCCGTAATTACGGCATCTTCGACATCTTCCAAACTTGCACTGTTAAGGGTCGCAATCACCTGGTTATCCCCCGGAAAACGCGATTGCATTTCAGGCCCGCGACCTTGCTGCCATTTACCGCCAACAAAAATATCCATTTTGTTCATAATAGGGCTCCTATTAAATAGCTCGGTGTTCAGCGACTCGACGACAAATTTCAACAGCACTTAAAGCAGCTAACATCGATGTTTTCGGATTTGAAGGTAGTGGATTTCCATTGAGTTCAATGCAGAAATGGCCAAAATCGCCCGTAACATCAATGCGGTGTGAGTTTTGTGTGGTAGTCGGGTCAACAACCAATTGTACTTGGGTGGCATCCATCCCTATGCCATACAGTGCAACAGTGGCAGCCACATTGGCATTCGCTGGAAAATTCAGTGCCGCTTCACGGGCACTGCCACTAAAGAACACCGTGGGCTGTGTCACTTGTGATAAATCGACATAACGCTCAGCCGCGCCATTGCGCCAACTTGCAGGGCTTTTACGTGACAGGTAGGTCACATGGGTGATATTCGCCTCTTTTGCGGCACGTAGGCCATCAAGACCAGCAACAGCGCCAGTCAGTGGAATTAACTGGCTGTGGTGGCGTTGGGTTAAGGCGACCAAGTGTTGTTCAAAGTCGGTGTCAGCAAGGGCTCCCGTTGAGATAATGGCCAGTGTCCAGCCTCTTTCTAGTACCGTTGGTGCATATTGTTTAACGGCTTGGTGACCCGCACATTCCAACACTAAATCCGGTGGAATGATATTATTGTCAAGGTTATCGATGGGGGTGACTGCCCCTTTAAAGCGTTCCAAAATGGCTTGATGGTGATGGGGCCGGGCTACAATGTAACGCAGGGCTATCTCATTAGGTAAGCGAGTAATCACTTCTTGAGCCATTGCACCATAACCAATCAACATGAGTGTTTTCATCGTTAAATCCTTTAAATATGGTGGCTAAAGCCACCAGAAACATCTAAAGCGGCACCCGAGGTAAACGACGCCATGGGGGAGGCTAAAAAGACTAAGGCACGTGCGGGCTCTTCGGGTTTTCCTAAACGTTGCATTGGAATGCCGCGTTTTTTAGCGATATCACCAATCCATTGTTCCCAATCGAGATTTTTATCACTGCGATTGTCGAAGCGACGTCGCCATTGGTCGGACTCCACCATGCCAAGTAAAATAGAGTTCACACGGATCCCTTTGGGTAACAGTGTTTTCGACAAGTTTAGCGTCATGTTTAATAATGCTGCCCGAGCCGCCGAGGTGGCGACCATATGTGGTTCAGGCTGTAAGGCCAGCAGTGAATTGACACAGGTGATAGAAGCAATATTTGATTGCTCTAAGAGTGGCAAGAAAGCATTCACCGGGTTAATTACACCAAATAGTTTTACTTGGGCTTCGTGTAACCATGCTTCTTCGGGGGTATCGCTATAGCTTGCGACATAGCCTTGTCCTGCGTTGTTTATCAATATATCGACGTGTCCATATTGTTGATGAACCTGTTTTGCGAAAGCTTCGGTTTGTGTTTTATCAAGAACATCACAAGGTTGTGCGATAAAATGCCCTTGAGGGTAATGTTCTCGTAATGTTGTAAGCGCTTGCTGGAGTTTGTCTTGATCACGACCGCAGAATGCCACTTTACAGCCTTCATCCAGTAAGAGTTTGACGGTTGCAAAGCCGATGCCGGAGCTTCCTCCTGTCACGACAGCAACACGGTTATTTAACTGTAAATTCATGAGTCTTCCTTTATTCTGCTTGGCAATAGAGCGTCTCTAAAAATTGTTGTAAATGGTTGTTAAAGGCATCTGGCGCATCTAAATAACTGGCGTGCCCCGCTTGGTTTATCAGGAAATAGGGGCAGTTTTTTTGGCGTGCGAGTTGCTCTACTTGTGCTGGTGGCGTAATGGTATCTTCTGTGCCAACCAGTATTTTCAATGGGCCATCATAGCGATTTAAATATTGGCTGATATCGTCATGGGCTAGCATCCACGCCGCGGCTAAGAAGCCTTTAGGGTTGAGCTTCTTCATGTTCTGTTGAACCCAATTGACTTTCTCAGTGGTTGCGTTGGCGGATAACAAAGCAGCAGCACGATTTTGCGCATATGCCTCAATACCAGAACTCAAAACAATATCTTGCCGCTGTTGGTAAACTTGTTTTTGTTGGTCAGGGCTTTTTGTTGCATAACCTTGCGCGGGGTTCGCTAAGATTAAGCCTTTAACTTTATTGGGATATTGCGAGGCAAAAGCACTTGCCATTATGGCGCCAAGAGAGTGTCCCACTAACACGATGTTTGATAAGGCTAATTTGTCAATAAAAGCATTCAATGCATTTGCGTAATCAATAGCGGTAGGCGTTGTCGTCTCTAGCTCACGGCTTTCTAAATAGCCGGGCGCATCCCAGCTATAGAGATGATAGTGTTTTGTCAGTGATGGACTGGTCAGTTGGCTTACCCATGAAGCAGATCCAGAGCTGATACCATGCAACAATACCACTGGGTGCCCTTGGCCTGCTTCTCGCCAATTGAGACGATATTGGCCAAAGTCTGCTATCAGTGGTTCCGGGAGTTTTTTATTGAGCAAATTCATCACTGACGACTCCTGTTAGTTACGTTTAACTTTTGATAAAGGGTGATCTTCGGGATATGTTGGGATCGCAGGTTTTGGTGTCCCTATCATGACGCACATTAAGGCTTCTTCTTCCCCGTGGTTAAATAAACCACGATAAATGCCTGCAGGGACTGAAATTAGGTCACGCTCTTTCAGTACGGTTTCATACTCTTCATTGCCATCTTTCACAAACAACGTGATAGTGCCTTTCAACATAAAGAACACTTCTTCAACATCGGGGTGGAGGTGTAATGGCCCCTCGCATTTGGCAGGGAGAACCATGGTGGAGAAAGTAAAGTTCTCTGCGGGAACGGTGTTGACATCATTAGCAACGCCAGTCGCACCCGTGCCGATATAGCGCATTTGTGCGCGGCGATATTTAGGGTCGTAATCCGCTTGGAATTTCAGGGCATTCCAGTCATATTTACGCCCTTCAAGGCGAGCAATGCGCGACTCAATCCATTGTGCCATTGGAATATCTTGTGGTTTGATTTGCGGTTGTGACATGGTGTTATCTCCAATAAAAAATGAATTAATATTTTTTCAGTAAAGGCACTAGTAACAAGCTGCCGAATAAACCTATGACGACGATAAATAACAGCCCGCTATCCATAGTGTGAGTGACGGTAATAAGAACTCCCATTGCCAGCGGTGCAGCGGCGCCAGCAAGGTTTCCTAACCCATTGAAAATACCGCCTGCTAATGCACTGACTTGCTTTTGTGTGGCTTTTGCGAGTAGAGCAAAGATATTTGGTGCGCCCGCCCCCCACATGAACATGCTAAATGCCATCATAAGAATGATGCTGTAGGTGCCAGTGAGAAATAACACACCAGCAAGGCCTAACACGGCACCAAGTAGTGAAATAAAACAAACGAGTGCGCGGCGATCGTAGCGATCTGATAACCACGCTCCGATGGCTTCACCAAATAACATGGCGATAAAGGGAAGGGATGACAGAATTCCCGCATGTTCTAAGTGAATAGACTTACCTTTAATTAAATAGCTGGGTAACCAACCATTCATTCCCCAAAGGTAGACAAGAAAAGCGATATTAAACATGCAGATAATCCAAAAATGGCTATTTTGGAATAAGCGTTTTTTATGGGCTCGCATCACGGCCAATTGCTCCGCTGGAAGTGTTTCACCTGCTGTGTTTTTAGTCTGAGCTTGGCGATTGACTAAGTTGGGATGGCGAATACCAATCACCACAAGCCACCAAACAGGAACAGTAAAGGCAGCCATGACAAAAAATGTACTTTGCCAACCATAATTGTTAAGTAAATACAATGAAATAGGAAAGCCTAATGCTGCGCCTAACGGTGTGCCTAATAACCACATCATGGTGGCACGCGCTTGCATTTTTGGCGGAAAGGTACGGCGCACAATGGCGTAAGCGATTGCCAGCAAAGGCCCTTCGGCAATTCCTAGCAATACACGCAGAAAAACCATCGTGCCATAGTGGTGTGTGAATCCCATAAAAATCATGAGAAAACACCAGCTACTGATCATAAATAGCAGCATTTTGGTGGGGTGAAATTTATCGCCAATACCGCTTAGTAGCATGGAAGAAACACCATAAGCGAATAAAAATGCGCTCATCAGTAACCCCAAAACGGGTTGGGTCAAAATCAATTCCCAGAGCTTGCTGAAATTTTTCGTCAGAAAATAGAGCTGCAATACTGATTTTATCGAAGAAAGCCAGTAGTACACAGGAAAACAGCCCGATAGGGATCAACCAATTGATCTTTTCAGGAACATCTTGCTCGACTTGATCATGCTCTGAATTTTGTAAGGTTATAGTCTGATTAGCCATGAGATTTCTCCTGCTGGGCACTATTTCAGTGACATTAATGAAAATGTGGGATCAGCAAGTTGTGAAGGGTCCAATTTGCGGTGGCCTTGTATCCAACGTTTACCTAGCTTGATGGCTCGTGCATCATTAAATGCAATCATTTGCACCAATTCATTGCTTTCATTTAAAGCAAAATGAACCTCTGAATTAGGGGTATACCGTTGAATATGTTTTAATTTTTGTGAGGTTGGGACACCTAAAATTTGGATGTTGTCCTGGTATTGATCTGACCATAACCAAGCGAGTTCATTGAACCCTTCAGACTGCGGGTTTAGCATGGCTTTTGCTGTGGTGATGGCTTGGTTTTGTGCATAAGCCCATGACTGTAAACATAAGGACAGTGTTGGATGGCAAGCGACGTCGCCCGCAGCGTAAATATTTGGGTGAGAAGTCTGCCCTTGGTGATTAATCACAATACCGTGGGTAACATCAAGCCCCGCTTCTTTGGCAAGTTCGAGATTTAATTCAACACCAATCCCCATAACAGCGAGATCGAAATTTTGCGAAGGCTGTTTTTGGCAACTAATTTGTAATCCACTTGTTGTCGGCTCGCCAAGTTCGATATCTCCACAATCGGTTATGACATGAACACCTGCTTGTGTGTGGCGTAATGCAAGAGCCTCTGAAACATTCTGCGGTACACTTCGTTCGCATAAGCGGCTTTGCCGCTCAAAAATCGTGACATCAATCCCCATTTTTCGAGCGGAAGCGGCAACTTCTAAGCCAATCCAACCACCACCAATAATGGCAATTTTTTGTGCAGAGAGCAGCGCAATGCGCAATTTCTGCGCGTCATCCCACGAACGTAAGGCGAATACTTGTGGGTGTTGTTGCCAACGATTCGACAGGTAGCGGGGCCGGCCGCCAGTCGCAAGTAGTAATTTATCAAACGTAATGGCACGACCATCACTTAAATAAATACATTGGGTTTGGCTATCAATTTTGGTGGCACGTAGTGGGCGAAACCACTGTAAATTTAAGGCATTAGTTTCTTGTTCGCTGAATAAGCGTGATAATGAAAAACTCTCCTGTGTCAATGCGGCTTTAGACAGCGGTGGGCGCTCATAAAAATCATGGTTTTCATCGCTGATCACCGAAATAATACCTTGATAGCCTTCATCGCGTAGGGTTTTTGCTGCCCAACCACCTGCCTGACCCCCACCGATAATAACAATACCGCCTTGGATTAATGAGCTCATGGCGTTACTCCTTAACTTGGCGGCGAGTTTCATAATCAAGACCACCTTCCACAGCCCATTCCGTAAATGAAACTAAGGAATGTTCCAGTTCGCGCGGTTGCCATTTATCGGTTAGGTAATCGTCATTGGTGTAATATTCGAAAGCCCCACCTGTTGGGCTGTTGACATACCAAAAGTAAGCGGATGAGATAGGGTGGCGGCCTGGGCCAATAAAGGTGCTCCATTGATGGCGGTTCATTGCCAGACCGCCGCCAATCACTTCATGGATATCACGAACTGTAAAAGCGACATGGTTAAGGCCGCTGCCACGATGAGGAAGTTTCAGCAAAAACAGGTTATGGTGGCAACCGTTTATTTGTGTTCGTAAAAAGACGGCACGGTCGATATAACGGTCTGAAACTTGAAAACCCAGTTTTTGGCAATAGAACGCTTCTGTAGAAGGTAAGTCATCAACAAAAAATACCACGTGACCGACGTTAATTGGCGTGGCTTTTTCGTAAACTGGGCTGGGTTTATCAATGCGGCGAATATCCCCCCATTGGTTGATAGCGGTGACCTCTAATTCAACTGTTTTTTGTTTACTAATGGTGAAAGCGACCGTCATGCCATTTGGGTCACGGCACTGTGCGCCATTTGACGTCAGTTGAAAACCATCACAAGGCCTAATTTTCTCAATGATCTCCTTGAGTTTATCCGGGCTTTCAACTCCCCACGTAATGCGACGCAGTGTTGAACCTGCTTCAAAAGGTGCGGGTAAATTTGGATCTTGGTAGGAAAATAACTGTATTTCAGCACCCGATAACGTG
Organism: Providencia rettgeri; assembly: GCA_900455085.1. Taxonomy (NCBI): domain Bacteria; kingdom Pseudomonadati; phylum Pseudomonadota; class Gammaproteobacteria; order Enterobacterales; family Morganellaceae; genus Providencia; species Providencia rettgeri. The sequence continues at coordinate 3,588,628 of UGTZ01000001.1, read as the reverse complement.
GTGAATAACGAGGCGTTATCAGAGGCTGCTTGAAGGCCAAAATCATGTAAAAATTTCTGGCAGCTAGGGATATCTTCAACACCAAATTCTAATTTTTCTATTCCAATCACTGACATTGTAAAGTCCTCTATCGATTGGTGTTATTGCCAAAGGTTTTTTTGGGCAAAAAGAACCTGAGGCTTATGGCAATAAACCTAAAAATGTGTGGATGATATTCGGTTAACGCTAAACGGCTTTTGCTTGGCTCATGCCACCTATAAATTCAGTGAGTTTTTGGGCTGCATAGCTCACTTCATTTTGTAATCGCCGGCACTCTTGTGCAGGGATGCTATTCATTGGCACCATGATGCTAATCACCGCTTCTACGCCATTCGCTTGGTTATAAACAGGGTAAACAATGGATGAAATTCCTCGACGATAAAATGATTCACCAATCACATAGCCTCGCAGTTTGTCAGCTTGGATCATTTGCCAAAATTCCTGCTTGCTGCCTGCGTTGTCGGGTAGCTCATCGTCTGGGTAAAGTGCATCGAATTCAGCGCGAGTTAACCCACTGAGTAGCATACGACCGAGTGAGGTTCGATGGGCTAATAAACGCGTGCCTACGCTAACATGGTTAATTTTTGATTCTGCGCCACTGACTCTGGCGATGTAAATAATGTCTCGGCCATCTCGAATGACTAAATGGCTGTTACATTGGCTTCGGTCTCTGAGTTGCTCGATAATGGGCTGGCCTAACTGGGTTAAATCGAGCGATGCAATATAGCCAAGGCCAAGGCTGAGTACTTTGCGGCCTAATGAAAATGCCCCAGTACGCGGGTGTTGGACGAGGAAATCCAAGTGCACTAAGGTTTGGATCGCACGGTAAGCCGTTGCTTTGGGCATATCGACTAAGCGAAGGATCTCGGCAAATGTGAGCTCACGGTGCTGTTCTGCAAGTAGCAAAAGAAGCTGTAGCCCTTTTTCCAAACCGGGTACCAGATATTTACATGTTGAATTCATGGTCCTCACCTCTTTACCGACAAAATGGCGAAATTAATTAAAAATAAAGCCACCATTAACTGGGATTAGCTGTCCTGTAACAAAATCAGCCATAGGCGAAAGCAAGTATAAAGCGGTTCCTGTAACGTCTTCGGGCATCTGCTCCCCTTGTAATGCTCTGCCATTTTCATATAGCTGGTGGCGCTCTGCTGGGACGTATTGGGTCGCTTCGACTTTTGTGAGTCCCGGAGCAATCGCGTTGACGCAAATACGGTGAACTCCGAGTTCACGTGCCATTGAGCGTGTCATACTGATGATAGCCCCTTTACTGGCGACATAGGCCATCAGCTTGGGAGCTCCCCAAAGCGCGGTGTCAGAAGCAATATTGATAATTTTCCCGCGGGAGCTCTGCTTTAAAAAAGGAAGAGCGACTTTGGTGACTAGCCACGTTCCTCTGACATTGACGGTCATAACCTTATCCCATAGCGCCAAGTCATATTCATCGAGCAGTTTTCCACCCACTCCGGTTGCCAGAGCCGCATTATTAATCAGCCCATCAATTGCACCTTGTTGACCAATACGGTCGAATGCATGAGTGATTGAGTCAGGATCTGCTAAGTCGAGAGAAACACCTTGGGCTTCAAAACCTTGTTGTTGTAAGGACTCGACACTTTCTTGTAATCGCTGTTCGAGGATGTCACACAAGATAACTTGGGCCCCTTGTTCTGCGGCGGCTTGTGCAAAGCTAAAGCCAAGCCCTCTTGCAGCGCCTGTGATTACAATGCGTTTTCCTGACAAGACATCATGCATTTTCAGTTTCCTTATTGTTGATTAAGTCAAACTGTTTCTTCGCTTCACGTTGCATAATGCGGCGTAGGCGAGATAACCCCACATCGTGTTGATAAAGAAACTCTTTATCCCGTGCATTTGGTGTGAGGTTTTCCAAAATAATGCGATCTTGTTCTAGGACATCCCAATGTAGCCCTTCTAGGCGGTTGCGGTACATAAAGCGCCATAAATCACGTTGCCAGTCTTTCACTTTGCGAATACGCCAAAAGAAAACTCGAGTGTGGTGACGGTCTTCAGGTACGACCATGCCGATAATCCAAAAGTGCCCGCCAGGGCCGAAGCGTTTTTGATATGGGATAGATAAACGTAGCCAATTTGCTCCTGTACTCGCAAATTCCACCCAGTCGAAGTTGACACCAATTTGGTCATTTTTACGGAAAATAAACCCATTTTTTGTTGCTTCTAGGATCATTTCTGATTGTTTATCACCTTCTGCCATTGAGTGTGATGATGAATGGAGATAGGTGCCATGCATTGGGTCCATCACGTTTTCTAATGCATATTGGTAATTGCATTTCCACGATGCGGTGCAGAGGAAATTGCTGTGGTTTTCGTCATCAGCTAACTCTTCAGGAAACTCAAGGGCTGGAGGTGTTTCACCGTCAACTACCGCAAAATAGAGGAAGATAGCGCCATGAATTTCTTGAACGGGATAGGTTTTTAAACATTTTTGACCTTCAAGAGGGCATTGACTGACCGCTGGAACATCTTTAACGACGCCATCACCACCGACTTCGACGCCGTGGTACCAACAGGCAATACGTTCACCTAGGTTCCAACCCATTGATAAACGGGCTCCGCGGTGTGGGCATCTGTCTTCTAGTGCGTGAATTTGGCCTTTATCATCACGCCAAAGGACAATTTGTTCTTCTAAACGGGTAATACCGATGGGGTCGCTGCTCACTTCCCAACTGGATAATACGGGGTACCATTGCCCTCGTAATCCGACATCGAGGTAATCTTGATAGTTTTGAAGTTGTGTATTTCGTTGTCATCATTTGCTTCCGTTTATCAAAAGTGTTTTTGTTTTATTTTCTTTTTATGACAATGTATTAGTAACCATTGACAAGAAGAAATTCGCGGAAACTGCTGGTAGACCAAGGGTGCCCTTGTCGGTCATATAATTGTTGTTGATTTAATGCGCTAACTAATTCTTCAAGTGATTCAGTGCCTGCGGCGAATAGCGTTTCCAGTGCAAAAATAAGTTTATTTTCATATTCATCTGGGAGACGTGAACGTGTTTGCCAAACGATATTCGGTGCACTTCCTGGTGCCTGAATACTGCCTTTACCGCCTTCTCGCGCTGGGATGATTTGGTTATTCGCCGGCAAATACGGGTTAAAATTTTGAATGGGTTCCATTTCTACTCCTCAATCAAACTGATTTCGATTTGGTTGTCGTGAACGCGTGTTTGGTAGGTTTTGAGATCTCGCCCACCGGGTTCGCGTAAACATTTACCTGTTTTAATATCAAAAACGGCTTCATGTAATGGGCATTCCACTTTGCCATCTTCAACAAAACCTTGGCTTAACAGAGCGTAGGCATGTGGGCAAACATCTTCTAAGGCATAATATTGGTCTTCAACTAAGAAGATCCCAATTTCGGCATTATCAACTTTGGCGGAAAAAGGAAATTCTTCTTGAACTTGTGAGATATCGCAGACTGCAACCCAGCTCATGGTTTTCTCCTTTTGAATGTGCTGTAACATTTTGTTTCATAGGTGAAACATTGTTTTTTATTTAAAACTAGATTAATTGTATGGATGATTATTAGTCAATCAAATGTTGACTATATGTAAAATATTCGTTTCAAAATGTGGGGTATGTCGAGGTTATGATGGAGTTTGGTTTCATATGAGAAACTTGTGAAAGATTTATTCAAATAGAACTACTCATTTACGGTGTTTGGGGGGATGAGTTATGGAGAAAAGTGAAAAATAAGCTATAGGATAATAGGCTCAGTATATAAGTTAATATCAATAGGATATTAAGAGATTACATGCAATATCCTATTGATGATATATTCAAATAAACTATTTCAGCTCAAAACGTTGTAAGTCCTTACTGACCGTTACTGGGCCTGAGTAATGTTTTCTCACTTCATTAATCCAAACATCGTCGGTGATGGAAGGGTCATCTGCAGGAACTAAGTGGGTAAGTACAAGGTGTTTTACATTGGCTTGTTGGGCTATTTTGCCGACATCTTCTGCGGTCGTATGGTGGGAAATAATCGCTTTTGCCAGCGTTGAACCGTTGCCGATACGATTTGCTAAATTTTTCACCCCAGAAACTAAGACGACTTCACTGATTAAATAGTCAGCATCTTTAGCAAATTCAATGATTTGGCTATTATCAATCATATCACCGGTAATAACGATAGTTTTTCCGCCAGATTGTATTTTATAAGCGAGGGCTTCGTCTGAGTTAAAAGGTGGGTGTGGAACAAATAAGGCACTAATTTCGACATCATCATTCTTGAGTACAGGCCCTTCTTGAATATCTTTTGCTGTAACCATTTGGCGCAAATCAGGTTTACCTTCATCTTTAACGCGTAAATCAATATCGCGACTAAATGTATCCCAAACACCTTTTGTCATACTTTCCGTTCCAACAGGGCCATAAACAGCGATATTATGGTTTAAACCACTGTTCCAGGCATTTAACAGTAGGGCTGGGTAATCGGCAACATGGTCACTATGAAGGTGGGTAATAAAGATAGAATCAAGGTTTTTTAATGGGGCTTTTGATTGAACTAATCGCAAACTTGCGCCATATCCCGCATCAAATAGGTATATTTTTATCGTTCTTGATAAATGCTGTAGATTGCGGCAAGCGTTTTTCATTTAATAAGGAAGGACCGCCTTTTGTTCCAAGCGTAATAATTTCATCGGCACTAGCAAGATGGCTAGCACCAAATAGCGCAGCACCGATAGAAAGAGAAACGAAAAGTTGTTTTAATTTCAAAATATCACCTCTTTATATTATTAATAGATTGAGTTTTCTTATGAATAATATTCATGCACGCCAAGATGTTGCTATATTGTTAATATATAAATGAGTCTACGTTTATGTCTGACGGGATACTATCGTTCTTATGGACTAGGTGAATGATTTAGAAAGGTTATTTATGTCGATTTATAGAGAATTATTCTGAAAATAATTAATCAAACTGGCTATAATTCTAATAGTATTTAATAGAGAAAGTTATATTGTTTACGTATTCAAGTTAAATTGGATTTTAAGTTTATATTTAAGATTATTTAGAATTTTTAATGAGTAAATAATGGGCACTATTTTTTAATGTAATCATTATTGTATTGCTAATTAATGAATCGGTTTTTGAAAAATGAATCGGTCAATTGTACTTCCACGACTTTTCTTGATCTCAAGTGAAGCTTTTTTTATGTTTTAGCGCGAAAATATCCTTACAGTGGTAAGAGGATATCTCAGTGAAAAGTGGTATACAGTTACGCATTAAAGGGAAAGTTCAGGGGGTCGGGTTTCGCCCTTATGTTTGGCAATTAGCCCACCAATGCAAACTATTAGGTGATGTCTGTAATGATGGCGAAGGGGTGCTAGTGCGCTTATGTACTGATTCGGATATCACTGAATTTACCCAATTATTGTACCAAAACTGCCCACCGTTAGCCCATATAGAAAGTATTGAACCGCAATCTTTTCAATGGGATAAATTACCCAACGCATTTACTATTCGCCGTAGTGGTGAAGGCAAAATGGATACCCAAGTGATCCCTGATGCCGCCACTTGCGATGCATGCCAACAAGAGCTTTTCACTCCATCAAATAGGCGCTTTCATTACCCATTCATAAATTGCACGCATTGCGGCCCGCGTTTCACGATAATTCGCCATATGCCTTATGACAGGCCCAATACCGCAATGGCTGATTTCCCCTTGTGCCCTAATTGTTTAGAGGAATATCAATCCCCAGCAGATAGACGATTTCATGCACAACCCAATGCGTGTTCGGTGTGTGGCCCTGAAATTAAATTATGCGACTCATCAGGAAAAACGATTGCAAATAAAGAGAACGCATTACTCTTGGCTGCTCAACAGCTATTGGCAGGGAAAATTGTTGCTATTAAAGGGATCGGGGCTTTCACCTTGCTTGTGATGCGAGTCATGATGAGGCGGTAGAGGCTTTGCGCGTTCGTAAATGCCGTCCAACTAAGCCACTGGCGGTAATGATCCCATCACTGAATTGGTTAGAGTTGCACAATATGCCGCCTAGTGATGGGCTACGTGTATTATTAAAAAGCCCAGCAGCCCCGATTGTATTGATCAAAAATTGGAAAAATCATGTATTAAGCCAATATATTGCGCCAAACCTAGCGGAAGTCGGTGTCATGTTGCCGTCTAATCCGTTGCAACACCTATTGATGGCACAAGTTAATCGCCCATTAGTGATGACGTCAGGAAATGTATCTGGAAAGCCTCCTGTGTTGAGTGAGCAAGCTGCGCTGGCAGATTTAGCCAATATCGCTGACGTTTACCTCACTCATAACCGCGATATCGTCCAACGCGCAGATGACTCATTGGTGCGTTATCATGATGGGAAAGCGGAAATGCTCCGCCGTGCGCGGGGCTATGTTCCTGATGCCATTGACTTACCTGAAGGGTTTGAAAATTCGCCATCAATACTGGCCTTAGGGGCGGATCTTAAAAATACCTTTTGTTTATTGCGAGACAAAAGTGCGGTAATGAGCCAACATTTTGGCGATCTTGATGACATGGATATTTTCGAACAATATCAGTCTGCGATTGCATTATTTGAATCTATTTATCGTTTCACGCCAGCAGCGATAGTCAGTGATAGGCATCCTAGTTATGTGAGTACGCGCTATGGGGAGGCGTTATCACAGCAATTACAAATTCCATTACTAAAAGTGCAGCATCATCATGCGCATATTGCTGCGGTAATGGCCGAGGATGGCTTACCGTTAAATAGTAATAAAGTTATTGGGTTAGCTCTCGATGGGTTGGGGTATGGCGATGACGACCGCTTATGGGGAGGTGAATGCTTACTGGTGGATTATAAGTCCAGTCAATATCTAGGGGGGTTACCTCCAGTTGCACTACCGGGAGGGGAATTAGCTTCTCGCCAGCCATGGCGTAATTTCCTTGCTCATTGTTTACAGTTTGTTCCCCAGTGGCAAAAGCAAGAAAGTGCCGCTTATTTAATGTCATTTCCTTGGCAAGGCTTACAAAAAGCAATTGAAAAAGGAATTAATAGCCCAATGGCTTCATCCACTGGGCGGCTTTTTGATGCGGTTGCTGCAGCGTTAGGTATTTGTACGGCGCAAACCAGTTGGGAAGGGGAAGCCGCTTGCCAACTTGAGGCGATTGCAATGAAGTCACCTGTGACTACGCATCCGGTCACTATGCCGTTAGTTGGTCAACAATTGGATTTACACACATTTTGGCAACAATGGATGACGTACTGTGCGCCTAAACCACAACGGGCGCATGCATTTCATGTGGCATTAGCGCAAGGTTTTGCCGAGCTTGCAAGGAAATCAGCGAACCAATATGGTACTAAGCAAATTGTTTTGTCAGGTGGTGTGATTCATAACCAACTATTGCGAGAGCTATTAGTGAATAATCTATCTGAGTTCGATGTGTTATATGCAAAACAATTTCCCATGGGTGATGGGGGGCTATCACTTGGGCAGGTAGCTATCGCTTCTGCAATATTGAAACATGAATCTATTATTGATGAATAGTATTATATTTATAAGATTGTATATCCACTTATAACTTTGCAGTTTATTATATTTAATGGATTATATTGTTTTTTTTGATATTGATTCTTATTTAGCATGTTCATGTTTATATTAATGGATTGTTTATTATTAATACACACATTCCGCTTAATTAATTAAGTTGCAATAATGAATTTCAATATCGCAATGAAAATAAAAGAATTTTATATTTTAAATGATGTGATATATAACGCATTATTGAAAATTAAATCCATTTATTTATATTTCTTTTCTTTTTTCAATACGGTTTACTGAATCGATTTTTCTGGCAAATATATAAAAAAATTAAAATTTCTTATTGCCTCTTGATGAAGATCAAATGATTTGGACGCGGTAGGAATAGGATCTTATTTTATATTTATGCATCAGGTTACTTAAATAAGAATTTATTTCATTAGACTTAGTTTTGTTAACTTTTTAAATAGAAAAATACAAGCCAAAGGTGTGTGCCTCATTTGTACACAGGGCTTTGTGGTATCTATAACCTTAAGATAATAAACAAAAATTGCCTAATGAATAGGTTCTAAGCCACCCATAATAATAGGAAAAAAGAATGATAGGAGATAACTCTATTATTTCTTCGCATGGCATTAACCGCCGTGATTTTATGAAGTTATGTACAGCACTGGCCGCGACAATGGGATTAAGCGGGAAGGCTGCAGCCCAAATAGCGGAATCTATTAGTGATCCAGCACGGCCACCGGTCATTTGGATTGGTGCCCAAGAGTGTACGGGATGTACAGAATCTTTGTTGTGTTCCACTCATCCTACGTTAGAAAATTTAATTCTCGATACCATTTCATTGGAATACCACGAGGTGTTGTCTGCTGCCTTTGGTGAGCAAGTTGAGCAAAACAAACATAACGCAATTGAAAAGTACAAAGGAAAATATGTTTTAGTTGTCGATGGTTCTATCCCACTAAAAGATAACGGTATTTATTGCATGGTAGCGGGTAAGCCGATTGTTGAGCATATTCGTGAAGTGGCTGAACACGCCGCAGCTGTGATTGCGATTGGTTCTTGCGCTTCGTGGGGCGGTGTTGCTGCAGCAGGCGATAACCCAACAGGAGCTGTGGGTTTAAACCAAGTGATTAAAGATAAAACAGTTATCAATATTCCAGGTTGCCCGCCTAATCCACATAATTTCCTTGCGACAGTCGCGCACTTAATTACGTTTAATCGCCCACCAAAATTGGATAGTAAAAATCGTCCAATGTTCGCGTACGGTCGTTTAATTCATGAACACTGTGAGCGTCGCCCTCATTTTGATGCGGGCCGCTTCGCAAAAGAGTTCGGTGATGATGGTCATCGTGAAGGTTGGTGTTTATACCATTTAGGCTGTAAGGGGCCTGAAACTTACGGGAACTGTTCCACATTACAATTCTGTGATGTTGGCGGTGTCTGGCCTGTGGCAATTGGTCACCCTTGTTATGGCTGTAATGAGGAAAATGTAGGCTTTCACAAAGCGATCCATCAGTTGGCGAGCGTGGAAAACCCAACACCACGGGTGGATAAACCGGATGTCAATAATCGTGAAGGTGGCCAAATTTCATCTACTGCTGTGGGATTAATCGGTGGTGTTGTCGGGTTAGTGGCTGGCGTCAGCGTGATGGCGGTACGTGAATTAGGCCGTCAAAAACGCCAACAAGATACTGACTCACGGGGGAGAATAACCGTGAATAGACGAAATTTTCTGAAACTCTCCGCGGGGGGAGCATTACTTGCGGGAAGTTCACCCAGTTTGGCGGGGCCTGAAAACCGTCCGCCGATTCCCAATTCTTTGGGAATGCTATATGACTCGACCCTGTGTATTGGGTGTCAGGCATGCGTGACAAAATGCCAAGATATTAACCATCCGGAACGTAACCCGGTCGGGGAACAAACTTGGTCAAATAATGACAAACTAACCCCTTATACCAACAATATTATTCAGGTTTGGAGTAGCGGAACAGGCGTTAATAAAGACCAAGAAAAAGACGGTTACGCCTACATTAAAAAACAATGTATGCATTGTGTTGACCCTAACTGTGTGTCGGTTTGCCCTGTTCAAGCCCTGAAGAAAGACCCAAAAACTGGCATTGTTCATTACGATGCCAGCGTATGTACCGGCTGCCGTTATTGCATGGTGGCGTGTCCTTTTAATATTCCGAAATATGCCTACGATGACAAATTTGGCGCAATTCATAAATGCGAGTTATGTAACCAAAAAGGTGTCGAACGTTTAGATAAAGGCGGCTTACCCGGTTGTGTTGAAGTTTGTCCAACGGGCGCGGTGATTTTCGGAACGCGAGAAGAATTGCTCGCGGAAGCCAAAAGACGCTTAACATTCAAAGTGGGTGATGAGTACGGTTACCCACGACAAACCTTACATAGCAATGACCCGAATGTCATTAAAGTACCGAAATATGAGGCTCATGTTTATGGCGAGCTCGAAGGCGGTGGCACGCAAGTTATTGTTCTTTCAGGTGTACCCTATCAAAACCTTGGGCTGCCTGAGTTAGAACAGTTGTCCACAGGAGCCCGTTCTGAGTATGTGCAGCACACGCTTTATAAAGGCATGGTACTGCCATTGGCCGCGTTGGCTGGGTTGAGTTTCTTGGTGTATCGCAATACCAAGAATGACAAACACGAAGGAGATGACTCAAATGACGACGCATCATAAAGAACAGCCGCTAGGCGGGCGTTTAGTCAGTTGGCCAATCATGGTATTTTGGGCCCTTAGTGCTGATTTGTGTCATCTTGATAGTTAAACGTTTAGTCTTCGGCCTAGGTTCAGTTTCTGACCTAAATGGTGGCTATCCTTGGGGAATTTGGATTGCTTTTGACTTACTGATTGGAACCGGTTTTGCTTGTGGTGGTTGGGCGCTGGCTTGGGCAGTATATGTATTTAACCGCGGTGAATATCATCCGTTAGTGCGTCCCGCACTATTAGCCAGTTTGTTCGGTTACTCTCTCGGTGGGTTGTCCATCACCATTGACGTAGGTCGCTACTGGAACTTGCCTTACTTTTACATTCCTGGTTTCTTTAACACCAATTCGGTGCTGTTTGAAACTGCGGTTTGTATGACGATTTATATTGGTGTGATGGCATTGGAATTTGCCCCCGCACTGTGTGAACGTTTTGGTTGGAAAGTTTCGTTAAAACGCTTAAATAAAGTGATGTTTTTCATTATTGCGCTAGGAGCGTTATTGCCGATGATGCACCAATCATCAATGGGTTCATTGATGATTTCGGCAGGGTATAAAGTTCATCCTATTTGGCAAAGTTATGAAATGCTGCCATTACTCTCATTACTAACCGCATTCATTATGGGCTTTTCGATTGTCATTTTTGAAGGGTCATTACTCCAAGCCGCATTACGTGGGCAGGGCGCAGATGAACGACCACTGTTTGTTCGTATCACTCGTATCTTGCAGGTACTGTTAGTACTGTTTTTGGTCTGTCGTTTTGGGGAGCTGATTTATCGAGATAAATTGCACCATATCTTCAATACCGATTTCTACGCCATGATGTTCTGGATAGAAACCGCATTAATGGTTTTCCCATTGATTATTTTCCGCATGCCATCACTAAGAAATGATTCACGGTGGTTATATGCAAGCGGTTTAAGCATGTTGATTGGCGCTGCCATGTGGCGGATGAGCTATTCCCTCGTTGCATTCAACCCCGGAGGCGGATACGACTACTTCCCAACAACAGAAGAACTTTTAATTTCAATAGGTTTCGTGGCAATAGAGGTATGCGCTTATATCTTATTGATCCGCTTATTACCTGTTATTCCAGCATTGAAAAAAACAACGATGAGCCATTCAGAGGCCCGAGGTAAAGCATGAGCCAACGTATAACAATAGACCCAGTCACTCGTATCGAAGGTCACTTACGCATTGATTGTGAAATTGAAGATGGAAAAGTCACCAAGGCTTGGGCTTCAGGCACGATGTGGCGCGGTATGGAAGAGATAGTCAAAGGGAAAGACCCCCGTGATGCTTGGATGATTATGCAGCGTATCTGTGGGGTTTGTACTACAGTGCACGGTATTGTATCGGTACGCACCATTGAAAGTGCCTTAAATATTGATGTCCCTGTTAATGCGCAGTATATCCGTAATATGATTCTAGCCGCGCATACCATTCAAGACCATATTGTTCATTTCTATCAATTATCTGCGTTAGATTGGGTGGATATCACCTCTGCGCTGAATGCAGACCCCAATAAAGCGGCCGAAATCCTAAGAGGCGTTTCGACGTGGCCACTGAATAGCCCAGAAGAGTTCACACGAGTTCAAGACAAAATTAAAAAACTGGTTGCCAGTGGGCAATTGGGTATTTTTGCTAATGGGTATTGGGGGCACCCAGCGATGAAGCTGTCGCCTGAGGTAAACTTAATTGCCGTGGCCCACTATTTACAAGCCCTTGAATGTCAGCGAGATGCTAACCGTATTGTGGCATTATTAGGCGGGAAAACACCGCATATTCAAAACCTTGCAGTTGGTGGTGTGGCAAACCCTATTAACCTTGATGGTGTCGGGGTTCTGAACCTTGAACGTTTGATGTATGTGAAATCCTTTATTGACCGTTTAGGGGATTTTATTGAGCAAGTGTATAAGATTGACGCAGCAGTGATTGCCGCGGGCTACCCTGAATGGCTCGAAGTCGGTCAAGGCGCGAAACATTACATGTGCATGCCTGAAATGCCAATGGATGGTAAAAACGGGAGCTTCCTATTACCGGGCGGTTATCTTGAAAACAGCGATTTTAGTACTTATCGCCCCATTACTAGCCATACAGACGAGTATTTGATCAACGGTATCAAAGAAAGTAGCAAACATGCATGGTACAAAGAAAATGAACCTCAAGCACCGTGGGAAGGTACCACGAACCCAGATTACACCGGTTGGGATGATGACGGTAAATATTCATGGGTAAAAGCACCGACTTTCTATGATAAAACCGTCGAAGTGGGGCCATTAGCAGACTTACTGTGCAAACTAGCGGCAAAACATGAACCGACAGAAAAACACTTTAATGATGTGGTAAACCTGTATCAAACATTGACAGGTAACAGTATTAGTGTGGATCAACTGCATTCAACATTGGGGCGGATTATCGGACGTAGTGTTCGTTGCTGTGTATTGAATGAAACCTTGTCAATTCAATGGCAAGCGCTGGTGGACAACATCGCAAAAGGGGATCACACCACCTTTGTAAAACCAATTTTCCCAGAAAATGTCACTATTAAAGGTGTTGGTTTTGGTGAAGTACCTCGAGGTTTGTTATCCCACTGGGTGGTTATCAAAGACGGTAAAATTGAAAATTACCAAGCGGTAGTACCTTCTACTTGGAACTCCGGCCCTCGTAATTTCAATGATGAGCCGGGCCCTTATGAGCAAGCATTGGTAGGAACTCCCGTTGCTGACCCATCTAAACCCCTTGAGGTGGTGCGAACCATTCACTCATTTGACCCTTGTATGTCTTGTGCGGTGCACATTGTTGACCCTGAAGGTGGCGAAGTCACTAAGGTTAAGGTGCTGTAATGCGTATTTTAGTCTTAGGTGTTGGCAATATACTGCTCAGCGATGAAGGTATTGGGGTACGCATCGTTGAGGCTTTAGAACAGCGCTATCATCTACCTGAATGCGTAGAAGTACTTGATGGCGGAACGGCAGGAATGGAGCTAATTGGCCCAATGGCGGATAGAGACCATTTAATTATTGCCGACGTCGTGTTATCGAGCCAGCAGGCTGGCTCGATTTTAGTCTTGCGCGATGACGAAGTTCCTGCGTTATTTACGCGTAAAATCTCCCCGCATCAACTCGGTTTATCAGATGTGCTATCGGCTTTGCATTTAACCGATGAATTCCCACAGAAGCTAACATTAGTGGGTGTTGTGCCTGAATCCCTCGAACCGCATATTGGTTTGACAGCAACTGGGCAGGCCGCTTTAGAGCCTGCTTTACAAAAGGTCATTGAGGTTTTGCGAAGCGAAGGCTTGGAAATCATAGCAAAAGAAGAGAGTTTGCATGCCGGATGAAATCTTAGGTTATGACACTAACCCTCGGCCTCTAGTGGAGGCCGCATTTACGCGCGTTGCTGAACAATCAATGCATGATTTGTCATTTTTGCATCCAACGATGCCAGTGCATGCCAGTGAATTCTCACTGTTTGACGGGCAATGGGTGGGCGTGGTGATCACGCCATGGATGCTCAGTGCGATTATTCTACCGGGGCCTGAACAATATTGGCCTCACCGCGTGGTCGGTGACAAGGTTGGGTTAATTCTTCCCTATGGTGAAATGACGTATACCGTGGGTGAATTAGACGGTTTAACTCAATATGTTGCTTGCTCATTAATGTCACCATTAGAAAAGAAAATGACACCGGAACAAGGTATTCACCTAGTGGATGATTGCCAGCGAATATTGCTATCGCTCCCAGTGAGTGACCCAAATATTCCTCAAGCACCTGAACGCAGGGCATTGTTTACCCGTCACTTAAGGGGGCAGGATGCATGAGATTTCGTTATGCCAAAGTACGATAGAAATTATTGAACAGCAGGTGAAAAAAAATACAGTTAGCCGAGTCACTGGTGTTTGGCTTGAAATTGGTGCGCTCTCTTGTGTTGAAGAGAGTGCCTTTCGCTTCAGCTTTGATGTCGTTTGCCGTGGTACGGTTGCAGAAGGCTGCCAGCTCCACATCATTTACTCGCCCGCACAAGCATGGTGTTGGGATTGCAGTGAAACGGTGGAGGTAGACAGCCACCAATCGGTTTGTCCACGCTGTCAGGGGCTGAACCTGAAAGTTGAGAGTGGAGAGAGTTTGCGCATCAAAGAGTTGGAAGTGGAATAGCTTTTGGAACTGACTTTGAGGTGTATCAACCAGGCTCAATAGATTATGTATTAATCTAATTTAACAATTTAGCGGTTGGGAGTGAAACTTATGTGTAGTACTTGTGGATGTGCATCGAGAGAGCGAAAAATTGAGGGGGATGACCATCATCATGGTCACGACCACCACCACGATCACGACCATCATGACCACCACCATGATCATGAATCTCACGGGCAAACAGTGATTATTCATCACCATTACTATCATCAAGGTGATGTGCATAACCATTATCACCAATATGAACCCGCACCTGCTGAAAATAAATCTAAAAAGCATAAACACAAACATAAGCATAAACATATTTATCAAACGGCTGAGGCGAGTTTTAAACCAGCTGGGGAACACCATGACCTTGATTACGGTCACGGTGAAGCGGGTACCCATGCTCCGGGGATCAGCCAAAAGCGCATGCTACAAATTGAGATGGATGTATTAGATAAAAATAACCATCTGGCGGAGCATAACCGCGAGGATTTTAACCAGAAAAATATTTTGGTATTGAACCTCGTTTCTAGCCCAGGTTCTGGAAAAACGACCTTACTCACAGAAACCTTATTAAGGCTACGTGACAAAATCAATTGTGCAGTGATTGAAGGTGACCAACAAACCACTAATGATGCACAACGGATCCGCGAAACGGGTGTGCCTGCGATTCAAGTGAATACAGGAAAAGGCTGTCACTTAGATGCACAAATGGTACACGATGCAACGGCACGTTTAGATTTATCAGATAACAGCCTGTTATTTATCGAAAATGTTGGGAACCTCGTGTGCCCTGCCAGTTTTGACTTAGGGGAGCGCCATAAAGTGGCGGTGCTGTCGGTCACGGAAGGGGAAGATAAACCTCTCAAATATCCACATATGTTTGCGGCAGCAGATATTATGTTATTGAATAAAATTGATTTATTGCCATACCTGAATTTTGATGTCGATGCGTGTATTGCCAATGCCAAACAGGTGAACCCCAATATCCAAGTTATTCAAGTGTCTGCGACACGTGGCGAAGGGATGGATGCATGGCTGGCATGGTTGGAGACACAGCTATGTGCTTAGGTATTCCGGGCAAGATAGTTGCAGTTGGTGAAGATATTCACCAACTCGCTCAAGTGGATGTTTGTGGTGTAAAACGCGATGTTAATATAGGCCTAATTTGTGAAGGTGAAACCACTGATTTATTAGGCCAATGGGTATTGGTACACGTTGGGTTTGCTATGAGTATCATCAATGAAGAAGAAGCACAATCTACCTTGGATGCCTTAACCGCGATGAGTCAATTAGACCATGAAGTTGGTGATTTTAGCGGTTTAAATGCAGGAGCAACAGATGCAGTACGTCGATGAATTTCGCGACCCTGTTCTTGCAAAAGCGCTATTGGCGCATATTCATCAACGGGTGAATGAAATACCTCAAGCGAAACGACGTCCATTACAACTCATGGAAGTCTGTGGAGGCCATACCCACGCGATTTTTAAGTTTGGTATTGACCAGTTATTACCCGCTGAAATTGAATTTGTTCATGGGCCAGGTTGCCCTGTGTGCGTTTTACCAATGGGACGAATTGATGGCTGTATTGAAATTGCACAGCACCCAGAGGTTATCTTTTGTACTTATGGTGATGCAATGCGTGTGCCGGGCGAAAAGGGTTCTTTACTTGACGCCAAGCGTAATGGGGCGGATGTCCGCATCGTTTATTCGCCGCTAGATGCTTTGGCATTAGCAGAGCAGCATCCCCATCGCCAAGTGGTTTTCTTTGGCTTAGGCTTTGAAACCACCATGCCGAGTACTGCAATCACCTTGCAGCAAGCAAAACGCCGCCAACTAGCCAATTTTAGTGTTTTTTGCCAGCATATTACGATTATTCCCACCTTGCGTAGCTTACTCGAACAACCGGATGTGCGTATTGACGGTTTTTTAGCGCCGGGGCACGTGAGCATGGTGATTGGTGCGCATCCCTACCAGTTTATTACTGAAGATTTTCATAAACCCTTAGTAGTTACAGGATTTGAACCCTTAGATATTTTGCAGTCATTAGCCATGCTAGTTGACCAAATCGCCGATGGCCGTTGTGAGGTAGAAAACCAATATAAACGCGTTGTGGCAGATGAAGGCAACCTGTTAGCACTTAAGGCGCTAGAGGAAGTTTTTGAACTCAAACAAACCAGTGAGTGGCGCGGATTGGGGGAAATTGCAGGTTCAGGGGTTCAATTAACCCAAGCTTATCAATTTTTTGATGCCGAGAGGCGTTTTCAGGTACAGCCCCATAAAGTGGCGGATGACCCGCAAGCGCGCTGTGGTGAGGTTTTAACAGGGCGCTGTAAGCCCAGCGAATGTACGCTATTTGGGCGTCGTTGTACGCCACAAACTGCTTTTGGTGCATTAATGGTTTCTTCTGAAGGTGCCTGTGCAGCTTATTATCAATATCGTCGGGAGGCATAAATGAGTCGTAATGCTAACAATGTAGTGACGATGGCTCACGGAAGTGGTGGGCAGGCGATGCAGCAATTGATTGAACAACTGTTCTTACAGGCATTTGCTAACCAAGCGCTGAATGAGCGGGAAGACCAAGCTCGGCTAGCATTGGCAGAAATGACCGTATTAGGCGATCGTTTGGCATTCAGTACCGATAGCTATGTCATCGACCCGATTTTTTTCCCCGGAGGCAATATTGGTAAATTAGCCGTTTGCGGCACAGTGAATGACGTCGCAGTCAGTGGTGCTATTCCCAAATACCTTTCTTGTGGTTTTATTTTGGAAGAAGGCTTTCCGCTTTCTGAGCTTACCTCAATTGTGGAATCCATGGCGGCAACGGCAGCAGCAGCGGGAGTGGATATTGTGACAGGCGATACCAAAGTCGTGCAGCGCGGGGCAGCAGACAAAATTTTTATCAATACGGCCGGTATTGGTGTGATCCCGAGCAATATCCAGTGGGGAGCGCAGCATATTCAAGCGGGGGATAAAGTGATTGTTAGTGGTACGCTGGGGGACCACGGCGCCACTATTTTAAACCTACGCGAACAACTCGGGTTAGAAGCGGAGCTTTGCAGTGATTGTGCAGTATTAACGCCATTGATAGCACCGCTACGTGAAATTGACGGCGTTCGGGCATTACGAGACGCAACTCGTGGTGGCGTAACGGCAATCCTACATGAATTTGCCCAAGCCAGCGGCTGTGGAATTGCGGTTAATGAAGGCGATTTACCTATCTCTTCTGCGGTTAGGGGGGTGTGTGAGCTATTGGGTTTAGAGCCGTTAAACTTTGCGAATGAAGGTAAATTAGTGATTGTGGTGAAACCTGAAGCGGAAAATGCAGTGATTGCTGCACTACACCAACACCCATTAGGGAAAAATGCAACTACCATTGGCTGTGTGACTGAGCAAAAACAAGTCAAATTGGTTGGGATCTTCGGTACATCAAGGTTATTAGATTTACCCCACAGTGAGCCTTTACCCCGTATTTGTTAATTGAAAACGGCCTATAGATTCTATCTATAGGCCGTTTCAGATTGCTGTCAAACATATAATGTTTGACAGCAAGTCTAATAGGTTATTGAAATAAATTAGGAAAATCAATCTATTGATTTTCGGCTGATAACACAAAGCGGGAAAAACCACGCTTTTATCCCGCTTTGTCAACAACCTCAAACGCCCTATAGATAAAAACTATAGGGCGCTCAAATTTATTAACGTCTTAACATACCTTTATCAATAATAAAATCGATAATAGTTTCTAAGCCGACTTTTTTCTTTAAGTTAGTAAACACATAGGGCTTTACTGGGCGCATTCTTGCGGTATCGGCTTCCATCACCTCTAATGAAGCGCCGACATAGGGGGCAAGGTCAATTTTGTTAATCACCAATAAATCGGAATGGGTGATCCCCGGGCCGCCTTTACGTGGGATTTTTTCGCCTTCTGCAACATCGATAACATAAATAGTTAAGTCTGCCAGTTCTGGGCTAAACGTCGCGCTGAGGTTATCACCGCCGCTTTCCACAAACACGATATCAAGGTTTTTATGGCGCATGGCTAACTCTTCAACTGCCGCTAAATTCATTGATGCATCTTCACGAATAGCGGTATGAGGGCAGCCACCAGTTTCAACACCAATAATGCGATCTGCATCTAATGCTTCGGCACGGGTTAAAATTTTGGCATCTTCTTGGGTGTAAATATCATTGGTGACAACGGCAATTTGGTAAGTGTCGCGCATGGCTTTACATAATACTTCTAATAATGCGGTTTTTCCTGAGCCGACTGGCCCACCGACACCAATTCTTAAGGGTTGATTATATTCTTGCATAGCATTTTTCTCATGAACGAAAAAGTCGTGTGTATTGGGTTTCATGCCGACTACTGGCAATAATTTGTGCAGGTGTAAAACTGCCAATATCGTCTATTGGCCAGATTGCCGATTGCGTAACCACTTCGGGTATGCGCTCAGCAAGGGTAAATAAAATATTTTGCCCTGCGCTTTGCCCTAAAGGGATAAGCTTAACACCGGACATCACCGTGTTTTCTAGCCAACCCCATGCATACGCGGTGCACAATTTTTCAACGTCAATCTGCCAGTTTACTGCGGCGAGGGCGAAGGCTATTAGCTGGGTTTGTTTCACACAGGTTTGCAGGTTAGCATCCAGTTCAATACCTAGCTGAGGAAGTAGTCGGGCAAAAGCAATTCCTCGTTGCCGCTCTTCTTGACGCAACTCTTTGGTTTCACGGCTGGCAATCATAAATTCACACCAATATTTCACCGCTTCAATATCACCAAGGGAAAGGGAAGTATGAATTTGCCGTAAAACAGGAAGCTCTAATGTCGCAATCGCATGGGTCATTTGTGCGGTTAGCCAGCCAGCAAGGGTATCAGGTGTCGTTACCCAGCCTTTTTCAATCGCCCATTCTAGGCCTTGTGAATAGGTAAATGACCCAACAGGCAAAGAAGGGCTAACTAACTGATATAAGCGCAGATCTGCTAACATAGGCAAACTCCCTGACCACCGATTAGTGGTGGTCATCATCGTGGCCGTGATGGTGGTGATGACCACCTGATGAGCCGCCATAGGCACCTGGTTCTGGTTGGTACTTTTCTAAACCGACACTGACGGTAGCACCTAATCCACGTGCCATATCATCTAGCCACATGGTCATGAAAATAACGGCACCAGCCCGCTTCAATTTGCAATGGAACATGGCGGTTACCTAAGTGATAGCAAACGCGAGCAAGCAACAGAGCGTCATCACTGTAAACCGTAGAAACTTGCTCTTTCGCGGCTTCGATGGTGACTAACTCGCCGTCTTCAGTGGATAAAACATCGCCTTCCTTCAGGATGGTTCCGCGCGGCAAAAATAGCCCCGCTTCTTGCCCATCGCTTAAAGTGACTTTTAAACGGCTTTTGGTGCGCTCATCCATGGTTAAGCACAGGGTTAACGCGGTTGGTGAATGCGGTTGTGGAGCAATCACTTTAATAAATTTTTTCATTCTCAGGCTCTTTTAATTAGGGGTCAGAATAAAAAGTAACGTTGTGCCATCGGTAACTCAGTCGCTGGTTCACACACCAGTGGGATGCCATCGGCTTTGACGATATAGGTTTGTGGATCAAGTTCGATGTGTGGCACATAACTGTTGTGAACCATTGAGGCTTTGCTAATGTTTCGGCAGCCTTCAACTCGGCCTATTTGGCTCTGTAGGCCTAATTTTTCAGGAACACCTGCTTCAATACCGGCTTTTGACATAAAAATCATCGAGGTATGGTATTTTGCTTTACCTAACGCTCCAAACATCGGGCCGGTAATGTACTGGCTGTGGCGTCGGGATCGCAGCGTTAATATCGCCCATTGGCGCATAAGCGACCATTCCCCCTTTCATGATAAGGGCGGGTTTGATACCAAAAAATGCAGGGTCCCATAACACGATATCAGCTAATTTGCCGATTTCTACCGAACCGACTTCATGGGCGATACCGTGGGCGATAGCGGGGTTAATGGTATATTTCGCCACATAGCGTTTGATACGGTTATTGTCGCTATCGAGAGTGTCGCCTTCTAACGTCCCGCGCTGTAATTTCATTTTATGAGCGCATTGCCAAGTACGAGTAATCACTTCGCCAACGCGTCCCATGGCTTGTGAGTCTGAAGACATCACAGAAATTGCACCCATATCGTGCAAAATATCCTCCGCAGCAATGGTTTCACGGCGAATTCGAGACTCAGCAAAAGCCACATCTTCTGGAATCGATGGGTCTAAGTGGTGGCAAACCATTAACATATCCAAGTGCTCATCAACGGTATTGATGGTGTATGGCATCGTTGGATTGGTCGACGCTGGCAGAATATTCGGTTCTCCAACGGATTTGATGACGTCAGGGGCATGGCCACCGCCAGCACCTTCGGTATGGAATACGTGGATCACTCGCCCTGCAATAGCTTTCACGGTTTCTTCATAAAAACCGCCTTCATTCAGCGTATCTGAATGGATAGCCACTTGCACATCCATTTCATCCGCCACATTCAAGCAGTTGTGAATAGCCATTGGGGTAGCGCCCCAGTCTTCGTGAATTTTTAAGCCTATTGCGCCCGCTTCGATCTGTTCGCGAATCGCTTCGGGCTGACTGACACAGCCTTTACCAAATAGCCCTACGTTGATCGGCAGTTCATCAACGGCTTCTAACATGCGGTACATATTCCAAATACCAGGGGTGACGGTCGTGGCATTAGTACCAGCAACAGGGCCAGTTCCACCACCTATAAAGGTGGTAACACCGGAAACCAGACCTTCTTCTGCCTGTTGTGGGCAAATAAAATGAATGTGAGTATCAACGCCACCCGCGGTGATAATTTTACCTTCACCAGCAACCACTTCTGTACCGGGGCCGATAACGATATCGACATTGGGTTGAACATCGGGGTTGCCTGCTTTACCAATCCCCGCAATACGGCCGTTTTTAATTCCGATATCCGCTTTAACAATGCCCCAGTGATCTAAAATAATGGCATTAGTGATTAACACATCGACACACTGGTCACTGGTGACTTGGCTTTGACCCATGCCGTCACGAATAACTTTACCGCCACCAAATTTGACCTCTTCACCATAGGTGGTGAAATCTTTTTCGATCTCTAGAAATAATGCTGTATCAGCTAAGCGCAAGCGGTCACCGGTTGTGGGACCAAACATATCCGCATACGCTTGACGAGAGATTGTTTTCATTATTAATTCTCACTCTCTAACTTGCCCATGACTTTGCCATGGAAACCATAAATTTCTCGTTTGCCGCTAAAAGCGACGAGTTCAACCGTACGACTTTGTCCAGGTTCAAAACGCACCGCCATACCCGCTGGGATATTCAAACGAAAACCCAGTGTGCCTACGCGCTCAAATTTTAGGGCGTCGTTGACTTCATAAAAATGATAGTGAGAGCCAATTTGAATCGGGCGGTCACCATGGTTGGCAACTTGTATTGTTTGGGTTTCTCGACCTGCATTGAGTTCGATATCGCCTAAAGCGTGGTTGACTTTAATTTCACCGGGGATCATGTTGTTACCTATACAATCGGGTCGTGAATAGAAACCAGTTTTGTGCCATCAGGAAATGTACATTCCACTTGGATGTCTTTGATCATTTCTGGCACGCCTTCCATTACCTGCTCTGCGGTTAACACGGTTCGGCCTTCGCTCATTAATTGGGCAACCGTCTTGCCATCACGGGCGCCTTCCATAATCGCACAACTGATCAATGCGACCGCCTCAGGGTAATTGAGCTTTAATCCACGGGCTAAACGCCTTTCAGCAACGAGGCCTGCCGTAAAAAGCAATAATTTATCTTTTTCTCTGGGGGTTAATTCCATTTTTTGCTCCTAAAAAACGTTTAAGTTGCCCAAATACGCGGCGGATCAGGGTAATAACCTAACCAGTATTGTCTTGTTGCCTGCCAAATATGGGCGAAGCAAGCCATCATGGGCTCGGTTTGAGAACCTAATAACCGCAATACTAAAATACCGTCTACATCAGTCAGTCCATACTCAAGCGGCCTCACTTCCGTAGAGAAAAACACGGCCAAACTCTCGTGAAGTTCAGCTTTTAATTCATCGCTGGCGGGGTAGATATACAAGGAACCTACCATAGGAAATTCACGCATGACGGCTGATTGTTTTTTGTGAACCCTCGATAAATATGGATTCCGCCAAGGTGAGTTTGTCATCAATATAAAACTGCAAGCGGCCCCGAATATCCCCGTTGTCGAATTGCTCGTTTAATACGGGTCGGCCTAAACATTGGATTTCCCAGCCGATAAACTTTGAGGAACTTGCGATTCGAACATGAGTCTCTAAGCGAACTTGAGCCTCAGGGAAAAAAATGTTTTCTTGAGGTAACCATTCTAAGAACCCATTGGGCCCGACGGTTAAGCTTTGTACTTGTCGTGCAACGCCGCCCGCACTACGATAAAATTTTGTTGCACCAGGCGTGGTCAATAACGCATGGGCATGTGGTTGAACATCAATATTGATAAGGAGTTTATCCCCCCCGACAACGCCACCGGGTGGATGAAGTAAATACGTGTGTGCAATGCCTTGCTCGGGGTAGAATGGCCGCTGAACCATTAAAGGGCCGATATGTTGTTTTTCCGTTAAGCGGGTGACGCCACGTTTTAGTTCATATCGTAAAAAAATTTCAGCTAACCAGCCTGATCCTGAAAAATCAGACATACTTTCTCCTGCAACTCAGTCAACTAAAAATACGCGAACATGTTTAGCTATACCCCAGCAAAAATTGGGTATTTATGATGTAAAAGCTAATGCAAGTAGGGTAGGGTGTGAGTGAATACCAAAATCATTATTATTATGCAGTGTTATCGGCTGCATGTATCTGCCGCGCGATTCTACACCTTATATCGAAAATTGCCTTTCAATTAAACAGCATTTTATTTAGAAAATATAACAACCATCAAAATAACAGTAAAAAATGAGCGTATATCTATATTGCGATTTCAGCGTAACGGGACTATATTCTCATCCGCACTGATATGGGGTTGATATGCTTTTACTACGTGGCTTTATATCTATTCAACAATCCCTTTTCTTGGGAAGTCATTCTGACATTAACTGCAGTTTATAGAGATTATGGAATATAAATTCTTTCTTTCGGAAAGCCAAATGGTGTTAAAAGCGTTTTATATTGAAAACGCGATGATAGCCATGCTAACTGGCGCGAAAGGAAATGTCGTGATCAACGGTCAATCCATTGAAATTGAAACCGATGTCACCTTAATTATTCCTAAATACAGTCAAGTTTCTTGCAATATTGTGTGTAACACCGTGAATCAGCCGCTTGAATTACACACCTTGTCGATGTCAGAAGAAGAATTACAATCGGTATTTTTATTACTAAAAACATTGATGAAGTCGGGTGCGCCACTGACTAGCCACCAACCCATTTACCATGTTTCTCCCCCTGAAACGGTGAGAGATAACTTTAGTTTATTAAAACAATGCTTACCATTAAAAAAACAGAGTGAATCCCAAGAAGCATTGTTAATGAAACAGAGCCTATATTTTATTTTAATGGCGGTATATCAAGAAGGTATCGATATTCTTAACCTGTTTCGTTTTAATTATGATGAACCGAAAAACCAAGCAATTACCCATTTGATAACCCAAGAACCGCAAAAAAAATGGCATTTAGACGATGTCGCAAAAGCGTTATTTACGACACCTTCAACTTTGCGTCGCCATTTGAACCGTGAAGGGGTGTCATTTCGTCAATTACTGCTAGATGTTCGAATGGGAATGGCGTTGAATTATTTAACATTTTCGAATTATTCTGTTTTTCAAATTAGTCATCGTTGCGGTTTTGGCAGTAATGCCTATTTTTGCGATGTCTTTAAGCGAAAATACAATATGACGCCTTCTCAATTTCGGTTGCAATCAAGGCAGTCGAACGACCCGAATTTTATTACCAATTTGTCCTTGCACTCTAACCCAATTGAATTTGACAAAGAAATTGATGAGTAGTTGTTAAGGTAAGTCAAATAACGACTTAATTTTGACGGTTTCTCGAATAAATTCGCTGTTCTATTGATGTAGCGCCTAGCAATCAGGGCGTTAAATTTAATATAACTCATATTGGTTACTCTACACATAGTGAATATCTCACCAATAGCGACATTAATGAAAATAACGTCATTAATTATATGAAATAAAAAATAAAATCTGTCTATAGAGGGATGTATGATTAAAAATATCGTTGCCGCAATGTGCTTGATGGGGCTCACACTGCAAGCACAGGCGGCAGAACTGGCTCAATCACAAACTTTACGTTTAGCGATTGGCTCAGAGCCAACAGAGGGTTTTGACCCCATGCTCGGGTGGAGCCACGGCAGCTACCTACTGTTGCATAGCCCATTACTGAAACAAAAAACTGACCTTTCATGGCATAGCTATATGCTTGAAAGTTATCAACATAATGCAGATGGTAAACAGTGGACACTCAAGCTGAAAAAAGGCTTAAAATTTTCCGATGGCTCACCGTTAACGGCAAAAGATGTTGTATTTACCTATAACAATGCTGCGGCAAGTGGCGGTAAGGTGGACATGGGGAATTTTGCCAAAGCAGAGGAAATTGACCCACTCACCGTAAAAATCACCTTATCTTCCCCACAAAGTACCTTTATTAATGTACTTGGTTCGTTAGGGATTGTTTGTGCCGATAAATATGATGCGAAAACCTATGCACATAACCCAATTGGCGCAGGTCCTTATCGTTTAGTTGCATTCCAGCCGGGGCAGCAACTGATTGTCGAGCAAAATCCGTATTATGCAGGGCCAAAAAATGACTTTGGTAAAATGGTCTTTGTTTTCCTTGATGAAGATGCGGCCTTTGCGGCGGCACAAAGCAATCAACTGGAAATTGTTCGTATCCCTGCTGCGGTAGCGGCGAATGCTAATGATGTGAAAAACATGAAATTGGTTGAGCGCTATAGCGTGGAAAACCGCGGCATTTCTTTCCCAATTCCACCTGCCGGTGAGAAAGATGCTCAAGGTAACCCTATCGGTAACGACATCACTTCAGATGTTGCTGTCCGTAAAGCCATTAACTATGCTCTTGACCGTAAACTATTGGCGGAATCTGTGTTGGAAGGCTTTGCCGTACCGGCTTATACCGGCGTTGCAGGGCTGCCATGGAATAGCCCAGACTCCGCTTTTAAAGATGGTGATCTTGAAAAAGCGAAATCCATTTTAGAAGATGCGGGATGGAAGCTGAATAAAGAGGGCTTACGTGAGAAAAATGGCAAAGTGGCAAAACTGACATTATGGTATGCCAGTGGTGATACCACACGTCGAGACCTTGCGCAGGCAATCCGTTCAAGCTTAAAACCGATTGGTATCGAGATGGATTTAAAATCGGGGAGCTGGGAAACCGTTGAGCTACACATGCATGCTAACCCAACACTTTTTGGTTGGGGAAGCTTAGACCCGATGGAAATTGTCCATAATTACAGTAGCAAAGCAGCAGGTGTTGGCTTTTATAACCCTGGTTATTATAAAAATGCAGCCGTTGATGAGGTAATCGAAAAAGCGTTAGCACAAGCTGACCAAGGCGCGGCGATTCCGTTATGGCAGCAAGTAGATTGGAACGGTAGCACGGGTGTTGGTATTAAAGGTGATGCTCCATGGGCTTGGTTGATGAACCTACAACATATTTATTTACTGAATAATTGTGTTGATTTAGGTACCAGTGCTCCTGAAATTCACGGATCTTGGTCGGTGTTAAATAATGTCGATGAATGGGCGTGGACCTGTCAGTAATGCGAACTGCACTTGGGCTTTTATTGCGATTTTTTGGTTTATTAACCGTAACGGCAGCGGGGATTTTTATCCTGCTGAGTTACTCGCCTATCGACCCAATAAAAGCCTATATTGGCAATGACTTACTGCACGTGCCTCCTGAGCAATATGCGCTAATTGCTGCGCGATGGGGGCTTGATCAGCCTTTATGGGTACAGTTCTGGCGTTGGTTTTCACAAGTATTACAGGGGGATTTGGGCTATTCCATGCTCTATAATACCCCTGTAATTCAAGTGATTGCTGACCGCCTTGTGCCTTCTTTAGCATTGCTTATTTGTGCTTGGTTGTTTTCTGGTATTGTGGGTTTTGCGCTAGGGTTAGTCGCTGGGCGTTATTTAAACCGCTGGCCAGACAAACTTATCTCAACATTATGCTATTTACTTGCTTCAATTCCTGTTTTTTGGGTCGGTTTGCTGTTGCTGTCTTTGTTCGCGGTGACATTACAATGGGCTCCAATATGCTGCGCTTGGCCGATAGGCTTGGATGAGCAAACGGCAACTTTTTCACAGAAACTTCACCACCTAATTTTGCCTGTAATTGCGTTGGGTATGCTAGGCGTGGGTAATATCGCATTGCATACACGAGCCAAAGTTGTTGAGGTGATGAGCAGTGAATTTATTCATTACGCACGGGCTCAAGGGGATAATGGCTGGTCAATGATGGGTTTCCACGTGTTGAAACATGCCATCACCCCCGCAATTTGTTTGCAGTTTGCTTCTGTAGGTGAATTATTGAGCGGGGCATTGCTAGCTGAAAAAGTATTTGCCTATCCAGGCTTAGGTCAGGCAACGATAGATGCGGGGCTACGTGGAGATATTCCCTTGTTGATGGGGATCGTCATGTTATGCGCTACGCTAATATTTTTAAGCAATACGGTAGCAGACAGCCTGCTAAAAAAAGTGAATAAGGGAGTGATGAGAGGATCATGACCTATAACCCTAATCGCGCCTTATTTAAGTTAGTTTTCTCATTACTTTTATTGGTCATCGTTAGTATTTATGCGTTTGGCCTCTCCCTTAATGATATTGAAATGAATTTACTCGATAGGCGCTTGCCACCTTCGTGGGCGCATCTATTTGGTACAGATAATTTAGGACGTGATTTATTTGCCAGAACCTTTCAAGGTGTAGCAACTAGCTTGCAAATCGGCCTTATGGCTGCCATTACCAGCGGTTTCATTGCACTTATCATGGCGGGGTTATCTTCAATAAGCAAAGTTATGGACTATGTGGTGCGTGGCATTATTGATGCTATGTTGGCATTGCCGCATCTTTTATTACTGGTATTGATTTGTTTTACGCTGGGTGGTGGAAAAATGGGGGTGATTTGGGCCGTTGCACTGACACATTGGCCAAAATTAGCCTTAATTTTACGTTCGGAGTTACAACGAGTTAGCCAGTCAGATTACATTATGTTATCTCAACGTATTGGTAACAGTGCATTTTACCGCTGGCGTTATCATTATTTACCCATGATTTTGCCGCAATGGATGGTAGGAACATTGTTAATGTTTCCCCATGCGGTTTTACACAGTGCGGCATTAAGTTTCTTAGGTTTTGGTTTGTCGCCCCATGAACCCTCACTAGGTATTTTATTATCTGATGCATTGCGCTACCTCAGCACAGGTGCTTGGTGGCTGGTGGTTTTCCCAGGCGTTGCATTAGTCGGATTAGTGTTATTATTTGACCAATTTGCTAAGGCCTTGCAGCAGCTATGGTTGAAGGGGGTCGTATGTTGAGTCTTGATAATCTCACCGTAGATGTCGCGCAGTTTCGTTGGTTAGGGCGTAAACGTTGGGCTCCGTTACTACAAGGAATTTCCTTAGATATTCAGCCCGGTGAAATGGTCGCGCTGGTGGGTGGAAGCGGAGAAGGTAAGAGCTTGTTATTACAGAGTGTTTTGGGGTTACTTCCCCATAATATGCGCTGTCGTGGTGGTATTCACCTTAATGGTAAAAGGCTGACGGAACAAAACAAAGCTCAGCACCGTGGTAATGCATTATGCTATATTCCTCAAGGGGTTAGCGCGCTTAATCCGCTAATTCGTATCGGCCCACAATTAGAACGTGCCGCAGTGTTAAGTGGGCAGCATATTAAAATGCACGATGTTGCACGGCACTTACAGCAATATAATTTGCAAAGCTCACTAGTGGATAGCTACCCAAACCAGTTATCCGGTGGAATGGCAAAACGGGTACTCGCCAGCAGTGCGACACTTTCCCGCGCACAATATATTTTAGCGGATGAAATCTCATCATGGTTGGATGACGACCATGCGATGCAACTGCTCGAAAATATAAAATCACTGTGTCACGTTGGCCGAGGTGTTTTATGGGTCACCCATGATTTATCCATGGCTGTGCGTTTTGCTGACCGCATAGCCTTATTACGTAACGGAGAGTTGGAAGAAGTGCTAAGCAGCCAACAACTGCAACAAGGCGGTGGTGGAAAATGGCTACAATCGTTGTGGAATGCGTTACCTGAACATCAATTTATGGCAAGTAAATGAGTATTACTGAACCTATTTTACAAGTAAATAATTTATGTATTGATCAAGGTGGGCAACGGCTGTGGGATGACTTTAGTTTGTCACTGGCTAGCGGTGAACGCCTTGGAATATCTGCGCCCAGTGGTTTTGGTAAAACTACGTTAGGCCGAGTGTTAGCTCAGTGGCAAAAGGCATCCCAAGGAACCATTCTATTTGAAGGCCAACCATTGCCTCGACATGGTTATTGTCCGGTTCAATTAGTCCCTCAGCATCCAGAGAAAAGTTTTAACCCATACCGTAAGGTCGGTGCGAGTGTATTTGATGCTTGGCAGCCAGACTCTCACTGGTTAGCGTATTTTTCGATTAAACCTGCATGGCTAGAAAGGCTTCCCAGTGAGTTATCCGGTGGTGAGCTTGCTCGTATCGCCTTATTGCGAGCCCTTGACCCGCGAACGAAAATTTTGATTGCTGATGAAATCACCGCACAGTTAGACGCCAATTTGCAAAAAGAGATTTGGCAGTTGTTAGTGAGATTATCGGAAGAGCGCCCGTTGGCGATGATTATTTTTAGCCATAATAAAGCGTTATTAGAGAAAGTGTGTAGTCGTGTTTTTAGCCCAGATAAATAAAAGGTTATGTTATGCCATCGGTTATGACGGCATAACTATAATTCAATTATTCAGTAATTTGGGCCAGTTTATCAATTTCTTTTAATAAATCATTGACATTCGGGCGATAGCCAATCCCATCGTTAACACCTTCCGTATAGGTCGATTTTTTTATCAGTTCGCGCATTCCCCAAGCAGATAAAATAATTTGATGTTGTTTGGCATAGCCTTGAAGTAATGCTAATGCGCCTGCACACAAAGGAGTCGCACTAGATGTACCTGAGTAATCTTTTGTGTAATTGCGTTCATTACCGGGGTATTTTTGTAGTGAGCCATACCCTGTGGTTGTAACACTCCAATCTCCCCATGAATTAATTAATGAACTTTTTTGATTGTAATTAGAAAAATAAGCACGACTTCCAGTCTGATTATTACACGCGCCAACTAACATACTGCCATTATCACCTAAATCAGTCATAACTCCGGGTTCACTTAAATCTAACCCACCATTACCGGCTGCCAATATAACCGTTGCACCTTTGTCGACCATAATTTTGATTCTTTCCCACCAATTACGCACAGCTGTGGCAGGAAGTAATTTTTCGCCAAAAGAAAATTGAATGTCTAAGCTTACAATATCACCAGGCTGGACATCATTAGTAAGTTGATCGAGATCATCAGTATCATAGAAATAAAATTGACAATTGTGTGCAATGCCAGTTACACCAAATGCATTTTTAGTGGCAATAATACAGCCTGTTGATGCGGTACCATGATTACAATCTTGAGTTTCAGGGCGGCTATTAACGACGATCAGATTTGAATTTTTGAGATCTTCATGGTTTTTGTAAACACCAAAGTCTAAATGGCGTACTACGGCTTGCGAACCATCAATGTTTTTTTCCCATGCGTTTCTCACATTCATACCCATTGGTGCATCTAAATATTTTTGTAAATAAGTGAAATTAGGGGTTATCTCATTGCTACTGGTGTCTTCTTCTAGAACTTGACTATTTAAAGGGAGTTTTGGCGGAAGATAGCCGGTCGTGTCAGGACAAATACAGCAATAGCTGACATAATCTAATTGTTCAATCTTTTGTGATAGTTCAAGTAAACGATCAAAATTATCTTCCCCATAAAGGTTTAGGTATTCATATTGTTTAACAGAGGATTCAATATTTGATTTGATTAATATTAATTTTGAATTCATTAGTTCATTTGGTAATATATCCATAATCAAATGCGAACTTTTTATTTCAGATTTAATTTCTAAAAAATATTTATTAATTCCATCTATTTTATGATTTATTGTTTTTGATTTGGATTCTTTTTTAATATTTTGCTTGGTTTTCTGTTGGGCGAAGTAATAGCTAGCAGGGCTATCAATTAGGTGGTGAATGTTTTTATTACTATCTATAAATGAAATGGTTACATGGTAGTTCCCCGATTTATCTACCTTGAAAAGATAATGGTCATTATTAGTTGAAATGGTTTCTATATTTTCATTATCTAAAAATAAGCTAATGGTGACTGTTTTTTTGTTTCTATTATCAAAGTTAACGACAATGCCATTTGAATATTTATCGATAAATTTAAAGGTTTTTATATTCATATATTCTCTTTTTATATAACATATATTGATATGCTTTTAATTATTTAAGCATTAAGTTGGGTATGTTATTTAAAAGGGAAATTGTATTTACGACAAGATTGATAATTTAATAGAATTTAATGGAAACTATAATTTTAATATAAATAATAAATTAATTTATTTTGGTTTTGACAAATGTCATAGGGATATCTATACCCATCCTCTATTTTAAATCCCTCAAATGAAAATGATAACCATTACTATTGTTGGGGTGAATATATGTCTTATCGTTTAAAACGGCACCAATTGGCGCATTGTATTGCACTCACTTTAGGCATAGGTACTTTGGCGACACCAATTGGGTTCGCGGCACCAGCAGGCACACCAGACAAACTGATCGTCACGTCTTCAACAGGCCAAAGCCGTTTGTCACCGAGTGAACAGCAAGAAAAAGATAAGCTTGAAAAAGTAGCTGGTGGAACCAATTTAGTTGTTATCGAAAAAGAAACTCGCCTTGCTACCTTACAAGACGCCTTGGATTACCAGCCTGGGTTGGTTATCCAAAATTTCTTTGGGGGGATTGACCAGCCGCGTTTAAATATTCGCGGCTCTGGTGTGCAAAGTGCACCGCTTGCTCGTGGTGTATTGCTGCTGCAAGATGGCTTACCCGCAACGGATGCAGACGGCAGTTTTCACATCAGTACCTTAGAAATGCGTGATGCGCGGATGGTGAGCGTACGCCGCGGCGCAAATAGCCTTAACCCACAAAGTAACAGCTTGGGCGGTGAATTGGATGTGCTCTCTTACACTGGCCGAAGTGAGCAAGGGCGCCTACGTTATGAGTACGGCTCCCATGGGCGCGAAGGGCTACAAACTGCCTTCGGTGGTGTTTCTGATGATGGGTTATTTGATGGGCGTATTAATTTCACTTATGACCATTTTGATGGTTATCGCAAACACTCTGCTTCCCAACGTAAAACGTTACGCAGCAACTTTGGTTATGTGACTGATAACTTTGAAAACCGAACTTGGCTGAGTTGGACAGATTTGCGCTTTGACGTTGCGGGGCCAGTTTCTGAAGAGGTATTAAATAATAACCCAACAGAGGTGTACCCAATGGTTTGATTGCGTGATCCTCACCGTAATGTTGAGCAATTCCGAGTGGCTAACCGCTCTGACTGGCAAGTGGATAACCAAGCAATTGGTGCAGGAGTTTGGCACATTCGTACTCATGATAATTTTACTACTCCCGCTTACTACCGGTTTAGCCGCAGCCACAGTGAAGGGCTGCAATTTACCTATAATATTGAAACTGAGCCCGTGACATATCGTACAGCTCTTGCATGGGACCAAATGACCTTGCAGACTGAATTAATGCAAAATCGTAAAGGGACACCCGCAGACAAAACAAAAATAGGTAAATATGATGGCCGAGCTGAAAACCTCTACGGCAGTGTTGGGGTAGACTTACATATTACGCCAACAGTGACCGTTAATTTAGATGTGAAAGGCACACATGCGCGCCGTGATGTAGAAAAACGACAGAGTCATTTGTCGTTAGACCAAAGTTGGACATTTTGGACACCAAAAGCGGGAGTGATTTGGCGACCAACGGAAAGCCAGCGTTACTTTGCTAATATCAGTGCGAGTGAAGAACCTGCAACATTTTGGGAAATTATTAACTCCAGCAATGGAAAATTGACGAAACTCTCACCACAAAAAGCCATTACTTATGAAATTGGGGGGAGAAGGCGATGTCACCGATGGGTTGAAATGGAGCCTTGCGCTGTACCGTAGCCAAAATTAAAGATGAGTATATTACCACTTATGACAGTGCAGGAACTGTCGTTGGTGTGTTTAATTATGCCGCGAAAACTCGCCATCAAGGCTTAGAAGCTGGGCTTACAGGACGTGTTGGCGCAGGTCCGGGGGATATCAATTACCGAGTTTCTTGGACTTATAATGATTTCCGTTTCATGGGCGGTGAATATAATGGCAACTATATCGCGGGTATTCCACGTAATATTGTTGCTGCCGAGGTGTTATATGAAATTGGGGATTGGAGTGTTGGCCTAATATTCATTGGGCACCTACGGATATGGCAGTTGACCACCAAAACAACCTTGATATTCAAAAACGTAAACATTATGCCGTACTGGGGCTGAAAGGTAGTTATAAGCCTACAGAGCAGTGGTCTGTGTATTTATCGATGGATAATTTAACCGATGAGCGCTATGCAACAACATCGGTTGCCAACCAAACCGTCACAGCAAAAGACAGCACTTTATTCCCCGGTATGGGGTTTAATGTGAATGGTGGCGTAACCTATAATTTCTAATAATAAATAAACGCATTAATA
This sequence comes from Providencia rettgeri, assembly GCA_900455085.1. Classification (NCBI taxonomy): domain Bacteria; kingdom Pseudomonadati; phylum Pseudomonadota; class Gammaproteobacteria; order Enterobacterales; family Morganellaceae; genus Providencia; species Providencia rettgeri. The sequence goes on along the minus strand of UGTZ01000001.1, from coordinate 3,555,249 downwards.
TTGGTTAATGCGTGGTTGTTAAAATGGGCGCTGTGCAGAAATAGATAATTGCGTTAAGTAGTTTTCATTATGGATATGCACAGTGTCTTTCTCGATATCAATAAACCCTTTTTGCCGCCACCCAGAAACCAACCGACTGAGTGTTTCGTAGCGTATGCCTAATTTAGCCGCGAGTTGGCCCCGTGATAAAGGTAAAACAATATCTGAAGTTAGTTGTTTATGTTTTAAATCAAGAATATAAGCAGCTAAGCGTTGTTCAGCAGAACTTGAGGTTAGCCAATCGATATGGTTAATGTTTTCATACAGTTTGCTACTAAAACGCATGAGTAGCTTTTCCATAATTTGTGGGCAGGCATGGCAAAGCCGTAAAATATCACGTTTATCGAGTAGCAAGGCTTCACCGTCGGTTTTTGCCCGTAAACTCATAGGATAACGGTTATGTGGCATAAAAACGGCTGCGATGGCAACAATTTCCCCTGTGCAAAATAAACCAAAAATTTTTTCCTCGCCCAAATAAGTGTGGCGATACACCTCAATTTGCCCGCTTATCATCAAAGGGCAATGCTTAAATGGTTCCCCTTCATGGTTCAGGATTTCACCACTTTTAAAGCGAATATGGCCACAATTTTCCAGCAGTAATGCCAGTTTTTCATCTTCTATCCCATTAAACAGTAAGCACGATTTTATGGCATTGAGTGATTGTGTATGGGGGAAAACGTTTTTGACAAATGTCATAGGTCATCCTCTTACGCCGTCTTAGAATGGTATAAGTATAAATGATAATCATACACATTATCAATTGAGATCTTAGCAGAGAGCTGAATAACCCTATGATAAATAATGCTTTTAGACTCATCGCCGTTTTTCTGACCTTGTGGGGGGATGGGCAACGTATATGCATCACAAGCCGTTGATTTCACAGATATGTCAGGGGATAAAATTCGTTTGTCAGCCCCTGCAAAACGTATTGTCGTGATCCCAATCCCTGCCGCTTCGATGTTAGTTGGTATGGATGAAAGCAGTGAAAAATTAGTTGGAATGCATCCTTTTGCAAAGGTTGCTGCGCGATATGGCATGTTAAGCCAAATGTTTTCTCCTGTTTTACAGGTGAATTCAAATGTCGTAGGTAACAACTTTACACCAAATATTGAAGCATTGCTTAATGTGGAGCCCGACCTAGTATGGCAATGGGGTCATCGAGGGGATGATATTATTTCCCCTATGCGTGATGCAGGGCTGACTGTTGCTACGTTAGATTATGGGCAAGAACGCTATACGCAAGAGTGGGTTCGCCTAATGGGACAAACACTTGGCCACAATGATAAAGCACAGAAGATGATCCAGTGGCGCCAACAAGTTGTCGATACACTTTCAGCTACCACCGCTAAAATACCAGAAGCGCAGCAGCCTCGTGTCTTATATCTCTCTCATTTCAACCAAAGTATTCAAACATTTGGCTCAACATCACACAACAATGCCGATTTTGCACTGGCGGGTGGAGTGAGTTTAAATCGCGACCTCACTGGGCCAAGAACGCTCAATATTGAGCAAATTCTTGTTTGGAACCCTGACATTATTCTATTGGGTAATTTCGAAGAGGGGTTATCGCCAGCTGACGTTTATCGCAATCCCATGTTAAGCGAAGTCACTGCAGTGAAAAACCAGCGCGTATATAAGCTTCCTATTGGTGGTTTTATCTGGGATGCACCAAACCAAGAAACACCGCTGTACTGGCAATGGTTATCAATGATTTTTCATCCAGAAACGATGAAAATGCCATTGCGTGAGGAAATTCGCCTGAGATATCAGCAACTTTATGGCTATGACGTGTCTGATGAGCAAATTGACGGCATTTTGCAAATGGAGATGAACAAAAATAGCCAGCACTACATCTCTTTAATGGGGAAACCGCATGCGTAAGCCCCAATATCTTTGGCTCGTTTTCGCCATTTGCCTATTGTTGACGTTTGTTTTGGCACTAAGTTGTGGCCGCTACCCGGTTTCGTTTTCTGCAGTTTGGCATATTCTCTATGACACCATTTTGGGTAACGAGATGATGGGGAACTATAGTCGTACGGAACAAAATGTCGTGTTAAATGTGCGCTTACCACGAGTTCTGATAGCAGGTACAGCAGGGGCTGGGTTGGCGGTTGCGGGGGCGGCTTTGCAAGGCATTTTCCGTAACCCATTAGTTGGGCCGCAAATTATTGGCGTCTCATCTGGAGCCGCATTGGGTGGCGCGCTAGCTATTTTGTTATTTTCTTCTTTGTTGATCACCATTTCATTGGCTTTTGTCGGTGGGTTGTTAGCTATCATGCTAGTTTTTTTACTCGGCTTGAATCGCCAAGGCAGCCAGCTATTAATGTTAATCCTTGCGGGGGTGATTATTAATGCTTTTTTTGCTGCATTAATTTCGTTAATTACCTATTTTGCAGACCCTAATAATACTTTGCAAACTATTGTTTTTTGGCTTATGGGCAGCTTTGCCAGTGCGTCTTATCTTAAACTTAATATTGTTTTTCCTGTTGTTATGGTCTGTGTTTTAGTCATTTTTGCACTGCGTTTTCGTATCAATGTGCTCTCCTTAGGGGAAGAAAATGCACAAGCCTTAGGGATGAAAATTAATAGAACCCGTTGGGCCGTGTTACTCAGCGTGACCTTGATCACTAGTGCGACAGTGGCGGTATCCGGCACCATCGGCTGGGTAGGACTGATTGTTCCGCATATTGCACGGCTAGTGGTAGGACATGATCACCGGATATTACTGCCCGCTAGTGCAGTTATTGGTGGGATTTATATGGTAGCTGTCGACACCTTTGCCCGCAGTATGACGAATGCGGAAATTCCATTAAGTGTGATCACCGCACTAATCGGTGCTCCCATTTTTGCACTACTGATCCATACATTAAATAAAAAGGTGGCCGATTTATGATCCAAGTTGAACACCTTAATTTCAAAATTGCACAGCGCCAGTTATTTACGAATTTAACTTTTCAGCAGCCCAAAGGCAGCATTGGCGCGATTTTAGGGCCGAATGGCCGTGGAAAAACCACCTTATTAAAACTCTTGCTCGGTTTACAAAAAGGATCAACAGGCAATATTTCACTAAATGCCCCCGTCGCTTATGTTCCACAGCTTAGTGGTTCACTATTTCATTATTCTGTTCGCACCATGGTGAGTCTCGGGCGTATTCGTCACTTGCCGTGGTATGCCTCACCCAATGAAAAAGATAACCAAATTGTAGAGCGGTGTTTAGCGTACTTAGGCATAAGTAATTTTGCGGACCAACCCTTTAACTGTCTCAGTGGAGGGGAAAAACAAATGGTTATGATTGCGAGAGCATTAGCCAGTGAACCAAAAATTTTGATTCTGGATGAACCGACATCCGCGTTGGATCTTGCCAACCAAGACAGTGTGCTCAGCGTTTTACGTGATTTAGCCATACATCGCGGAATGACCATCTTATTTACGAGTCATTATCCACAGCATGCGCTGCATATCGCTGACTATTCATTATTGCTGTTTAACAGTAGCGGCTGTTTATTTGGTGAAACTGAACAAATTTTAACGGAAGAAAACCTGACACAACTGTACCAATTACCTGTTGCAATTACGCCAATGGACTATCAAGGCCGGCAGACCCAAGGGGTCATTCCGCTATTTAGATAACTGAATGAAAATGATTAAATTAAGGAATATAAACGATGAGCAATAACACAATAACACCCGCAGAAGCGCTGATTATCAATCAGTTAATTAATTATACCGAACAAGGTATTGCAAGCCGTGTATTAGCGAAAAATGGTGGGGGGAATATCACCTTATTTGCTTTTGATAAAGGCCAAGCGCTATCTGAACACAGTGCCCCTTTTGATGCCATTGTGATGGTTGTTGAAGGGAGTTTACAACTCACGATCGAAGGTAAGTCAGTGATGGCTAAACCAGGGGAAATTGTCAGAATGCCGGCTAATATCCCTCATGCGGTAGATGCGCTTGAACCCGTAAAAATGCTGTTAATTATGTTACGTGAGCCTGAAATGGCTTGTACACACTAACTTGGAGGTGTGAATGGACCAATCATTTACTGCCCATGAAGCAGGGCACAAATTTCTAGCTCGTTTGGGGAAAAAACGCCTACGCCCAGGAGGGAAAGAAGCAACCGAGTGGTTACTTAGCCAATCAGGATTACATAAGAACAGCCAAGTTCTTGAAGTTGCGTGTAATATGGGAACCACAGCTATTGAAATTGCCTCTCAATTTCATTGCCATATTACAGGTATTGATATGGACAAACAGGCGCTTGCACAAGCACAAAAAAACGTTGCGAATAAAGGGTTAACAGAATTAGTGACAATTCAAATGGCAGATGCATCGAAATTACCGTTTGAGGATAACAGTTTTGATGTGGTCATTAATGAAGCCATGCTAACCATGTACGCTGATAAAGCGAAAGCAAAGCTATTGCAGGAGTACTATCGAGTACTAAAGCCAGGCGGATGTTTATTAACCCATGATATTGCATTTAAGGATGCCCAAGCTGTCCAAAATGTGGTTTCTCAAATGCAACAAGTGATTAATGTCAAAGCGCAACCATTACCGGAAACACAGTGGGTGGAATTATTCCAACAAGTGGGCTTTCAGCAAGTGGTATCCCATACTGGCCCAATGACGCTATTATCGCCAAAAGGGTTAATTTACGATGAAGGTGTATTCGGTGCGCTAAAGATTATCCGCAATGCATTGAAGAAAGAAAACCGTCCTCAATTTTTGCGTATGTTCCGTCATTTTCGGCAAAATCGTGGAAAATTGAATTATATTGCAGTCGTTAGCGTGAAGTAACCTATAGGAAGATCTTACGCAGGGATGCGTGATTTGTATTTTTATGTTGAATAACCTTATATTTTATATTGCTAATAATAATAATTCTTATATTTATCTTGATTCTTAGTTACTGTTGATAATAATTATTTGATAAAATAATAAATAGTAATTTAATCATGCATTGTGATTTATTTTTTAGATTCAATAACAGCAATTCTAATAATGTAAAGGTTTAATTTAATGAAAATAAAGCATTTTTTTATTATCTCTCCTTGCTTTTTCCCTTTTATTTCCCCCTCCGTATTTGCCGCTGATAAAAAAGAAGAATCCATAACCGTATCCGCTACACGTGGTTATAAAACCGTTTCAGAAATGGCGCAAACCACATGGGTGATTGATAATGCTGAAATTGAACAGCAAGCTGAAGGTGGAAAAGAGTTAAAAGATATTTTAGCGCAGCTTATTCCAGGAATGAGTGTCAGTGGCCAAGGGCGGACAAACTATGGCATGAATATGCGTGGCCGTTCAATGATTGTGATGGTGGACGGGGTACGCCTTAACTCTTCTCGTAGTGATAGTCGCCAATTAGATTCCATCGATCCTTTTAATATCAATCATATCGAGGTTATTTCAGGTGCAACGGCGATGTACGGCGGTGGCAGTAGTGGTGGCTTGATTAATATCGTGACGAAAAAAGGCCAAGAAGAAAAACAGGTTTCTCTGCAATTAGGTGGAAAAACAGGCTTTAACAATGGTAAAGATCACGATGAAAATGTTGCCGCAGCAGTAAGTGGTGGTAATGAGAACGCTCACGGACGAATTTCTGTTGCTTATCAACGCTATGGCGGTTGGTATGATGGCAAAGGTAATGCGATTAATATTGATAATACCCAAACAGGGCTGCAATTTTCTGATCGCCTAGATGTGATGGCATCAGGTACCATCAAAATCGATGAAAAACAACAGCTTCAAGCCGTTTATCAGCATTATAAAAGTGAGTCTGATGGTAAACACGGCCTCTATTTAGGAAAAGACTTTTCCGCGGTTAAAGGACAAGGTGAAGCTTATAATAGCAGTAAATTAAGCTCTGATCGTTTGCCCGGAACTGAGCGCAATTTGCTCAATTTACAGTATTCAAATGCAGATGTGTTTGGGCAAGATTTTGTTGCTCAAGTTTATTATCGTGATGAATCACAAAAGTTTTATCCCTTCCCAACCTTGACTGGCAAGGATGTTACAAGTATCAGCTCATCGGATCAAAAAACCAATTTTTATGGAACCAAGCTGACATTCAATAGCCAACCTATCGATGAATTAACGTTAACTTATGGTGTGGATGCAGAGCATGAGCAATTTCGTGCGAATCAAATGTTTTTTGATTTAGATAAAGCGAAAGAATCAGGAGGAATGGATTTAACTAAAGCTTTCCAAATCGGCCGCTATCCAAGTTATACCACCACCAATATGGCGACATTTTTACAAAGCAGTTATGACATTACGCCGATGTTCACGTTAAGCGGTGGTGTGCGTTACCAATATACTGAAAATAAAGTGGATGATTTTATTGGTTATGTGCAGCAAGAAGCGATTGCTAATGGTAAAGGTAAATCAGCGGATGCAGTACCGGGTGGGAAAACGGATTACAACAACTTACTGTTTAATGCAGGGCTGCTGGTTAACCTAACTGAAGAGCAACAAACATGGTTTAATTTCTCTCAAGGCTTTGAAATTCCTGATATTGCTAAGTATTACGGAACAGGTGACTATGTGAAGACCCCAGATGCCAATGGCCACTACCATCTCAATAAAAGTGTTAACATTAATGATACCAAGGTAAAAGGAATTAAGGTTAACTCGTTTGAGTTAGGATGGCGTTACACAGGGGAAAACCTGCGCACACAAGTTGCCACCTATTATTCGTTGTCTGATAGAAGTTATGGCATTAATAAAGATGATATGACCATCTATATGAAAACCGATAAACGCCGTATTTATGGGGTTGAAGGCGCGGTGGATTACTTCTTTGCTGATTCAGATTGGAGTGTAGGAAGTAATTTCAATCTACAAAAATCAGAAACTAAAGTGGATGGTAGCTGGGAAAAATGGAGCGTTGACTTCGCGAGCCCGTCAAAAGTGAATGCTTATATTGGTTGGGAACCGAATGATTGGGCACTACGCTTACAAAGCCAACAAACATTCAATTTAACGGATGCGGCAGGTAAGAAACTTGATGGTTATAATACCGTTGATTTATTAGGAAGTTATATGCTGCCAGTGGGTAAAGTCAGCTTTGCAGTGGAAAACCTACTAGATAAAAATTACTCCACAATTTGGGGGCAGCGGGCACAAAGTTTATATAGCCCGAAATACGGAGCTGCAAACCTGTACGATTATAAAGGCCGTGGTCGAACCTTTGCCCTTAATTACAGTGTGACATTTTAATTAATTGAAAATAAGTCACTATGTATTAGTGACTTATTTCTAGCAGATTATTAGCAATAAAAAGTAATGAGATATTCCATGAAATCATTTCTTATAGGGTTATTTTGCTTGCTCAGTTTTTGGTCGCAGGCAAAAACATCAACGGTGATCACTGACTTACAAGGTCGTGAAGTTACTGTTAATCTTCCCGTCGAAAAATTATTTTTGGTGGATAGCCGTGATATTTTGCCAGTGGATATTGCTGCTGGTAAAGAAGGGATATCACGCATTGCGGGTTGGAGTGATTCGCTTACGCAATACGCACCAGATTTAAAACAAGCTTATTTCAGTGTGTTGCCTGAATTAGGCAAAATACCCACGTTAAAGAAAACACGTGAAGCCGGTCTCCAAGTTGAAAAATTGATCGAGTTAATGCCTGATGTGGTAGTTATGCATAAGGCTAATTATGGTGCGATGCGTGATAGTCAAATTTTACCGCAACTCGAAGCTGCAGGTATCCAAGTCATTTTTATTGATTTTCGAATGGATATTGCGAAAAATACGCCGAAAAGCATTTTATTATTAGGAGAATTATTAGGAACACAAGAAAGAGCGGGGCAGTTTGCAACGCTGTATCAAGAGAAATTAGAGGCCATTGAAAGCCAACTATCTCAGCCATTTCCAACTGTTTTGATTGAAGCAAATGCCGGGCTATTTGCGGATAGTTGCTGTCAGCTTTATGGGCGTTCAGGTTATGGTGTTTTAGCATCCTTGGCAGGTGGAAATAATCTTGTTGCAGATAGCTTTCCTGCAAAAGGGGCTGAAAGCTCCATTGAGAATATTATTACATTAAACCCAGAATTCTATTTACTGACTGGCGCTGATTGGCACAATTTTAATCGTCGCTCGCTCGCAGTAAGCTTAGGATATAATGCAGATAAAGCTAACGTGCAGAAGCAGTTATCGGTATTAATGGATAGGCAAGGGATTTCATCATTAACGGCAGTTAAAGAAAAGCGCGTTATGGCGATTTACCATAATTTTTACAACAATCCGATGAACATATTTGCCATTGAAGCTATGGCTAAATTTATGCATCCAGAGCGATTTAGCGCATTAAATCCAGAACAAAACTTAATTGACTTTCAAAAGCAGTTTACAGAGATCCGAGAAACTGGGGTGTTTTGGGTGAATCTATAAAAATAGGATCGCTAACTTTTGTCGGGAATAGAAACTAACAAAAAGTTAGGCGGCTAGTTTATCTCTATATAGCTTTCCATTCATTAACAAACTCTCTGAAATCCCTTGTTCTATCTTATCTCCCAGTTTTTTTATAAACTGGGATTATTGCTATGTTAGTCATGGCAACTAAAAATTTGTTAGCTAGAATCAAGATATAGATCACAAATTGCTCAAATCTTGATTGAGTCTCCATTATGATCTAACTAATATTTAGTTAGGCTTAAAATAAGTTTGGTAGAAAATGAAAATTATCCAAGACAACTTTGAAATGTTATTGGCAGTTATGAAAGGGATTGCGGGCCAATTTGGCGACACTTGTGAAGTGGTATTACATGACCATAGTAAAGGGCTAGAAAGCAGTATTGTTGCAATTATTAATGGTCATGTAACGAAGCGAAAGGTGGGAGACCCAAGTAGTAATTTAGGGCTTGAGGTATTGCGCGGCACTGATGTTGATGGCGACAAATACAATTATTTTACCCAAACCAAAGATGGGAAAATGTTGCGTTCAACTTCAATCTATTTACGTGATGAAACTGGCAAAGTTTCTGGGGCACTTTGTATTAATCAAGATATTTCAGAATTTATTGCTGCAGAAAAAGCTATTCAAGGCATTACACAGCGCAATAGCATTGAGCAGGATACGGTTAAGGAAGTTTTTGTCACGGACGTTAATGAAATATTAGATCACCTTATTCAAGAATGTATGCAGGTTATTAAAGTCCCCGTCATTAATATGGGAAAAAAAGAAAAAATGGATGCAATTAAATTCTTTGATGATAGAGGTGCATTCTTAATCAAAAAAGCAGGTGAGAAAATCTGTGAATTTTTAAATATTTCCAAATATACCCTTTATACCTATTTAGCGGAATTAAAAGGGGAAGACAATAATGAAGAATAAGAGAGGTTTTTATGCCAATAACGCCTTATGTTGCTTTAGATTTACAGCAACTTGAAAAAAATGTCAGAGGCATGACAGGCAAGCTAACACAGCAAGATATTGAACACTGGCCACATATAAAAACGCATAAATCAGTAGAATTAGCAAAATTTGAGATTGCCTGTGGTGCAAAAGGAATTACGTGTGCCACATTGCAAGAAGCGACAGTTATGGCGGAAGGCGGAATTGATCATATTCTACTTGCTTACCCAATGATCGGTGAACAAAAGTGCAAGCAATTTATTGAGTTAGCTAAAAAAATCAGATTAAAAACAATTATTGATAGCCTACAAGGTGCTGAACAATTATCAGTAGCAGCGAAGCAAGAAAACCAAATTATTGAGGTCTATATTGCTGTTGATTATGGTGCTCACCGGGAAGGAATTCAATTAGATGACTTAGAGCCATTTGCACTGGCAATACAAAAATTACCTAATTTGAAAATTATTGGTGTATTTACTTATGCAGGAACAATATACCAATACCGTACAGAGCCTGAAATACGTAAAGCGGCAAAAGCAGAAGCAGAGCTTTTATTATCTTGCCAAAAACGGTTAGAGAAATTGGGTATCGAAGCGCCTCGGACATCTGGCGGCTCAACATTATCTTCATTCTATGCTGATGAATTAAAAGGGATTACAGAGTCACGGGCTGGGAACTTTATTTTTGGCGATATGAATGCTATCTATGGTGGTATTTATACGCCTGAAGATTGCGCTTTAACAATAAGAACAACGGTTGTGAGTATTCCTATTGAGGGGTATGCAACAGTAGATGCAGGGACAAAAACATTAACTTCTGATCAATCCGCAGAACCAGGGTTTGGTTATATAGTGGAAGACCCAAATATAAAACTAGTTAAATTAAATGAAGAGCATGGCTATCTTCGCTATGACCCAAAAAAAATTAAATTAAATATTGGTGATGTATTAAATATTATACCGAATCACAGTTGTGTTATTCCTAACTTAACAAACAAAATATATGCATTAAATAATAATGAAATAGACCATATTATTATACCAGACGCACGATATTAAATATCGGAGAATAAAATGTATAAATTAAATGAACAGCAACAACATGAGTTGCTAGAGCTTCTTTGTGCCTTAATTCGGCATAAATCTGAAAACCCACCAGGGGAAGAACAACAAGTTGCTGAATTTATATATCACTACTTTAAACAAGAAAATATTGATGTTGAAATGCAAGAGGTTGCTCCTGGACGTCCAAATGTTATTGCACATTTAAAAGGTTCAGGAAAAGGTAAACATTTATTATTCAACGGTCATATAGATGTTGTGCCTTGTGGTTGTGGTTGGAGCACCGAGCCATTCGACCCAGTGATTAAAGATGGCAAAGTTTTTGGGCGAGGAGCCGCAGATATGAAGTCTGGTGTTGCTGCAATGATGTATGCGGCAACATTATTAAAGCGTAATCAAGATGCATTTTCAGGTAATTTAACATTAGTATTTAATGTGGATGAGGAGAGAATTAATCTTGGCATGCTGCATTACATTAAAGATGGAATTTCTGCAGATTATGCCATTATTGGTGAACCAACGTCTCTTGGTGTTTGTATCGCACATAAAGGCGTTAGCCGTTATAACTTAAGTACTAAAGGCACCGCGGGTCATGCAGCAAAAACTCGTTATCCTGATAGTGCCATTTCTAAGATGGCCAAAATACTACCTGCGATAGAGCAACATCGCACTTCTGTTGAGGAAATTAGTCACCCACTATTAGGAAATGCTTCAATGATTATTACCACCATAAATGGTGGTACAGCTCCGAATATCGTTCCGCAGCATTGTGATATTGAAATAGATAGAAGACTCGTTCCAGGGGAAGAAAAGCAAGAAATAGAGGCGAGATTGCATCAAGCTATTGCGCAATATAATAAAGGTGAAGAGATAGATTATCACTTAGATAATTACTTATTTATTCCCGCTTCAGATATCCCAGCAGATCACGAATTAACTAAAGTTGCATTAGATACAGTGAGCCGTTTTACAGAAAAAACAGCGCAACCAGAAATATTTGAAGCGACATGTGAGGCGCCTTTTTTCTCGGTTACCAGTGAGATCCCTACACTTATTATGGGACCAGGGGGATTAGCTCAAGCTCATGTTAAAGATGAGTTTGTTGAAATAAAAGAATTATACCTTGCTGCGGAAATTTATTATGACATGGCTAATATCTTGCTCAATAAATAGGAAAATTGAATGAATATTGAAAAAAAATTAGAAGATAAAGGGATTAAACTTGCCACACCAGGGACGCCAAAATTTTCATATGTATCCATTAAGCAGTATGGGGATTTATTATATACATCAGGCCACGATTGCCAAAAAGATGGCGTCTTAATTTATAGCGGTACATTAGGTAAAGAATTAACAGTTGAGCAAGGCCAAGAAGCAGCAAAACAGTGCATTGTTAATATATTTTCCTCGTTGAAAGCATATTTAGGAGATTTAGATAGAATTGATGAATGTATAAAATTATTAGGTTTTGTACAAAGTGCTAATGATTTTAAAAACCAACCACAAGTCATGAATGGAGCTTCAGATTTTTTAATTGAAATACTCGGTGATAAAGGTAAGCATGCACGTTCAGCAATCGGTACGAATACATTACCTTTTGATACGCCAGTGGAAATAGAATTAATATTAAAGTTAAAGTCGTAAATAATAGATAAAAAATAAAGATTATTAATAAAATAAATCTGCGGAGTAAATATTATTCCGCAGGGTCCTGTTACGTCTTAAAGGTACTTAATTATGTCACTACATGCGAGTAAAAGGCTAAAGCGCTGGCAGCTTATTGCGCTTACATTTTTGTTGATAGCAGGTATCATTAATTTTTTAGATAGAGCATCACTCTCTATTGCTAACTCTACAATAAGTAAAGAATTAGGATTTAGTGCAACCCAAATGGGATTATTGTTATCGGTATTTTCATTTGGCTATGCGTTATGCCAACTACCTATAGGTATGGTAATGGAACGCTTTGGGGTTAAAAAGATCTATGGCTTCGGTTTGTTCTTATGGTCATTAGCACAAACCGTGACAGGGCTATTATCTTCATTTACCCATTTAATTATTGCACGGGTTATTTTAGGTATTGGTGAAGCACCGCATTTACCGACAGGCGTTAAAGTCGTTAATGATTGGTATAATATCCGTGAGCGTGGTCTGCCAATGGGGATTGTAAATATGTCCTCTACGCTAGCTCAAGCATTAGCGCCACCTTTGCTCATCGCATTAATGTTAGCTTTTGGCTGGCGTACAATGTTTATTATTATCGGTATTAGTGGGATTATTCTGTCTATACTTTGGTTTATTTTCTATCGTAATCGCGAACAATTAGAATTAACAGATGATGAATTAAACTATTTAAATGACGGTGCTCCACCATCTTCAACGAATAAAGTTTCTTTCAAGGAATGGGCGTCATTATTTAAACAACGTTCTTTATGGGGAATGATCATTGGGTTTAATGGTGTGGGCTATATGGTTTGGTTATACCTCACATGGTTGCCTGCTTATCTTGAAAACTCCAGAGGTTTAAGTCTAGAAAAAACCGGCTGGGTTGCAGCAATACCTTTTTTATTTGGTGCGCTGGGAATGCTGGTAAATGGTGTTGTTGCAGACTATGTGGCGAAACGCGGTGCTGACAAAATGAAAAGCCGTAAGTGGATGATTTGCTTAGGCTTGTTATTCGCTGCGATGTTTACATTGCCGGCCGCTTATACTGACAGTACCTTTTCAGCCGTTGCGTGTATTAGTATGGCACTATTTTCTATTCACTTTGCGGGGACTTCTGCTTGGGGATTGATTTTAGTATCAGTGCCTTCTCGCTTAATCACTTCTGTGAGTGGCATTCAAAATTTCGGTGGTTTTATTGGAGGGTCGTTTGCTCCGATTATTACCGGTATTATTATTGACCAAACACATTCATTTACCTTAGCCCTTGTGGTTTGTGCAACTGTCGCATTCCTAGCATCATTGGTTTATTTCTTCTTTGTTAATGAACCAATTAAAGATCCTGCTGAGATGGAAGTAAAAACAGTCTAATTAAATAATCATAGCCACTTTGTATAAGTGGCTTTTTTATAAAAAAATATATCGTATATTGATGGTCTAATTAAGTAATTGTTCATAGTTATTTGTTTTTATTATTTATTATTCGAATTTTTGACTCGGTATAAATTTAATCATCAAAATTAGAATATGTAAGTTCCATAAATAATATGCTAATAATATTCCGGCACATGATTCTGTGTTTTTAATTTTCAAAGGAGTTCAAAATGAGAAAGGTTATTATATCTAGCGTATTACTTGCTGTATCTACAATTTCATTTAACTCAATGGCGGCAGACAAAAATACGGTTACACCTGAAAATATGACTTGCCAGCAATTTATTAATTTAGACCCTCAGAGCTGGGCACCTATTGCGTTATGGGTAACAAATCAAGAAACGCAATTTAAAGGTGGAGATTATGTTGCGCTAACAGAGCAAAGTGTTGCCGAAGTCCCTCAGATTGTTGAGTTTTGTAAGAAAAAGCCGGAAGGCACTCTACAAGATTATTTAGCATCTAAGAAATAAAGCAAACTATTATGCCATGGAGGGCATAATAGCCATTTCCGATTAGGAAAATAGCTATTATACTGTGGTAGATTAGAAATCTCTATTTTAGAAACATTGAACCGACCTATCTTTATTTCTTTGCCGCTAATTTATCGGTTAAGAAATCGATAAATGCACGTGTCTTAGCCGGTAAAACAAAAGTATTTGGGTAAAGTAATTGAATATTTTGTTTCGGCAAACGGTATTCAGGTAATACATGAACTAAGCGTTCATACCGCAAGTCATCATCAACCATCCAAGCTGGGCATATTGCAATACCTAATGAGGCTAACACCATATGGTGAATAACGGCGGCAGAATTAGACTCATATTGGTTTTTAATTAAAGGTAAGTAATATTTTTCATTTTTTGAATTCTGTAAAAAATATTGAGGATCTTGCCAGTTTAATAGCGCATGGTTAATCCATGGAACATTTGCTAAATCAGTGAGTTGTTTGATTGGGTGTTTTTTTAGAAATTCAGGGGTGGCAACTAAGTAAATTTCATATTCACCCAGTTTTTTCATTTTATGGGATGAATTTTTTAAATTACCTAACCGAATAGATAAATCGAGTTTCTCTGTGATAAGGTCATCTAAGGATGAGTTAAATGAATACTGTAACCTTAGCTTAGGATAAAGGCGGCAAAATTCAGGTAGTAGTGGCAAAATAAAACGTTGGCCAAATTCACTTGTTGATGAAAAGCGCAGCAAACCTACAATATTAGTTCCTAAATTTTGGCTTTTTTCGAAAGCTTCATCTATTTGACTTTGAATACGTTTAAAGTCGTCATAAAAATGTTTTCCCACCTCTGTTAATGCAATATTTCGCGTATTTCGTGTTAGCAAGCTTACATTAAGCTGAGCTTCTAATTGTTTGATATCGACACTCACCATAGAACGGCTTAGCCCTAAAATATCTGCGGCTTTAGTGAATGAGCCCGAATCAACAACTTGTAGAAAACTGATAATCTTTTTGAGATTTTTTTGCATAATAACAATGATTGTTCTTATTTATTAAACAATCATGTTACCTCCCTTGTATCGACAAAGAAAGGACTAAAACTTATTCTTTGCCACCGGAGGAAGTCCATGACTTATCGATACAAAATTGCCACAGTATTTTTACTTGGTTTCTTTATTGATTGTATTAACATTTTTATGTCAGCGATAGCATTACCTGATATTGCATCGTCCTTTTCAGTAAGCCAATCTCAAGTTGCATGGGTTGCCAATGCCTATATTTTAGGTCTAGTTTTAGTGATGCCAATCAGCTTATGGCTAGCAGGTAGGTTAGGCAATCAAAAATTACTGTGTTATTCCATGTTACTTTTTTCTGTTGCTGCTTGGTTTAGTGGAAGCAGTGGTTCAATTTATAGCTTAATTTTTTGGCGCTTTATCCAAGGTGCAGCAGGAGGGTTATTAATTCCGGTAGGTCAGGCGTTAGTTTTCGCATTATTTCCCAATAATGATCGCCAGCGTATATCAACATTGATTATGACTGTAGCGTTAATTGCTCCCGCATTTTCGCCTGCAATTGGCGGCCTAATTATTGATTCTCTGTCTTGGCATTGGGTGTTTTATTCTAATTTGCCTTTCTCATTACTAACAGCAGTACTAGCCTGGAGTTGGATAAAAAATGAAGGAGTAAAAATAAGAGAAAAACCAGATATTTTGGGATTAATAATGGTGAGTTTAAGTTTGTTAAGCCTATTATTATCATTCTCTTTTTATAATGATTATCACAATTTATTATTGGCTTTGGTGAGTTTTTTTACTTCAGCCCTCGTATTTATTGTTTACCTTAAATACGCTAAAAAATGCCGAGAACCTATTTTAAATTTTCAGTTATTAAAGAATTCCAACCTACGCAACGCTTTTATTGTTTACTATGCTGTTCCCGGTATTTTTACGGGAGTTAATTTACTCAATATTTTTAATCTACAAGAAAATATGGGGTTCAGTGCGGCACAAACCGGGCTATTTATGGTGCTATATGCATTGGGGGCAGTAATATCAATGCTAACCGGTGGACGCCTTTATTTGCAGATAGGAAAAAAGCGATTATTTATTATTGGTATTACACTGCATAGCTTTGGTATTTTTCTGCTTTATTGGGTTTCATCTTCAAACCAGCTCAGTTTATTAATAATCGCTTATTTATTGATGGGGATGGGGGGGGGATTGAGCGCCAATACTGCACAAATTAGCTCGTTAATGGATTTTAAAGACAAAGATTTACTTCAAGGTAGCGTATTGTGGAATATTAATCGACAAGTCGCATTTAGTGTTGGTGCAGTCGTATTTATTTCTATATTTAGCTTAACGACTTTCTCGAATAATTTAATACGTTATCAATATACGTTTTTTATCGCATCAATACTCGGGTTTCTTTCATTAATTTCAGTGATCAAGGAAAAATAAATGAGTGAAACAATGAAAAGAGCGCTGCAAAGCGTAGTGGATTTACATGTTTTAATTGAAGATGTATTTAAGGGACGAAATAGCGATAAAAGCTTATCTCTTTTATTAAGCAGTTTTGATGACAACTTCAAAATGGTCACAATACAAGGCTATTGCATTGGTTTAAATGACGTCACCACGTTATTTAGCCAAAATATTGGGACTCGAGCATCATTTACGACAAGATGTACTAATCTGGTTCCATTAAGAGAGGATAATGGCTATTGCTGGATTCAATATCAAGAGAAACAGCAAATTAGTGATATAGAAACATTACGAACTTCCGTTGTTTGCATTAGAGTGGAAGCGGAGAAATGTTATTGGGTTTATCTACATGAAACTCCGGTACTTTCAACTCAAACGGATTAAAATAAGAATAAAACGGCTAAAGGCCGTTTTTTCAAAGAGTAAAAAAATATAAGTGATAAATGATATCTATTCTCATTTTTATTGACCGTCGGTCGGTCGAATATTATCATATTGCTATGATCGATGATGAGGTATAAAAATGAGACGGCTTTTTTTGATCCTAGCAGTTTGCTTGGGTACCTTTATGGCAACGTTAGATATCAGTATTGTAAATGTTGCACTACCTGCTATTGGGCGTGACCTCAAGGCTCATATGTCAATGCTACAATGGATTATTGACGCCTATGCGTTATGTCTGTCAGCGTTGATCCTATCTGTTGGCCCGATAAGCGACCGTTATGGGCGTAAAAAAATTTGGTTAACAGGGATTGTTATCTTTACTCTAGGATCTGCAATTTGTGCATTTTCTGCGTCGCCACACATGTTGATAGCGGGGCGGGTTATCCAAGGAGTCGCTGCTGCTGCTTTAATTCCAGGGGCACTTTCTATTATTACGCAAGCTTTCTCGAATGATATCGAGCGCATCAGAATTATTGGTATTTGGTCAGCAGTGAGTGCACTTTCGTTAATTATTGGTCCTATTTTAGGGGGCTTTTTAGTCGATAGCTTCGATTGGACAACGATATTTTTAATTAATATCCCGATTGGACTACTGACATTACTGTTAGGCTGGTTAGGTATACAAGAAAGTGCAGATCCAGATAAAGCCGCATTAGATCCAATGGGACAAGTTTTAAGTATCATTGCGTTAGGTGGGTTAACTTTTGCTTTAATCGAAGCTGGAGAACACGGTTGGGGCAGTTACCTCACATTGAGTGGGTTAATCATTGCGATTTTTGCATGCTTAGGGTTTATTTGGGTTGAACTTCACGTAACTCGGCCATTATTACCGCTTTTTTTATTCAAAAAAAATCCTTTTTTCTTTCAATATAATATGGCGTCTTTTGCTTTGGGTTTTGCAACTTACAGTAATGTATTCTTCATCGCACTATTTTTGCAAAAAGGCCAAGGGTGGGGGGCATTTGAAGCCGGGATCCGCATGGCTCCTGAGTTTATTGCCATGGCTATTTTTTCATTTTCTTTTGGTAAACTGTCTCGCCGTTTAAGCGTGCGAAACCTCATGATTTTGGGTTTTATTTTAATTGCATTGGCTTCATTATTATTAACTCGTGTGAATACTGAAACACCTTATATTCCTATTGCGATAACCTTATTTATTTTGGGGGCTGGAATGGGGATGTCTACCCCAGCAATTGGGGCACTGGTTATGGCGAGTGTTGATAAGGCCTATTCTGGTATTGCTTCTGCGGTCATGAACGCATTAAGGCAAACAGGTATGACCCTTGGCATTGCTTTTTTAGGGACATTGATGACACATCGCGCTGTAGAGCAGCTATTACAGGATAACAAGCTGGCCATGATGTTGTCGGCACAGGAAATCGAACGTTTGATTCAAACTTCCTCGGTGATGCCATCAACATTTATTGAGCAGGCAACGCGTTCTGCTTTTGTTTCCGGTTTTAATCTGGCGATGTTAGGTGGCGCGATAGCGATATTGATAACGTTATGTCTGATGGCAAGGAATAAATCAGAGAATTAGCGAATATTGGGTAGTAAGCATAAAAAAACACCTGCCGGAGCAGGTGTTTTTAGATATAAATGAATCAATTATTCGTCAAGGAAGCTGCGTAGCACTTCTGAGCGGCTTGGGTGACGTAATTTACGTAACGCTTTCGCTTCAATCTGACGGATACGTTCACGGGTAACATCAAACTGTTTACCAACTTCCTCAAGGGTGTGGTCAGTATTCATGTCGATACCAAAACGCATACGCAGTACTTTTGCTTCACGAGCGGTTAAGCCTGCTAACACTTCGTGAGTTGCAGAGCGTAAGCTTTCTGATGTTGCAGAGTCTAAAGGCAGTTCTAAAGTGGTATCTTCAATAAAATCACCTAAATGTGAATCTTCATCATCACCAATAGGGGTTTCCATTGAAATCGGTTCTTTAGCAATCTTCAGTACTTTACGAATTTTATCTTCCGGCATTAGCATGCGTTCTGCCAGTTCTTCTGGCGATGGCTCACGGCCCATTTCTTGCAGCATTTGACGAGAGATACGGTTCAGCTTGTTGATAGTTTCAATCATGTGAACCGGGATACGAATAGTACGTGCTTGGTCAGCGATTGAACGCGTGATAGCCTGACGGATCCACCAAGTCGCATAAGTTGAGAACTTATAGCCACGGCGATATTCAAACTTATCAACGGCTTTCATCAGACCGATGTTACCTTCTTGAATCAGGTCAAGGAACTGCAAGCCACGGTTGGTATATTTCTTAGCAATAGAAATTACCAGACGTAAGTTTGCTTCAACCATCTCTTTTTTCGCACGGCGTGCTTTCGCTTCACCGATAGACATACGACGGTTGATATCTTTAACTTGTTCGATTGTCAGACCCGTTTCTTCTTCAATTTGGCGCAGTCTTTGTAGGCAACGCAGAATTTCTTCTTCAACTTCAAGTAATTTTTCTGACCAAGGCTTGTTCATTGCTTTTGCAGCAGTTAACCAAGTTTCACTGGTCTCATTACCACTAAATAAAGTAATGAAGTTTTTCTTCGGCATTTTACATTGTTCAACACACAGTTTCATGATGGTACGCTCTTGTAAGCGAACTCGGTCCATCATTTCACGCATGTTATTGACCAAATAGTCAAATTGCTTAGGAACTAAACGGAACTCTTTAAATACTTCGGAAAGCTGCTCGATAGCGGCAGCCGTTTTCGCGTCACTACGACCATATTGTTTAATATGTTGACGCGTTTTTTCATATTGCTCACGAAGATCAGAGAATTTTTGACGCGCTAATTCAGGATCGATGCTGTTATCGTCATCGCTATCGCTGTCATCGCCGTCTTCATCTTCTTCGTCTTCGTCATCGTCTTTATCAAGCTCTTCTTGTGGTAATTCAGAGCCAACGTGAGTCGCTGTTGGTGCGAGATCTTCTTCCGCGTTAGGGTCAACAAAGCCGGTGATTAAATCAGATAAACGGCTTTCTCCTGCTTCAACACGGTCATACTGCTCAAGAAGATAGGTGATAGCCTCAGGGTATTCAGCTACAGAGCACTGAACCTGATTTATCCCATCCTCGATACGTTTTGCAATGTCGATTTCGCCTTCTCGAGTGAGAAGCTCGACGGTTCCCATTTCGCGCATATACATGCGGACAGGGTCGGTTGTACGGCCGATTTCACTTTCAACACTGGACAGCACTTGTGCAGCGGCTTCAGCTGCATCTTCATCAGTATCGGAAGTATTTTCAGCCAAAATTAAATCATCGGCATCAGGTGCTTCTTCCATGACCTGGATGCCCATGTCATTAATCATCTGAATGATATCTTCGATTTGATCTGAATCGACGATATCTTCCGGCAGATGGTCGTTGACCTCAGCATAGGTTAAGTAACCTTGCTCTTTACCCTTGGTTACGAGTAGCTTAAGCTGCGACTGCGGGTTTTGCTCCATAAGACGGTATCCACACTTCTGAGTATTTAGATTGGTGTCGGTCGGCGAAACATTCGGCCAACAAGAACATACAAAGGGAACATTTATTATTTGCTACGCCCTTTATTTTTCGTAGCATTTTACAGGCATCTGCCTTGTGTTTATCGGCACTTAAGCCGTTTAAAATACTAATTCTGTTTTGGGTTGATACTATGTTTTCACTCTAGAAAGAGTGATTAAGCGGACTTCTTCGCGCTCTTCTGGGGTCAGCCCTTCAGTTCGTTCTTTTGCTATTAAGTAGTCAAAACGTTCGTCGAGTGCGCTGTTAAATAGATGGTTTAAGGCATCTATAAAAGTATTTTCCGCTATCTCCTCTATTTCTATATCGTTCCACGTTGCGAGTTTTTCAAGCTGTTTCGCAAATTTATTATCACGATAACGCTCTAGCAACTGCCCAGTTGACATTCCGGGGGTGGAACGGCAGACATCGACCAATTCCTGAAATAGAGAAAGCCCCGGCATTTGAATATGGGCAATTCCCTCTAATGAGGGAACAAGTTCCGAAAAGTTCGGATTCTGTACCAACAGCGCGATAAGTATTCGCATTGTGGTTGGTTTTAATTTGAGCGCCTGATAGTTAACTTGTTCTGTGCTCTCTCTATCAATCATAGCAAGAACTTGAGAAATATCCGGTATACCAATAAAATTTCCTAGCTCTTGTGCCATATAAAGGCGCAGTGTTTCACCAGGTATTTGTTTAATCAAAGGTATAGCCAGTTTACTAAATTTTGCTTTCCCTTCTTGTGTTTTTAAATCTACCTGTGGCACAAGTGAATCAAATAAAAAAGCAGAAAGGGTTTGAGCATCTTTCATACGTTGCTCAAAAGCGTCTTTGCCTTCTTTTCGTACTAATGAATCTGGGTCTTCACCGTCGGGTAAAAACATAAAACGCAATTGACGGCCGTCAGTCAGATAAGGCAGTGCTGTTTCAAGTGCTCGCCATGCCGCTTCTCGGCCAGCGCGGTCTCCATCATAACAGCAAATAACCGTATCTGTTGAACGATAAAGTAACTGAATATGTTCTGAGGTTGTTGATGTGCCAAGTGAAGCAACCGCATAGCGGATATCGTACTGAGCAAGTGCAACAACGTCCATATAGCCTTCAACTACCAGTAATTTTGATAATTCATTACTGTTTTTGTGTTGCTTCATAGAGGCCAAATAACTGACGGCCTTTATGGAAAATATCTGTTTCGGGGGAGTTTAAGTATTTAGGGAGAGCATCTCCTAATACGCGCCCACCGAAGGCAATCACACGACCGCGCCTATCCCGAATTGGGAACATGACACGCTCTCTAAAGCGGTCATAGACTCGGCCATTATCATTTGTCACTAACATGCCTGCATCATCAAGCTGTTTGCGACTTTCTGGGTTTACAGCGAATTTTTTTGAGCAAATTGTCCCAGCCCGCAGGGGCGAAACCAATTGAAAAATGCTCAATAATTTCGGCACTTAAACCACGTTGGCTTAAATAATCTTTCGCTTTATTAGCTGAAGAATGACTTAAGGCAGCACAGTAAAATTGATTAATTTTTTCCATCAACTGATATAAATTT
This sequence comes from Providencia rettgeri, assembly GCA_900455085.1. Lineage (NCBI taxonomy): Bacteria > Pseudomonadati > Pseudomonadota > Gammaproteobacteria > Enterobacterales > Morganellaceae > Providencia > Providencia rettgeri. The sequence continues at coordinate 3,533,247 of UGTZ01000001.1, read as the reverse complement.
TGTCGTTGATGAAGTTCTATTTGGCTTGAACCCGTTCCTTTTTCGTAAGGAACATCAAGGCCATGTAGTGCAGATAATTCTTCAATGGCTTCAACAAAATCGAGTTTGTCATAGTTCATTAAAAAATCGATAGCGTTGCCATGAGCACCACAACCAAAACAGTAATAAAATTGTCTTTCACCATTTACGGTAAAGAAGGTGTTTTTTCATTATGGAACGGACAACAAGCGTGATGGTTTTTACCCTGTTTTTTTAACGGGACTTTTGCATCGACTAAATCAATGATGTCGGTTCTTGCTAACAAGTCATTGATAAATGAACGCGGAATTCGTCCAGCCATAAGCCTCTTTTTCGCCTGTTGATGAACGATAATAAGCCGCGCTTCCTTTAGGAAAGCACGGCCTTTAACTGCTTAGCTATGTACTACTACAAAAACTGGAGTGACTACAAGAGAAACTAAAGTTTTGTATTAGCTATCGTCTACAATGAATGCGGCTTTCACCGCAAACAATTAATACAGACGAGTACGGCGTGCGTTTTCGCGAGCCAGTTTTCTTAGCGTGACGCTTTACAGCTGATGCTTTAGCGCGTTTACGTTCAGTCGTTGGTTTTTCATAGAATTCACGACGACGAACTTCAGCTAAAACACCTGCTTTCTCACAGGAACGTTTGAAACGACGCAGTGCAACGTCGAATGGCTCGTTTTCACGTACTTTAATTACCGGCATGTGCCTCTCACCTCAATAGAAATCGGTTTGTTGCTGGTACTGATTCACCAGCCTTCATTTAAAATGGTGCGGAATTTTACTTCAATGAGTACGGGTTTGTAAAGTGCCGTATAAAATTGAATCACACAAGATTACCTGATTTGCAGTTCATTTGATGAAAAAGCAAACAAAACCAGATAATAATGAGAATTAGCCACACGAAATTTTTATTACAGGGGACTGATTATAGACTATACAGTCAGGAAAGTCAGCCTTTTGACAACATTAATTACGCGATTGAACGAAAATAGTGATAGACTTGCGGTTATGCAATAAACAAGGGTAGTGCAATGCGTGTTTTAGGTATCGAAACCTCTTGCGATGAAACTGGTATCGCAATCTATGATGATGAGCATGGCTTATTAGCCAATCAATTATACAGCCAAATTAAAGTTCATGCAGACTACGGTGGTGTCGTGCCTGAATTGGCTTCACGCGATCATATTCGTAAAACAGTGCCGTTAATTCAAGCAGCGTTGAAAGAAGCCAATTTAACAAGTCAAGACATCGACGCTGTAGCCTATACTGCGGGTCCAGGTTTGGTTGGGGCTTTAATGGTTGGTGCAACAGTAGGGCGTTCATTAGCTTTTGCCTGGAACGTTCCCGCCGTGGCCGTTCACCATATGGAAGGCCATTTATTGGCACCGATGTTAGAAGAGAAAAGCCCTGAATTTCCTTTTGTCGCGTTACTGGTTTCTGGTGGGCATACTCAGCTTATCAGTGTGACCGGAATTGGTGAGTATGAGCTGCTAGGCGAATCCATCGATGACGCAGCAGGCGAAGCGTTTGATAAAACAGCAAAACTATTAGGTTTAGACTACCCTGGTGGCCCAGTGTTATCTCGCATGGCGGAGCAGGGTACTGCAGGTCGTTTTGTGTTTCCTCGCCCAATGACCGACAGACCAGGGCTGGATTTCAGCTTCTCTGGGCTAAAAACCTTTGCAGCCAATACCATCCGTGAAAATGCGGATGACGACCAAACTCGTGCGGATATTGCGAGAGCCTTTGAAGATGCCGTGGTCGATACTCTGGCAATTAAATGCAAACGCGCTTTAGAACAAACAGGTTTTAAACGTTTGGTGATGGCGGGGGGTGTTAGTGCTAATCGCGCACTTAGAGCTAAAATGGAAGACGTTCTCAAGCAGCGTGGTGGTGAAGTTTTTTATGCTCGCCCTGAATTTTGTACGGATAACGGCGCAATGATCGCGCTGGCGGGGCTTATTCGCCTTAAAGGTGGAACCACTACAGGGCTTGGGGTGACGGTTCGCCCACGTTGGCCTTTGGCAGAATTGCCCCCGCTAGAAAAATAGTGTTGTTGGTGTATCTCTATTTTTGTAAAAGGGCTGGGATGACAGCCCTTTTGTTATTCAGTTAAGTACTAATGTAAAATAACGACCGCATCTTCCAGCCGGCTTGACCGTTCTTTTACCATTTTCGATGTCTCTGTGCTTTGTTCTACCAGTAATGTGCTTTGTTGTGTGATGGTTTCGAGCTCACTGACTGCTTGGGTAATATCGGCTATCCCTGCCGCTTGTTCAGAGGTTGCTTGGCTAATATGGGTGATCAATTGCGTGACGTTTTGTATTTGGTCAACAATCTCCTTCATGGTATCCCCTGCCGTATGGACTTGATTTTTCCCTGAATTGACTTTCTTTTCACAATCATTAATTAATTCACGAATATCATTTACTGCACTTGCACTACGGCTTGCTAGGCTACGAACCTCATTTGCGACAACGGCAAAGCCTTTGCCTTGTTCACCTGCACGTGCGGCTTCTACCGCGGCATTTAACGCGAGTATATTGGTTTGAAATGCGATGTCTTTAATCACGTCAGTGATGGAGTTAATTTTGCTGGTGCTACTGACAATTTCATCCATGGTATCCACAACGGCTTCCATCATGGCGCCCCCATTCACTGCTGTTTTGCTCGTTGTATTCGAAAGTTGGTCAACTTGAATCGTGTTATCAGCATTCATTTTTACGGAAACGGCCATTTGGTTCATTGTTGCAACGGTTTGTTGCATATAGCCGACGGTTTGTTGAGTGTGAGTGTCTAATTCATGACAATCGGAGACTAAAGATTCACTGCCTTTGCGAACGTTATCAACTTGTTCGGAGACATCTTTTATTAACCAACGGCAGATTAGCCCAAGTTGCCCGATAGAACGTAATATTAAGCCAATTTCATCTGTGCGCTGCATATGGTTAACGCTATGTCGATTTCCTCGTGCAATACCAAGTGCCTGTTTGGTCATGTTTTCCAGTGGAGTTGCTAGCATTTTTTCAAGTATCACATCACCGACCAATAGTATGATAAATGTACAGGCACTCATCAGCAGTAGAGGCACGCTTGGCTGCAAAATAAAGCTAGCCGTAATGAGCCAAAGGATAAATAACAGACTCATGATGAGTCGGATACGTGAACGTGTTGAATATGTTGAGAAGTGAAATGGTAATTTTTTAGAAAGCACAATCCCCTTGAAAATTTTTTGTTGGCTTTTATTTTCATTCATTGCTGCATAGAGTGGTTCTACCGTTGCAATTTCTTGGCGTGTTGCTCGAGTACGAATGGACATATAGCCTGTAATAACGCCTTTGCGTTCCACTGGGACAATATTAGCTCGAACCCAGTAGTGGTCACCATTTTTCCGACGATTTTTCACAATGCCAGTCCAGGGTTCTCCTTTTTTAAGTGTTGCCCACATGTCGGCAAAAGCTTCTTTGGGCATATCTGGATGGCGGATAATATTGTGTGGACGTGTTAATAATTCATCTAATTCATAACCACTAACCTGCACAAAGAAATCATTAGCGTGAACAATGTTTCCTTGTAGATCGCTGGTTGTCATTAATGTGATGTTTTCATCTAACACATATTCATTTTGAGTGGTATAAGGGGTTCTGCTCATTATAAATACCATTATTATAGTTTAATTTTCCTTTTATATAGTCGACAGCTTTTAAATATTCCTTAGTAATAAATTTGCAATAATTTAACTTTTTTTTAAAAGTGTGCGCTAGTTATGGCAAAAATGTAACGTAGCACAAATTACTACTAGTACAGTTTTAAGGAGGGATATCACGCTGTTATTATCAATGAGGATTTTTGGGAAATTTTAAACAAGGCAAGTAGCATAAAAAAAGAGCTGAAATCAGCTCTTCTTAGAGAAAATAAAATGTCACCATTAGTCATCGAGTTCTTGTTCTTTAGCTTCTTGGGCTATTTCTTTATTGGTTTTTCGTTTTTTATTTTTCAGTTTTTGCCAAATACGGCTTTCTTGACCACGCCAAAGGCGCTGTATATTACCGTGATGGCGAACTAACACTAAACAAGATAGCATAGCAACAGGGAAGGTGAATTCAGGTTTAAACCACCAAACGTAGAAGGGGGCAAGTAAGGCGCTGACAATCGCTCCTAGTGATGAATAACCACTAAGCAACACTGTCAGTAACCATGTTCCTGCGACTAAACCAGAAAGATCCCAACCAATAGCGGCAATTGAACCAAATGCGGTTGCTACCCCTTTTCCGCCTTTGAAACGAAAGAAAATGGGATATATGTGCCCAAGACAAGCTGCAATTGCAACAAAGCCAAGATAGAATGGTTGCACATTTAAATAATAAGCAAGCCAAACTGGGATCATCCCTTTTAATACGTCACAAATGAGTACTCCGGCAGCGGCTGCTTTACCGCCTACACGTAATACGTTAGTTGCACCAGGGTTACCAGAGCCGTGTTGACGGGGGTCGGGTAGTCTCGCCAAACGGCAGATCAGTATCGCACTCGAAACTGAGCCGCAAAGATAGGCGAAGATTATCATGCCAAGCGCGGTTGCACTCATAGCTAGCTCCAAAAACGGTTAAGACCATAAATTCACTTCAGTCTTGGATAATACGCATATTTTTGCTGAAGTGGTATCAATTCAGTACATAAATGAGAAAATGACGTGATGGATATCGTATTTATTGAGCAATTATCAGTCATCACCACGATTGGTGTATATGACTGGGAACAAGATATTGAACAGAAATTGGTGCTCGATATCGAAATGGGATGGGATAACAAAAGCGCGTCTATGAGCGATAATGTTGAACATTGCTTAGATTATGCCAAAGTTAGCCAAGCTATCCTTGCTCATGTTGGGAATAATAAATTTGGTTTAGTTGAACGTGTTGCCGAAGAAGTTGCACAATTATTGCTAACACAGTTTGATAGTCCATGGGTTCGCATTAAAGTGGCTAAACCGGGGGCAGTAGCACGCGCTAAACAAGTTGGGGTTGTTATCGAAAGAGGCACGAAAACCGCTTAAATGTTGTCTGGCGGTGTTTAACCGCCAGTTTTGTATCTATTAGGCAACGACAACTATGATTTTTTGTCGCTGTTGCCAATTGCCGACCGATTCTATACGTTGTCGAGTGAGTTCTTGACGAATTTCAGGGCCTTTAAACCCTTGCTCAACAATAGGTTTGACTTCAACAGCTTGCGCAATAGCAAAAGCTTGCCTGAAATATACCCCTTGTGGGTACGGCTGTTGTTCAAGACCTAACCGACCTCTGGCATCCGCTTCACTGATTAAACTTAGTTGTTCAACACGTTCTGGTTTACGCCAACTATCAAGTCTATCAAAAATCGCAATTAGATCATTAGCATGTAATTTATTGATAACATGGATTTTATCATGATATCGTGCCGCTAGACGAGCTAAGTCACGAGCCGTGGTTGGTACTTTTAATCTTACACAGAGTGTTTCTATTAATGGAATACCTGCTTCACCATGGTTTGGATGGCTTGGCCAAATATCGGGTGGTGTTAGAGCCTTGCCTAAATCATGGCACAATGCGGCAAAGCGAACATCCACATCCTTAGATAAGCGGGAAATCACTTTCATTACCATTAGAGTGTGGATACCTGTATCAATTTCAGGGTGCCATTTTTCAGGGGCAGGAACGCCAAATAGCGCATCAATTTCAGGAAAAAGTACAGCTAAAGCACCGCATTGGCGTAAGACATCAAAATACACCTGTGGGGAATTTGATTTCAGCGCTTTTTCTGTTTCGGTCCAAACTCGCTCGGCGGTGAGATGAGATAATTCCCCTGTAGCGGCCATCGTTTGCATCAAGGCGAGTGTTTCTGGTGCGATAGTAAAACCATGCTCAAAGTAGCGAGCGGCAAAACGAGCAACCCGTAAAACCCGTAAAGGGTCTTCAGAAAATGCATCGGAAACATGGCGTAAAATACGCTTATCGAGATCAATGACACCGTGGAATGGGTCAATAATTTCACCTGACTCATCTTGAGCTATCGCATTAATCGTCAAATCACGACGCAGTAAGTCATCTTCGATAGTGACATCCGGTGCGCTATAGCAGCTAAAACCGGTATAGCCTGCACCAATTTTACGTTCTGTTCGGGCTAAAGCGTATTCTTCATGGGTTTTTGGGTGCAAGAAAACAGGAAAATCTTTTCCGACTTGTTGAAAACCTTGCGATAGCATTGCCTCGGGGGTTGCGCCAACCACCACGTAGTCTCTGTCTGAAATAGGCAGCCCAAGCAGTTGGTCACGTACTGCTCCACCCACGAGATATACTTTCATTCGAATGGCCTCAATTACATCCAGCCGTCATTACGTTTTTTTACGACGTGGAATAATGTGCGGTAAAATTAGGCCTAAAATTAAGCCAACACCAGCAACACCACCACCATACATAAACCATTGTAAGATCAATTCGCGACGGCGATCGTCTAAGTTAACTTCTGCAATTTCGAGTTTTTTACCTGACTTGATCAACTCGTTTTTTAATTTTTCATTTTCAGCCTTCAGTTGGCTGACGATATTGTCATTATCAGCGACTTTTTGCTGCATATCAGCCGTTCGTGTATTCCACGTGCTGTCAATATTGTCGAGCTGTTGGCGTAATTTTTGGTTCTCAGCTTCAAGTTCTGGAATTCGGGTTTTCATACTTGGCGTATTGCTGAGTTGGTCAACAGGTAACCAGACCGTTCTGCCTTTTTCATCACGGACTTGTGCGAACTTGTTATCTGTGGAGAGCAATTCAACCGCTTCCCCTGCATTGAGCGTACCTACAATACGATATTTTGTGCCAGGTCCACTATGAACGTATGTGGATAAATCATCTGACACATAACGTTTTTCTGCTGCGTGTGAATTTAAGGAAAGGCCTAGCCCCATGATTGAAATTAATAATAATGGAATTTTTCGCATGGTATTTACAGTCTTTTGATGGTGAGTGAGTTTTATATTATTTGAATATTAATGAGTAAAGTGTATGGGTGCAAACCCTAAACGCAGATGTCTCTACACTCTAAAGGAGAATGAGAACTATCCTAACTGTCTAAATTACCCTTATTTTTACTCTATTTTCAATATAACTCACTGAAAGAAATATGACAGGTAGAATTTTTGATTACCATACAGTTTCTTTTCTCAGCTTAGCTCGATTGGGGTAATATGAGTGAAGTGAAATAATTAAATAAGGATATGTATGAGCCACGTAGAGGTTGAACTCAAACTTGCTGCTAAGAGTTCCGCAATAGAGGCTGTACGACAGTGTTTATCGACATTGTCTCACCAATACAGTGAGCCGACAAAGTTAACTAATATCTACTTTGATACGGCAAACAAGCAGTTACGTCAGTGGGATATGGGCTTACGCATCCGAGGTTGTGATGGGCGTTATGAAATGACCATGAAAACAGCTGGGCAGGCGATTGGTGGTTTACACCAACGGCCTGAATATAATGTTGACATTGATTCGCCAGAACTTGATTTAGCGGCATTACCCGCTGAAATTTGGCCCGAAGGAACTGATATTTCTCAGCTTCAGTCTGAATTAAATATCCTCTTTAGCACCAATTTTACCCGTGAAAAATGGTTAGTGACTTTTGAAGATAGCGAAATAGAAGTAGTTTTTGACCAAGGCGAAATTTCCTCAGGCGCAAAGGATTTGCCTATTCAAGAGTTTGAATTAGAGCTTAAAAAAGGCTTTATTGCTGATGTACTTAATTTAGCAAAGAAATTTGCAGATATCGATGGTCTGCATTTGTCATCACTTAGCAAAGCTGCGCGCGGATATTCATTGTTATCGCCGCCAAAAGAACCATTAACTCGCCCAGATTCGTTGTTTGACTATGAAGAGCAACCTCTCGAAAAGTCATTAACTCATATGCAATTACTTTGCCAGCAGCATGAAGCTTATTGGCTAGCCAATGGCAGCAATGCACGCCAAGGCTTTAGTGAATTTTTACGCTTTGTTCAGGCATTTTTAGTCCATTACCAAAATTCAGCGCCTCACTTTATTCATGACACTCCGCTAGAGCAATTACGTTCGGATATTGCCAATGAAGCGGTTAGTGCTGAGGATTTTTGCTATAGCAGCCAGTGGTTAAAATGTAAATTAGCCTTTATCCAATGGTTAAGTGCTTTAACCTATCAAGAAGCCCATTAAGGTACTGATAACATGCATGCTTTTCCTGAATTATTGCAAAGCCAAGGTGAATGCGTTTTAAGACAATTAGCAGAACAAGCGAATGAATTATTACCGTTAAATGAACAAGAAATTCAATTGCTTACCTTTAGTGATTTTGTGTTAAAGCAGGTATTGGCACATTCACGGTTTTTACTTGAAATTCGCGCTCAACCACCCAAAGCCGATGAATGGAAAAGTTATGCGTCATGGTTAGCTCAAGACTTGTTATCTGTTAGCAACGAAGATCACTTGATGCAAGTATTACGCTCATTTCGTCATCATATGTTAGTGCGCTGCGCCTGGATGCAAGTACTGGAAATAAGCACGCAAAAAGAAACGATTTATCAGCTCAGTGTATTGGCAGAAACCTTGGTTGTTGCGGCGCGCGACTGGTTGTATCAAGAATATCGTCAGTCATGGGGAACGCCTTGTAATGCAGAAGGAAAACCTCAGCCGCTATTGATTTTAGGAATGGGGAAATTAGGGGGCAGAGAGCTCAATTTTTCTTCAGATATTGATCTGATTTTTGCATACCCAGAAAATGGAGTTACTCAAGGCGGCAGAAAAGAGTTAGATAACGCGCAATTTTTTACCCGTTTAGGGCAAAAATTAATTCGCGTACTCGACCAAGTGACTGAGTATGGTTTTGTCTATCGGGTCGATATGCGTTTGCGGCCATTTGGTGATAGCGGGCCGCTGGTTTTTAGCTTTTCCGCGCTTGAGGATTATTACCAAGAACAAGGGCGTGATTGGGAACGCTATGCGATGGTTAAAGCTCGTATTATGGGCGCTGATAGCCTCCATTATGAGGAGTGTTTACGAAAACTTTTGCGTCCTTTCGTTTATCGCCGCTATATTGACTTTAGCGTGATCCAATCCTTACGCAATATGAAAAATATGATTGAGCGGGAGGTTCGGCGCCGTGGTTTGGTCAATAACATCAAATTAGGGGCTGGAGGTATTCGTGAAGTTGAATTTGTTTCACAGGTTTTCCAGTTAATTAGAGGGGGACGGGAACCTGTTTTACAGTCACAATCCTTATTTTCAACGCTACAAGGTATCCGAGAACTCGCATTATTAACCGAAGATCAAGTTAATATTCTGCAAAATAGCTACCTTTTCTTGCGTAGAGCCGAAAATTTACTGCAAAGTATTGATGACCAACAGACACAAACGCTCCCTGAAGAGGCTTTAAACCAAGCGCGTTTAGCGTGGGGAATGGGTTTTGCTGATTGGCCTGCATTTTATCAGGTTTTGAATCAGAAAATGTCGGCAGTGCATCAAATATTTACTGAGCAAATAGGCCAGGAAGATGACGCCGAGAACACTGATGCATTTGATGAAATCTACATCACATTGTGGCAAAGTGAATTGTCAAAAGAAGAATTAGCCACCTATTTGCCATCTAAAAATGAAGAGATTGCACAACGTATTATCCACGGCATAGTGATGTTCCGTCATGACCTCAATAAACGCACAATTGGCCCTCGTGGACGGGATGTACTTGATGAATTAATGCCTAAATTATTGGCAAAAGTCGGTGAGCGCGATGATGCAGGGCAAGTCATTGAACGTATCACACCACTGTTATTGAGCATTGTTAGCCGCACAACTTACCTCGAGTTAATGCTTGAATTTGACGAGGTTTTGACGCACGTTATTCGCCTATGTGCGGCTTCACCAATGATAGCAGAGCAGTTAGCCCGTCACCCATTGTTACTTGATGAGTTGCTCGACCCTCAATCGTTATACCAACCTCTACCACTAACCGCTTACCGTGATGAATTGCGCCAATATTTAATGCGCGTTCCTGAAGATGACGAAGAACAACAACTGGAAGCATTACGTCAATTCAAACAAGCCCAGTTATTGCGTATCGCTGCTGAAGATATTTCAGGTGTTTTACCCGTAATGAAAGTTAGTGATCATCTGACTTACCTTGCAGAGGCGATTATTGATGCGGTGGTACACCAAGCATGGCAAAAAATGGTAAAACGTTATGGTGAGCCAGTACATCTAGCGCAAAGTGACAAAAAAACAATATGGGTTTGCGGTATTAGGTTATGGAAAGCTAGGCGGCTGGGAATTGGGTTATGGCTCTGACTTAGATCTCGTTTTTCTTTTCGATTGCCCTTTAGATGTGGTTACCAATGGCGAACGCTCCATTGATGCACGCCAATTTTACTTACGTGTTGCTCAGCGTATTATCCATTTGTTTAGTACTCGAACACCTTCAGGCGTGTTGTATGAAGTTGATGCGCGGCTCAGGCCTTCCGGTGAGTCAGGAATGTTAGTCAGTACGATACAATCATTTGATGATTACCAAAAAAATGATGCTTGGACATGGGAGCATCAAGCGCTCATACGAGCCCGAATGGTATTTGGTGATGAGGATTTACAACGGCAATTTATACAGACTCGCCACGAAACTCTGTGTATGCCAAGAGACCCTCACACCTTGCAGCAGCAAGTGCGTGATATGCGCTTGAAAATGCATCAGCACTTAGGAAGCCATCAAGCCAATGAGTTCGATTTAAAAGCCGATCCCGGAGGGATCACTGATATTGAATTTATCGCACAATACTTAGTTTTGCGTTTTGCCACAGAAAATAATGTGTTAACGCGTTGGTCCGATAATGTGCGTATTTTCGAGCTGATGGCGCAATATGGCTTTATGCCAGAAGATGAAGCAAATGCCTTAACTCAAGCGTATGTTACGATGCGTAATGAACTTCATCACTTAGCATTACAATCATTGCCAAGCCGTGTTGAAATGACCCAATTTACTCAACAACGTGAACAAGTTTTAGCGAGTTGGCAAAAATGGCTTGAGGAATAAGGAATAAACGCATTTTATTTAGCTAAATAGCGCAATATGCTAGTATTGTTGCTAATTATTATCAGATTTCCTTTTTAAAACTGGAGTGCAGGATGAAAGTAACTCTTCCGGATTATAAACAAGCCGGTGTGCTGGTGGTTGGTGATGTTATGTTAGACCGTTATTGGCATGGTCCTGCAAACCGTATTTCGCCAGAGGCCCCTGTTCCGGTCGTTAAAGTCACGATGGTAGAAGAGCGTCCCGGTGGTGCGGCTAACGTCGCGATGAACATTGCCTCGTTAGGGGCAAATTCACGTCTTGTCGGGTTAACTGGGATTGATGACGCGGCAAAAGCACTGACTGAAAACTTAAATGCGGTGCAGGTGCGTTGTGATTTTGTCGCTATTCCAACCCATCCAACGATTACTAAATTACGTGTACTTTCACGTAATCAGCAACTTATCCGTCTTGATTTTGAAGAAGGTTTTGACAATGTTGATGTCGCACCTGTGTTGGAACGCATTGAACAGGCGTTACCTCATATTGGTGCTCTGGTGTTATCTGATTACGCGAAAGGGGCGTTAACTCATGTCGAGAAGATGATAGCGCTTGCCAACAAGGCCAATGTTCCCGTCTTGATTGACCCGAAAGGCAACAATTTCGAACGTTACCGCGGGGCAACATTACTAACGCCAAACATGTCTGAGTTTGAAGCGATTGTTGGGCCATGTAAAAACAATCAAGACGTTGAAGAAAAAGGCATGAAGCTGCTTCAGTCATTGGAGCTTAAAGCACTGTTAATTACGCGCTCAGAACAAGGTATGAGCTTAATTCGTCGCGATGAAGCACCATTGCATTTACCGACTCAGGCGCAAGAAGTGTTTGACGTAACAGGAGCCGGGGACACCGTAATCGGCGTACTTGCAGCGTCTATTGCATCTGGCCGCCCATTACATGAATCTTGCGCATTGGCTAATGCCGCAGCAGGCGTGGTCGTGGGTAAATTAGGAACCTCCACGGTTTCGCCAATTGAATTGGAAAATGCCATTCGTGGCCGTGCTGACACCGGGTTTGGTGTGATGAGCGAAAGTGAATTGAAACAAGCCGTTGCGAATGCAAGACAGCGCGGTGAGCGTGTGGTGATGACGAATGGTTGTTTTGATATTCTTCATGCAGGGCATGTGTCGTATTTAGCCAATGCACGTAAATTGGGAGACCGTCTGATTGTAGCTGTAAATAGCGATGCATCGACACGCCGCTTAAAAGGTGAAACACGCCCAGTCAACCCATTAGAACAACGCATGACCGTTTTAGGTGCTTTGGGGGCAGTGGATTGGGTTGTGGCTTTTGAAGAAGACACTCCGCAACGCTTAATCGCAGAAGTGCTGCCAGACATCTTAGTTAAAGGGGGGGATTACCGCCCTGAAGAGATAGCGGGCAGTGCAGAAGTGTGGGCCGCGGGAGGCGAGGTCAAAGTCCTTAACTTTGAAGATGGTATTTCCACAACGAATATCATTAAAAATATTATGAAAACGAGTTAATTTATCATTATTAATTAATTAGTTAGTTAAAAACCTCACGTGGGTATGTAAAAACGCCGTGAGGTTTTTATTTATCTAAAATTAAAGAGGTGTCACTTTTTCAATTTAATTACTCAGCTGTCTTTTCTTCTACATTTAAATGGGCTTCAAGTGCGCTAACGCGTTGTTCCATTTTCGCTAATTTTTCGCGGGTACGTAATAAAACTTGAGTTTGAATATCAAATTCTTCACGGCTGACTAAGTCTAATTTACCGAGCTGTGATTGTAACAGTGAACGCAGTTTTTTATCAAAATCTTCACCTAAATCACGTACGCCTTGCGGTAAAGCGCCTTGAATTTGGCGGGCAACTTGTTCAATTTTTTTCGGATCGAGCATTCGCGGGTCCTTCAGTTAATCAAGATATTATTAAGCGTAGTGTAATACCTCTTTTCGCCTTGTGCTAGCTCGAATTAGTTAGCAAAAAGGCCTCGTTGTATTATCTGTGACGAGAGCAGCTTGCTATTCGTCTAAGGTAGTAAAATTAACCGTGATAACTCTAAGTTTTTATTCATGTTTTTTGACTAAAAGTGTGAGTCATTCGCCAATTTTGATTATCATCGTTGCGAACTTGAATTATTGGCGTTATATTAATTGCGTATATCTCAGGGCGGGGTGAAAGTCCCCACCGGCGGTAAACATGCATCACGCATGAAGCCCGCGAGCGCTTTACCTGTGGTAAAGGTCAGCAGACCCAGTGTGAATCTGGGGCCGACGGTTATAGTCCGGATGGGAGAGAATTAACAGTATCTGCATGTTTGTGCTGTTACGCACAATAGTGTTCTGCATACCTGAATAGGTAAATGCCTGTTGTTGGCTATTTATATATTCACCATTTCTCGTATTCCTAAGACTGCCTTGATTCTGGTAACTAGTTAATAACTATTTAAGAGGTTTTTTACCATGGATCATTCGCTACTTTCTGTATTCGGTAATCCTATCGAGCGTGTTGAAAATGCTATCGAGGCTTTACGCCAAGGTAAGGGTGTTCTTGTTCTTGATGATGAAGATCGTGAGAACGAAGGCGATTTAATTTTTGCTGCAGAAACCATGACCGCGGAACAAATGGCATTTACCATTCGTTATAGCAGTGGGATCGTATGTCTTTGTATCACTGAAGAACGTCGCAAGCAGCTCGAATTACCAATGATGGTGGAAAATAACACCAGCCAAAACCAAACTGGCTTTACGGTAACCATCGAAGCGGCAAAAGGCGTGACTACGGGGGTTTCTGCGGCGGATCGTATCACCACTATTCGTGCTGCTATTGCTGATAATGCAGTTCCTGCTGATCTAAATCACCCTGGCCACGTTTTCCCATTGCGTGGACGTGATGGTGGGGTATTAGCGCGTCGTGGACACACTGAAGCATCTATCGACCTTGCAACTCTAGCGGGTTTCAAACCTGCTGGTGTGCTGTGTGAGTTGACTAATGATGATGGTTCTATGGCTCGCACCCCAGAAGTGGCAGCATTTGGTAAGCAGCATGGTTTGACGGTTGTGACAATTGAAGATTTAGTGCAGTACCGTCTTCAGGTCGAGAAGAAAGCGAGCTGATCCTCATAATATTTTGAGGAAGAGCTCTAGATAGAGATTTTGATAAGTTTAAATATTAATAGGCTAAAATAAGCTAATTTATTTAAATTATTGATAGTACGTTAAGCATATAGAATGTTATTAAGGCCACTGAGTTGCACACCTCGTGGCCTTTTCAATTTTTTTGATGATCATACTCATAATTAGCCCACTGTGTTTTTGACAGGAAAGCGTATGCTGTAGGAAGAAACTAATTGAGTTGGAGTTGAAATCATCATGTCGCTAAATACTTCAGTGGTAAAAAATAAGATCCCTGCCATTTTTATTGGTCATGGTAGCCCCATGAACGCGATTGAGGATAATCCTTATACTCAAACGTGGGAGAAACTCGGTAAAGCTTTACCTCGGCCAAGTGCAATTTTAGTGATTTCAGCCCACTGGTATACGCGTGGAACCGCAGTTACTTCGATGTTAAAACCGAAAACGATTCATGATTTTGGTGGGTTCCCTGAAGCCTTGTACCAAATCGAATATCCTGCCCCTGGTTCTCCTGAATTAGCTCAGCAAGTTGCCTCATTATTAGCCCCTGAGCCAATTTACCTTGATGAACAAGAGTGGGGGATTAGACCATGGCACGTGGGAAATTTTGGTACGTATGTATCCAGAAGCCGATATCCCCGTAATCCAATTGAGTATCGATGGTAGCAAGCCTGCTATTTGGCACTATGACCTTGGAAAAAAACTATCCGTTCTAAGGGATGAAGGTGTATTGATTATGGGGAGTGGCAATGTTGTACACAATTTACGAGCGATGAATTGGCAAAATTCCCATGCTGAGCCATACCCGTGGGCAATATCTTTTGAGAAATTTGTGTATGACAATCTGAAAAGCCATGAAACGCCACATCCACTAGCTAGCGGATTGGAACGGGAGGATGGCAAATTGGTCGAACCCATCACCAGAACATTACTTGCCTATTTTACCTATTTTAGGCACTTGGGATGGTCAAGAAGAGATTAGTACACCGATTGAAGGAATTGTGTCAGCATCGTTAAGTATGTTGTCTATTCAGGTAGGATAAATTTTTCTGCTATAGCTTTGTTTCATAAAAAAGCCCAAATCATATTGCTATGTTTGGGCTTCATTTTTAGCTTTAAGTATGCTTAGTCGATGATCGTATGTGGGTAAAAACGTGATAAATCTTGAGTGATCAATTCTTTATCTTCACGAATACAGATCCCCGCAGGTTGATCATTCACCAACCAGCTTCCGACTAAGGTGTAGTTACCTTCAAATTGTGGAAGTGGATGGAACTGTTGAATAATCATGCCTTCTTCGCCGTAAGGACCATCCGCGGCTGCAATTTCTTTACCGTTTTCGATAATACGGATATTAGCACCTTCACGAGAGAATAGTGGTTTAATAACGTATTTTTCGAGTTCTGGTTGGGTTTTGCCATCCGCAAAATAAGCAGGCAGTAAATTTGGGTGATCTGGGAACATTTCCCATAACATTGGCAATAAAGCTTTATTAGAAATGATGCTCTTCCATGCAGGTTCTAACCAGCGTACACCAGCATCTTGCAATTTAGTCGAGAAAATTTCTCTTAGCATAAATTCCCACGGATATAGCTTGAACAGGTTACTAATCACCTGATCTTGTGTATCCGAAAATTCACCTTTTTCACCTAGACCAATTTCATCGATATATAAGAATTCAGTGGCAATACCAGCTTCATTTGCACAGTCTTGTAAATATTGAACAGTACCGCGATCTTCTTCTGTGTCACGGCAACAAGACATATGCAACAAACGGAAACCATACTGATCTTTTAATTGCGTAAAGCGCTCGATCAATTGCTCTTGAATGCTATTAAATTGATCGGCGTTTTCAGGGAGTTTTCCTGCTTCAATTTGATCTTCTAGCCAGATCCATTGGAAAAATGCAGACTCATATAATGAGGTTGGAGTATCCGCATTGTTTTCCAATAGCTTAGGTGGGTTAATACCATCGTAAGCGAGGTCAAGCCTGGAATATAAAGAAGGTTGTTCGCTTTTCCATGAACTGCGAACAAATTCCCAGCAATGCTTAGGGATCTGAAAACGTGTCATTAGCTCATCGCTTTCAACAACACGTTCAACCACTTTTAGGCACATTTGATGCAACTGCTCGGTTGCATCTTCGATTTCTTCAATCTGTGCCATAGTGAATTGGTAATACGCATCTTCTGACCAGTAAGGCTCACCATACATAGTATGAAATTCAAAGCCAAATTCAGAGGCTTTTTCGCGCCAATTTGGGCGCTCTACTATAGGAACTCGTTTCATTACTTATCAACCACCCATCGAACGGGAAGAAGAGGTTGATTTTGCAGAAGAAGATGAACGTTGTGCCATCGCTTGTTTATTTACGGTGTCACCAAAACCACCACGGGTAACGGTTGAAGTTGTTGGTGGTTTAGGTGCCATGGCTGTTTTTGGTACGCTCATTGAACGACCACCTGCAACTGCAGGGCCATAGCTTTTACCTGATGCATCCACAAACTTACCGTTGGCTGGGCTAGCTGGGTTTTTTGAGCTGAATAATGGTTGTGATGCAGCGCTACCGCCCATCATACGGCCCATCATATAACCCATCATTAATGGCATCCACATGCTACCGCCGCTGCTTTGTGCTTGGGCCGTTTGTTCACCATTGGTTGAACTAGTGCCTGCAAGACCTGCTTGAGCTGGAGCTTGAGTACACATTGATTCACCAAACTCAGCAATGCAGTCAGCTTGAGTTTCATATTTAGGTGCAGTTTTAGCCGCTTCTTGTAGAGCATTGTTGTAGGCGATGGTGCACTGTTCTGCTTGCGATGGGTTCGCTTGGCTACAATCTTGCGCATTGGTGTACAGTGATACGGTTTCATCGCTTTCTTCACAAGCGGAAAGCATAAATACAGCACTGACCGCAACAGCCACAGGTGCTAAACGGTATGAACGCCAAGACTTACGGAAGGCGCTCTGGTTAATATTTTTGGTACGCTTCATGGTCATGGTAATTACCCTGAATTAAATTAAGTAAGATGTTTTTAGATGTTAGCTCTAGGATAGGGGATAAACGCTGAAAATTAAAGCAGAAATATAGGAGAAATGAGCTGAATTTATCATTTTGATAACTTTCTGCTATTTTTCCCTAATTAGCATGACGTTTCTTGAAGAGAAAAATAATATTTTTATTTTATATCAATATATTAGATGTAGGTTGTTTTTTGCTCTAATGCGTAGTAATAAGAGTGAGAATTCACTGAATTTGTGCCCGTGGCTAATGAAAAGGCGTTATAAACGGTTTAATTAGTACAAATTAGCAATTCTAAGTTGTTTGCAGGATTACCCTCAAAAAATAACCCGCTATGTAAGCGGGTCATTATGTCATTTTCACATGAGCTAAATATTTTAGTTCATTTTTGGCGCATTGGTATTACGGATAATACTACTTGCAGAGGTTGAAATCTCTTTACCTAAATTCGCATTCAGGCGTGCAATATCGTCTTCGTTCAATGTGCCGCGAGCAAATTCGATATTCAGTTGGTTAATCATGTAGTCATAACGCGCATTAGACAGATTCTGCTTCGCTTGGTATAGCGCTGTTGTTGCTGTCAATACGTCAACAATGGTACGTGTTCCTACTTGGTAGCCTGCTTCCATCGCATCTAATGAGCTTTGAGCGGAAACAACAACTTGTTTGTAAGCATTAATACTACTGATTGACGATGCTACGTTATTAAATGATGAGCGAACTAACTGAACCACATTGCGATAAACGCTTTCTAGTTGCTCACTAGCACCTTGGAAACCATATTGTGCTTGTTCGACCTGAGAACTTACTGCACCACCACTATACAGTGGAATGCTTAAATTTAAGCCAATGCTATTTTGGCCGTTGTAGCTATTGCTCGCACTACCGCCATATGGAGTATTATAACCACTGCCGTGTTGGTAACTATTTGTGACGGATGTTGAGGCATCAAGGCTAACCGTTGGCATGTGACCTGTTTCCGCTAAACGGATGTTTTCACGAGAAACGTCTTGTGCTAAACGTGCGCTTAACAGGCTGAGGTTACGCTCTTCCGCTTCTTTTAAGATAGCGTTGATATCGCCCAGTTCATTGGTTTTAAAACGGTCGATATTTAAAGAGGCAAGTCGGTTATAGTACACGCCGCTGACTTGACGCAATTTTTCAATCGCATTTTCTAACTCGTTACGGCCTGCAACTTCTTGTGCTATAACGCTATCATAGTTTGCACGGGCGTTTTGCACGTCAGTAATAGCAACAAGACCAACGTTAAAGCGTTGTGTCACTTGGTCTAATTGGCGATAAACAGCTTCTTTATTCGCTTCAATATAAGATAACGCGTCAATCGCTTTTAATACGTTAAAATACGCAATTGCAGTATCTAAAATTAATTGCTGCTGACTTGTTTGGTAAGTGACATCAGAAATACCCGCTGTTTTTTCTTGGATAGTTAATTGACGCCATTTAGACATATCAAACACAACTTGGGTTAGTTTCAGTGAAGCATTTAAACCTGTGCTTTCAGTGTTTCTTGCATCACGGTAACCGCTTCCGTAGCTAGCTCCTGCACCTAAACCTAATTGTGGCAATAATGGGCTACGAGATTCATTAATTTTTTCAAAAGCTTGATTACGTTCTGCTAATGATTTTCTTAACTCAGGGTTACTTTCTTTGGATTTTTGGTAAACCTGTAGTAAATCTTCTGCGTAGCTATTGGTACTGAGACCCACAAAACTCATCGAAATTAAAAGGGGAAGCAGTTTCTTCATTTTGATTCCTTGATTAAACAGCAAATTAAGTTGAGTCTGTTGCCTAAAACGTACCATGCCTAACTAGGCGATAGATATTAAATTATCCGTTTTAGAGACAGTTATTAAAAACAGACACTACGTTGCTCTTAGATTTGAATAATGGCGCTTATTGTAACAGAGTATCACTTCTATTAACGGTAGCCTTTTGTGCCATTTTGTCTCAATTTATTAAACATTACCTCATCTGAGGTTAAAAAACCTTAAAAACTGTTTTAATCCACAATTATTTCCTTAAGATGGAATAATTGGGTTTGGAGAATGCAATGACAAAACAAATAAAGCAGCCAATTAAATATGGCAAGAATGATGTTGAAATTATATCCAAGCGTAAATTATTTAACGGTTTTTTTCAAATGGTTGAATATCAATTTCGACATCGCCTTTTCGCGGGCGGATGGAGTAAAGAAATTCGCCGTGAAGTTTTTGAACGTGGTC
Source organism: Providencia rettgeri (assembly GCA_900455085.1). Lineage (NCBI taxonomy): Bacteria > Pseudomonadati > Pseudomonadota > Gammaproteobacteria > Enterobacterales > Morganellaceae > Providencia > Providencia rettgeri. Next base: position 3,513,754 of record UGTZ01000001.1, on the reverse strand, counting down.
ACGCAGGTGTGGTTTTACCCTATGATCCGAAAACGAATAGTGTTGTTTTGATTGAACAAATTCGGTTTCCTGCGATCGAAACTAGCGAAACACCGTGGTTGCTTGAAGCAGTTGCTGGAATGATAGAGCCAAACGAATCGCCCGAAGAGGTTATTCGTCGTGAAGCCGTTGAGGAAGCTGGGCTTATTATTGGTCGTACTGAAAAAGCAGTAAGTTATCTTTCTAGCCCGGGTGGTACGACTGAACGTATGCATGTATTTATCGGTGAAGTCGATAGCAGCCAAGCGAAAGGGGTGCATGGGCTAGCGTCAGAAAATGAAGATATTTGTGTGCATGTGGTTAGCCGAGAACAAGCTTATCAATGGGTTGAAGATGGCACAATTGATAATGCAGCAACCGTTATTGCTATTCAGTGGTTGCAGCTCAACCAGCAAAAACTTTATGAAAAGTGGATGAAACAGTTTTAAATAACGATTAATCTGGTGAAATGTGTGCTGATTATCAGAAAGTTAGAAAGTAAAGTTTTAAGATAGTTGCAAATGTGTTTAGCTTTTATATGGCTTTAATGAATAGATTGGGTACTAAATAATATTTAAGGAAAGGAATACTTTTGGACAGCCAGCTTGAAGTGACTGCGAAGAACTCTAAAATTGTGAGAATTTTACAGGTTACTGATACGCATCTTTTTGCTAATACAGAAAATACGCTTTTAGGGGTAAATACTTACCGTAGTTATCAGGCGGTACTTGATGCTATCACAGAGCAAAATCTTCCGATTGATTTAATTGTTGCGACAGGGGATCTGGTTCAAGACCAATCACCACAAGCTTATCAGCATTTTGCGGATGGTATTGCGCGTATTCCTGCCCCTTGTGTATGGCTTCCTGGTAATCATGATTACCCACCTGCTATGGTAGAAACATTGCGAGTTGCAGGGATTTCAAGTGCTAAACAAATTTTAATTGGCGATGAATGGCAAATTCTGATGCTTGATAGCCAACTTCAAGATGTACCTCATGGTGAGCTTTCTGAACAACAATTGGAATGGATGAAAGCCAGCTTAGATGCTGAACCTGAACGTACCACATTGATTATGCTGCATCATCATCCTCTAGCTTCGGGTTGTACTTGGCTTGATCAGCACAGTTTGAGAAATTCACATATTTTAGCTGACTACTTAAAAAACTACCCAAATGTTAAAGCGATGCTATGTGGCCATATTCACCAAGAAATGGATGAAAACTGGCACGGGATTCGGTTATTAGCTACGCCTTCTACTTGCGTACAATTTAAACCTCACTGTACTAATTTTGCCCTTGATACTGTCGCGCCGGGTTGGCGATATTTAGAATTAAGCATTAATGAGCAAAGTCAAAGGCATATTACAACCCACGTTCACCGTTTAGACACAAGAGAGTTTAGCCCTGACCTTGACTCTGACGGTTATTAATTCGCTTATGTCTACTCTACTTTATATTCATGGTTTTAATAGCTCACCTCAATCCGCTAAAGCTAATAACTTAAAGCAATGGATTGACGAGAATTATCCACATATTAATATGCTTGTACCGCAATTGCCGAACTACCCTCAGCAAGCTCAAGCGATGTTGGATGATATTATCCAACAGCACCAGCATGAAAAAATGGGGCTAGTTGGGTCTTCACTAGGCGGTTATTTTTCGATTTGGTTTTCAGAGCGTTATCAGCTCCCAGCTGTCGTTGTAAACCCTGCAGTGCGTCCTTTTGATTTACTGCAAGATTACTTAGGCGACAATACAAACCCATATACTCATGAACAATATGTGTTGGAAGAAAAGCATATCCATGAGCTAAAATCCTTATACATTGAAAGACTCGCATCTCCTCATCTTATCTGGCTACTACAGCAAATGGGCGATGAAGTACTTGATTATCGAGAGGCAGTTGCCTATCTTTCAAAGTGCAAACAAACTGTGGAACCTGACGGTAATCATGCCTTTATTGGTTTTGAAGCTTACTTTTCTCAAATTGTTGATTTCCTTCAATTGGCAGAGAAATAGTGTCAAAACGTATGAACACTGTTATTATCAACAGTAACTCACTGATTGAATAGTTCAATTAATCACCTATTACCGCAGAATGACAACATGACTCAATCTAGTTATAACGCAGAGGCCATTGAAGTCCTCAGTGGTTTAGAGCCTGTTCGCCGTCGTCCGGGGATGTATACCGACACCAGTCGACCGAACCATCTGGCTCAAGAAGTAATTGATAATAGCGTCGATGAAGCGCTTGCGGGGCACGCGAGCCACATCGAAGTTATTTTACATGCCGATCAATCCCTTGAAGTAATCGACGATGGGCGCGGTATGCCTGTCGATATCCACCCTGAAATGAAAGTGTCAGCTGTTGAGCTGATTCTAGGGCAATTACATGCAGGGGGAAAATTCTCCAATAAAAACTACCAATTCTCAGGTGGTTTGCATGGTGTCGGGATTTCTGTCGTCAATGCGTTATCAAAACGTATTGAAGTTACTGTTCGTCGTGATAGCCAAGTGTATCAAATTGCTTTTGAGAACGGCGACAAGGTTGAAGATTTGCATGTAATAGGGGACTTGTGGCAAACGTAACACAGGTACTAGCGTGGCATTTTTGGCCAGATGGCAGCTATTTTGATAGTCCAAAGTTTCAGTAACTCGTTTAACTCATAACTTAAAAGCTAAAGCCGTTTTATGCCCTGGCGTGAAAATCACGTTTAAGGATAAGCTCAACAATACAGAGCAAAGCTGGTGCTACAGTGACGGGTTGACCGATTACCTAATGGAGTCAATTGACGGCCTTGAAGCGTTACCGCCAAAACCGTTTACAGGCGAATTTTCCGGGGAAACTGAAGCCGCACAATGGGCGTTGCTCTGGTTGCCTGAAGGCGGGGAATTACTAACAGAAAGTTATGTCAACCTTATCCCAACAGCGCTAGGTGGGACCCATGTTAATGGTTTACGCCAAGGGTTGCTTGATGCAATGCGTGAGTTTTGTGAATTCCGTAATATATTGCCTCGTGGTGTTAAGCTCTCCGCTGATGACATTTGGGAGCGCTGCACTTATGTGCTTTCCGTTAAAATGCAAGACCCACAATTTGCAGGGCAAACGAAAGAACGTCTGTCTTCGCGTCAATGTGCTGCGTTTGTTTCGGGTGTGGTAAAAGATGCTTTCAGTTTATGGCTTAACCAGAACGTGCAAGTGGCTGAACAACTCGCAGAAATGGCAATTTCTAGCGCGCAACGCCGAATGCGTGCAGCGAAAAAAGTGGTGCGTAAAAAAACTCACCAGTGGTCCTGCATTACCGGGTAAATTAGCCGATTGTAGCTCCCAAGACCTGAGTATGACGGAATTGTTCCTTGTAGAAGGGGACTCCGCTGGGGGCTCCGCAAAACAAGCTCGTGACCGCGAATATCAAGCTATCATGCCGTTGCGCGGTAAAATCCTCAATACATGGGAAGTGTCTTCTGATGAAGTTTTAGCTTCCCAAGAGGTACATGACATCTCTGTTGCTATTGGGATAGACCCCGATAGCGAAGACCTTAGCCAATTGCGCTATGGGAAAATTTGTATCCTTGCGGATGCGGACTCCGATGGCTTGCACATTGCTACACTGCTATGTGCATTATTTGTCCGTCATTTCCCAACATTAGTAAAAGCAGGGCATGTCTATATGGCAATGCCACCGTTATATCGTATCGATTTAGGTAAAGAAACGTTTTACGCCCTTGATGAAAGCGAAAAAAATGCTGTGCTTGAACGTCTTAGCCGCAAGCGCGGTAAACCCAATGTTCAACGTTTTAAAGGGTTGGGTGAAATGAACCCACTGCAATTACGTGAAACGACATTAGATCCAAATACTCGTCGTCTTGTACAGCTAATTATCGATGATGAAAACTACCAAGAAACACTTGCTGTCATGGATATGCTTCTTGCTAAAAAACGCTCTGAAGATCGCCGTAATTGGCTGCAAGAAAAAGGCGATATGGCTGAAATTGATGTCTAATATTCGAATTGCGATGAGAAAGGAACGAATTGAATGAGTGAAATTACTCATGATGGTGTAGAGCGTTTACCGCTGCATGCCTTCACTGAAAATGCCTATCTGAACTATTCGATGTACGTCATCATGGATAGGGCATTACCATTTATTGGCGATGGGCTTAAACCTGTTCAGCGCCGTATTGTGTATGCGATGTCAGAACTTGGCTTAAGCAACACTGCGAAATACAAAAAGTCCGCCAGAACGGTGGGCGATGTTCTCGGTAAATATCACCCACATGGTGATAGCGCTTGTTATGAAGCGATGGTGTTGATGGCGCAGCCATTTTCTTACCGCTACCCGCTGGTGGATGGCCAAGGGAACTGGGGGGCACCCGATGACCCTAAATCATTCGCAGCAATGCGTTATACAGAATCACGTTTATCAAAATATGCTGAAATTTTACTCAGCGAACTTGGCCATGGCACAGTTGATTGGGTACCAAACTTTGATGGTACGCTAAACGAGCCAAAAATGTTGCCGGCACGTTTACCGAATATTCTGCTAAACGGTACAACGGGAATTGCGGTTGGGATGGCGACAGATATTCCACCCCATAACGCCCGAGAAGTGGCTCAAGCGTTGGTTGCTTTACTGGATAACCGACACTAAATCTTGATGACATCATGGCATTTGTACCGGGGCCAGATTATCCAACTGAAGCAGAAATTATTTCTTCCCGTGATGATATCCGTAAAATTTATCAAAACGGGCGCGGTTCTGTACGCATGCGTGCTGTGTGGGAAAAAGAAGATGGTAATGCGGTTATCACGGCTCTACCTCATCAAGTTTCTGGGGCGAAAGTCTTAGAACAAATCGCCAGCCAAATGCGTGCGAAAAAATTGCCGATGGTTGAAGATTTACGTGATGAATCAAACCACGAAAACCCAACTCGTTTAGTGATTGTTCCGCGTAGTAATCGTGTTGATCTTGAACAAGTCATGACACACTTATTTGCGACAACAGATTTAGAGCGTAGTTACCGTGTTAACCTAAATATGATTGGTTTAGATAACCGACCAGCGGTAAAAGGGCTTGTTGAGATCTTAAATGAGTGGATTGCTTACCGTCGTCAAACCGTACGTAATCGCTTAAATCATCGGTTAGAAAAAGTATTAAGACGTTTACATATTTTAGATGGTTTATTAATTGCCTATCTGAATATTGATGAAGTCATTGAAATTATTCGTACAGAAGATGAACCGAAAGCGGTTTTAATGTCACGTTTTAATATCAGTGATACCCAAGCTGAAGCTATTTTAGAGCTAAAATTACGCCATTTAGCCAAGCTTGAGGAAATGAAAATTCGTGGCGAGCAAGATGAGTTGGCTAAAGAACGCGATGATTTACAAGCGATTCTCGGGTCTGAAAGACGTTTAAATACGTTGATTAAAAAAGAGATTCAATCTGACGCCAAAGATTACGGTGATGACCGTCGCTCTCCATTGCATGAGCGCGAAGAAGCGAAAGCAATGAGCGAACATGAAATTTTACCGTCAGAACCGATTACCGTTGTGCTTTCTGATATGGGATGGGTGCGTAGTGCTAAAGGGCATGATATCGAACCGACTAACCTAAATTATAAAGCAGGAGATGGTTTTAAAGGAGCTGCACGAGGCAAGTCAAACCAAGCGGCGGTGTTCCTTGATACGACAGGGCGCAGCTATTCTGTGGACCCACTGGAATTGCCATCTGCACGCAGTCAGGGTGAGCCTTTAACCGGTAAGTTAACCTTGCCGCTTGGGGCAACCATTGAGCATGTATTGATGGCGCCTGATGAACAGAAATATTTAATGGCTTCTGATGCAGGTTACGGTTTTATTTGTACCTTTAATGATTTAGTCACTAAAAATAAAACAGGTAAGGCCTTAATCTCCTTACCTGAAAATGCCAAAGTATTAGCACCAATTGAACTGCATAATGAACAGGAAGATTTGCTATTAGCAATTACCAAAGCGGGGCGTATGTTGATATTCCCTGTGGCAGATTTACCTCAACTTTCAAAAGGTAAAGGTAATAAAATTATCAATATTGCCGGTGCGCAAGCGGCAACGGGTGATGATTTATTGACTTGGTTGATGATCTTGCCTGTGGGGGCATCAATGACCTTGCATTTCGGTAAACGGAAACTGAAATTTAAAGCAGAAGATTTGCAAAAATACCGTTCAGAACGTGGCCGTAAAGGGACGTCATTACCGCGTGGAATGCATAATATTGAGCGTATTGATATTGAGCCAGTAGATACTGAATAATTAACAAAAACAAACCTTATAAATCTTGTTGAGTATGAAGTTCAAAAGGTTTATAAGCAGACAATATTCATCATGGGGCTGCGAAGCCCCTTACAATTTGGGGTTAGTATGTTAGCGCTGATTAGAGCGATCATTGTCATTATCTACACTATTTTTGTGTGCATAGGCGGCGGTATTTACTGCTTGTTTAGCCCACGCAACCCAAAACACGTAATGACATTTGGCCATATGTTTGGGCGGTTATCCGTCGTGTTTGGGATTAAGGTTATCAATCGTGTACCTGAGAAAGCCAAAAGTTATGGCCCAAGTATTTATATAGGGAATCACCAAAACAATTACGACATGGTGACTATGTCAAATGGGGTATTACCAAGAACAGTTACAGTCGGTAAAAAAAGCTTGGTTTACATTCCATTTTTTGGTTTTCTGTATTGGATCACCGGTAATATTTTGATTGACCGTGCGAATCGTTCTAAGGCGCATAATACGATCACGCAAGTCGCAGACCAGATCAAAAACGTAAAATATCCGTATGGATGTTCCCTGAAGGAACGCGTAGTCGCGGTCGTGGTTTATTGCCATTTAAAACAGGGGCATTTCATGCGGCTATTGCAGCAGGGGTACCTATTGTGCCTGTTTGCGTTTCGAGCACACAAGGTAAAATTAAGCTAAACCGTTGGAATAACGGTAGCGTAATTATTGAAATGTTAGACCCTATTGATACATCACTTTATACCGTGAGCAAGTGAGGGAATTATCGGAACATTGCCATGCTTTAATGGAAGCAAAAATTAAAGAACTCGATCTCGAGGTTGAAGAGATGGCAAAACAGGGTAAATAGCCTAACCGATTGAATTTATTTTAATAATAGGTAATATGTGAATATTGCCTATTATTTTAGATTGAACATAGCATAAACTGTCTTTATTGTTATCGACTGCCTGACTTTCCTTTTCTAATTACTTACCCTTACTATTTATAATCTTATTAATTAAATTTTAATGTATTGGATAGATATTTTTAGAATTTAGCCTTTTTTCGCGATATCATGGCTCACAAATTATTGCGGTCTTAAATTGTTGTATCTAAGTAGTTATATTGCTAGCGCCAACCTAAAATTAGCCATATCATTGGCTGAATATTTATAATATCAAATAATAAAATGCGCTGGAATTTTGTTTAGCGGAGAATTTATGTCATTCAATCGATGCCAAACCCTAATAGCGGCAGGGATGGCTCTATGTTTGTCCTATGCGCCTATTTATGCAAATGCAGAAGGGGCAACAGCTTTACCTGTACCACCGTTATTAGAATCACGGTCTGGACAGCCATTATTTTTAACATTACAAAAAATTCATTGGTCTTTTGATGGAAAATATTCAGCCGATATCTGGGGAGTTAATGGTTCTTCTCCTGGCCCGACTGTCAAAGTAAAAAATGGCGATGATATTAAGCTTATTTATAGTAATCGCTTACCTGAAGCCGTTTCGATGACTATCAGTGGCTTGCAAATACCAGGAACACAAATAGGTGGAGCCGCACGGTTAATTTCACCTAATGCGGACTGGTCTCCAGTGATCCCGATACGGCAAAATGCAGCAACGCTCTGGTATCATGCGAATACTCAAGGGAAAATGGGCGAACAAGTCTACAATGGTTTATTAGGGATGTGGATCATTGAAGATGATGTGACGAAAAATCTGCGTTTACCGAAACACTATGGTGTTGATGATTTTCCGGTCATTATTCAAGATAAGCGCTTAGATAATTTTGGCGTTCCAGAATATAAAGCGGATGAAAATGGTTTTTTAGGCGATACATTACTGGTTAACGGCGTGCAAAATCCATACATTGAAGTTTCTCGAGGATGGGTGCGCTTACGGTTACTAAATGCGTCGAACTCCCGTAATTATGTAATGAAAATCAGTGATGGCCGCCCATTTTCGTTGATTGCATCTGACCAAGGTTTACTAACTGTCCCTGTGAGTGTTCAAGAACTACCGTTAGCGCCGGGTGAACGACGCGAAGTCTTGATTGATATGGCTAAAACGCAAGAGTTAACTATTACGGCAGGTGAGTCGGCGACCTTTATGGACCGCTTAAAGGGGTTATTCGAGCCATCGAATAATTTAATTTCAACTAATGTGCTAACTATCAAAGCGACAGGGTTAATGTCATTAGTAACAGACGGCTTACCGACACAATTAGTTGAAGATAAAACGCAAGTCACATCCAGTATTACACAACGCAATATTCACCTTAATGATGGTTTTGGTATTAACAATGCGACCATTGATACAAATAGGGTCGATTTCTCAAGTCTCCAAGGTAATTGGGAGCGTTGGGTTGTGACGACGAATGAACCGCAAGCGTTTCATATTGAAGGTGTGCGTTTTAAGGTTTTAAACCGTAATGGTAAACCAACTCCACCAGAAGACTATGGCTGGAAAGATACGGTATGGGTTGATGGTCGCGTTGAATTATTAGTGGAAATGATGCAGCCATCCTATAACCACTTTCCTTTTTTATTCTATAGTCAAAACTTGGAAAAAGCGGATTTAGGTTCAGTGGGGCAGTTGGTTGTTGCACCGCAAGACACAATGCAATAATTCGTATTACAACAATATTGAATATTTAAAAAGCAGGCATTTAGCCTGCTTTTTTGATGGGAGCTAATAAGGCTAGCTTAGCGCCACTCGAACACCAAAGGCGATTAATACCACCCCGAGAACCTTATCAACATAGGTTTGTACTTTTGCTAGGCCTTTTCTTACAGGGGCACTTTGGATCAAAAAGACTAATATTGGCCAGTAAATGACAGCTAAGCCCCAAATAATAAAGGCAAACCATAATTTTTCACCGACGGTAGAATTAACATCTAATACTTGAGTGAAGACGGCTAAAAAGAATAGCGTGGCTTTGGGGTTTAATACATTACAGAGAAAACCTTGCATAAAAGCTTTCTTGAATGAAACAATTTCGTGTTTACTAGTCGTAAGATCAACGCTATGGCCGGATTGCGGAAGTAAGCTTTTGACACCGATCCAAATTAAATAGGCCGCACCTGCGTATTTTAAGATATTAAACAGCCAAGGTGTGGTGGTAATTAAAACAGCTAGGCCCGCAACGCAGTAGGACATATGCAACGCGATAGCGACTATCACACCACATGCAGACATTAATGCCGCAGAGCGTTGATAGCGAGCTGAGTTTTTGACAATTAAAAAGAAGTCAGGCCCTGGAGAAAGCATACCGAGTGCCGCGATGGTCGCAACCATAATACTCGTTTCGTACATTTTTGATCTCTTTTCCCGTTCAATGTTGGTAAATAAAAATGACCGACTAAATACTCGTATTTAGGCTGATATCAGAGGGTTCATTTTGTTTTTTCATGTTATTTTTAGTCGTAAGTTTATCAATTTGAGTATAAGTGATTCAAACCTGTTTAAGGAAGCTTAAATTTAGTCGACGAAACAATTCTCTTTCCGTATAGTGTGCTCAATTTTTATATCTTGTTTCTAAGGTGAATAGATGAATATTAGCTTAATCGCAGCAATGGCGATCGATCAGGTTATCGGCATGGAAAAAGCGATGCCTTGGAATTTGCCGGGGGATCTAGCGTGGTTCAAACGAAATACGTTAAATAAACCGGTTATCATGGGGCGTGTGACCTATGAATCTATTGGGCGCCCATTACCACAACGTGTAAATATTGTATTAAGCAGTGTTCCTGGCACTGATTCTGATGTGATTTGGGTAACGTCAATTGAAGAAGCGTTAGCCGCGGCACAAGCAATTGAAAATGTTGATGAAGTGATGGTGATTGGCGGTGGTAAAGTTTATCAACAATTTTTACCATTAGCGAATAAACTCTATTTGACTCATGTTGATGCCGAAGTTATTGGTGATACCCATTTTCCAACTTATGAGCCTGATGAATGGGATTCTATTTTTACGGAATACCATGAAGCTGATGAAAACAATACCCATGGTTATTGTTTTGAGATCCTAACCAAAAGAGCTTAATTTTTGGTTTGATCACAAAATGGCGCTTAATTGCGCCATTTTGCTATAACTTACAGTTGATCATATAAAAAGTTATTCTTTGCGGCGTTTTTGATATGACTTTTGGCGGTGATACTGCTTGGTTTCCCAATGGAATAGCGTCAAGTCTCCTCCCCAGCAGCACCCAGTATCTAAAGCATAGACGTTATCGGGGGTACATTTTCCTTCGAGCGATGCCCAGTGACCAAAAAATACCGAGTAATCATCAGGAATTTGGCTTGGTAGATCGAACCACGGTTTTAGTGGGGCAGGTGCCTTTTTGGGGTTTTCCTTGCAAATCATATCTAATTGCCCGTTCGGAAAACAGTAGCGCAGACGTGTTAAGGCATTGGTACTAAAACGCAAGCGTGCTAGCCCCATTAGGCTTTCAGACCAGTTATTTGGCATATCACCATACATGGAGTCGATAAATAGTGGATATGCATCACTGGAAAGCACTGCTTCAACTTCTCTTGCACACATGCGTGCTGTTTTGATATCCCATTGCGGAGTCATACCGGCATGGGTCATCAAGATCTTTTTTTCTTCATCAATTTGTAATAAAGGTTGGCGACGTAACCAATTGATCAGTTCGTCAAGATCAGGGGCATGTAATAACTCATCGAGGTGATCTTTGGGTTTATTGCGACTGATCTTACAGTAAATTCCCAACAGATGGAGATCATGGTTACCAAGCACTAGACGTACGGCTGAGCCAAGGCTTTTTACATAGCGTAAAACTTGCAGTGATTCAGCTCCGCGAGCAACGAGATCGCCTGTTAACCATAATGTGTCTTTGGTTGGATCAAAATGAACACTTTCCATCAAGTCACGGAGTTCACGATAGCAACCGTGAATATCACCTACTAAATATGTCGACATAATTAATTAATCAGTGTTGGGATGGCAAGACGAAAAGCAGGGATATCAACGTGGAAACTGTCCCCTTGCGTACTTATCATCACATAATAACCTTCCATCGTACCCATTGGTGTTTCAAGGATTGCGCCACTGGTATAACGATATTCTTTTCCTGGCTGAATAAGGGGTTGTTCACCCACTACTCCTTCACCTTGAACTTCGGTTTTATGGCCATCACTGTTAGTAATGAGCCAATAACGGCTCATTAATTGGATAGGTTCCCGCCCTAAATTACGAATGCAGATTGTGTAAGCAAACACATATCTCGCAATATCGGGTTGAGATTGGCTTTCTATATAGACACTCTGAACTTGGATGCTAACATTCGGCTCATTAAGCATAGTGCCTCCTTCAACAGACTATTCTGAACGGTTAGAGAGATAGTTTGCCATTTTACAATATTGTTCAACAGAAATATTTTCTGCTCGAGTGCTTAAATCAATACCCAGTTCTGTTAACTCTTCAACGCTGAATAAATCCCCAAGACTGTTACGAACAGTTTTACGGCGTTGATTGAAAGCTTGTGTGGTAATGCGACTTAAAAATTTAATGTCTTTTACCGGATATGGGTTTTCACGATGAGGAATCAACCTAACAATGGCAGAATCTACTTTTGGTGCGGGTGTAAATGCAGTCGGCGGTACTTCTAACACAGGCACCACATTACAGTAATATTGTGCCATGACACTCAAGCGGCCAAAGGCTTTGCTGCCAGGGCCTGCGACCAGACGATTCACCACTTCTTTTTGCAGCATGAAGTTCATGTCAGCAATGGAGTTGGTGAATGTGAATAGATGGAACATTAATGGTGTAGAGATATTGTAAGGCAAGTTACCAAAAACGCGCAGGGGTTGACCTGCTTGTTTGGCTAATTCACCAAAATCTACTGTCATTGCATCTTGCTGAATGATAGTTAATTTATCTTTTAGCTGAGGGTGAACGTGTAAGCGTGCTGCAAGGTCACGGTCAAGTTCAACTACAGTCATTTTATCGATTCGGCTACCGACAGGTTCGGTTAAGGCACCTAAGCCGGGACCAATTTCTACAATGGACTGACCCGGCAGCGGGTTCATGGCATCCACGATGCTGTCGATAATAAATTGGTCAGTTAAAAAGTTCTGCCCGAAGCGTTTGCGGGCAAAGTGCCCCTGATGGACTCGATTATTCATGTATTCTTAGATGTCATTTGGATAGCTAACTTTAATGCGGTGATAAAACTTCCCACATCAGCATGACCCGTACCAGCGAGTTCAAGGGCTGTGCCATGGTCGACAGAGGTACGGATAAAAGGCAGGCCGAGAGTAATATTTACTGCTCTGCCAAAACCTTGGTATTTTAACACAGGAAGGCCCTGATCGTGATACATTGCTAACACTGCGTCTGCATGGTCTAAATACTTAGCTTGAAATAAGGTATCTGCAGGCAATGGCCCAATCAAATTAATCCCTTTTGTGCGCAGGTTTTCGAGCGCGGGCTCTATCGTATCAATTTCTTCGGTACCCATGTGCCCGCCTTCTCCTGCATGTGGATTTAAACCACAAACATAGATGGCTGGTTTTTCAATACCAAATTTTGTTTGTAAATCATGGTGTAAAATCGTGATGACTTCATTCAGGCTCTGTTGAGTGATGGCAGCTGACACGTCCTTGAGTGGCAAATGCGTTGTGGCTAATGCAACACGCAGTTCTTCGGTAGCTAGCATCATAACAACGCGTTCACAGCCACTTTTTTCTGCAAAGAATTCAGTGTGGCCGCTAAATGGTACGCCAGCATCATTAATGATGCCTTTATGTACAGGCCCTGTGACTATGGCTGAGAATTCAGCCTTTAAACAGCCGTCACAGGCTTTTGTTAAGCTTTCTACGACATATTGGCCATTATCAACGTTAAGTACACCTGCCTTTGCAGCCGTTGCTAAATGAACAGGTAGAACGGATAAACTACCCGCAGGTTGTACTTTAGTGACGGTATTAGGGATATATTCGGTTAATGTCAGTGGCAAATTCAGCGCTTTGGCACGCTGGCGTAACAATTCAGGATCAACACAGGCAACCAGCTCAACAGGCCATTGCTGTTGAGCAAGCTGAATCAGTAGGTCAGGACCAATCCCGGCAGGTTCGCCGGGAGTGATGACAATAGGCTTAATTTGATTTTTCATCTGTAGACTGGCTGTCACGGCCATCAACCATTTTCACATAAGCGGAAGCACGTTGTTCTTGCATCCAGCTCTGTGCTTCTTCATTAAATTTACGGTTGAATAGCAGGCGGTACGCTTGGTCTTTTTGTGCCGCATCTGTTTTATCAACGTTACGAGTGTCTTCTAATTGGATTAAGTGCCAACCAAAATTTGATTGAACAGGTTGGCTTAATTCGCCTTTATTCAGTCTCATTAATGCATCACGGAAAGCCGGGTCGTAGACATCAGGCATATTCCAACCTAATTCACCACCTTTTAATGCGCTACCTGGATCCTCAGAATTCTCTTTTGCTGCATCTTCAAATGAAACTTTGCCTGAACGAATTTCCTGAGCAATTTTAGTTAATTTTTGTCTTGCCTGTGCATCATCCATAATTGGTGATGACTTAATTAAGATGTGACGTGCTTTCACTTCTGTGACAGAAATCGGTTGGCTGCCACCACTTACATCATTTACGCGTAAAATATGGTAGCCGACACCGGAACGAATTGGGCCAGCAATATCGCCTTTTTTCGCATTTTTCAGCTGTTCAGCAAAGACAACAGGCAATTCTTGTAGGCGTGACCAACCCATATTACCGCCTTTCAGCGCTTGAGGGTCTGCTGAATAAGCGATAGCTAATTTACCAAAATCTCCGCCTTTTTTCAGTTCAGCTAAAATTTTATTCACTAATGCTTCAGCGTTTTTTAGTTGTTCTTGCGTTGGGTTTTCTGCCAACGGGATCAAGATATGGCTTAGATTAACGCCCATTTCATAATTGGCTTGTGAGCTCATTTGCTCTGCAAGAGAATCAACCTCTTGAGGCAAAATGGTAACGCGGCGGCGAACTTCATTGTTACGCACTTCAGCGATCAGCATCTCTTTACGAATTTCGCTACGATATTGATTCATATTGATGCCATCTGCGGTTAAGCGTTGTTGCATTTGCTGCAGTGTTAAACCGTTTTGACGAGCGATATCAGTAATAGTTGCATCCACGGCTTCATCTGGAATATTGATTTGCATTTGGCTAGCCATTTGCAAAATGATGTTATCCATAACGAGACGCTCGAGGATCTGATGACGCAGAGTTTGATCATCAGGCACTTGTTGACGTGCGTTCTGAGCATTCAGTTTTACTGTGTTGATCATATTCTGGACGTCACTTTCCAGCACAACACCGTTATTGACGACCGCAGCGACTTTATCCATTTGCTGAGGCGCAGCCAAAGCAGTGGAGCTTGCGAACATCAGTCCCAGAATAAGCGTTCTCCAATTCTTCATAATGGTCCTATAAATATTGACTTTGATTCCGCAAAAGCGGGCTAATCTCTTTTTTACTCGTCATACTTCAAGTTGCAGTGTTGTTGACTGCGTTCGTTCGCACTAGTCACATACTTATGTATGCTCCTAGCGACTCGAATTATTTAGAGTAAATTTATGTTATTTTTATCAGAAAGCACGTTGATAAGGCATAATGCCACTTTCTAACATTTTCTGACTACCTAAACTATGATTGTTATTTAGGCCTCTAAGTTCCACATTGATTGACCATTTATTGTCATATTCACTGCTAAACTTCTCTTTTTGCCAACCAACTATCTTACGTTCATAGCCAAGATTGACTGCCCAGCAACAAGTATTGTATTGCAAACCAACCAGTTGGCTCGCAGGTTGCTGTTGTTTGGTATCATAATAATATGAACCTACAAAGCCCCAACGCTCGCTTAATGGCCAACTCATGACAGCACCCACTTGTGAAATACCGCGTTGGTATTCAGGCAGTGTATAGGTATAGCCACCATTCGCAGTATCTTCGCGACGGAAGGTTGCTTGAATATAATCACGGTCAACGAAACGGTAGTTCAACTGAACTAAACGATCGGCATCTAAACGGTATTCTGCAACCGCATTCCCCATTGTGACATTACCGAGACGGCGGTCATATTGTAACCCACCACGCAAGCCCCAGTTATCATCAATTCGCCACATAGAGTCAGTGGCCCACAATAATGAACCTGTGTTGCTTTTATCATCTATTGGGCGATTTGAATCACCAGCACGTGGGCGTTCAAAGTAATAAATTTGCCCCACAGAGAAGTTAAAGCGCTCAGCTAAAGTATCGTCATAAACACGTGTTGTAACACCTGTGGTGAACTGGTTTGCAGAGGCGATACGGTCAAGGCCACTGTAAATCCGGTCACGGAATAAGCCGCTATAGTCTGACTGCAGCAATGAAGAGTCAAAGTTATTGATATTATCTTGATCTTTATACGGAATATACAAATATTGGACACGTGGTTCTAATGTTTGAACGAAATCGCTGCCTTGGAAAAGGTCTCGTTCGAAGACAACTTTTGCATCGCTTTTAAACATGGGTAGAACACGCGTAACATTTTTTTCTAAGCTAGTATCCGTATTCGAGCGAGGAATATCTTGGTCGTAATGAGTCGCATACAATTTGATGCTGTTATTCATATTTGCCCAACCATTAGACAATGGCAGGTTTACTTCTGGTTCAATGTGTAAGCGAGTTGCGTCTGGGTTATTTTTACCCACACTTGTAAAACGAGCAGCTTGTGCGTAAGTATGCACATCAAAAGCACCTAAATTATTTTTATAATAATTGAAGTCCACTTGTGGCTCTGCTTTATAAGCGCGCTTGTTGGGGTTATCTGCAAAAATTTGGAATTGCTTGTGAGTGACTTTCGCATTCCAGTTTGTATCTGAATAACCTGCACTGAATTTTTGCGTAGCGTAGCCATCAGTGGTGCTACCGTACTGGGAACTAAAGTCAGTAAAATAGCTAGGGTCGCTCACTTTGGTATAGTCAGAGCTGAAGTTCCAGTGCCCCGCGTAAGTCCCAGAATGGCGCCAGTAGAATAACCAACGGTCATCGCTATCACGATCTTCACGCTTACCACGTTCTTTGTCTTTGATATAAGCACGGTCATGATTTAGAAAATCAAAGGCCACGGTGCCTGTACCTGGAGCAATAAGGTAGCGGAATTCATTATTTAATTTTACACCACGGTGGGTCATAAATTGCGGTGTAATTGTGGCATCGTAGTTTGGTGCAATATTCCAATAATAGGGTAATGAGAACTCTAGCCCATCGTTACTTGAATAACTTCCCGTCGGAATTAAAAAACCTGAACGGCGCTTATTGCCAATCGGTAATTGCATATATGGGCTATAGAAAATAGGCACGTCACCCACTTTAAAGCGCGCATGCCAAATTTCAGCAACTTCTTCTTCGCGGTCGATAATGACTTCAGAGCCCGCGACGCTCCAGCTATTATTGCCGGGTAAACAGGTTGTGAATGTACCGTTTTCCATAATAGAGTAACGGTTTTCACCACGCATTTTCATTTTCGTCGCATCACCACGCCCCTGACGGCCTACCATCATGTAGTTACCGTCATTCACATCAGTGTTTTTATTATCTAAGTTAGACCACGCAGAAGGGCCTTTTAAGATAATTTGTGGGTCATCGTAGTGCACATTACCGGTGGCTGTTACTTCGCGTACAGGAAGTTCACCCGCTGTTTCTGTTTGTGTGAGTTTAACGTTATCAGCGGTTAATGTTTGGTTCCCTTGTTGAATATCGACATTACCTTCATATTCAACAAAATTAGGGTATTCACCACGGACATCTTCAGCGGTAATGTGAATCGGCAGGTTGTTAGGGTCACCTTTTACAATCGGTTTGGTGTAAACAGGGACACCCAGCATACACTGCTGTGCAAGGTCAGCATGCGCTTGCTGACTATAAATTGCCGCCCATACCATGGTGGCGAGTAGTGTTGGATAGCTTTTTTTCATCATTAAATATGGGGTTCCGTCATCATTGGCATCGCCAGCAAACGCTCAAAGACTAACTTAGCCAACCACTTTGCGCCAGTATAATGTAAGAAACTTTACGCGCGGGTAGTTATGCATAGAGCTGAATGAATAGTATGATAATGCAAAATTGCATTTTGAGCATTGAAGAATTGAGGGATATATGCACTATTGGGGCAAAATTATTGGCGTTATACTCGCAATCGTCTCTGGATTGGGCTTTTGGGGAGCGCTAGTTGGGTTAATTATTGGGCATGGTTTTGATAAAGCATCGATTCAACGTAAATTTGCAGGGAGAATGAATAAGCGAGATCGCCAAATCATTTTCTTTGCGAGTACCTTCCAAATTTTGGGGCATTTAACGAAATCCAAAGGCCGTGTAACCGAGACAGATATTCAGCTTGCGACCAATTTAATGGACAGAATGCAATTGCATGGAGAAACACGAAAAGCGGCTCAACAAGCATTTAGAGAAGGCAAATCCCCTAACTTTCCATTGCGTGATGTATTAAAGCAATTACGTATGGCCTGTTATGGCCGTTTTGACTTGATTCAGATGTTTCTGGAAATTCAATTACAAGCTGCTTTTGCTGATGGACAATTACACCCGAACGAACGAAAAGTGTTGTTTATTATTGCCGAAGAGCTCGGTATTTCTAAGGTTCAGTTTGAACAGTTCTTGGATATGATCCAAAGTGGTCGCCAATTTGGCCAAGGATACTCTCAGCAGCAATCAGGAGGGTATTATCAGCAATCAAATGGCCCAACCCTTGAAGATGCTTGTAAAGTGCTTGGCGTGTCTCCTAGTGATGACCCAACAAAAATTAAGCGAGCCTATCGTAAACTGATGAGCGAACATCACCCCGATAAACTGGTTGCGAAAGGTTTGCCGCCAGAGATGATGGAGATTGCTAAGCAAAAGGCGCAGTCTATCCAAGCCGCTTATGACTTAGTTAAGAAGGAGCTCGGCTTCAAATAAATTTCCCCGTCATATTTCGCGCCGCAGCGTTGTTGGCTGCGCTCGCGCACCCTAGTCACGTAGTTATCTACGCTCCTAGGGATTCGCTCAATCGACGCCGTGTGGTAGCACGAACTATTTAGGGGAAATCAGGGGAATAATTGAAAACAAAAAATTTACTCATCCAAATAAAATGAGAATTTACTCTAGTAGGCAATGTACATTTTTCTGCATGTAGCGCTCGTTGTATCACGAACCCCTAGTCACATACGGCTGTATGCTCCTAGGGATTTGCTCTTTTACCGCCTAACAGCGATACAAACTATTTAGGGTATGGTAGGGGGAGGGAAAATTAATCAAACGATCAAATAAATCTAGCGTTAAAAATCTGGTGGGCAGGTAAATGCATTGGTGTGCCATATTCAGGATGGGTGATATATAACTCCTGAGCATGTAATTGTAAGCGAGGGGCGAGCGCTTTGGCTTCATCGTGAGCATAGAAACGGTCGCCTAATATTGGGTGGCCTAAAGCTAACATATGGACTCTCAGTTGGTGAGAACGACCCGTAATGGGTGAAAGCTTCACGCGTGTCGCTTGTTCTTCGTATTGTAATACTTGGTATTCAGTTTGTGCCGATTTCCCTGTTTCGAAACACACCTTTTGCTTAGGGCGGTTTGGCCAATCGCAAATTAGCGGCAAATCAATCAAGCCTTCTTCTTTTTCTAAATGTCCCCAGACACGAGCAATATAGAATTTTTTGGGCTCACGCTCCCTAAATTGACGTTTGAGCTCACGCTCAGCCTTTTTGTGCAGTGCCACAACCATGACGCCACTGGTCGCCATATCTAAGCGATGTACGGATTCAGCAGCAGGAAAATCACGTTGAATACGGCTCATAATGCTATCGTGGTGCTCAGGGGCTTTTCCGGGAACAGAAAGTAGTTCGCTTGGCTTGTTGACGACAATGATATGGTCGTCTTGATAGAGGATGTGGAGCCAAGGTTCTAGCGGTGGATTGTACGGTATCATTCAATTACCCGTCATACTTCAAGTTGTAGGGGTGTTAGCTTCACTCAGCTACTCGGGTCACGTACTTATGTATGCTCCCCAAGATATCTTCGTTTGCTGCCTACCTACAACTCGAATTACTTAGGGCAACCCTATTTTTATTACGCAAAAGTACGAAATAAAATAATTAGTTCGAGTTGTAGATTTTAAATTAATTATCAAACCATATAGAACAATATGGTTTGATTATCATAGTTTACTGATGAGTTACCACAACTAAGCGAATGGCATCTAGGCGCCATGTGGCTTGGTCGATATTGGTCATCAGTTGCTGACGCTCTTCTTCAATAATATCAAGCTCTTCATCTCGGATATTTGGGTTGACCGCTTTGAGTGCTTCTAAACGAGAAAGCTCCAACGTCAGCGCTTTATCAGCCGCTTCTTTTGCATTTTCTATCAATGCTTTGGCTTCTTTTTCGATCATCGGCTCAGATAAGCGTAATACCGAATGAACCTCATTTTGTACTGCATTTACCAGTTTGCTCGCCATATGGCGGTTAATGGCATTTAATTGACGGTTAAAACTTTCAAACTCAACTTGAGATGATAAGTTATTACCTTTTAAATCAATTAATAAGCGTACTGGAGTTGCTGGTAAGAACCGGCTGATTTGCAGGTTCTTAGGTGCTTGAGCTTCCACAACGTAAATGAGTTCAGTCAATAAGGTGCCAACAGGCAGCGCTTTGTTTTTCAGTAAAGAAACCGCACAGCTGCCTGTATCGCCAGATAACACTAAATCTAAACCATTACGAATAATAGGGTGTTCCCAGCTGATAAATTGCGTATCTTCACGGGAAAGCGCTTGCTCTCTATCAAACGTGATGGTGCAGCCATCTTGAGGAAGTCCTGGGAAATCAGGTACTAACATATGGTCAGAAGGCGTTAGGATAATCAAGTTATCACTTTTGTCTTCTTGATTAATGCCAACGATATCAAAAAGATTGAGCGCAAAGTTAACCAATTCAGTATCGTTATCGCCTTCGCTAATTTCTTCAGCTAACTGATTACCTGACTCGCCACCGTTTGAATGCATTTCAAGTAAGCGGTCACGGCCTTGTTCTAATTGCAATTTTAAGCTGTCATGCTCTGCGCGGCAGGTTTTAATAAAATCATCAAAACCTTCAGTGACTGTCGGTTCAGCCATAAATTGCAGCAATGGTTGGTAGTATTTATCGTAGATAGCTCGGCCTGTTGGGCAGGTATGTTCAAAGGCATCTAAGCCTTCGTGGTACCAACGGATCAATACAGATTGAGCGGTATTTTCTAAATAAGGCACATGAATGCTGATATCACGGCTTTGGCCAATACGGTCTAAACGGCCGATGCGCTGCTCAAGTAAGTCTGGATTAAACGGTAGGTCGAACATCACCAACTGGTTTGCAAATTGGAAGTTACGCCCTTCAGAGCCGATTTCAGAACACAGTAGCACCTGCGCGCCTTCTTCTTGAGATGCAAAATAGGCAGCGGCTCGGTCACGCTCTAATAGTGATAACCCTTCATGGAACACGGCAGCACGAATCGCTTCGCGTTCGCGTAACACTTGCTCCAATTGTAGTGCGGTTGCGGCTTTCGCGCAGATTACTAACACTTTTTCATGGCGGTTTGCGGTCAAAAAGCCCATTAACCATTCAACACGTGGGTCAAAGTTCCACCAAGTGGCATTTTCACCTTCAAACTCTTGGTAAATTTGCTCAGGGTAGAGCATTTCTTTTGCACGAGTTTCAACGTCTTTTTTACTGCCCATAATACCTGCCACTTTAATTGCAGTTTGGTATTGGGTGGGCAATGGCATTTTTAGTGAATGCAACTCACGGCGAGGGAAACCTTTGACACCATTACGGGTATTTCTGAACAACAGTCGGCTGGTACCATGGCGATCCATTAACATGTTGATCAGTTCTTGGCGTGCGGCATTGCCGTCTTCACTTTCAAGGTTTGCAGCCTTTAATAGTGGTTCGATATCTTGTTCTTTGATTAGCTCATTAAGTAAATTTTGCTGGTCATTAGTTAGTTTATCACCTGACAGTAACAGCGAAACCGCATCAGCAACAGGGCGGTAGTTTTCTTGCTCAGCAATAAACTCCTGGTAATCATGGAAGCGGCTAGGGTCAAGTAAACGCAGGCGAGCGAAGTGACTTTCTTGGCCAAGTTGTTCCGGTGTTGCCGTTAATAGCAAAATAGACGGGATATTTTCAGCTAATGTTTCAATAACTTGATATTCGCGGCTCGGGGCAGTTTCGCTCCACTGTAAGTGGTGAGCTTCATCGACAACCATCATATCCCAGCCCGCTTCAACTAATTGGTCAAAACGCTGCTTATTACGGCGGACAAAATCCAGTGAACACAGAACGAGTTGTTCTGTTTCAAATGGGTTATCGCTATCATGTTGTGCTTCACTGTAACGGCTATCATCAAACAAAGAAAAACGCAGATTAAAGCGGCGCAGCATCTCAACCAGCCATTGGTGTTGTAAGCTATCAGGAACGATAACTAAGACGCGCTCTGCACGGCCTGCCATTAATTGCTGGTGGATAATCATCCCCGCTTCAATGGTTTTACCTAAGCCCACTTCGTCAGCGAGTAATACGCGCGGATGGTGGCGTTTTCCCACTTCATTGGCAATATGTAATTGGTGTGGGATCAGGCTTGCACGAATACCGCGTAGGCCTGTCGCTTGGTGTTTGACTTGCTCACTTTGAAATTTGCGCGCACGAAAGCGTAAAGCAAAGCGATCCATACGGTCAATTTGCCCAGCAAATAGACGATCTTGCGGCTTATTGAATGTGAGCTTGCTGTCGAGGAACACCTCTCTAAGGCTCACACCGGTTTCTTGCGTATCTAAACGTGTGCCGATGTAAGTCAATAATCCTTTATCTTCTTCAATGCTTTGAACTTGAAGTTGCCAGCCTTCGTGGCTGGTAATGGTATCACCTTCATTAAACATCACTCGGGTAATAGGGGCATCGCTGCTAGAGTATAGGCGGTTTTCGCCACTGGCAGGGAAAAGCAACGTTACCATACGGGCATCAATTGCCACGACGGCACCTAATCCAAGTTCGCTTTCTGTATCGCTGATCCAGCGTTGACCAAGAGTAAATGGCATAGATTTAACTTAATTCCATAAAATTGAGAGTTTATTTTTTAGATTTTTTAAGACAATTTTTATCAGTGTCTTCGCCCAGTGTTGGTGTAACTCATTAATAGTTACACAAGGAAGAGTTCGAATTATTTTAAAAATAGTCGTTACCTGATGATTAATTATACACATTTAATCATTCAAATTGCAGCAAAGTGAGCACTAAGGCGTTTGCTGGGCTTGTGGCCGGGACAATGAGTCAGTCTATTTGAATTATAATGAGTATTGTTGATTATCACGCATAATTTGTGTAGCCAGACGTGCGAGACACCAAAGGGGCGATATATTAATTCAACCGAAGGCTATCGTCACCTGTTAAAAAAACATCAAAGGTAGAATAAATTTTAAAACAAAAGGGTAATTTGCCCAGTTAGCAGGGTATCAAAGTCATCCTGTAAGAAAGGCAAGATAGCATCTGCTATCGGTTTGATTTGTTTGGATATATAATGTTCGTAATCCGGTTTTGCCGTGATGATTTCCAATGGTTCAGGCCCCGCCTGAGTAATAATATAGTTTATCCAACCGCCATTTTGGTATTGCAAAGGGCGCTGTAATTTTAAATTATAGTCATCAGCAGTACGAGCGGCTCGAACATGCGGAGGAACATTTTTTTGGTAATCAGTCAATTTTCGGCGCAGACGCTTACGATAAACTAAACGGTCATCATATTGGCCCGAACGAATATTTTGGACATACTCACGAATATATTCACGGTAAGGTTGGTGATAAAAAATACGGGTATAGAGCTCTTTTTGGAATATTTGAGCTAATGGTGTCCAGTCTGAACGAATGGTTTCCAGCCCTCTAAATACCATGGTGTCTTTACTCAATCCTGCATAGCGCTTTTTGCTCCCCATTTCGGCACCACGTACGGTGGGCATCAAAAATCTGCGGTAATGGGTTTCATACTCGAGCTCTAAAACGCCTTCTAATTGCCATTCTTCTGCTAAATGTTTTTTCCACCAACTATTTACGTAATCACGTAAAGCAAAGCCAATTTTTTGCGCTTGTTCTTCATTGTGAGCATCACGTAACCATACAAACGTGGAGTCGGTATCTCCATAAATAACTTGGTAACCCTGTGACTCAATCAAGCGTTTGGTTGTACGCATAATTTCATGGCCACGCATGGTGATTGATGCGGTCAGTCTTGGGTCAAAAAAACGGCATCCTTCAGCTCCTAATACTCCAGCAAATGCGTTCATAATAATTTTTAGCGCTTGGGATAGTGGTGCATTATGCTCTTTTTTGGCTTTATCCCGCTCTTGCCAGATATGGCTGACAATATCGGGTAAACAGTGGGTTGTGCGAGAAAACCAAGCTTGGCGAAAACCGGGAACCGAATGTGCAAGGTTAGGGTGTGCTAACCCGTCAATCATACCTGCAGGGTCGATGAGAAAAGTTCTAATAATTGAAGGATATAGGCTTTTGTAGTCCAAAACTAATACGGAGTCATATAACCCGGGTTCGGAGTCCATGACAAAGCCCCCGGGGTTCAGTTGCATTATTTGTTCTGTGAGGTTGGGCGCAACGAAACCAAGTCGGTGTAAGCGGGGAATATAAAGGTGTGAGAATGCAGCTACAGAGCCCCCCATTTTATCAACAGCAAGACCTGTTACCGTTGAACGTTCCTGCAAGAAAGCCATTAAATCGGTTTTTTCAAAGATTCGATGGACTAAAATACAGTCCTGAATATTGTAGTGAGCTAAAGCAGGTTTATCGTGAGCGAAACGACGGTTGATCTCATCCATTCGGTCATAAGGGGTATCAATCGCTTTACCTTCACCAAGTAGCGCTTGGGCGACAGACTCTAAACTAAATGATGGAAAACTCCAGGTCGCTGCTTTTAATGCATCGATACCATCAATAATTAACCGGCCTTCAGCAGCGGCAAAAAAGACGCCTTGTTTAAATCCATGCTCTCGCCATTCCAGCTTTTTGCTTTGCCGGCCAAACAATAAGGGGATGCCATAACGCTCTGCATGTTTTTGTAATACTTGTAGGTCGAATTGGATTAGGTTCCAACCAATGATGGCATCAGGGTCGTATTGGTGAAGCCATTCATTGAGTTTATGAAGTAATTGCGGGCGGCTATTCACATAGATTAAGCGATGTTCAGCGCTCAATGCAGGCCCTTGTTCTGGCCCCAACATAAATACCACGTTGTCACCACAGCCAGACAGCCCTATAGAATAGAGTTCACCATGTTGGCTGGTTTCGATATCAAGGGAAACGGCCTTGACTAAGGGGCGGTAGCCTTCGCAAGGTTTTAGTTGAAACTCCCCTTGCTGATTTCGAGAAAACCAGACAGAGGCCGCGATAAAGCGTTCCATTAGATACCGTTCACTTGGGCGAATATCGGTTTCTAATAATTCAACACCCAATTCGTTGCAATTTTTTTCAAGGTTCTGTAATTGTCGATATTGGTGGCAATAAATCGCATAGACCTTTTCACGTTTAAAATCAATTAATTCAAGAAGCCGATAGGTAATATTGGGTTGTTCATCTAATAGGTGTTTTACTCGAGGAAATTGAGATTCAGCTAAAAAACCAATCGCTTTTTGATATGGAACAGTGACCTTTTGTGGTTGGTTATCAGTGAGTAGCCAATAAGAGACCTCGACACCGTGACGGGTGTCTCTCCAGTGCCGGCTAAGGATAAAGCCTCTTTCCGCTGGGGCGATGAGTTGGGTCATTAGGCTACTCGCATAAAAATAGTTAGGATAAATATACGCGAATAGTGTGAATTTATACAGTGCTAATTATTAGAAACGGCTGTAATACTCAATAAAGCAGATGCTGCACTTTGCCCTTGTAATAGGCTTTGGGTATCGCCATCGTAAGCAATTTTGCCCTCTGCAATAACCAGTGTTCTCGGGGCAATTTGTAGGGCATCATCAACATTATGAGAAACCATTAACAGCGTGATTGATTTCTCCGCACAAATTTCCTTGAGTAATAGTAGCATTTCTCGGCGTAATGCAGGGTCGAGAGCAGAAAAGGGTTCATCGAGCAGTAAAATCGGTTGATTACGGATCATGCAGCGTGCTAATGCCGCACGTTGTCGTTGCCCCCCGACAGTTGCACCGGTAACCTATCTAAACATTCGCTCAGGCTGACACGACTCGCCATTTGCTCAACTTGCTGAATTTGCGTTTTATTGAGGCGCAAATTGGGTTGTAACCCAAGGCCAATATTTTGCCGGATCGTCAGGTGTGAAAATAAATTATTTTCTTGAAATAGCATAGAAACAGGGCGCTTAGCGGGGGGGCTAAAGGTATGGTCTTCGCCATTAAGCTCAATCGTACCATTATTGGGGAATTGAAAGCCGCTAATCAAACTTAATAGCGTACTTTTCCCTGCACCACTAGGCCCCATAACAGCAACAGATTCACCAAATTGAACAGAAAAATCAAACGACATTGTCAGGTTGTCGTATTGGTAATCTAGCTGAGTCAATTTAATCATGATGTTTTCCTGAAATACGTTCAATCAAGCTAAATAAGTAAAAACAAAGCAATAACAATAGCATGGCTGTCACTGCACCATCGTTTGATCGGTAAGCCCCTATTTGCTGATAAAGATAATAAGGGAGCGTGCGGAAGTTATCATTGCCAAATAACGCGACGACACCAAAATCACCAATTGAGATAACACAGGCAAACGCAAGAGCTTGAGCGATTGGTTTGCGTAGTGCTTTCAATTCAATAATTCGCAAACGATTAAAACCCGAAATATCGAGTGATTGGCATAACGGGTTATAGCGTTCAGCACTGTCTCGCATGGGGTTTTCTAATACTTTTAACGCATAAGGAATGGCCAACAAAGCGTTAGTCATGATAACTAATGGGTAAGGGGATTCAGGTAAGCCTATCGTTTCATTAAAAAAGATAAAAAAACCTGTCGCGAGGACGATACCCGGCATGGCTAAAATAATTAACCCGCTAAGCTCTATGGCTTGCCCTAAACGAGCTGCTTGGCGTAAGCGCAATTCGCGGCTGCTCCATAACAACATTAAGGTTAGTACCACACAGACAGCGCCAGCACACAGTGCAATAAACACTGAGGTTGCCGTGGCTTGCCATAAGGCGGGTTGCTGCAATACCGCCCAAAGTTGCCCATTTAATCCATCGAAAATAACCGCAAACAGCGGGGGGAGTAGTAATAGTATGGCAGCGGCGATGAGCAAAAAATCACGAATGCGGCGAAACGTGTTATCAGCAGGATCAACCCATTGGGACTGATGACTAAAACCAACAGAAAATACACTATTTACTCTGTGGCAGATAAACATCAAACCGACACAGAAAAAGAGTTGAATTAGTGCTAAAATAGTGGCTCGCCCTAAATCAAAATCATAATTAAGTGCTTGGTAAATAGCTAATTCGATGGTCGTAGCTGCTGGGCCACCCCCCAACGCGAGAACAGTCGCAAAGCTGGCAAAGCACAGCATAAAAATTAACGCAGCAGTGGGTAATATTTGTCTCCGTAAATAAGGCCATTCTAAAATGGTAAATTGCTGCCACTCATTAAACCTCAGCTGTGCTGCAATTTGCCGTTGCTCAATAGCGATATTTTCTAAAGATTGTAATAGCATACGCGTTGCTAGCGGCATATTAAAGAAGACATGTGCTAGCAAAATCCCCTTTAGGCCATAAGGCGAAAAACTGTAATTAAGCCCCAATAATTGGCACAGTTTAGCCAGCCAACCCGTTTGCCCGTAAACCGATAAAATACCAAATACGGCAACTAACACAGGAAGAACCAACGTCATTGCACATAAGCGTAAAAATAGAGTTCGCCCAAAAAAACGACGGCGATGCAATGCTCTGGCGAGAAAAATAGCAGGGACTACAGAAAAAATAGCGGATAAAAAAGCCTGCCAAAAGGTAAAACCAATCACATGCCACAAATAGTTATCGCTGATAATATCAGCCATTGAAATTTCAGGCGCAAAAAACCACAGAGCACCAAAACTAATGAGTGCAACGGTAATCAGTAATCCGGAGGCCAACGCCCCCGGTAGTAGAGATAAATTAATTAGCGACTGACGGCGGTTTGCCATAAACGAGTCCAATTTTGGCGTTCTTTGGCCACTTCTTGAGAACTAAATTGTAAGGCTTTTTCAGGTAGAGGTAACTGGTTATAGACCTCTGGCAATGGAATATCAATGACCGGATACATCCAGTTGGTTGTTGGTAAAGTATTTTGGAATTCAGGGGTTAAGACAAACTGTAAAAATTGTTTTGCCAATTCAGGCTCTGGACTGTTTTTTAACCTTGCAGCCACTTCAACTTGCATATAGTGCCCTTCATTAAATAAGGCGGCAGCATAGTTATCTTTTTGGTCATTAAGCATTTGATAGCCCGGCGATGAGGTATAACTGAGTACAAAATCACCTTCTCCTTTTAAGAACAGGCCATAAGCTTCACTCCAACCTTTTGTTACGGTAAGCGTTTTGCCTGCCATTTTTTGCCATGCATCAGCAGATTTGTCGCCATACAGCTTTTCAATCCACAGCATCAAGCCAAGTCCAGGGGTACTGGTTCGAGGGTCTTGGTAAATAATTTTCCAATTATTTTCACTATTTAATAATGCATCCATGCTGGCTGGTGGTTGTTTAATTTTATTAGTGTCATATATAAATGCAAAGTAACCATAGTCATAAGGAATGAAAGTTGAGCTATCCCATGAAATAGGGAGTTTTAATGCGCTGGTATTAATGTCAGCAGGGGCAAACAGGCCTGTTTTTTCAGCAGAATCTAATAAATTATTATCTAATCCTAAAATTACATCTGCTTTACTTTTTTTTCCTTCCATTCTGAGTCTGTTTAGCAGAGCTACGCCATCCCCCAGTGCGACTATTTTTAATTCACAATCGCACTGCGCTTCGAAATTCTTTTTAATTTGTGGGCCCGGTCCCCATTCTGCTGCAAAGGAATCGTAGGTATAAACAGTAAGCGTTGGTTTATCAGCCCATGCCAATTGACTTAAACTGAGTGCACTAAAGGTAAGAATAGATGCTATAATTTTGTTTTTAAACATGCTTTTTCCTGCGCTAAAAGATAGTGACACAGGATTTGAGGAGGAACCGGTGCAGATATGCAGGCGGTGGCTCAAATCCCTACGCCGGTATTAACCGGATCAGGTTCTACGGGTTATTTCTCAGCCTAAATAAATTCGGCACCCCGTTGAGATGTTCACTATTGTAGTGACTTCAGGCATATCTGCAAACTGTATTGATATAGGTTTACCAGTTTAGGTATGTGTGAAACAATTAGGCATCTTTCAAATTTGGTTATTGAGGTAGTCTGTGATTGATGATGATGGCTACCGCCCGAATGTAGGAATTGTAATTTGTAATCGGCAAGGGCAAGTTTTATGGGCCCGCCGCTATGGTCAGCACTCATGGCAATTTCCTCAAGGAGGCATCAATCCTGGGGAATCGCCGGAACAGGCGATGTATCGTGAGCTATACGAAGAAGTCGGGCTACAGCGTAAAGATGTCAGGTTATTGGCATCTACCCGTAATTGGTTACGTTACAAATTACCCAAGCGTTTGGTGCGTTGGGATACAAAACCTGTTTGTATTGGGCAGAAACAGCGTTGGTTTTTACTCCAACTTCAATGTAATGATGCCGATATAAACGTGCAGCGCAGTAAATCGCCAGAATTTGATGGCTGGCGATGGGTCAGTTATTGGTATCCTGTTAGGCAGGTCGTTTCTTTTAAACGTGAAGTTTATCGGCGTGTCATGAAAGAATTCGCCCCCGTAGTAATGCCTTTACAGGAACAAAAATTACCACAACGACCCACTTTTAATAACCGTAGGCGTGGAGCAAAGTAGCCTATGTTGATGCGTTTACGTGAAATTGTCGAAAAGTTGCAATGGCGACAAGTTTGACTGATGCGCTAGAAGTGTTGGTGAATGAGACTTGCAAAGCAATGAGAACAGATGTTTGTTCCATTTATTTAGCCGATCACCCTCGCCAATGCTATTACTTAATGGCAACCCGCGGGTTAAAAAAACCTAGCGGGATTGCTATTCGTCTAGGTTTTGATGAAGGTGTCGTAGGGGCGGTAGGGCGCCAGTCTGAGATGCTCAATCTAGCCGATATTCGTGAACACCCTCAGTATAAATTCCTGCCTCAGCTTAAAGAAGAACGCTTGAGAGCTTTCTTAGGTGTTCCCGTGGTCTATCGTCGCCAATTATTAGGCGTGCTGGTGGTACAGCAGCGGGAAAAGCGGTTGTTTAATGAAACCGAAGAATCTTTCATGGTCACATTGTCAATGCAACTGGCTGTGATTTTGTCACAAGCGCAAGCGAAAGGTATTTTTGGGCAATATCGGCAAATAGAATTAAAGCGATTCCGGTATCACAGGGAATTGCAATGGCTTATGGGTGGCAAGATAGCTCCCAACCTTCTTTAGATAGTATTTTCCAAGCGAGTGCTATTGATATCGATAAAGAAAAACAACGCCTTGTCGCCGCTCTTGAAAGTGCCACAGCAGAATGTCGTCGTATTAGTAAGCGTTTTATGGCTAGCTCAGCAAAAGAAAGTGCTGCGATTTTTGATCTCTATAATCATCTACTTAGTGACCCTCAACTAAAAAACACCTGTTTGCCGCTATTAATGACAATGCAACCGCTGAATGGGCGGTTAAAACGGTTATTGAAAATTATGTGGAGCAGTTTTCTCGCCTGCGTGACCTTTATCTAAGGGAAAGAGGGGCAGACTTAAAAGCATTAGGTCAACGCTTATTGTTTCATCTTGATGATTCACTTACCGCAAATGAACAATGGCCAGAACGCTTTATTTTAGTTGCTGATGAGCTAAGTGCTAGCGTGTTGGCTGAGTTGCCTATTGAACAACTTGCTGGTGTGGTCGTGCGTGACGGAGCAACACATTCTCATTCTGCGATTTTAATCAGAGCCATGGGGATCCCTGCAATTATGGGGGCTGATATTGAGCCTTCGTTATTACATAACCGCCATTTAATATTGGATGGGTACCGTGGTGAGGTCTTTATTGAACCTGAAAATTTAATTGTTCAGGAATATCAGCAAATTATTGAAGAAGAAAATGCCATTAGTCGCTTAGCAGAAGGGACTCTTGAGCAAGATGCAATACTTAAAGATGGCGAAAAAGTTCACATTTACCTTAATGCAGGTTTAAGTCCGCGTTACGAGCAACAAATTAACACTGGGGTTGATGGTGTTGGTTTGTATCGTACTGAGCTGCCTTTTATGCTGCACAATGGTTTTCCCTCGGAAGATGAGCAGAAACAGCTCTATAAGGAAGTTTTGCAACTTTTTCCTACCAAACTGGTTGTGCTAAGAACTCTTGATATAGGGGCAGATAAACAGCTGCCTTATATGCCAATTAGCGAAGAAAACCCAAGTTTAGGTTGGCGTGGTATTCGTATTATGTTGGACCAGCCCGAGATCTTTTTGATTCAGCTAAGGGCTATGTTACGGGCAAATACGCTTTCGGGTAATTTACGTATTTTATTACCGATGGTGACAAGTGTTAATGAGATAGACGAAGCAATTTTGCTGGTTAAAAGAGCAAGAGAAGAAGTGAGTGTTTTATTAAAAATGCCAGTTGAGATGCCTCAAATTGGTATTATGCTTGAAGTTCCTTCTTTACTGTTTTTACTACCTGAAATTAAAAAACGTGTTGATTTTATCTCTATCGGGACTAATGACTTTACACAATATTTACTTGCTGTTGA
Source organism: Providencia rettgeri (assembly GCA_900455085.1). Lineage (NCBI taxonomy): Bacteria > Pseudomonadati > Pseudomonadota > Gammaproteobacteria > Enterobacterales > Morganellaceae > Providencia > Providencia rettgeri. Next base: position 3,482,558 of record UGTZ01000001.1, on the reverse strand, counting down.
CCGTAATAACACCCATGTAGCAGCGCTATATGATAATCTTCATCCCTCAGTTGTGCGTTTTTTAGCAAAAGTAAGTGAAGAGTGCCAACGCCTGGAACTCCCTGTAAGCGTTTGTGGGGAAATGGCAGGTCAACCACTTAGTGCAATGGTATTAATAGCCCTTGGGTATCGTTCTTTAAGTATGAGTGGGCGTAGTGTTCCTCGCATGAAATATTTAATCCGCCAGCTTGACCCTGCTTTGATGTCACAGTTAGTACCGAAGTTATTGGCTGCAGAAACTTGTGATAGCGTTAGGCAAGAAGCCAGTGAGTTTATGGAACAGCACCGTTTAGGTGGTTTTGGTGCGTGGTGGAATTTAATTTACAACAAGATGAAGTATTTAATTTGGTTAAGGCCTAAAAATATCAAGTATAAATGACGATACTTTTTGTTGTATGCTTCAGGGTGCTTCACAAATTGAAGCCTGTTGAATACGTAATAGTCGACGAGTAGTTGGCTTAATGATTAAAAAGTGGGGAACAATGAGTAACAACTACTTAGCATTTCCGGAAATAGATCCTGTTATGTTTTCGATTGGACCAGTATCGTTACACTGGTATGGTTTTATGTACCTTGTTGGCTTTGTTTTTGCCCTTTGGCTTGCAGGGCGTCGTGCTGCAAAACCAAATAGTGGTTGGACAAAAAATGAAGTAGAAAACTTACTGTATGTTGGCTTTGTTGGCGTATTTGTCGGTGGCCGGCTAGGTTATGTTTCTTCTATAATCTCCCTGTTTTTCTTGACGATCCTCTATACCTCTTTAAGGTTTGGGATGGCGGTATGTCCTTCCATGGGGCTTAATCGGTGTGATATGTGCCATGATGTGGTTTGCTCATCGTACTCGCCGTCGTTTCCTGCAAGTTTCTGACTTTGTTGCACCATTAATTCCATTTGGTTTAGGCATGGGGCGTATTGGGAACTTTATTAATGGGGAGCTATGGGGACGAGTTACACTTGATACGCCATGGGCATTTTTATTTCCACATTCACGCAGTGAAGATATTCAGCTTGCCGCCCAAGACCCTTCGTTACTACCCATATTAGAGCAGTATGGTGTGCTACCAAGACATCCATCACAACTTTATGAAATGTTCTTAGAGGGAATTGTTCTGTTTCTCATCTTGAACTTATTTGTGCGTAAGCCCCGCCCTATGGGGAGTGTTTCTGGGCTATTCTTGATTGGTTATGGTGCATTTAGGATTATCGTTGAATTCTTTAGGCAACCGGATGCACAGCTTGGTTTATTTGGTGGTATTAGTATGGGGCAAATTCTATCAATCCCAATGATTATTATTGGCATTCTAATGATTGTCTGGGCTTATAAATATGGTAAGAATGTGCCAGCCCATAAGCCATTAAAAGAGCCTAAAAAGAGTTAATTAGTCCATTTATTGGGGCTAACTTAGTCTGTTGAGTATAACTATTTTGTAAATAAAACAATAAAATACAATAAGACGAAGGTTAGCCACTTAAGTTATTTTTGAAAAAGAGAGTCACTATGAAGCCGTATCTTGATTTATGCCAGCGTATTATTGATGAGGGCCAATGGGTTGAAAACAAACGTACAGGTGTTCGTTGTTTAACCGTTATTAACGCTGACCTTGAATATGATGTTGGTAATAATCAATTCCCCTTGATTACGACTCGTAAAAGTTTCTATAAAGCGGCGATAGCTGAACTTCTCGGTTATCTCCGTGGCTATGACAATGCAGCTCAATTTCGTGAAATTGGTTGTAATACTTGGAATGCAAATGCAAACGAAAACCAAGCATGGCTGAATAATCCCCATCGCAAAGGTGAAGACGATATGGGGCGTGTATATGGTGTTCAAGGGCGCTCATGGCAACGCCCAGATGGAACACATTTAGATCAGCTGAAAAAAGTCGTCAATAACTTAAAGAATGGTATTGATGACCGTGCTGAAATCATCACTTTCTATAACCCTGGTGAATTTGAAATGGGCTGCTTGCGTCCCTGCATGCATACTCATACTTTTTCACTATTAGGTGATACGCTACATTTAACATCTTACCAGCGTAGCTGTGATGTTCCGCTTGGTTTAAATTTCAACCAAGTACAATGTTTTGTTTTACTCGCTCTAATGGCTCGTATTACAGGGCATAAAGCAGGTAAGGCTTATCATAAAATTGTGAATGCACATATCTATGAAAACCAATTACCTTTAATGCGTGATGTCCAACTAAAACGTGAGCCTTTTGCTTCTCCTTCATTGATTATTAACCCCAAAATTAAGTCATTAGAAGATCTCGAAACATGGGTAACTTCAGATGATTTTATCCTTGAAGGGTACCAGTGCCATGAGGCTATCAAATATCCATTTACTGTTTGATTAGTCAGTAAGCTTTTAACTAAGATGGTTTTATCAAAAAACCATCTTAGTATTGTTTTTTAATATCCCATTAATTTTCCTCCTTTATCAATCTCATCATCCTTGACGAAATTTATCTTGGCTCATAAGTCATTTACTTTCGTGTATTTATTTTGACTGAACTATTTCTTTGCGAGGCGCTTCGCAAATTGAGTTGTATTGCTCTGAATCTATCTATTTTTTTGCGAAACGTTATGCAGTTTGTAATCACAAAACTCGTTATACCGTTTTTTTTGGGCAATCTCAGGCTTGTGTATGAAAAAAGTGGAGTCACAACAAGATGAGAGTTGATTCAAATACAATACAGCGTGGTTTCACCTTAATTGAAATTCTTATTGTTTTATTTATTTGCTCTTTCATTATGTTGTCCGGTTTATATCAATGGCAACAGCAGGTAGAAAGACAACGGTTAATCGGTGCTGCTAGGCAAGTATCTGAGTTTATTTATAGCCAAATGATAGAAGGGGTTTATTTAAATAGGTACCAAATATTATCGGTTAAGGTTGGGAAAGGTGATTGGCAGCTTATTGTTAAGGATGCAAATAACAAGCAGCAAGTTGGCAAGCTAACAGCAGAAAGGCACCAAGGAATAACTCTTAGCAAAGCAAGCCGTACTTCAATCCAGCTTTATGGAAAACAGGGAACTATTCGTGCTTTTAGCATAGAGCTAAAAAATCAACATGAGCAAATCACAATTTATATTTCTTCATTAGGTCGTATAAGAAGTTGTAGCCATAAAAAAATGGCCGGAGTACCGAAATGTTGATCCTCTTAACTAACGATAAATTAAAAAAGCAGCAAGGATTTACGCTAATTGAAATGTTGATGGCAATGGCTATCAGTAGCATTGTGTGTGTATCAGCGATGAGCGCCATTCCCACATTATTTAAACAAACTTATCGGTCTTACATTCAATATCAAATAGACAGGGATATAAGACAAACATTGATAAACATGGAAAAAGATTTTAGAAGGATTGGTTATTGCAGTAGCCTGAATTGTGGAAAGGAGCCTTTAAAAATTGCATCTAAGGCTTTAAGCCAAGGGAACAATTCATGCATTATTTTTGCTTATGACCAAGATTTATCAGGTAACTGGGAAAATATTAAATCTAAATCGATAGATTCTGATTATTTCGGCTATCGGTTAAATAATGAAAAATTAGAAACCAATAGGAATGTCATGGATTGCAATGGAATACGTTGGCAATCGCTATTTGATGAGAAGCTAATCAAGGTTAAAAAATTAGTATTTAATTGGCGGGAAAATGTGCAATTACTTGAAATGGAAATTAGTCTTAGAACAGAGTTATTACCTAATCAAACATTTAATTACCGAATAGCGGCCTTGGTTAGAAATTTATGAAGCGTATAGATCAACAACAGGGAAATGTTTCTCTATTGATGGTTATTATTTTTATCACAATAGGCACATTATTGATTAAATCTGTGCATTTCTTCCAAGAACGAGCTAGAGATGAGCAGCGTAATGAAATTAAGTATTTCGATGCTTTTAATAAAGCAGAATCAGCCCTTGCATGGGGAGGAACATTGCACTGGGATAGCAAACATAGAGAACTAAGGCATTGGGTTTGCCAGAAAGAGGAAACTCAACAATGGAAAAGTTGCTTAAAACATTACAAAGGGGCGACTTTCGTACTTTCGGGACAAAGTCATTACCGCTCTGAAAATGAGATTAAAGTTTACCGGTGGATGGTATTGGATGTAAATAAACGACAGTTTTTTCCTCGTGAAAAAGGGTGGTTAGATTATTGTCCAGTGATTAAAAAAGGGTTTTGCGAGTGAGAATAAAGCAGCAAGGGTTTGCATTAGTTGAAGCGATGATTGGCATGGTTATTTTTGCTATTTCACTGGTAGCTTTGGTAAACTATTCTCAATATATCATATTGAATTTTAATCAATTGTATATGAATTCTTCAGCAATTAGAGTGCTGCATAGCACATTAGAAAAAAGCGTAATGTCAGGGAAACCAATATCAGGGGAGAAAAATTCTTCCATAGGGCCAAATTTGCGTTACCCTGAATGGAAAATGCAAACAGTTCGCATACCACGGGTCGATAACTGTACTGAGTTAATGGTATCGTTAACGGTAAAAAAACAGCCATTTTCATTGAGTCGTTGGTATTGCTCAACAGGAGAGCATCATGTTTCAAGTGTATCATTCTAATCAATTAGATTTATTAAAAGATCTAATGACTCATTTAATGAAAAATGAACCACTTTCTCATCCTTTTGAGCAAGAAATAATTTTAGTACAAAGTCCTGGAATGTCACAGTGGCTACAAATCGAACTTGCTAAGCAGTTTGGTATCGCTGCAAATATTAATTATCCCTTACCTGCAACATTTATTTGGGATATGTTTAGGCGGGTCTTACCGAATATTCCAAAAGAAAGCGCTTATACCAAACAAGCAATGACATGGAAATTAATGACAATATTGCCGATCGTCATTAACGAAGAAGAATTTGAACCTTTAAGGCATTATCTTCAAGAGGATACCGATAAACGTAAGCTGCATCAACTTGCAGGTAGGATTGCTGATTTATTTGACCAATATTTGGTATATCGCCCACAATGGGTTGAAATATGGCAAAAAAATGAATTAATAGAGGGGCTAAGTGAAAATCAATTGTGGCAAAAACGTTTGTGGCAATGCCTTGTTGATTATTCAAATGAATTAAAACAGCCGCCTTGGCACAGAGCTAATTTATATCAACATTTTATTGATACATTATCATCGAATCCTGATTTAGGAAAAATGCTGCCAAAGCGTATTTTTATTTGCGGTATCTCATCTCTTCCACCTGTTTATTTACAAGCTATCAATGCAATAGCAGAACATACAGATGTTCATTTAATGTTCACTAACCCATGTCGTTATTATTGGGGAGACATTCAAAGTGCATCATTTTTAGCTAGGTTGCAGCAAAGGAAACTTCGGCATTATCTTGACAAACATGAAATTTCTCGTTTTAAACTTGAGGATCATACTCCTAATTTATTTAATGAAAATGGCGAGCAGGATATCGTAAATCCACTGCTTGCATCGTGGGGAAGGCTAGGCCGAGACAACCTATACTTTATTTCTCAAATCGATAGTGCTAATGAAATTTCAGCTTATGTTGATACTGAACGAGCCAATTTATTAGAGAATATCCAGCAGGATATTTTAGATCTCGAAAACCATGCTCAATTAGGAACAACATTAGAAAATTATGAAACGAGTGTGGTAAGCGGCCAATCAATGAGCTAGATGATTCGATAACATTCCATTTATGCCATAGTGCACAGCGGGAAGTCGAAGTATTACAAGATCATCTACTTTCTCTCTTTGAGCAAGACCCATCGTTAACCCCGCGTGATGTGATAGTCATGGTTGCCGATATCGACAGCTATGCTCCCTATATTCAGGCTGTTTTTGGTAATACAGCATCAGTTCGTTATATCCCTTTTTCAATATCCGATAGGAAAGCGCTACAGGCTCACCCTATTTTACAAGCATTTATTATGCTACTCGATTTACCTCAGAGCCGCTTTTCAACGGAGCAAGTTCTCAGTCTACTTGAGGTTTCTGCTTTTTCTCAACGTTTTGGTATTGATGAAAGTGAATTAAGTTTATTACGCCGCTGGGTTAATGAATCAGGGATTCGCTGGGGGCTTGATGATGATAATGTACGCTCCTTCGCTTTGCCGGTGATAGGGCAAAATACATGGGAATTTGGCTTAAGTAGAATGTTGCTTGGCTATGCAATGGACAGTAGAAATGGCCCGTGGAATGGTATTTTACCTTACGATGAGTGTAGTGGCTTAGCGGCTCAGCTTGCCGGGAAATTAGCATTATTAATCAATACACTAAGAGAGTGGCGCACAGTACTAGCACAGGAACGTCCACTTGCAGAATGGAAAGAACTTTGCCAGCAATTACTTGATAGCTGCTTTATGGTTGATGGTGAAACTGAACTGGTTCTCGCACTATTGACGGAACAGTGGCATCAAATAATTGATAACGCGATAACTTCAGGATATGAAGAGCAAATTCCATTACGATTAATTCGTGATGAACTTTCAGTTCGTTTTGATGATGAAAAGATTAGCCAACGTTTCTTGGCTGGAGCCGTTAATTTTTGTACTTTGATGCCAATGCGCTCGGTGCCATTTAAGGTTGTGTGTTTACTGGGGATGAATGATGGTGCTTACCCTCGGAATATACCGCCTTTAGGGTTTGATTTGATGGCTGAAAAGCCTGTGCGTGGAGACCGAAAACGCAGGGACGATGATAGATATCTGTTTTTAGAAGCATTGAATTCAGCATCTAAACAACTTTATGTTAGCTATATCGGGCTTTCTATTCGCGATAATCAACCTTGTAATCCATCAGTATTAGTAACTGAATTAATTGATTATATATGCCAAAGCTTTTGTTTAGTTGGCGATGAAACGTTGACCATTGATGAAAGTGCTAAGCGGTTAAGCGAGCATCTGGTCATTCAACATAATAGAGTCCCATTTGCAAAAGAAAATTTTTTACCAGAAACACCTTTTCAGAGCTTCGCGAGCGAGTGGTTACCTGCCGCAAAAACAACAAATAAAGTTGATGAACCATTTTGTTCAGTACTTGAAACTCGTGAACCCATTACGGAAATTTCTTTAGAACAATTATTACGTTTTTATCGTCACCCCGATTAGGGCATTTTTTCAACAACGTTTGAAAGTACATTTTTCTATTGAAGAAACTGAACTACCAGAAGAAGAGCCATTTAACTTAGGTAGATTACAACGATATAAAATTAATGATCAAATTTTAGATTTACTTGTCAAAGATAAGAATATTGAGCCTTTTTATTCTGCTTTAAAAGCATCGGGCCAGCTGCCTGCTAGGCAATTTGGTCAACTTTTTTGGGAACAGCAGTTGAACGAAATATCGCCATTAGCCGAAAAAGTTAAAGAATATGATATGCAGCTATTTGATTATCCGTTTGATTTTCAGTTAAATGGGATAAAAATCACAGGGTTACTGAAAAATATTCATGAAACAGGAATGGTACGCTATCGTCCTGCTTACTTAACCGCTAATGATGGGGTGCAGCTATGGGTGGAGCATTTGCTATTTAACTCACAAATTGGTGAAGGGGAAAGCCTTGCACTAGGAAGAGATAATAGTATTTGGCAGTTTTCCGCTATTAACAAAGAAGATGCATTGGTTTATCTACAAGATTTAGTCGTAGGCTACTGTGAGGGGTTTAATTCTCCGTTAATTCTTCTTTCTCAAAGTGGTTGGAGTTGGGTTAAGGCTTGTTTTGATAAAAAGACGAAACAGTACGATTTTTTGAGTGAAGAAACTCAGCAAAAAGCATTATCTGCTTTGCTCCAAAACTTACAAGGAAGTCAGATACAAAGAGGCGAGATGGAAGATGATTATGTGTCAAGAATTTGCAGAAGCATTGATGATGTGATGATTAAAACTTTGTTATCAAATACTCAGCGGTTTTTATTACCGATGACAAAATACTTGAAATGACAGGAGAGCACCAAAGGATGCAATATTTATCCAAAAATATCGCTCATCTATTTTTATTACTGATAATTTTTTTCGGTGGCCAAGCGATTGCAGCACAACCACTTTGGCAAATTTTGCCTGAAACAGTAAATAAAAGCGAAAGTGACCCTAGGGAATATAAAGCCATCAAACTCAGTAATGATATGACGGTTTTATTAGTATCAGATGCCAAAGCGACAAAATCATTGGCTGCTGTATCGATACCTGTTGGTAGTATTGAAAACCCAAATAGCCAATTAGGGCTGGCCCATTATTTAGAGCATATGGTTTTAATGGGTTCTAAAAAGTACCCCGAGCCAAGCAGTTTCTCTGAGTTTTTACAAAAACATGGTGGTAGCCATAATGCAAGCACGGCATCTCACCGCACTGCTTATTATTTTGAAGTTGAAAATGGCGCATTAAAAGAAGCAACGGACAGGCTTGCAGATGCATTGGCTGAGCCACTTTTAGACCCGATTAATGCAGATAGAGAACGTAATGCAGTTAATGCAGAACTTACAATGGCACGTTCTCGTGATGGGATGCGTATATGGCAAGTACGTTCTGAAACATTGAACCCATTACACCCGAATTCGCGTTTTTCGGGAGGGAATTTAGAGACTCTAAAAGATAAACCTAATAGCAAACTACAAGATGAGCTAGTGGGTTTTTATAAGCAGTATTATTCTGCAAACCTAATGAATGCAGTACTTTACGGCGACCAGTCTATTGAGTCATTAGCGAATATCGCACAGGAAACATTTGGGCGTATACCTAATTTTAATGCAAGTGTTCCTGCTGTTAATATCCCCGCAGTAACGGAGAATGAAAAAGGTATTATCATCCATTATGTGCCGGCTCAACCGCAAAAAGCCATACAAATTGAATTTAGTATTAAAAATAATATGGCAGATTTTCGCAGTAAAAGTGATAACTATATTAGTTACTTAATTGGCAATAGAAGTCCAGGGACACTAGCTGATTGGTTAATATCACAAGGACTTGCTGAAGGTATCAGCGCTTCTGCATCCCCAAATTTAGATAGAAACTATGGCTCTTTCTCTATTTATGTCACGTTGACAGATAAAGGCTTACAAGAAAGGGACGAAATTATTGCAGCTATTTTTTCTTATCTTGAGTTAATTAAGAACGATGGAATCAATAAAAGTTACTTTGATGAAATAGCAAAAGTTCTTAATTTATCATTCCGTTATGGTTCAATTGTTAGGGATATGAACTACATTGAATGGTTATCAGACCAAATGATTGATGTTCCTGTTAATCATGTTCTGGATTCAGATTATATTGCTGATAAGTATGATCCTGAGGCGATTAAACAGCGTTTATCAGAGCTCAGCGCGCAAGAGGCAAGGATTTGGTTTATTAGCCCAAATGAACCGAATAACAAAAAGGCGTATTTTGTTGATGCGCCGTATCAAGTTAACAAAATTACAGCAAAACAATTTAAATCGTGGGCAAGTTTAGAATCTAAAATGAATTTTAAATTACCCGCTTTAAACCCGTATATTGCTGATAATTTATCATTAATTAAAACTAGTAAGGCTTATAAACACCCTGAATTCATCTATCAAGATGGCAATACGCGTGTGTTATATATGCCAAGTCAATATTTTGCTGATGAGCCAAAAGCAAGTATCACTTTATCATTACGTTCTAATCAAGGGGATAAAGATGCCAAGGAACAAGTAACGGGCTCTTTATTACAATATATCGCTTCATTGAAAATGGATGAGCTGCAATATCAAGCATCGGTAGCGGGTATGTCAGTCTCTGTTTCTCAAGGAGTTGGTCTGCAATTAAATGCCAGTGGTTACACCCAACATTTACCTGAACTCTTTTTATCCATGACTCAGCTATACCTGAATTTTGAGCCAACGGAACAAGAGCTAGCCCAAGCAAAATCTTGGTATAAAGAGCAAATTGAAGTTGCTAATAATGCGAAAGCTTATGAGTTGGCTATGCAACCGCTTCAACGTATTAATAGTGTGCCTTACTTTGAGCAAGAACAGCGTTTAGCGGAGCTAGATAAAATTTCACTGCAAGACATCACTAGCTACCGTGAAATGATAGTTAAAAGCGCAGCATTACAAGCGTTGGTCTTTGGCAATATGACTGAGTCACAAAGCATTAAAACTATTAAAGATGCACAGCAATTATTAAAGAGCGAAGGTACCAATTGGTGGCGTGGTGATATTGTCGTTATTGACAAAAATTATCTAGCCGATTTCCAAAAGCAGGGAAATAGCTCAGATAATGCGCTTGCTGAAATCTTTATTCCGGACGGTTATAGCCGCATTGATGGTGCAGTATTATCAGGTATTCTTTCTAAAGTGATTCAGCCTTGGTTTTATGATCAACTAAGAACTAATGAGCAACTGGGTTATGCAGTATTTGCTTTTAAAACTGGGCTGGGTGATCAGTGGGGTATGGGCTTTTTGATTCAAAGTAATGCCAAAACACCGAGTTATTTGAATACACGTTACCAACAATTTTATCTTCAAGCATTAGAGAAACTGAAAAAACTACCGATAGATGAATTTAATCAATATAAACAATCTATTATCACGGAAATGAACCAACCACCTCAAACATTCTATGAGGAAGTCGGTCGTTATTCATCTGATTTTTCTAGAAATATTTTCAGTTTTGATACTCGTGAAAAAGTTATTGCGACTTTAGGTAGTGCAACGAAAGAACAAGTCATTGAGTATTATGAAAATGCAGTTATAAAGCACAAAGGGTTAGCCGTTAGCTCCCAAGTTATAGGCCGAGGAGTTGACACTAAAGTAGGATATGCGCATCTGAAAGATTGGGTGCTTTACCCAACAGCTTCTCAGTTGCAAAAGATTTTACCAATAAAGGAAGATGCCGAGTGAATAAAGTGCAGGTAGAGTCCCAATTACTGAATGTTTTTTCCTTGCCACTGCGTGGACAGCGGTTAATTGAAGCATCAGCAGGAACGGGTAAAACGTACACAATTGGTATACTTTATCTGCGGCTTTTATTAGGTCTGGGAGGCATTAATGCGTTTCCTCGGCCGTTAAGTGTTGAAGAAATCTTAGTTGTAACATTTACAGAAGCTGCAACGAATGAGTTACGTGGGCGTATTCGTCAACGTATTCATGATATGCGCTTAGCTTGCTTAAGAAATGGTGTTGGTTTCGAGTCGCAGCCTGAATATCTTGAATTATTAGCCGAGCTTTCGGGGGAGTCTCAAAGAGAATTCGCTGCGCGATGGTTGCAGGCTGCGGAAAGGCAAATGGATGAAGCAGCAATATACACTATCCATGGTTTTTGCCAAAGAATGCTAGTTCATAATGCATTTGAGTCAGGGGTGCTATTTGAGCAAACCATGATTCAAGATGAATTTCCGATTCAGAAACAAGCCTGTGCAGATTTTTGGCGCCGCCATTTTTATCCTTTAAATTACTCCATGACGAAAGTCATTCAATCACTGTGGAGTGGCCCTGAAGCATTGCTTTCGGAGATTAAACCTTTCTTACAAGGTGATATTCCGTTAATTATTAACCAACCAAAGCAAATTGAATCTCTAGAAGAACGGCATCAGCGACTAATCTTGTTAATTGAGTCTGTAAAAGCGGCATGGTTAGAAAATTCAGCAGATTTTGAGAAGCTTATCGCTGATTCCGATGTTGATAAACGAAGTTATAGTACTCGTTTTCTACCTACATGGTTGATAAAAATCGGTGAATGGGCTCAAGAAGAAACAGAAGATTATCAGCTACCTAAAGATCTTGAACGCTTTTCACAAACGGTACTACATAAAAAATCAAAAAGTGGTTCGGGACCAGAGCATGTTGTTTTTCAAAGAATAGATGAGCTACTTTCTCAATCATTAACCTTAAAAGATCTGATTATTCCACTGGCTATTGCAGAGGTGAGGGAGGCTATCACTTGTGAAAAACATAACCGTGGTGAGATGGGGTTTGATGATTTATTGACCCGTTTGGACAGTGCTCTTGCTCAAGAAAGTGGAAAGTTTTTAGCTCAAGCTATCAGCCAACGTTTTCCCGTTGCAATGATAGATGAGTTTCAAGATACAGATGCACAGCAATACCGTATTTTTCAACGAATTTATCGGGAAGTTAATGATAGTGCATTACTTTTTATCGGCGACCCTAAACAAGCTATATATGCTTTTCGAGGCGCTGATATTTTCACCTATATCGAAGCAAAAAATGAAGTTAGTGCTCACTATACATTAGAGACTAACTATCGTTCATCGCAAAATATGGTTGAAGCTATTAATCATCTATTTTCTCGTTGTCAGTCCCCATTTATTTTTGAGCAAATTCCTTTTCAACCCGTTAATTTTGCTAAACAAAATAGTGATAAAAAACTTATTCATGATGGTGAAAAAGTCAAATCACTTACATTTTGGCAACTTGAAGCGGAAGGTATCTCCGTTGCTGAATATGAACAAGCAACAGCTTCACAATGTGCGGTGCAAATAGCACAATACTTACAAGGCGGGTTGCAAGGTAGTAGCTATTTTGACAATCAAGGGGCGCATACACCTGTTGAAGCTTCTGACATTACAGTGTTGGTGCGCAGCCGACGAGAAGCCGTATTAATTCGTGATGCTTTAAATCGGTTAAATATCCCTTCTGTATTTCAATCTAATCGGGAAAGTGTATTTTCAACACCAGAAGCGAGAGATTTACTGTGGTTGCTACAGGCAGTTTTAACACCCGAAAAAGAACGTGTTTTGCGTAGTGCATTGGCGACAGGGATATTGGGTTTAACCGCTAAACAAATTGATGACTTAAACCATGATGAAAAATCGTGGGAAAAAATTGTAGATGAATTTGCTCGTTATGCCATGGTTTGGCAAAAGCGTGGCGTGCTTCCCATGCTTAGAATGGTCATGGCGCAGAGGCAGATTGCAGAAACGTTATTATCAGGCACTGATGGAGAACGCCGCTTGATGGATGTGATGCATATTGGTGAGCTATTACAAGAAATGTCATTACAGCTTGAAGGTGAGCACACACTAACACGTTGGCTAGCACAACAAATTGCCCATCCTGACCATCAATCTGACGTACAGCAAATGCGTCTTGAAAGTGATAAACACTTGGTGCAAATCAGTACCATTCATAAATCTAAAGGCCTTGAATACAAGATTGTTTGGTTACCTTTTGCGAGCAATTTTTTACCTCAATCTAAAGGCTTGTATCACGACAGAACAGATTATGGGGTACGTCTAGATTTAAATGATAGTGAAGAAAATGTCGCTTTAGCTGATGAAGAACGTCTAGCAGAAGACCTGCGTTTATTGTACGTGGCACTTACAAGAGCCATCTATCACTGTAGTGTTGGTATTGCACCATTAATAAAAGGTAATAGGAAAAAAAGTGGTGAAACAGACTTACACTTATCTGCACTGGGCTATGTTATCCAAAAAGGACAAGCTGGAGATAGCTTGCTATTAAACGACATGTTGGCTGAGATTAGTAATGACGTTATTGATGTTATCGTGATTAATCAACCTAGGTCGGAACGTTTATTATTAGAACAAAATGACAGCGTAAACTTGTCTGCAAGAGAGGTGACCCGTCATTTTAATGATCATTGGCGTGTTACCAGTTATTCGGGGTTAAGTTACGGCTCAAGCCATACAGAGGCAGAACAATCAGTTTCAGCATTGCAATTTGCGAATTCATTAGCACCTAATATGGATATTGAGGCCAGTGTTGATGTGGAACAGCAGGAAGGTGATCCTTCTACCCTAACTCCTCATCAATTTCCTAAAGGCGCATCTCCGGGAACATTTTTACATAGCTTGATGGAGGAAATTGACTTTAGTGAGCCAGTTTCTCAAGAGTGGTTATCTGAGAAACTTGAATCCTCAGGGTTTGACTTACATTGGGCATCAATGCTGCAAGAATGGCTACACGCAATTGTACAGGCACCATTATCAGAAGACGGGCTATGTTTGTCTGCATTACAGGTTCAAAACCAATTAGATGAGATGCAGTTTTATCTTCCTATTGAGTCAATATTGAGTGCAAGCCACTTAGATAAGATAACGCATCAATATGACCCATTATCACAACGTTGCCCCCCGCTCAATTTTGAGAAAGTTCAGGGGATTTTAAAGGGCTTTATTGACCTTACCTTTTACTGGAAAGGTAAATTTTATCTTCTTGATTATAAGTCAAATTATCTAGGGAAGGATGCTAGCTTTTATACCCAAGAGGCCATGGCTGAAGCGATGATAGACCACCGCTATGATTTACAATATCAACTATATTCGTTGGCGTTACATCGTTACCTAAAGCAAAGAATGCCTAATTATGACTATGAAGCCCATTTTGGAGGCGTTTATTATTTATTTTTAAGAGGAATAGATAATGTCAATTCAAGTAATGGAATTTTCTTTTGTCGCCCAATAGGCGCTTTTATTGAAGCGTTAGATAGCTTATTTAAAAATGCACAACAAGGGGAGTCAGTTTAATGAAATCCCTATTTAATCAGGCTATTGAGGAACATATCTTTACACCTCTAGATGTGCAATTTGCTTACAGTATTTCTGATAATAAGCACCCTATAGTGCTTACTATTGCCGCACTTCTTAGTGCAGAAACCATGGCTGGACATGTTTGTTTAGCGCTGGCAGATGTTATACCTGAAAAATTATTTGCAGGAAGGCACCCAGAGTTAGCCGCTGAATTTTGGCAAAAAATGGGAGAGCCGAGCGAACAAGAACTTTATCAAATATTAAAACAAGCAAATGCAGTGTCACTATCAACAGAAAACAAAATCTCTCCTTTGGTGCTTTCGGGGGGATACTTATATTTTCAACGAATGTGGCAATATGAGCAGTATGTCGCAAATTTTTTCGCTAGTACATCAGTAGACAAACAAAATAATGCTCAAATTAAGAGTGTATTGGATAGCCTATTTCCCATTACTGATGAAATAGATTGGCAAAAAATTGCCGCAGCAGTTGCTGTAACCAGTAAGGTATCAATTATATCAGGGGGGCCGGGAACAGGAAAAACGACAACAGTTGCGCGTATCCTTGCGGCATTAATTAAACTTGAAGCCAGGCATCACCATAAAATTAGAATTGAGCTGGCCGCTCCAACAGGTAAGGCTGCTGCTAGGTTGACAGAGTCCCTCGGTGAGGCGATGAAAAAAATTCCTTTAAGCGATGAAGAACGCGCTGTTTTACCTAATCATGCAAAAACATTGCACCGTTTATTAGGGGCTCAACCTGAGAGCCAGCAGTTTCGCTATAACCGTGATAATCGTTTATCTATTGATGTACTCATTGTTGATGAAGCCTCAATGGTAGATTTACCTATGATGAGTAAATTACTTGAGTCATTACCTGAAAATGCAAAGTTAATATTTTTAGGTGATAAAGACCAATTAGCCTCGGTTGAGGCGGGGGCAGTATTAGGGGATATTTGTCAGTTTGCTGATAATGGTTATAGTATAGAAAGAGCGTCTCAGCTTTCGGAACTAACAGGGCATTCTATCGAATCTTATGCATCACCAAGCGGCCCTGCTATTCGTGATAGCCTATGTCTACTACGTAAAAGCTACCGTTTTTCTGCAGACTCAGGGATTGGCCAACTCGCTTTTGCTGTAAACGAAGGTAATGTTTCTCAAGTTCAACAATTACTAAACCAACAGCGGCCGGATGTACATAGTTATATCCAAGAAACTGCGGATGATTACGCGAAAATTTTATTAGATGCCGCTGAAAATTATAAGGAATATCTGCTTGCGGTAAAAGATAAAGAAGACCCTGAGCAGGTTTTGAAAAAATTTAACCAATATCGGTTACTAACGGCTCTGCGAGAAGGACCTTTTGGCGTTATTGGCCTAAACGATAAATTGGAAAAATTGTTTCATAGACAAGGGATAATAAACCGCCCATATAATTTATCGAATAAACACTATGCAGGCCGGCCAATTATGATTAGTCGTAATGATAGCCCTCTAGGACTCTTTAATGGGGATATCGGTATCATTTTACCTGATGAAGAAAATGCACTTAGAGCCTATTTTCAATTTCCTGATGGGACTATACGTGGAGTGCAACCTAACCGACTCCCACAACATGAAACAGCTTATGCGATGACAGTTCATAAATCACAAGGTTCGGAGTTTGCTCATACCGCATTGGTTTTACCAAATGTATATTCTCCCGTAATGACTCGTGAGCTAGTGTATACGGCGATAACTCGAGCTAAAAAAGAGCTATCTCTTTATGGCAGTCCAAAGGTATTACGTCGAGCAGTTGAAACGCCAACCAAGCGGCGAAGCGGTTTAGCGACCCAATTAATGTGACTAGTTTATATGTAAGTTACGTGAATATTTAACCCTAAAGTAAAGGTAATGAGATGGATAACCAGCAAGCAATGACGGCAATTACAGTAACATTAAATGCAAGGCTTGAACCGATTAGACGTGGCGATTTAGAAGACGCATTTAATGAAGTCATGAAAAGCATGGGTAAAAATATCCATGTCACAGGTGGTGGAACACTATTAGCTGATAATGGTGAAGCGCAGGAATGCGATATAGAAATAGCACTTGAAGAGACCAGTGACGAAAATATCAGTTTAATTATTCAACTTTTTTCTTCAATGTTAGCTCCAAAAGGTTCTCGTTTATTTATTCATGGCGAAGATGTGCGAATTGATTTTGGCTCAGATGAAGGTATGGCTATTTATTTCAACGGGACAGAGCTCGCAGATGAGGTTTATGAAAATGGGGATATCAATGAGGTGTTCGATATCCTAGATGAAGCAGTGGAAGACATCGGGAGTATTCACGGAGTTTGGGATGGCCCGACAGAAACCGCATTTTATTTTTATGGTACTTCTTTCGCTGAGATGAAAGCTGCAATACAGCCACATATAGACTCCATTCCTTTGTGCGAGAAAGCCAGAGTTATTCAGATAGCTTAGTGGCTATTCCGTGGTTTTAAAGTCACAACCCAAACTATACATCCTTGTATAGTTTGGAGTTAAAGCAGGCGACTAAACAGTCATTATTTGACGATTCTAATGTTTATTTATCCGGTTGGTTTTTTAAATCTAAAATCAATATCTTAGAACGGCGCTGGTAGTTATATAAAGCCTGTTTTTTCATTGGTAACATCTCAATTTCCGCGGGGGTAAAACCACGCTCTTGAAACCAATGGATGCTACGAGTTGTCAGAACAAATAGTTTATCTAGGCCAAATTGTTTCGCCTGTACGGCAATACGGTGCAGAAGTTCTTCTCCTCTAGACGAACTGCGGTAATCAGGATGAACAGCGACACATGCCATTTCACCTAATTTTTCTTCTGGATAAGGGTAAAGAGCTGCACAAGCGATGACTAAGTTATCACGTTCAATAATGGTAAATTTATCAATTTCCATTTCTAACTGTTCACGTGAACGTCTAACTAAAATCCCTTGCTGCTCTAATGGGCGAATAAGCTCTAATATTCCACCAATATCATTAATGTTAGCACGGCGAATTTGTTCCGCACTTTCCATGACGATTTGTGTACCAATACCATCACGTGAGAACAATTCTTGAATTAAAGACCCATTTTCTTGATAGCTCAATAGATGGCTACGGCGGACGCCTCGGCGGCAAGCTTTTGCTGCTCCACGCAGGAAACGCACGGTTCCTGAATAGAAATCACCTTCAGATTCCAGCTCTTGAATGCGGTTTTCTGCTTCATTCGGAAATAATTCAGATAAAATATTGCCGTTTTTATCTGCAACACCTTGAGAGGAGCAAAAGCCAATCAGCTTTTCTGCTTTCATTTTAACTGCCAATTGGGTGGCAATTTCTTCAGAGGTCAAGTTAAAACTTTCCCCTGTGACTGAGACAGCAACCGGCCCAATTAGAACGATAGAACCATTATCTAACTGATTATTAATAGCTTCTTCATTAATACGACGGATCCTTCCGCTGTGGCAATAATCAATGCCATCATCGACCCCGAGAGGCTGGGCAATAACGAAATTGCCACTAACCACATTAATATGCGCTCCTTGAAGTGGGGTATTTCCTAAGCTCATAGATAACCGAGCTGTAATATCTAATTGTAAAGCTCCAGAAGCTTGTTTTACATATTCAAGTGTATTCGCATCGGTTACGCGAGTATGTTTATGATAAACCGCCTCATATTGGTGCTCAGCTAAGATATCCTCGATTTGAGGTCTTGCGCCATAAACGACAATAATTCGGATGCCTAAACTATGCAATAACCCTATATCATTGACAATACTGGGAAAATTTTCATGCGCAATCGCTTCACCACCAAGCATAATAATAAATGTTTTGCCGCGGTGGGCGTTTATATAAGGGACCGAATGGCGAAACTCATCAACCAACTCGGTGCTGCGCTCTTTCATAACAACCCTCTTAATTGAATTTTTATTCGTTAATAATGTATTTTTATTCTTTTTGTTGGGAAATATCAAGTAAAAGATAGGATAAAAAAAGTAACATTTTTATTTTTTACATTTACATATCTCTAAACTTAACTGGATATACTCTACGAAATCTAAATTGCATAAAATTGACACAGAAAGTCACTCACAAATATTTTCTCTTAGTATGATTAAGTTATACTCATTACTGTAACTCTATAGATGCTTTGATATATTCTTAATGACAGAGTGCAAATGATTAGTTAGAGTGCGTGTTTCAAGTCTAATTATTAGCAATTATCCTAAAATCACTTTATTTCTCAGTTCTAGGTTCGGAATTATTGATGAGTCACCAAGATCACAACCCATCTAAGCGTCGTTTTATTCAAGGCGCAGCTGCAGTTATGTTACTGAGCATTAGCCCATTCGGTTTTTCTGCGAGTAGCAGTGTGGTGGCTGTGCGTATTTGGCCAGCATCGAGCTATACTCGAGTTACATTGGAATCTAGCACTCCATTGAAGTACCGTCAGTTTGTGCTTAATAACCCTGAACGTATTGTGGTCGACCTTGAAGGGGTGCAGTTAAATAATGTGTTGAAAGATATGGGAACTCAAATTCAAACACGTGATCCCTATCTAAAACTAGTTAGAGTTGGGCAATTTGATCCAAAAACGGTTCGCTTGGTGTTTGAGGTTAAAAATAAAGTCAGTCCTCAATTCTTTTCGATGGCACCTGTCGCGGAATTTAAACACCGCTTGGTTCTGGATTTTTATCCAGGCAAAGGTGTTGATACCAATGATGACCCACTATTGGCATTGCTTGAGGATTACAATAAAGGTGATCTTGAAGAAAGTATGCCTGCTCAAGCGAAGAAGCCTGGAAAGGCGGGAACGGATCGTCCAATTATTATTATGATCGACCCAGGACATGGTGGCGAAGACCCTGGTGCGATAGGTAAATATAAAACGCGTGAAAAAGATGTGGTTTTACAGATTGCCCGTCGCTTAAAAGCGTTGATAGATAAAGACCCTAAAATGCGCTCCTATATGACACGCAATGAAGATGTCTTTATTCCGTTAAAAGTCCGAGTAGCGAAAGCACGTAAAATGCAGGCAGATTTATTCGTTTCAATTCATGCAGATGCATTTACTAATCGTTCAGCTCGTGGTTCTTCTGTTTTTGCACTATCAACGAAAGGGGCTACTAGTAACACGGCTCGCTACCTTGCACAAACACAAAACGAAGCGGACTTAGTGGGTGGTGTGAGTAAAAGCGGTGATGTGTATCTTGACCATACGATGTTTGATCTCGTGCAAACCGCGACGATTAATGACAGTTTGAAATTTGGTGATGAAGTGTTAAAGCGGATGGGGAAGGTTAATAAATTGCATAAGAATAGAGTTGACCAAGCTGGATTCGCGGTACTGAAAGCACCAGAGATCCCATCGATTCTAGTCGAAACGGCTTTTATTAGTAATTTAGAAGAAGAACGGAAATTAAAAACAGCTAAATTCCAACAGCAAATGGCGGAATCCATTTTTGAAGGAGTAAAAGCTTATTTCCGTAATGGCGGTGCATTAGCAATTCGCAACTAATTGATTAAAATCAGGTTAAGATAAAGAAAGGTGATAAGCGAGTGTGTGAATCGCCTTTTTTATTGATGATTAAAAATAGAAGATCTTATTGTGAAGTTATAAAAGGAATTGAATCAGAAATGATGTTCAAAAGAATTGGTTGCGGGGGCTGGATTTGAACCAACGACCTTCGGGTTATGAGCCCGACGAGCTACCATGCTGCTCCACCCCGCGACTGAAGAGGTAAAAAATTGGTTGCGGGAGCTGGATTTGAACCAACGACCTTCGGGTTATGAGCCCGACGAGCTACCAAGCTGCTCCATCCCGCGACTGAATTTTTACGACTTTATACTGCAGATTTTTTGTTACTTTACTGATTTAATCAGTAATTGGTTGCGGGGGCTGGATTTGAACCAACGACCTTCGGGTTATGAGCCCGACGAGCTACCATGCTGCTCCACCCCGCGTCCGATGCGGGCACTATACTCGGGATGAGATCTGATGCAAGTTTTTTCGTGTTTTTTTTACAAAATTTAGCATTTACAGAACAAAATATGTTCTGTCTGGCTGTTTTTTACACTTTGATGAGTAGGGAAAGGAAAATAACCTCTCTAAATATATTTACACGTTTCATTCCCTAATTGGGTTTGCTATTGTGCGCTTCATATTGGATTGTTGGATTTATCTGGGTGGTAGAGCATGAATATAGGGCTAACAAAAATCGTCAATAAACATACAGTAAAAAAATGGTTAGTAACCAGCGTATTTCTTTCTTTATTGGCTGGATGCCAAACCCATCCAACGGATAAAGGCCAACAATATAAAGATGGTCGCTTAGTTCAGGATTTACAGAAAGTAAATCAGGTGAATGTAAATGGGCGACCTATAAATGCGCCAGATTTTAATCAACAGGTTAATGAAATTAAAAATGCATCACCGCGGTTGTTTAAAAATAATAACGACACCTACCATGCTATAGAGAATTGGTTGATGGCGGGAGGAAATCCGGCTCAATTGGCTAATTTCAATTTAACCGCTTTCCAAATGGAAGGCGCCGATAATTATGGAAACGTACAATTCACAGGGTATTACACGCCTGTGATTGAGGCCCGCCGTATGGCTCAAGGGGAGTTTCGTTATCCGTTGTACGGCATGCCACCAAAAGGAAAAACTCGTTTACCTAGTCGAGCAGCTATTTATAACGGTGCCCTGAGTGATAATTTAATTTTAGCTTATAGCAATTCACCGGTTGAAAATTTTATGATGGAAGTTCAAGGAAGTGGCTATGTTGATTTTGGGGATGGTAGCCCACTGAATTTCTTTGGTTATGCAGGTAAAAATGGTCACGCATACAAAAGTATTGGAAAAGTACTGGTGGATCGTGGCGAGGTTCCTCTGAGTCAAATGTCATTACAAGCTATTCATGATTGGACTAATCAGCATAGCGAGCAAGAAGTTCGCCAGCTTTTAGAAGAAAACCCGTCATTTGTATTTTTTAAACCACAATCATTTGTTCCTGTTAGAGGGGCAAGTGCTGTTCCTTTAATCGCTAAAGCATCCGTTGCATCAGATAAAACCCTTATTCCACCGGGTACAGCCTTGCTCGCAGAAATCCCTGTATTAGATAATAACGGGAAATTTACGGGGCAGTATGAAATGCGTATGATGATAGCCTTGGATGTCGGTGGGGCGATTAAAGGGCATCATTTTGATATTTACCACGGTATAGGCCATGAAGCTGGAAAAATGGCCGGTTTTTATAACCATTACGGGCGAGTTTGGGTGCTGAAAAAAAGCCAGCCGCTATTTGGTTCACTGTAGTTACAGGTTTAACTGAGGTTGTTCGTTATTATGCAAGCTAAGCTTTCTGATGCTTGGATGCAGCGTTTTGCTGGGATCGGGCGTTTATATGGGCAACATGCTCTTCATCTTTTTGCACGTTCCCACATTTGTGTCATTGGTATTGGTGGGGTAGGTGTGTGGGCCGCTGAGGCACTTGCTCGTTCAGGTATTGGGCATATCACATTGATTGATATGGATGATATCTGTGTGACTAATACTAATCGGCAATTACATGCCATCAAATCGACCGTTGGGCAGCCAAAAGTTGATGTGATGAAAAATCGTATTTTTAGAAATTAACCCCGAATGTGTAGTGAATGTTATTGATGATTTTATTACGGTTGATAATGTCGCTCATTACCTTGATGCGGGGTTTGATTATGTTATTGATGCGATTGATAGTGTAAGGCCTAAAGCTGCGCTGTTAGCGTATTGTAGGCGCTTTAAAATACCCGTTATCACCACAGGCGGTGCTGGTGGGCAAATCGACCCAACAAAAATTCAAGTAGTGGACTTGGCTAAAACAGTTCAAGACCCATTAGCGGCTAAGTTACGAGAACGCTTAAAATCCGATTTTAACGTCGTTAAAAATGGAAAAGGAAAGCTTGGGATTGATTGTGTTTTTTCTACCGAACAGCTTGTTTATCCACAAAGCGACGGTACTGTGTGTGCGGCAAAAAGCACTGCGGATGGTTCAAAGCGAATGGACTGCGCTTCAGGCTTTGGTGCGGTTACTATGGTTACGGCTAGTTTTGGGTTTATTGCTGTTTCACATGCACTTAAAAAGATGATAGCAAAATCACAACGGGAAATGGAAAAACAGTAAAGTGAATGAGGCTATTGCAATAGATAGCCTCATCCAATGAATTATGCAGGCGTCATTTCATTAGCAATATTTTGAATTGCAGTAATGAGTGACTGAATACCATTTTGGCGCGATTCACTGAGCTGCCCAGGTAAGCCGGTTTGAGTTAGTAAGTGATTAAAATCAATTTCCATAATCTCTTTCGCTGTTTTTTGCTCAACTGCAGCTAACAAAATGGCAAATAATCCTTTCACTACTCGGCCTTCACTATCCCCATAAAAATGAAATGTTTCATCATCATTCAGTAGTGCGCCTATCCAAACACGGTTTTCACAGCCTTTAACTTCTTGAGTTTGCAGCTTTTCATCATCAGACAATGCTGGCAACTTTCTCGCCAATTGAATTAATAAACGATATTTATCTTCCCATGCTTTATGTGTGGAAAACTGTTCAACTATTTCTTGAATTTTAATCTCTGTACCGAATGGGTGCGGAGCAAGTTCATGGTTAGTCGAAGTCATTAGGCTTCCTTTATTGATTTATTCATTGAGTATAGAAAGTGAAACAGTAACTGCATCGATAAATTTATCGACATCTTGCTGGTTATTGTAAGGCATCATTGAGATGCGCAAGCAGCCACTTATATTTAATGCATCCATTAATGGTTGGGTGCAATGTTGACCATAGCGTAATGCAATATTTTGCTCGGTCAAGAGGGCTCCCAGATCACTATGGTGAACATCTTTGAAGTTAAATGATAGCAAAGGAGAATGAGGTACACTATAGCTAATAAAGCCGGGTAGCGCCGACAGTTTTTTAGCTGCATATTCGATTAATGAGCAAGTATATGTTTCTGCTAGTGTTAAATTTATTTTTTCCAGCCACTCTAGAGTAGCCGAAAAGGCAATTACCCCTGCAATATTCGGTGTTCCTGCTTCGAATCGTTGGGGAATAGGGGCAAGAGTGAAATTATCAAATGTGACGTGAGTCAACATTTTTCCTCCACCATGCCAAGGAGTCATTTGCTCTAAAAGTTCTGCTTTGGCGTAGCAAACCCCAAGCCCAGTCGGCCCATATAACTTATGTGCTGAAAATACATAGAAATCGATATTTAGCTCACTGACATTTATAGGACTATGAACGACACCTTGTGCTCCATCAACAACGACTAGCGCCCCTACTTGGTGAGCAAGCTGAGTCACCATCTGTATATCTGGCTGATAGCCAGTTACATTAGACATTTGTGTGATAGCGATGACTTTCGTTTTTTCCGATAATTTAGATTTGAGAACATCAAGGTTCAACGTCAGGTTTTTTTCAACCGGCCATTTTATAATTTTGGCACCAGTTTGCTGTGAAAGCATAATCCAAGGTAATAAATTTGAATGATGTTCTATTTCGCTGACAATAATTTCATCGTTAGGCTGTAATCTTGAGCGAAAATAACCTTGTGTAATTAAATTAATTGACTCTGTTGTTCCGCGAGTCCAAATAATATTTTTTTCACTTGAAGCATGAATATATTTCGCCGCACGAATTCGACCTAGTTCATAGTCACGGGTTAATTTTAATGATTCAGGTGATTGCCCGCGATATACCGAACTGCCTGACAAGCGATAATAGTCATTTGATGCATTGATCATGGCAATGGGCTTTAATGCTGTAGCTGCACTATCAAAAAATAGTGTTGGTGAGTCTATCGCTGGAAAAGCGAGACGAAATGTGGCGGCGCTGAAATGATTCATGAGTATTTTCTTTTTAGTCAAAATTTCAATGTGATTTGATATTACTGAGTGCTGTATTAATGGATTGTACATTTATTAGTACATTTATGGTTATTTCTGATTAATTTAAACGCATCATTTTTTAATCTAATCATTGAAATATTTTGTTACGTTTGGTATTAATTGTTAGCATTATTCTCGATGTGGTTTCAAGATGATTCAGTGTTTTGCATTACAATACAATGCCTTTAACTTATAAAGTTATTTTTTTCAGCACTTAGTAAATAATTTTCAAGATTTATCTTAAATATCTTACTGATAGTTTTTTCGGTACACTAGTAATTATCTATAGATATCTGTATTTGTTAAGTTAAATTGTTTAAGTAAATACCATTAAAATATTAAAAAAAGAGTAAAAAAAAGCACCGCGCGTTGGCGGTGCACTATATAAAATCACTATGGACAGACAGGGTAAATGTACAGGAAGTGAAAAAACAGTAGCTAAAGCTACAAAGGTCTGGTTCAACCAGACAACTTGCAAACACAACATCACAACCACAAAGCCAAAAGTTTCAAAGTAACTAAACTCTGTAACTTTTCGTTCCGGCTTAGGAAGTGTGCATACTATAGGTATTTACTAGCGTATCCTCAAGGGACAAATTATAATGCTTCGGATGAAAAAAACTAATGCATAACAAGATGCCAAGTAGAAGTGATTATGTCTAAAAGATTACCGCCCCTAAATGCTCTGAGAGTCTTTGATGCTGCAGCTCGTCATTTAAGTTTTACTAAGGCAGCAGAAGAATTATTTGTAACTCAAGCGGCCGTTAGCCACCAAATGAAAAGTTTGGAGGATTTCCTTGGGTTGAAATTGTTTCGTCGACGCAATCGTTCATTGCTATTGACAGAAGAAGGTCAAAGCTATTATCTTGATATTAAAGAGATTTTTTCTTCTTTGAACGGAGGCGACACGTAAATTACAAGCTAGAAGTGCAAAAGGGGCATTAACGGTGAGTTTATCCCCAAGTTTTGCGATTCAGTGGCTGGTACCAAGGCTTTCTGGTTTTAATCAAGCCTATCCCGGAATTGATGTGCGGATCCAAGCTGTAGATAGAGAAGAAGATAAATTGGCAGATGACGTTGATGTCGCTATTTTCTACGGTAAAGGTAATTGGCCTGGGCTAAGAACAGATAGGCTTTATGCTGAATATTTAATGCCAGTATGTTCACCATCTTTATTAACAGGGGATCGCCAACTAAAAAATCCTGAGGATTTAGCAAAACATACGTTACTTCACGATTCTTCACGAAGGGACTGGCAAGCATATGTTAAGCAACTAGAGTTACAAAATGTAGTTAATGTACAGCAAGGTCCTATTTTTAGTCATAGCGCTATGGTTATTCAAGCCGCGGTTCATGGTCAAGGAATTGCACTAACGAATAATGTGATGGCTAAAAATGAAATTGATGCAGGGCGCTTAGTTTGTCCCTTTAGTGAGGTATTAGTTAGTAAAAATGCATTTTACTTAGTTTGCCAAGAAAATCAGGCTGATTTAGGCAAAATAGCTGCATTTCGCCAATGGATTCTTGGGCAGGCGGCAAGTGAACAAGAGAAATTAGGCTTTATTACGGGTGACCAAGATGTGGCGCTTATTCAGTAATCAAGTATTTAAATAAAAGGTGTTACTGTGAATAGTCGTTTGATGTTAATTTTCGCTGGAATTAGTGGCTTCTTTACTGTTGCTTTTGGGGCTATTGGTTCACACGCGTTATCGTCAATTATGAGTGTCCACCAAATGGACTGGATTGAAATCGGGCTACGTTATCAAATGTTGCATACTGTTGCATTGGATGGTGCTCGGGGCAATTCTATTACGTAAAATTATTCTGTGGTTCTACTGGTCAGGTGTGTTTTTCTCTGTTGGGATACTTCTTTTTAGCGGTAGCCTTTATTGTATGGCACTATTGCAGGTAAAATACTTTTCTTATTTTACGCCAATAGGTGGTGTATGTTTCCTAATTGGTTGGCTGTTAGTGGTTATTGGCGCTATGCGTCTAAGGAAATCGGCGTCACGCAATGAGTAATAAAATTGCACTATATTGCCGTCCAGGCTTTGAAAAAGAATGTGCAGCAGAGATTACAGATAAAGCTGGGCAAAAAGAAATTTATGGTTTTGCCCGCGTAAAAGAAAATAGTGGTTATGTTATTTTTGAGTGCTACCAAGCAGAAGATGCGGATACACTCGCACGAACGTTACCTTTTCGAGAATTAATTTTTGCTCGTCAAATGATTGTAATAGGGGACTTACTTAAGGATTTACCGCCTGAAGACCGTATTACCCCGATTGTAAATGCATTGAGTCAGCAAGTTGTGCGGGCAGGAGATCTCCGTGTTGAAGTTGCTGATACCAACGAATCGAAAGAATTGCTAAAGTTTTGCCGCAAGTTTACGGTACCTTTGCGTAATGCATTACGTAAAGAAAAAATCTTATTACCACTTGAAAATTTTAAGCGACCAGTTATTCATGTATTCTTTATTGCCCCAGGTTGCTGCTATACCGGGTATTCATATACTAATAATAGTTCGAATTTCTATATGGGGATCCCAAGGTTAAAATTCCCATCAGATGCCCCGAGCCGTTCAACCTTAAAACTTGAGGAAGCTTTCCATGTCTTTATTCCTTATGAAGAATGGGAGGAGCGTCTAGCAAGTGGAATGAAAGCTGTAGATCTTGGAGCATGTCCAGGGGGATGGACTTATCAATTGGTGAAACGCAGTATGATGGTCGATGCTGTAGATAATGGTCCTATGGCGGAAAGCCTTATGGATACAGGGCAAGTTAAGCATCACCGTGAAGATGGTTTTAAATTTAAGCCTACTTCCCATAACATCACTTGGTTAGTCTGTGATATGGTCGAAAAACCAGCTAAAGTTGCTGCATTAATGACGGATTGGCTTGCTCAAGGTTGGTGCCGAGAGGCCATTTTTAACTTAAAATTGCCGATGAAAAAGCGCTATGAAGAAGTCTCACATATCTTAGAAAAGATGAAAATACAGCTTAAAGAACAAGGCGTTAATGTGTTGATTCAAGCGAAGCAGCTTTATCATGACCGAGAAGAAGTGACTGTACATGTGATGAGGGTATGGTCGGCGAATCCGATGGCACGTGAGTATTATTAATTCATAAATTCAGTCAATAAAAAGGCCACTAATGAAGTGGCCTTTTTATTTCTACTAGTTGGTTGTATAACGCAGCTGATTTAAATTTCCTTGGAGCACAATATCGGTTCTTAACGTCGCAATATCTCGGCAAATCAATGCAATCTCCTGCTGATTGATTAGCTTTTTCTGCCATTTCTCTTCAATTTTATCTAAATTGGCAAATATATTTTCAATTGAGTGGTATTGCTGCAAGAGTATTGTCGCACTTTTGGGGCCAATGCCCGCAACACCAGGAACTTTACTACTACTGATCCCAGCAAGTCCCCAATAATCAGGGAGCTGCTCAGGAGAAACGCCAAATTCTTTTTCGATAAAAGGAATATCAAGCCAGCGCTTTTGAAAATAATCACGAATTCTTAAGTTAGGGGCAAGTAGCTGGCAGTAACCTTTATCTGTGGATACGATGGTGACAGTGTGCCCCGAACCTGCAATACGTGTTGCTAAGGTAGCGGCTAAATCATCGGCTTCATCTCCTTCAGACTGCCAACAGTGAATCCCTTTTTCTTTAAATAAGGCTATTAATACGGGGAGCTCAGCATGCAAATTTTCAGGCATAGGTTGCCGACCTGCTTTGTAATCGGGCAGTTTTTCATGGCGCCAGCTTTGATGACGCCCTTCTTCATCGAACACCGTAACAACGTGTGTGGCATTAGTGTGGGCGATCAACTGCGATATTGCAGATAAACAAGTTTCTCCACACGGGCTTCCTTGCACCGCGTGGATACGGCGTATTAAGTTTAATGCATCAATAATTAATAAGTGGATCATAAATACGCCATCATTTACTTATTTCACGATTTCATAGCAAGGTTCATATGCCGTACCACCCGGTAATTTCATACGATGTTGTTCAACGAAGCCTTGTAATAGCACATCCATACGCTTCATTAGCTCACTATCGCCGTGAATTTTGAATGGTCCATGCTTTTCTATGGCTTTCATACCAAATTCTTTCACGTTACCAGCCACAATACCGGAGAAAGCACGGCGTAAATCTGAAGCCAATTTTTCAGGGGCTTGCCCTGGATGTAGGCTCAGTGATGCCATATTTTCATGCGTTGGTTCGAATGGATGCTGTAAATCGTGAGCAATTTTAATGGACCAGTTGAAGCTATAGGCATCGCCAGTGCTACGGCGATTTTCTTTAACTTGTGGCATGCTACGTTTCATCACACGGGCAACTTCTGGTGCATCGTCAATAATAATTTGGTAATGCTTACTGGCTTCATCACCTAAAGTGTGACGAATAAAATCGTCTAACACTTCAAAGTATTCTGCACTTTCTTTTGGACCCGTTAAAATCAATGGTAGAACTTGTTCACTGTTAGCCGGATCCATCAAGATACCAAGTAAATAAAGCAGCTCTTCGGCGGTTCCGACGCCTCCAGGGAAGATAATAATCCCATGACCTAATCGAACGAATGCCTCTAAACGTTTTTCGATATCAGGCATAATGATGAGCTCGTTCACTAATGGGTTTGGTGGCTCAGCAGCAATAATTGAAGGTTCAGTTAAACCGATAAAACGGCTATTTTTGTATTGTTGTTGGGCATGGCCAACAGCGGCACCTTTCATGGGTGCTTCCATGGCTCCGGGACCACAACCTGTACAGATATTTAGTTCACGTAGGCCAAGCTCATTACCCACCTTACGGCCATATTGGTATTCAATTTCATTAATCGAGTGGCCCCCCCCAGCAAACAATCATACTTGGGTCTTCATCAATATGTAGTGCGCGAGCATTACGCAAGATAGAGAAAATCATATTGGTGATATGCGTGCCGTTTTCGAGGTCTAGATTAAATTGTTCTTTGGCATGCGTAATTTGCGCATGAACGAATAAAATATCACGTAAGACGGCAAACAGGTTTGCTTGTAAGGTGCGGATGATTTTACCATCAACAAAGGCTTTTTCTGGTGGCTCGATAAGTTCAAGTTTAACGCCACGCTCCCGGCGTAATACATTGATATCAAAGTCTTTACTTTTTTCTAATAGCTCTTTACTGCTATCAGTTAAGCTGCCTGAATGCAAAACGGCTAAGGAGCAATTCCTAAATAATTGGTACAAATCGCTACTGGCCGTACGTTTTAGCATATCAACTTCAAGTTGAGAGAGTAGATCCATAGATCCTAATGGACTGATATGAGTAATCAAGTAGTACTCCTTTACCCCATGGGGTCTTGATATGTGAATTGTACTGCAAATGTATTAATTACACTTACTTTTCAACTATATGTACTTATTGTCGTGATAAGCGACCTAATTCAGGCATAAATTCTTCATTGCTACGCCATGGGTTTATATCAAGCCCTCCACGGCGAGTATAGCGTGCGTAAACACTTAATTTTTCAGGTTTACATAATTGCATAATATCAGTGAAAATGCGCTCAACGCATTGTTCGTGAAACTCATTATGATGGCGAAATGAAACTAAGTAGCGTAATAAGGCTTCTCGATCAATTTTTGGTCCACGATAGTGAATCTGTACAGAGCCCCAGTCAGGTTGGTTAGTAATTAAACAGTTTGATTTTAATAAATGGCTCACTAACGTTTCGTCGACGACCTGTTGTTGGGTACAATTCGCCAAATAGTCACGATTAAACTCATAATTATCAATGTCAATCTCTTGCTCATCAATGCATGCGCCAAGTAGTGGCTGGATAGGTTGATGAGAAAAATGCTCTAATTTATGAAGTGTAACGCTTACTTGCCCATTAGCACAGCGGCTTAAATCATTTTGCAAAGCGCTTCGCACATTTTCCCAAGTTTCAAAACGCGTTTGGTTAAAACTGTTTAGATAAAGCTTAAAACTTTTAGATTCAATTAAATTTTCGCTATTTGCAACAACACTAATCGAGCCTATCGCTACTTGAGGAACACCACGCTGATTTAGCCATGAAAGCTCGTACATTGTCCAAATGTCAGCACCGTGAAATGGAAGCGACTTAGCGTGAATGGCTAAAGGATCACGATTTAAGCTACGAGGGACGGCTTGCAATAATGTGGCATCATACTGGTCATGATAAGCCGTTTTTTTCCCAAGAGTTAAATTATTAAGTGCGGGATTATTCTGGTAGTGTGACATAGGGGTCCTTATACTTCATAAACTGAAAATGAGGCTAACAGGAAAAAATTAGGATATTTTCTTCGTCTGCGAACTTCTGTCATAATACCATTTATCGTCAACATTGACGCCATTCTCTTTAAATTGACTACAAAAAACACATAATTATGAACACATCACATTCTGCCGCACTACAAAATTTTACTCAGAAATATGTTTCACAATGGCATCAACAAACGGGGTTACCTCCTGCCTCAACAGATTTATATGGCATTCCATCTCCCTGTATTGTCCGTACAGGTGAAAATTGGGTTTACTGGGAGCCTCAAGCATTTCCAATAAAGGATGCGAACTTGGATAAAGTCGCGACAGCATTGGAGATTAATTTACAAAGTGATATCCATACTTTTTATACGACACAGCTTGCTGGCGATATGAAAGCCACATTTCGTGATATTACGCTGAGTTTAGTGCAGGTTTGGAATGAAGATGACTTCATCCGTTTGCAAGAGAATTTAATTGGTCATTTAGTCACTCAAAAGCGTTTAAAACTACCCCCCACGCTGTTCATCGCGACTTTAGAGTCTGAGATTGAAATGATATCAATGTGTAATCTCTCGGGAGAAATTATATTAGAAAAAATTTGGTAGTCAGGACAGGCGTATACTTTCTTCGAATTTAACAAGTTTTCTGGATGAACTAGGGGTTGTTGTTGAAACTCAGGGGTAAGTGTTTTTAAGCGGATTTGTGTAAGTAAATACCTACAATTGAGTTAAGTAATTTCTTAAAAAACATTCTTTATATTGTAATGATAATTATTTAACTTTTAATTTCATGGCGTTACTACCTCGTTGGCGCTTTGCGTATGTTTTTACTGCTTTATTGTTTATTTTGCTAGGTTGTTTCATTAATAGATTTAATGCATTCTTATCTCGCTGGACAGGGTAAACTCGTTTAGCTTTTTATACCTTTATGTGAGGTGTAAAAATTATTTAAAACAAAGCGATGGAACGCGACTAGATGACGAATCTATGAATTTGTTTTAATCAACAGGATGTTGAATGACGGGAAGTCATTTTGCAGGATGCGTAAATTTTAAAGTATGAGCCAGTCAGCTTAGGTTGACTGGCTTTTTTAGTTATGAATTTATTGTAGCTGAGCGATATTAAAGTACTAAAGATAGTCTAATATATTAAAAATCAATGCTCTAATTTAATTGAATTTTCGGTTAACGAGGTAATAATATCTTGAGTCATGGCCTCGCGTAGTGCTTCTCGGCGGCGAAATTCAGCACGACGCTGGCTTTTCACTGATTCAATATCTCGTATGGGCTCTTGAATGGGTAATTGGAACCAACCATCAGGTGTTTTTGTTGCACCACATTCTTGCCAAAACGTATCGTAGCTTGATTTCAAATGTTGGCTCTTAATATGGCACTGGTTTGAAATTCCTAATATTGATTTTACCTGAAAGAAGCTTGCCACTGCATAAACGGCTGACATTAATAAGTTTTTTGGTCTCATGCCGTGCATCTGTTTAGTAATCAATCTAACTTGGTCGACACTTTGTTCAGTGGAAGGGCCTTGTAAAGAGCACACGTATAGTTGTCCTTCAGGGCCGAAGGAAAAGCTCATTAAATAAATATCGTCGCCAGTTTCATTTCTCAAGTGCAAAGTGAGATCGCCTTCCCGAGGGTATTGAGAATAAATCAAGGTCAATTGAGCGAACTCTCCTGATTTTAATTCAATGTTTGCCACGATAAGCCCTTTTCGCTTTGTACAAAACATAGTTTTAATAGCTTCAGGTTTAAAGGTATTTTCAATTAAATTGAGAGTGTAGCTGGCGGTTAATAACTTTTGTTTTCCACTCCAATTTTTATGTAGGTATTTATTGATAGGGCGCTCAATAAAGTGAGGAACGCCTTCAATAACTGAAGAAAATTGGGCGCTACGGTAGTTTTGACACATAAATTGATAATGCTGATATTGTGACGAAGGCAGCTTTGAAATGCGTACTTTTCTTTTAAATTCAATAAACTTAGAGTTTAAAGCTTTCCAAGTTTTACTTTCCTTGCGCCACTGTTTTAGTCGTCCCATAGATAAACCATTTTATTGTTAATTATTTTGTAAGTACTAAATTAATAAAACATTTAATCATACATGTGTTATCTGCAACGAAATATAAACGAATCTTATTAAACGGGCTGTTAGTTTAATAGACACGATAATAGTTATAGATAAGTAAAATAAATAAACTTGTATTTGCTAACGTTTAACCCCATTTATCCGACAGAATTATGATAGAAAATACCGTATATTTGCCACAGTCATCACTAAATGAGTTTAAGTATGAATATTGAACAACGTATCATTGAGAAACTTCGCCACTTAGAAGAGGAAATGAAATTAAAATTCCTTTGGAATGAACAGCCACCTTTACCGGAAGCCTTTAACAGTGTAGAGCCTTTTTGTATTGATACGATGGAGGCTATAGAGTGGCTGCAGTGGATTTTGATACCTCGTCTTCAAATGCTAATTGAACAAGGGGCGACTTTGCCGACTAATTTTGCAGTCGCACCTTATTTTGAAGAAGCTTATAAGCATGATGAAGAAGAGCAATACACGCTAATTATTGATTATTTGCGTGAGTTAGACGGTTTTTTCTCAACAAAGACCAGCGGGTAATTTATTGATGCTGGAAATTATTTATCACGACGAATATATGGTGGCAGTGAATAAGCCTGCGGGGATGCTAGTGCATCGCAGTTGGCTGGACAGTAAAGAAACCGTATTTGTGATGCAAACATTACGTGATCAAATTGGCCAGTATGTTTATCCCATTCATCGTCTCGACAGGCCTACCTCAGGTATATTACTTTTTGCATTATCGAGTGAGGTTGCAAGGCTGTTATCGGCTCAATTTGAAAACCACCAGTTAGAAAAAGTGTATCACGCCGTTGTTCGTGGTTATTTAACCGAAGAGCAAACCATCGATTATCCGCTATTAGAAGAGTTAGATAAAATAGCGGATAAACATGCGTCACGTGAACCTGTTCTACAGGAATGCGTTACCCACTGTAAACCGATAGCAACAGTTGAGTGCGCCATTGCGATTGGGCGATATGAAACATCAAGATTTAGTTTAGTTGAATTAAAACCTGAAACTGGTCGTAAACATCAATTGAGAAGGCATATGTCTCACCTTCGTCACCCTATTATTGGTGATAGCAAGCATGGAGACTTACGGCAGAATAGAGGGGTGAATACACATTTTTCAGTGTCTCGCTTGATGTTACATGCCAGCTTATTAAATTTAAATCACCCAATAACAAAAGAAAATATATCGTTAGTTGCCACGTGGGATACACAATGGTTGTCATTAATTGAGCAATTTGGATGGTCAGATAAAGTTGCAAAATTAGGGATAAACGTCATTAACTCATCAAGTTAACTATGAAATAGAGGGAATGTTATGTCAAAAATAGGCATTTTTGTTGGAACTGTCTATGGGAACTCTTTAGCTGTTGCGGAAACGGCACAAGAAATTTTAGAGCAGCAAGGGCATGAAGTGGTTGTTTTTGATGAGCCCACCTTGAATGATTGGCAACTTTATAATTCAGGCAATGAAATTGCACTTATTGTTACTTCGTCGACAGGGCAAGGGGATTTGCCTGATACAATCGCCCCGTTATATAGTGAAATCAAAGATGTTGTCGGTTATCAACCGGATTTGCGTTATGGCCTAATTGCTTTAGGCGATAGCAGTTATGAAAGTTTTTGTGGCGCTGGTATTCGTTTTGATGAGTTGTTATCTGAGCAATCAGCAACCCGTATTGGTGATATTTTATTTATTGATGCGATTGAAGTCGATGTTCCCGAGGAGTTTGCTAAGCCTTGGGTTGAAGCATGGGCTGAGTTACTTTAAATGTCTGCACCGTAGTATTACCAGTATTAATGATAAATATCGGCAGTACTACGGCGCAGTAAATCAATCGTTTCGCCTGTAAATTATTTACGGGTCAATTTTTCTAGATCCGCTTCAATTTCCGCGATCTTGTTTGAAACCACATGTTCAAGATGGTGTAAATCATCAAGAATTTTGTGTTTTAAATCAATGTCAGTTTGATCTGTTTGGCAAATTTGGTCTAATTCTTCGATGGCATAACGCAGGTTAGTGTTAATTTCATTAATTTCTTTGAAATTATTATTACCATCCGCAATGGTTTTACGCTGGCGTGGATATTTGAATTTTACGCTTTTAGCGAAAAACTCCCCTTTATCTTTGCGAAAATAAATTTTTAAAATGTCATTATTCGCTTCTTGGCGTAAGGTGTAGCGGTCGATGTCTTGAGGGTTACTGATGCCTAAACTTTTCAAATTATCGTACATGTTAGCTCGCTTTACTGTAGAGACAGAGTCGGTGAACAAAGTGATAGTGTGAGCAGGCCGTAACAATATCGGTCTATTTCTCGTTAAGAAGTTATCTATTCTACCCATCTGGGTGATAGATTGAATGATGTTATTACGCAAACAGCATCATTATAATGAAAAATAAAATAATACAGTTTTATTAGAGGTAAACGGCAAAAGCTACGGACATATTATGCGCGATTTCTAGAAATTGACAAACTTCTCTTTGCAATTAATGCGCTAATATTAAAAGGTAACGCTGATATGGCCACCCGAGTTGCATACGAGTGTATGCGATTCGGGATAGCTTCGATTTTTAACCTAATTACAATGGCTCACGACAAAAACTTATTATAAAAACCAGTAACAGGTTTGGTATGAGATTCTAGGTGATTAATTACTCATCAATCGTTCTTAATAATTCATTAATACCGACTTTGCCGCGAGTTTTTTCATCGACTTTTTTAACAATGACTGCGCAATATAGGCTATAGCGACCATCTTTTGATGGTAAATTTCCCGATACAACTACGGAGCCAGCAGGGACTCGGCCGTAATGAATTTCACCTGTTTCACGGTCATAGATTTTGGTGCTTTGTCCCAGATAAACCCCCATTGAAATAACGGAGCCTTCTTCAACAATCACCCCTTCGACCACTTCGGAACGAGCACCAATAAAGCAGTTGTCTTCAATAATCGTTGGGTTGGCTTGTAGTGGCTCTAAGACACCACCAATACCCACGCCACCAGATAAATGCACGTTTTTACCAATCTGCGCACATGAGCCCACGGTTGCCCATGTATCCACCATGGTGCCTTCATCAACGTAGGCACCAATATTGACATAAGATGGCATTAATACGCTATTTTTAGCGATATAAGCGCCTTTACGTACAGCCGCTGGAGGAACAACTCGGAAGCCTTCTTTCTCGAAGCGAGCTTGGTCATAATCTGCAAATTTCATCGGCACTTTATCGAAATAACGGCTTTCTGCACCGTCAATCACTTGGTTATCTTGAATGCGAAATGATAATAAAACCGCTTTTTTCAGCCATTGATGGGTAACCCAAACACCGGCAATTTTTTCAGCTACACGCAATTTGCCGCTATCGAGTAATGCAATGGTATCTAGCACGGCTTGTTTTACCGAACTTGATACAGTATTTGGTGTGATACTGGCTCGCTCTTCGAACGCTTGTTCAATGATCGCTTGTAAATGCTGCATTGATTGTATTTTCCTCTTGAATGACATAAAAGTGAACGTTCACCATGAAAATGTGATGGACGCTATATTTTATCCTTCGATTTTAGGGTTTCTGTCAACCTTTCTGATAACTCTTGTTGCATATTTTTAGTCAACGCTTTGTGATCTTTATCTGCTAACACAAAGAAATCTTCCACTTTTTCGCCAATTGTGGTGATGCGCGCGCCATACAGAGAAATTTCCATTTGAGCAAAAATATGACCGATGCGAGCTAATAAACCAGGTTGGTCCAAAGCGAACAACTCCATATAAGTGCGACGTTCGTTAGTGGAATGTAGAAAATTAACTTTTGTTGGCACGGTAAAGTGACGTAACTTTGACGGTAAAGTACGTGGCTTAGGCAGTGAAATTTCGGGTTGCTGAACGGCTAATAACAACATTTTTCGAATATGATCGTATCTGTCTTTGGATAGGGGGCTACCGTTAGGCTCAAGTACGACGAAGGTATCCATGGCCATATTGTCTTTGTTAGTAAAAATTTGAGCACTGTGAATGCTTAAATTTCGTCGATCTAATTCGCTGGCAACAGCGGCAAATAAATGGGGTTTATCATGGCACCAAATAAAAATTTCTGTTCCGCCATGTTTAGGTTGCGTGCTGATTAACACTAAAGGCTGGCTCAAATCATGGGCCAGTAGGTGCTTAGCATGCCATGCTAATTGGGATGGAGTGTGACGTAAAAAATAATCTGCATGGCAGCGGGACCATAACCCTTGTAGTTTTTCTTCATCAATGGATGATTGGCGCAGTAATGATAAAGCCTGATAACGATGGTGACGAATGCGTTCACGTAAGTCAGGGGTGCTTTGCATGCCTTGATTTAACTGGTGTTCTGTTGATAAAAATAGTTCACGAATTAAACTCTGTTTCCAACTATTCCACAGCGTGCTATTTGTCGCACAAATATCGGCAACAGTTAAACACATCAAGTAGTTAAGTCGTGAAACGGTTTTCACTTCCTCTGCAAATTGTTTAATGACATCAGGGTCTTGAATATCACGTCGTTGAGCGGTTACTGACATCAATAAGTGATTTTTCACCAACCATGACGCCAATTCAGCTTCTTTGGTAGAAAAATCATGCAGTAAGGCAAAATCATAAACAAACTCAGAGCCGAGATCGGAGTGATCTCCTGAGCGACCTTTAGCGATATCGTGGAAAATTGCCGCTAATCGTAAAAGCTCAGGTTGCAATAATTTAGGATAAACACTAACGCAAAGAGGGTGATCTCGCCGGTTTTCTTCTAAGGTAAAGCTATCAATTTTTTGCAGCACACGAATAGTATGTTCATCAACGGTATATGCATGGAATAGGTCGAACTGCATTTGCCCGACGATATTGCCCCATAGCGGTGTGTAAGCGCTTAATACACTATGAAGGTGCATGGGAACAAAAGCACCTTTGATTGCTCTGGGGTGGCGTAGAATTTTGATAAACAGTTTTCGGGCTTCAGGAATTTCACATAATGGCACTGAAAGGTTACGGCGTGCATAACGAAGCTGACGTAATGTGGTGGAATAGATCCCTGTAATATTTGGATAGCGAGCCATTTGATAAAACATTTTTAAAATAGCGGCTGGCTGCTTAATAAATAACTCTTCATCAATAACATCAATCAATGACCCGCGTAATTGGAATAGCGAATCAATAGGGCGTGGTTTTTCGTTAGGGTTAAGCGTTAAAATGGCCTCATCAAATAATTGTAATAGCATTTGATTGAGTTCTCTCACCCGGCGAGTGACACGATAGAAATCTTTCATCATTCGTTCAACGGGTTGGTTTTTTTCGCCCTCATAACCCAGTAACCGAGCTACACTAAACTGGCGGTCAAATAGTAGACGATTATCATGACGTTTCACCACTAAATGGAGTGCAAAGCGAATTTTCCATAAAAACATTAAGCACTCTTTGAGTTCTTGGCGCTCTTCTTCGGTGAGAAAGCCAAAGCCCACCATTTCATCGACGGTGGTTGCGCCAAAATGGCGCCTGCCGACCCACAGTAATGTATGGATATCTCGCAATCCCCCTGGGCTACTTTTAATATCAGGTTCTAAATTATAGCTGGTGCTATGGTAGCGTTGATGACGTTCTTGTTGTTCTTCAATTTTTGCAGCAAAAAAGACCGCGGAAGGCCAAAAATCATCGCTAAAAATGGTTTTTTGTAATTGTAAAAACAGGGTGACATCACCACAAATTAGCCGTGATTCAATGAGATTAGTTGCAGTGGTTAGGTCTGCATTTCCGGCTTCAATGCATTCAGCCAGCGAACGAACACTGTGGCCGATATCAAAGCGTAGATCCCACAATAGAGTAATAAATTGCCCAATTTCGCTAGCAATGTGCTCTGGAAGAGGGGTTTTGCTTAACACTAAAATATCAATGTCAGAAAGTGGGTGCAATTCATGGCGTCCATAACCCCCAACAGCGATTAGTGACATATCTGGTTGCTTATCAAATTGAAAGGATTGCCATAATCGCGTTAGTAAGGCATCAAGATAGTCACTACGTAAGTGAATGAGATCGACAACATCTTTACCTTGGTTGAAAGCCTCTTCGAGCCACTGATCAAAATTATCGACATGTTGCCTTAATGAATTAAGCTCAAGGTCATGAGCACTAAATTGATGAGGGGGTAGGTAGGAAGCTGAATTTACAGTCATCTTTATCTTTCCGTATTGATAGCAATAGGGGCTTAGCTACCAGCTTACGGTTTTTTGATAAAAATGAACAGAGGAAGAGCCTTCGGTTAGGAAGGCTCTACAGAGAAGATTATTCGTTAACTAATACTGCAGAGATAAACGGTTCTTCTTCTTTACGCAGTGTGAGGATTTCACAGCCGTTATCTGTCACAACTAACGTATGTTCATATTGGGCAGACCAGCCGCGGTCTTTGGTTTTTACTGTCCAACCATCTTTCATCGTACGAATACGATGATCGCCTGTATTGACCATAGGCTCAATGGTAAAAGTCATCCCTTTTTGCAGGACTACGCCACTGTCGTCAGCGTCGTAGTGTAGAACTTGTGGTTCTTCATGAAAACCTTGGCCAATGCCGTGGCCGCAATATTCACGCACAACAGAGAAATCTTGTTTTTCGACAAATTCTTGAATGGCTTTACCTAAAGTTCGTAAGCGAATACCCGGTTTAACCATACGAATTGCCAAATACAAGCTGTCTAGTGTGACTTGGCACAGGCGCTCACCTTGAATCGTCGGTTTACCAACGATAAACATTTTGGAGGTATCGCCATGGAAGCCATCTTTAATGACGGTAACATCAATATTGACAATATCGCCATCTTTCAAAATTTTATCATCACTAGGAATGCCGTGGCAGATGACATCATTGACGGATATACAAACTGATTTAGGAAAACCGTGATAATTCAGGCACGCAGGGATAGCTTGCTGTACGTCAACAATATGTTGATGACATAGGCGATCTAATTCACCCGTACTAACTCCCGGCACAACGTGCGGAGCAATCATTTCTAATACTTCTGCGGCTAAGCGGCCAGCAACGCGCATTTTCTGAATATCTTCTTCAGTTTTGATAATAATAGCCATGAGTGTAGTCCATTCATGCCAACATTGATTAACGGCATGTTAAAAAAGAGGGGTAAAAATAGGGAGCCCATTTTACATCGATGAGACATATGGTAACAGCCACCGCATTTTCTGCCAACTAGCTATCGAACGGATTCGAAAGTCGAAGTCTCTTTATAGTAGATAAGTAAAGGAGTGGAGCTTGTTCATTTTGAGCTTTTAACAGCACAAAATGCAAAGTAATAATGAAGGTCATCTAGAAGGCATTGCAAAAATAAGGCTTTTTTATCTTGCCAAATAGCGTCTATAATTGAGCTGAGCAATGGTTAAATATTGCTCAGGTCAATGGCTTTAAATCAAATCCACTTTTAGGCGCTTTTGTGAGCGAAAAAAACAACAAAAGTTGGCTTCTAGGTTGGTTTTTATGGTATAAAGCGCGCCGGCAATCCATATTATTTCTTATCACCATCATCGAAATGTCATTTTATGGCGTCAAGATGAAGCCGCTGATAAAAATATTGGATGTGCGAAACTTAAAACTCAATTGTGTAATAACACACACAAATCGACACGTGCACCGGGGTGCTCTTATGCGTTTTTAAACGCAGCTTTGGAGTCGGTAGCATGGGATTTGTGGAGGCATAACCCCAATTACTTAAATACAGAGGTATTAAATGGCAACTGTTTCCATGCGCGATATGTTACAAGCAGGCGTACACTTTGGTCACCAGACTCGTTACTGGAACCCAAAAATGAAACCTTTCATTTTCGGTGCGCGTAACAAAGTTCATATCATCAACCTGGAAAAAACTGTTCCAATGTTCAACGAAGCTCTGGCTGAGTTGACTAAAATTGCTTCTCGTAAAGGCAAAATTCTGTTTGTCGGTACTAAACGTGCTGCAAGCGAAGCCGTTCAAGAAGCTGCTAACAGCTGTGATCAGTATTTCGTTAACCACCGTTGGTTAGGCGGAATGTTGACTAACTGGAAAACCGTTCGTCAGTCAATCAAACGTCTGAAAGATTTAGAAATTCAATCACAAGACGGTACTTTCGACAAACTGACTAAGAAAGAAGCGCTGATGCGTACTCGTGAACTTGGTAAGTTAGAAAACAGCTTAGGCGGTATCAAAGATATGGGCGGTTTACCTGACGCTCTGTTCGTTATCGATGCAGACCACGAACACATTGCTATCAAAGAAGCAAACAACCTGGGTATCCCAGTATTTGCTATCGTTGATACTAACTCTGATCCAGACGGTATCGACTTCGTTATCCCTGGTAACGATGATGCAATCCGTGCAATCAAACTGTATCTGGGCGCTGTAGCAAGCACCGTTCGTGAAGGTCGTTCACAAGATCTGGCTGTTCAAGCAGAAGAAAGCTTAGTAGAAGCTGAATAATAAGGCTCAAACCCTTATTTAGGTATTGCTATACAGGTACTGCTATATGTTAGAAGGGGCCTGATTTAGGCCCCTTCTATATATGAATCAGAACTATCCACGTGGGGAAGACTCCCACGGGGAATATCGAGGAATAAATCACATGTCTGGAATTACCGCTGCATTGGTAAAAGAACTGCGCGAACGTACTGGCGCAGGTATGATGGAATGTAAAAAAGCACTTGTTGAAGCTAATGGCGACATCGAATTAGCGATTGATAACATGCGTAAATCAGGTCAAGCAAAAGCGGCTAAAAAAGCAGGTCGCGTTGCAGCTGAAGGTGTTATCCTGACTGAAGTTTTCAACGGTGGTAAAACAGGTGCTCTGGTTGAGCTGAACTGCGAAACTGACTTCGTTGCTAAAGATGCAGGTTTCTTAGCATTCGGTAAAGAAGTTTTAGCTTCTGTTGTCGCTGACAAAAATGCTGATATCGATGCACTGAAAGCAACATTCGAAGAAGCTCGTACAACATTAGTTGCGAAAATTGGTGAAAACATCAATATTCGTCGTGTTGCTATTCTGGAAGGCGCACAAGTAGGTAGCTACCTGCACGGTGCTCGTATTGGTGTTTTAGTTGCGGCTGAAGGCGCTGACGAAGAATTACTGAAACACATCGCTATGCATATCGCTGCAAGCAAACCTGAATATGTAACTCCAGATGATGTTCCTGCTGATGTTGTTGCTCACGAGCATCAAATTCAGTTAGACATCGCGATGCAATCTGGTAAACCACGCGAAATCGCTGAAAAAATGGTTATCGGTCGCATGAACAAATTCACTGGCGAAATCTCTCTGACTGGCCAGCCTTTCGTAATGGACCCAAGCAAATCTGTTGGTGACTTACTGAAAGAGAAAGGTGCTACTGTTTCTGGTTTCCTTCGTTTCGAAGTAGGTGAAGGTATCGAGAAAGTTGAAACTGACTTTGCAGCAGAAGTTGCTGCGATGAGCAAGTAATCAACTAAGGGCCGCCAATTGGCGGCTCTGTTTTATATACATATATTCCCCTCGATGTTAGCGTCATCGGCATACGCTAGAATTTGTGTATAAAAAATTATATTTAAACTGATTAAAAATTTTAGGTACGTAGAACCATGTGATTCTGCGTGTGTTACCCCAATAAATATCTGTTAGGACAGAACACCATGGCAACCAATGCAAAACCCGTTTATCAGCGTATTCTGCTTAAATTAAGTGGCGAAGCCTTACAAGGCGCAGAAGGTTTTGGTATCGATGCTAGCGTTTTAGATCGTATGGCTCAGGAAATTAAAGAACTCATAGAACTGGGTATACAGGTCGGTGTGGTTATTGGCGGTGGTAACCTGTTTC
Organism: Providencia rettgeri; assembly: GCA_900455085.1. Lineage (NCBI taxonomy): Bacteria > Pseudomonadati > Pseudomonadota > Gammaproteobacteria > Enterobacterales > Morganellaceae > Providencia > Providencia rettgeri. Next base: position 3,439,919 of record UGTZ01000001.1, on the reverse strand, counting down.
GTGGTGCTGGTTTGGCACAAGCTGGGATGAACCGTGTTGTCGGAGACCACATGGGAATGCTAGCAACGGTGATGAACGGACTCGCGATGCGTGATGCATTACATCGCGCCTATGTGAATGCAAGACTGATGTCTGCGATCCCGCTTAACGGTGTCTGTGATAACTATAGCTGGGCAGAGGCCATTAGCTTGTTACGTCACGGCCGCGTTGTTATTTTTTCGGCAGGAACAGGAAACCCATTCTTTACAACAGACTCCGCTGCGTGCCTACGTGGTATTGAAATTGAAGCGGATGTTGTGTTAAAAGCAACAAAAGTTGATGGTGTTTATTCAGCAGACCCTGCTAAAGACCCTGACGCAGTTCTTTATGAAAATCTGAGCTACCAAGAAGTGTTGGAACGTGAACTTAAAGTGATGGACTTAGCGGCATTCACATTAGCACGTGACCATAACTTACCGATTCGCGTATTCAATATGAATAAGCCGGGCGCTCTACGACGCGTAGTTATGGGCGAAAATGAAGGAACTCTGATTTCTCACAATTAATACTCAGAGACATGACCTGAGTTTAAATGTATTATCTAATATAAATTCAGACAATTTAAGCGAGGTCGCATGCGGCCTTTAATAACCAGTTCTTAAGGGTTGAAAACGTGATTAACGAAATCCAAAAAGATGCTCAAGACCGTATGGAAAAGAGCCTTGAAGCATTCAAAAACCAAATTAGTAAAGTTCGCACCGGCCGTGCATCGCCAAGCCTATTAGATGGCATTACTGTTGAGTACTACGGTTCAGCGACACCTTTGCGCCAATTAGCTAACGTCACTGTTGAAGATTCACGGACATTAGCTATTTCGGTTTTTGACCGTAGCATGTCACCAGCGATTGAAAAAGCAATCATGGCATCAGATTTGGGCCTGAACCCGTCATCAGCGGGTACTGTTATCCGTGTTCCACTTCCTCCATTAACGGAAGAACGTCGTAAAGACTTAATTAAAGTGGTCCGTGGTGAGGCAGAGCAAGGTCGTATCGCAGTTCGTAACGTTCGCCGTGACGCTAACGACAAAGTCAAAGCGTTACTGAAAGATAAAGAAATCAGTGAAGATGACGAACGTCGTTCACAAGATGATATCCAAAAACTGACTGATAACTACATCAAGAAAGTTGATGAAGCATTAGCGCAAAAAGAAGCAGAGTTGATGGAATTTTAATCCATCATAATAATAAAGCCACCAATGCAGACGGTAAAAGTGTGCGTTAGCGTGGCTTTATTATTTTTCAAGTTTATTAAAAAATCCTTTCTAACCTCTAAGCTGATATAATCTCAGTATTGAATTAATACAGAGTACTCAATCACTATGAAACGTCTGACAATCCTAGGTTCTACAGGCTCAATTGGTACAAATACACTTTCTGTTGTTCGCCAAAATCCCGAAAAATTTCAAATTGTTGCTTTAGTGGCAGGAAAAAATGTCACTGAAATGGCGAAACAGTGCCTTGAGTTTAATCCGAAATATGTCTCAATGGCGGATGAATTATCAGCAAAAGCCTTAAAAACTATTTTGATTGAGAATAACTGCAATACTGAGGTTTTGTCAGGAAAACAAGCGGCTATTGACCTTGCGGGCCTTGATGATGCCGACCAAGTTATGTCAGCAATTACCGGAGTTGCCGGTTTACTTCCTACCTTGGCTGCAATACGTAAAGGTAAAAGAATATTATTAGCGAATAAAGAGTCTTTAATTACCAGTGGCCGTTTATTCTTTAATGAGATTCGTAAGCACAATGCAACCGTGTTTCCTATTGATAGCGAGCATAATGCTATTTTCCAAAGTTTACCGGAAATTATTCAACGCAATTTAGGCTTTGCTGATTTATCAGCCTCGGGTATTTCAAGTATTGTTTTGACCGGTTCTGGCGGGCCTTTTAGGGATACACCATTATCGCATTTTGATAACGTGACACCTGATGAAGCATGTAACCATCCAAATTGGTCAATGGGACGAAAAATATCAGTTGATTCAGCGACAATGATGAATAAAGGTCTAGAATATATTGAGGCTTGCTACTTTTTTAATGCGAATGCTGAGCAGATGGAAGTAATTATCCATCCTCAATCGGTTATTCATTCTATGGTTCGGTATAAAGATGGCAGCGTGATAGCACAACTGGGTACGCCTGATATGCGCACTCCGATTTCATATAGCATGGCTTATCCTCAACGTATCATATCTGGTGCAAAACCTCTTGATTTTGCAACGCTTTCATCATTAACGTTTGTTCAGCCTGACTACCAACGCTATCCTTGCTTGAAGCTCGCAATCGATGCCTGCCACCAAGGGCAAGCCGCTACAACCGCGCTTAATGGTGCAAATGAAGTGACTGTTGCGGCCTTTCTTGAAGGCAAAATACGCTTTACGGATATAGCAAAAATTAACCACAGTGTATTAGATAGCCAAGTTTTTTCTGAACCTGTTTCAATTGAAGAGGTCTTAGAAATCGACGAGCGAGCACGTAAAAATGCAGAAAAAATAATCGCTCAGACAATTTAGCGCTGGTATGTGTTTTATTTAGTTGCTGATAGCCATAATAACTCTTTAATATGTGACGTGTTTAAAAAAAGAAAAATAACATAGCACTACTTTGAGAATTAAGGATGTGTCTTATCAGCAAATTCAATAATAGTAGTTATTATTGGTCTGTATACTCAAAGTGGTACTCACAAGGATTAATATTTAATGAACTCTAGTGGTGAAAATCTCTCTGATTCAATGATGCCTAAGCATGTTGCTATCATTATGGATGGTAATGGTCGATGGGCTAAGCAAAGAGGGAAACTCAGAATTACAGGTCATAAGGCAGGTGTTGAATCTGTCCGTCATTCGGTGCGTTTTGCGGTGAAAATAAAATTAGTTCGCTCACATTGTATGCATTTAGCAGTGAAAACTGGAGACGACCAGAGAAAGAAGTGAGTTCTCTAATGGAACTATTTGTTTTTGCCCTTGATAATGAAGTTAAGAACCTGCATAAAAACAATGTCAAACTAAAAGTCATTGGTGATATTAGTCGTTTTAGTGAACGCCTCAGAAAAAGAATTGATAAGGCAGAAGCATTAACGCAAAACAACACTGGGTTAAAACTGAATATAGCCGCGAACTATGGTGGTCGCTGGGACATCAGTAACAGTGTAAAACAAGTATTTGCAAAGGTACAAAGTGGTGAGCTTTCTATTGATGACATCAATGAAGAAAATATTAATGACCATATTTGTATGCATGATCAAGAAAATGTCGATTTAGTCATTCGAACTGGTGGGGAGCATCGCATTAGCAACTTCCTATTATGGCAAGTCGCTTATGCGGAATTTTATTTCACCAACGTTTTGTGGCCAGATTTTGATGAAATGGTGTTTCAGAGTGCAGTTGATGCTTTTAGTAAGCGTGAGCGCCGTTATGGTGGAGCTGAATCAGATGATGAACTGGGCAAGGAATAGGGGATAGATGTGCTGAAATATCGTTTACTTACTGCGATAGTCTTAATACCGATTGTTATAGCAGCTCTGTTTTTACTTTCCCCAGCAAATTTTGGGCTTGTCGTAATTGCGGTTTGTGCTTTAGGAGCTTGGGAATGGGCACAATTTGTCGGCTGGCATTCACAAGCTAAACGTGTCGGGTTGGCGGTTGTTTTTGCAGCAATATTACTTGCAATGCAATTTTCTATCTCCAATATAAACCAGTTCTCCTCTGAGCCTATGGTTTTGTATGGCCTGTGGGCAGGTCTTATTTGGTGGGTAATAGCGATTATTTTAGTTGTTACCTACCCAGCATCGGCTTCTTGGGGTAAATCAGCAATTATCCGGTTGTTATTTGGCGTGTTAACGATTATCCCATTTTATTGTGGAATGATGGTTTTAAGAACTGTGGGTTATCAAAGTGATACATTCTTCGGTGCTTGGTGGTTACTGTATGTCATGTTGCTAGTTTGGGGGGCGGATTCAGGTGCCTATGCATTTGGTCGTACTATCGGACGCAACAAAATGGCACCTAAGGTATCTCCCGGTAAAACGTGGGAAGGCTTAGTCGGTGGGCTGATAACAGCAGGGATTATCTCATGGTTATTTAGCGCCTTTGCGCCAATCCCTGTGATGCCTGATTATTTACTAGTGACTTCAATTATTGTTGTTGTAGTATCAGTATTTGGTGATTTGACCGAAAGTATGTTTAAGCGTCAATCAGGTATTAAAGATAGTAGCCACTTAATTCCAGGGCATGGCGGTATTTTGGATCGTATTGATAGCCTGACGGCAGCAATCCCTGTTTTTGCTGGGCTAAATTTGTTAATTTTTAACGGTTTTGGTCTTTAGGAAGATACATGGGATTTATTTGGAGTTTAGCTGCATTTATTATCGCGATAGGCGTGTTAATTACAGTACACGAGTTCGGTCACTACTGGGTTGCTCGTCGCTGTGGTGTTTATGTTGAGCGCTTCTCTATTGGCTTTGGCAAAACGTTATGGCGCAAAGTCGATAAACAAGGTACTGAATTTGTTTTGGCAATGATCCCGTTAGGGGGGTATGTCAAAATGCTTGATGAGCGAGTTGGTAGCGTTTCTCCTGAGCGTCGTCATCAAGCGTTTAATAATAAAACAGTCGGTCAACGAGCCGCCATTATTGGTGCGGGGCCCATTGCGAACTTTTTATTAGCAATTGTTGTCTATTGGGTAGTCTTTATGATAGGGGTTCCTTCTGTGAAACCTGTCATTGAAGACGTAAAACCAGGTTCTATTGCGGCAATTGCAAATTTTGAACCAAAAATGGAACTAAAATCCATTGATGGCATCGAAACTCCTGATTGGAATTCAGTTCGCTTAGCATTGGTCGGCAAAATAGGTGACCACGAACTGACTGCACAAGTATTACCGAGTGGTTATAATGAACCGATGACAAAAACGGTTGATTTAACGACTTGGCAGTTTGATCCTGAGAAACAAGATCCAATTTTGTCGTTAGGGATAATGCCTGTTTCTGCAAAAATTGACCCTGTTATTCAAAAAGTCACTGAGGGGTTAGCTGGCGAACGAGCAGGTTTACAGAAAGGTGACAGAATAGTCAGTGTTAACGGGGAGGTATTAGGCCTTTGGAACCCAGTAACACGAATTATTCGTAATAACCCAGGTGTACCGTTAAAACTAGAAGTACAACGGTCGCAACAATTGGTTTCACTCACGTTGACTCCTGATAGCCAAGATGGACAACGTGGAGAGAAAATTGGATTTGCAGGCGTAGAACTTTCAGTGTTACCGTTAGCAGATGAATATAAAATGGTGCAGCAATATGGACCATTCTCTGCGTTTTACCAAGCCAGTGATAAGACGTGGCAGTTAATGAAGTTGACGGTCAATATGATGGGTAAACTAGTTGTTGGGGATGTCAAACTCAATAACTTGAGCGGTCCGATATCTATCGCTAAAGGTGCGGGGGTATCCGCCGAGTCAGGCTTGGTATATTATTTGATGTTTATTGCGCTTATTAGCGTCAATTTAGGTATCATCAATCTGTTTCCATTGCCTGTTTTAGATGGGGGGCACTTGCTCTTCTTATTAATTGAAAAAATTAAAGGAAGTCCAGTGTCTGAGCGAGTACAAGACTTTAGTTTTCGGATAGGTGCAATGGCATTGATTCTGTTAATGGGACTTGCACTTTTTAATGATTTCTCTCGCTTCTAATTTTTATAAGCTGGGGACCAGTAAGGAATACGCATAACAACGATGGCGATGAAAAAGTTGCTCATAGCGTCGCTGCTTTTCGGCAGCGCCACTGCATACGGTTCAGACGGATTCGTAGTTAAAGACATTCGTTTCGAAGGTCTACAACGCGTCGCCGTTGGTGCAGCATTATTGAACATGCCAGTTAGGGTTGGCGATTCAGTTGATAACGATGATATCAGCCGTTCGATCCGTTCCCTATTTTCAACCGGTAACTTCGAAGATGTTAGGGTCCTGCGTGATGGAAACACGCTGATCGTTCAAGTTAAAGAGCGGCCAACGATTGCCAGTATCACCTTTACAGGTAATAAGTCTGTTAAAGATGATATGCTCAAGCAGAACTTGGAAGCTTCAAATATCCGCGTTGGTGAGGCACTTGACCGCACGACAATTGCGAATATCGAAAAAGGTTTAGAAGACTTTTACTATAGCGTTGGTAAATATAATGCAACAGTAAAAGCTGTTGTGACACCTTTACCACGTAACCGTGTGGATTTAAAATTTGTTTTCTCTGAAGGTGTTTCAGCTCAAATTCAGCAAATTAATATTGTAGGTAATAAAAATTACACTACAGCAGAATTAGTTAATAAGCTGCAATTGCGTGATGATGTACCTTGGTGGAACCTTGCTGCTGACCAAAAATACCAGAAGCAAAAACTGGCGGGTGATTTAGAAACTCTGCGCAGTTTTTATCTTGACCGCGGTTATGCACGTTTTAACATTGACTCCACGCAAGTCAGTCTGACTCCAGACAAAAAAGGCATTTATATTACGATTAACATTACTGAAGGCGACCAATACAAAATATCGGGTGTCGAAGTTAATGGTAATACTGCAGATCACTTAACTGAAATCCAAGAACTTATCACTATCACACCGGGAGAGTTATATAACGGTGCTCAAGTGACAAGCATGGAAAACAAAATCAAAGATATGTTTGGCCGCTATGGTTATGCATATCCTCGAGTAATGACACAGCCTGAAATCAACGATGCAGATAAAACCGTGAAATTGCATTTAAATATTGATGCAGGTAACCGTTTCTATGTGCGTGAAATTCGTTTCCAAGGCAATGACACCAGTAAAGACACCGTTTTGCGTCGTGAAATGCGCCAAATGGAAGGGGCATGGCTTGGAAATGACCTTGTTGAACTCGGTAAAGAACGTCTGAATCGTACAGGTTATTTCGAAACTGTTGATGTTGAGACTCAACGTGTACCGGGCAGTCCTGACCAAGTAGATGTTATCTACAAAGTTAAAGAGCGTAATACAGGTTCAATGAACTTTGGTATCGGTTTTGGTACTGAAAGTGGTGTGAGTTTCCAAGTTGGGGTTACACAAGATAACTGGTTAGGTACAGGTAATGCGGTTGGTATTAACGCAAGTAAAAATGACTACTCAACTAACGTTGAATTCTCATTTACTGACCCGTATTTCACCGTGAATGGTGTGAGCTTAGGCGGTCGTATTTTCTATAACGACTTTAGTGCGAAAGATGCGGATCTATCAGGCTATAACAACAAAACGTATGGTCTAGACAGTTTCTTAAGCTTCCCGTTCAATGAAAATAACTCTTTCCGTGTTGGTGCGGGTTACGTTCATAACCGACTTTCAGACATGCGAGCTCAAGCTGCGATGTGGGATTACCTCGACTCTATGGGGAAAAATCCACCAGTTACAGAAAATGGGCGTAATAAAGAAAGTTTTGATGCGGATGACTTTACGCTTAACTTAGGTTGGACTTATAACTCGTTAAACCGTGGTTTCTTCCCAACATCGGGTAATAAAACGAACGTATCGGGTAAAGTAACAATACCTGGCTCTGATAACGAATACTATAAACTGCGCTTTGATACCGCACAGTATTACCCACTGGATGAAGACCAAACTTGGGTAGTTCTGGGACGTGCACAAGCAGGTTATGGTGATGGTATTGGCAGTAAACAAATGCCATTCTACGAAAACTTCTATGCGGGTGGTTCAAGCACCATTCGTGGTTTTCGTTCGAATAATATCGGTCCAAAAGCGGTTTACTTGAAGAGAATTAATGGTGTGGATGGCCCTGAGCCAGGAAGCCCATCAAGTGATGCAGTCGGTGGTAATGCGATGTACGCGGCATCATTTGAGTTAATCACTCCGACTCCATTTATTGACGAAAAGTATTCGAACTCAGTTCGTACGTCTCTGTTCGTTGATGCGGGTACAGTATGGGACACTAATTGGAACAGTATCAATGCTGATTGGCGTAAAGGTATGCCTGACTACGGTAAGGCAACTAACGTCCGTGCTTCTGCTGGTGTTGCTTTACAATGGATGTCCCCTCTTGGACCACTGGTCTTCTCTTATGCGCAGCCGATTAAGGACTACGAAGGGGATAAATCAGAACAGTTCCAATTTAATATTGGTAGAACGTGGTAAGCTATTCCAGTTTCTACTTATGATGGCTCCCATAATTTTGTGGGAGCAACCAAAATTTCCAGCCATACGTATGGGTTAAGGAGTTTAGTGTGAAAAAATTGTTGTGTGCAGCGGGTGTGAGTATTGCTTTAGCAATGTCTGCGGGTGCTTATGCTGAGAAAATCGCTATCGTCAATGTTGGTGAAATTTTCCAAAATATGCCTGCGCGTGAAGCCGTTGCTAAACAGCTTGAAAGTGAATTCAAAAGCCGTGCGACTGAGTTACAAAATCTAGAAAAAGATTTGCAAACTCGTGTTGAAAAATTGCGCCGTGATGGTGCAACTATGAAGCAAAGTGAGCGCGAAAAGCTTGAATCTGAACTCATGACTAAACGTGATCAATTCGCTGAAAAAGCGCAAAAATTTGAAGAAGACAACCGTCGTCGTCAAGGTGAAGAGCGTACTAAAATTTTAACTCGCATTCAGGACTCTATTAAGTCTGTTGCCGCTAAAGAAGGCTATGATGTCGTTATCGATGCAAATGCAGTTGCCTATGCAAAAGATAGCGTTGACATTACAAGTCAGGTTCAAAAACAGGTTAAATAATAGATGTCTTCAATTCGATTGGCTGACCTTGCTCAGCAGTTGAATGCGCAATTACACGGTGATGGTGATATTACCATCACTGGTATTGCTCCAATGCATTCAGCGAATAATCAACAGATTACTTTTTTATCTGACAGCCGTTATAGTGACAAATTGGCCGATTGCCAAGCTGCAGCGGTGGTTCTCACAGCAAAAGATCTCGAAGCATGTAAAGTAGCTGCACTGGTAGTGGATAACCCATACCTTGCTTATGCACGCATGGCTCAAATTATGGATACAACGCCAAGTCCGGCTGAAGATATCCACGCATCAGCGGTAATTGCTGATGATGCAAAACTCGGTAAGAATGTCGCAATTGGCGCAAATGCTGTTATCGAAAGTGGTGTTGAACTTGGCGATAATGTGGTGATTGGCGCAGGTTGTTTTGTCGGTAAAAATACACGCATAGGCACAGGCACCCGTTTATGGGCAAATGTCAGCGTGTACCACAATATCGAAATCGGTACACATTGTTTAATTCAATCTGGCACCGTGATTGGTTCAGATGGTTTCGGTTATGCGAATGATCGTGGTAATTGGATCAAAATTCCTCAGTTAGGTACAGTGATCATCGGCGATCGTGTTGAGATCGGTGCAAGCACAACGATTGATCGCGGTGCGTTAGATAACACTGTGATTGGTAATGGGGTTATTATCGATAACCAATGCCAAATTGCACACAATGTCATAATTGGTGATAATACCGCAGTTGCTGGCGGGGTTATCATGGCTGGTAGTTTAAAAATCGGTCGTTACTGCATGATTGGTGGGGCTAGCGTCATCAACGGTCATATGGAAATTTGCGATAAGGTCACAGTAACAGGAATGGGTATGGTCATGAGGCCTATCACTGAACCTGGAGTATATTCTTCAGGAATTCCTTTACAGCCTAATAAAGCTTGGCGTAAAACAGCTGCTTTAGTCTTAAGTATCAATGAGATGAATAAGAGACTGAAACACGTTGAGCGTGAATTAGATAGCCAAAATCAAAAAAATCAGTAATCATTTTGTAATTCAGGCTAAAATAGTTATCTGAGTTACGTTTTCCGGCCTGCCAGTTAACCTAATTTATGGGTTAAAGCAGGCCGATTCATTAATTAAACCGTATTAATAGACAGGAAGAGTATTTCGATGAGTGATAATCATACTCTGAATATAGAAGAAATCTTAGAACTGCTTCCACACCGTTACCCATTCCTTTTGGTTGACCGTGTATTAGATTTTGAAAAAGGCAAATCATTGCGTGCAGTGAAAAATGTGTCATTTAATGAGCCATTTTTCCAAGGGCACTTTCCAAGCAAACCCATTTTTCCTGGCGTATTAATTTTAGAAGCCATGGCACAAGCGACTGGGATCCTTGCGTTTAAAAGCGTTGGAAAATTAGAGCCTGGTGAGTTGTACTATTTTGCAGCGATAGACAATGCGCGTTTTAAACGTCCTGTTCTACCAGGAGACCAAATGGTCTTAGAAGTAGAATTTATTAAAGAACGTCGCGGAGTTGCACGTTTTAAAGGTGTTGCTAAAGTTGATGGAGAAGTGGCCTGCGAAGCAGAAATGATGTGCGCCCGTCGCCGTGAGGTCTGATATGATTGATAATACAGCCTATATTCATCCGTCCTCTATCGTAGAAGATGGAGCTATCATCGGTGCCAATGTTCGTATTGGCCCTTTTTGTTATATTGGCGCGAATGTCGAAATTGGCGAAGGTACTGAGTTGAAATCTCATGTTGTCGTTAATGGCCATACAAAAATAGGCCGTGACAATGTGATTTTCCAGTTCGCTTCCATTGGTGAGATTAACCAAGATCTTAAATATCAAGGTGAACCAACACGAGTTGAAATCGGGGATAGAAACCGTATTCGTGAAAGCGTAACTATTCATCGTGGTACAGTTCAAGATGTTGGCCTGACAAAAGTGGGCAATGATAATTTACTGATGGTGAATGTGCATATTGCCCATGATTGTATCATTGGCAACCGTTGTATTATTGCAAATAACGGTACTTTAGGTGGCCATGTAACACTTGGTGATTATGCCATCATTGGTGGTATGACCGCAGTTCATCAATTTTGTAAAATTGGTGCTCATGTTATGGTCGGCGGTTGCTCTGGTGTTGCACAAGACGTGCCACCTTATGTTATTGCACAGGGTAACCACGCAACACCATTTGGTTTAAATCTTGAAGGTTTAAAACGCCGTGGTTTTGAAAAAGAATCACTACATGCTATTCGTAATGCATACAAGGTGTTATATCGTTCAGGTAAATCATTAGAAGAAGCACGTGAAGAAATCGCGGAAGCGGCAAAAGCCAATGAACACGTTAAAGTGTTTAGTGATTTCTTAGAGGATTCAGCACAGTCTAAACGTGGTATTATTCGTTAATCTAGTATTAATGAATCTGGGCCTTTAATAAGGAGCGAATTTCGGTGAATAATAGCCGCCCACTTACTATTGGCCTTGTTGCCGGAGAAACATCTGGTGATATTCTCGGTGCTGGGCTTATCCGTGCACTTAAAGAGCAAATACCAGATGCTCGCTTTGTTGGTGTTGCTGGTCCATTAATGCAAGCGGAAGGTTGTGAAGCTTGGTATGAAATGGAAGAGCTTGCTGTCATGGGCATTGTTGAAGTCCTTGGCCGTCTACCTCGGCTATTATCCATTCGTAAGGATTTAACCCAGCGTTTTACTGAACTACAGCCGGATGTTTTTGTTGGGATTGATGCCCCTGATTTTAATATTACCCTAGAGGGGCGCTTAAAATCGAAAGGTATCAAAACCATTCATTACGTTAGCCCATCAGTTTGGGCATGGCGCCAGAAGCGGGTATTTAAAATTGGTCGTTCAACAAATTTAGTATTAGCTTTTTTACCTTTTGAAAAAGCATTTTACGACCGTTTTAATGTTCCTTGCCGTTTTATCGGGCATACAATGGCGGATGCCATTCCATTACATCCTGATAAACAAGCCGCTCGACATCGGCTGAATATTCCTGAGCATGTTAAATGTTTGGCTTTACTGCCAGGAAGTCGTCATTCAGAAGTCGAAATGCTAAGCGCAGATTTTCTCAATACAGCGAAAATATTACAACGCAATATCCCTGATTTACATATTGTGGTGCCGTTGGTGAATGAAAAACGCCGCCAGCAGTTTGATGAGATAAAAGAAAATACCGCACCTGAATTGCAAGTCCATATTTTAGATGGTCAGGCACGTGATGCAATGATTGCAGCAGATGCGACTTTGTTAGCATCAGGAACAGCAGCACTTGAGTGTATGCTAACAAAATGCCCAATGGTGGTGGGGTATCGTATGAAACCTTTCACTTTCTGGTTAGCTAAACGGTTAGTGAAAACGCCGTATGTTTCTTTGCCTAATTTGTTAGCAGAAAAAGAAATTGTGAAGGAGTTACTACAAGAGGAATGCCAGCCTGATAAACTCGCACAGCAGTTGCTTCCTCTCCTAGATGGTGGAGAACAGGTTGAAAACCTGAAACAAACTTTTTTACAATTACATCAGCTCATTCGTTGTGATGCAGATAAACAAGCTGCTGAAGCGGTATTAGATATGGTCAAAAATTAATGGAATTTATCTATCCAAAAGCAAATTTAATCGCTGGTGTTGATGAAGTGGGTCGAGGCCCGCTAGTTGGAGCTGTAGTGACCGCGGCAGTGATTCTTGATCCCAATAACCCAATTACAGGGCTGGCAGACTCAAAAAAACTCACCGAAAAAAAACGTGAGAAATTATTTGATGAAATCCAACAAAAAGCGCTGTGTTGGTGCATTGGTCGCGCAGAACCAGAAGAAATTGATAACATAAATATATTACATGCAACTATGTTAGCGATGCAGCGCGCCGTTGCGGGTTTATCTATTGTTCCTGAGTATGTTTTAATTGATGGCAACCGCTGCCCTAAATTGCCAATGCCTTCACAAGCAGTCATTAAAGGCGACAGCCTAGTACAAGAAATTAGTGCAGCATCCATTTTAGCTAAAGTAATTAGGGATAGGGAAATGGTCGAATTGGACAAAACCTTTCCTGAATATGGCTTTGCGAAGCATAAAGGCTACCCAACCGCGTATCATTTAGAAAAATTGGCGGAGTATGGTGCAACTGAATTCCATCGTAAAAGCTTTGCTCCAGTGAGAAGAGCTTTAGACAGCAATAAGTAGGTATTAGGTCGATGGCATCACCTCGTTTTATTCATTTACGTGTTCACAGTGACTATTCCATGATTGATGGGCTAGCCAAAACGGGGCCCACTGGTTAAAAAAGTGGCTTCAATGGGCATGCCTGCGTTTGCGATCACCGATTTTACTAAACCTTTGTGGGCTAGTCCGGTTTTATGGTGCAGCACATGGTGCAGGGATCAAACCCATTATTGGTGCTGATTTTTATGTGGAAAGTGAACTATTGGGTGATGAAATATCTCACTTAACTGTTTTGGCACGGAATAATGAAGGTTATCAAAACCTTACCCTACTAATCTCTGAAGCGTACCAAAAAGGCTATGGCGCGGTTGGACCAACGATTAAACGTGAATGGCTGGCTAAGCACAAAGACGGCTTGATTTTACTATCTGGTGGCCGTAAAGGGGATGTCGGGCAATTTCTATTAAGGGGTAATCAAGCCTTAGTGGATGAGTGCCTTGCATTCTATGAAACGCATTTTCCAGATAACTACTACTTAGAGTTAGTCAGAACCGGGCGGCCAGATGAAGAAAGTTATCTGCATGCGGCTGTCGAGTTAGCAACTAAAAAAGGCTTGCCTGTTGTTGCAACGAATGATGTTTGCTTCATTGATAGTAGTGATTTCGATGCCCATGAAATACGTGTTGCTATCCATGATGGTTTTACATTAGCTGATCCAAAAAGGCCTAAAAATTATAGCCCTCAGCAATATTTACGTTCCGAAGAAGAGATGTGTGAGCTATTTGCTGACATCCCTGAAGCGTTAGAAAACAGTGTAGAGATTGCTAAGCGTTGTAACGTCACAATTCGCCTTGGTGAATACTTCTTACCGCAGTTCCCAACAGGGGATATGAAAACCGAAGACTTTTTGGTTATGCGGTCAAAAGAAGGGTTAGAAGAGCGCCTCGAGTTTTTATTCCCAGACGAAAAAGTACGAGCGGAAAAACGCCCTGAATACGATGAGCGTCTGGAAATTGAACTTAATGTGATTAATCAGATGGGGTTCCCCGGTTACTTCTTGATCGTGATGGAATTTATCCAATGGTCAAAAGATAATGGCGTACCTGTGGGGCCGGGGCGAGGTTCTGGGGCAGGTTCCCTTGTTGCCTACGCATTAAAAATAACAGACCTTGACCCACTGGAATTCGATTTACTATTTGAGCGTTTCTTGAACCCTGAACGTGTATCAATGCCTGACTTTGACGTCGATTTCTGTATGGAAAAACGCGACCAAGTGATTGATCACGTAGCCCAAATGTATGGGCGTGACGCTGTTTCACAAATCATTACCTTTGGTACTATGGCGGCCAAAGCGGTTATCCGCGACGTGGGGCGCGTACTTGGGCACCCATATGGTTTTGTGGATAGAATTTCAAAATTAGTGCCGCCAGACCCCGGTATGACACTGGAAAAAGCGTTCGAAGCAGAACCACAGCTACCTGAAATTTATGAAGCTGATGAAGAGGTCAAAGCGCTTATCGATATGGCGCGTAAGCTCGAAGGTGTCACACGAAATGCTGGTAAACATGCGGGTGGGGTGGTTATCGCTCCAACTAAAATTACTGACTTTGCGCCGCTTTATTGTGATGCGGAAGGTAATAACCCTGTCACACAATTCGATAAAAACGATGTCGAATATGCAGGGTTAGTGAAGTTTGACTTCCTTGGTTTACGGACGTTGACGATCATTAACTGGGCGTTGGAAATGATCAACGCGCGTCGTGCTAAGAAAAACTTAGAACCAATTGATATTGCAGCTATTCCGCTACACGATCAAAAAAGCTTTGATATGCTGCAACGTTCAGAAACCACAGCGGTATTCCAATTAGAATCCCGTGGAATGAAGGACTTAATTAAGCGATTACGCCCCGACTGCTTCGAGGATATGATCGCACTGGTGGCATTGTTCCGTCCCGGGCCTCTGCAATCAGGCATGGTAGATAACTTTATTGACCGTAAGCATGGTCGTGAAGAAATATCGTATCCAGATGTACAATGGCAACATGAATCATTAAAACCTGTTCTAGAGCCCACATATGGCATTATTTTATACCAAGAACAGGTTATGCAGATTGCTCAGGTTTTAGCTGGCTATACGCTTGGCGGTGCGGATATGCTACGTCGTGCGATGGGTAAAAAGAAACCTGAGGAAATGGCGAAGCAGCGTTCTGTTTTTGAAGAAGGTGCAATCAAAAACGGGATAGACGGCGAGCTATCAATGAAAATCTTTGACTTGGTAGAGAAATTTGCCGGTTATGGGTTTAATAAATCGCACTCAGCTGCCTATGCTTTAGTTTCTTATCAAACATTATGGTTAAAAGCACACTATCCCGCTGAATTTATGGCTGCAGTCATGACCGCTGATATGGATAATACGGAAAAAGTGGTCGGTTTAGTTGATGAATGTTGGCGAATGGGCTTAAAAGTATTGGCCGCCAGATATCAATAGTGGGCTTTATCACTTCCATGTAAATGATGAAGGTGAGATAGTTTACGGTATCGGTGCAATCAAAGGGGTCGGTGAAGGCCCGATCGAAGCCATTGTTGAAGCTCGTCAGCAAGGCGGCATCTTTAAAGAGATTTTTGACCTTTGTGCGCGAGTTGATATTAAAAAAATTAACCGTCGTGTGATGGAAAAGCTTATCATGGCAGGGGCATTTGACCGATTAGGCCCTCATCGTGCAGCGTTGATGTCTTCCCTTGAGGATGCGTTAAAAGCGGCTGACCAACATGCTAAAGCAGAGGCAATAGGCCAAGCCGATATGTTTGGTGTACTAGCTGAAGCACCTGAACAAGTTGAAAGTTCATATGCAAGTGTACCTAAATGGCCAGAGCAAGTAGTATTGGATGGTGAACGAGAGACGCTTGGTTTATATTTAACAGGGCATCCAATAACGCGATACTTGAGCGAAATAGAGCGCTATACTAATGGGCTTAGATTAAAAGATGTGAACCCCCACCCCTCGTGGTCAAGTAACAACTGTGGTAGGTTTAGTACTTTCAGCTAAAGTGATTACAACCAAGCGTGGAAATAGAATCGGGATTTGTACGCTTGATGATCGTTCCGGTCGTCTGGATATTATGTTATTTTCAGATGCACTCGATAAGTACCAACATATGTTGGAAAAAGACAATATCCTGATAGCCACCGGTCAGGTCAGCTTTGATGATTTCAATGGTGGTAATAAAATGACAGTGCGTGAGTTAATGGATATTAGTGAAGCAAGGGAAAAATATGCACGAGGACTTGCAATTTCACTGTCAGATAAACAAATTAACGATCAATTGCTGAACCGGCTTCGCAGTACTCTTGAACCTCATCGTTCAGGAACGATCCCGGTTCATCTGTATTACCAGAAGGATGATGCCAGAGCCAAGCTTAAATTTGGTGTTGTTTGGCGTGTGACGCCAGTGGATCCCCTTTTGAACGATCTTCGAACTCTGCTGGGTAGTGAGCAGGTAGAATTAGAATTTGACTAAAATAGGAATATTATGAGTCTGGATTTTCTTGATTTTGAACAGCCAATCGCGGAATTAGAGGCGAAAATTGATTCTCTAACAGCGGTTAGCCGTCAAGATAACAACTTAGAAGTCAACCTAGATGAAGAGGTTGCTCGTTTACGTGAAAAAAGTGTTGAACTGACACGTAAAATTTTCTCTGATCTAGGAGCTTGGCAAATAGCTAAACTCGCTCGTCACCCACGTCGTCCATATACATTGGATTATATTTCTCGCATTTTTACTGATTTCCAAGAATTAGCAGGGGATCGTGCTTATGCAGATGATAAAGCCATTGTAGGTGGAATGGCGCGTTTGGATGGTCGTCCAGTCATGATTATTGGGCATCAGAAAGGGCGTGAGACAAAAGAAAAAATCCGTCGTAATTTTGGTATGCCAGCCCCAGAAGGTTACCGTAAAGCACTGCGTTTGATGGAACTGGCTGAGCGTTTTAACTTACCTATTATCACCTTTATTGATACTCCAGGTGCTTATCCGGGAGTTGGTGCTGAAGAGCGTGGTCAGTCAGAAGCTATCGCACGTAATTTACGTGAAATGTCACGTTTATCTGTCCCAGTCATTTGTACCGTTATTGGTGAAGGTGGCTCTGGTGGTGCACTTGCTATCGGTGTGGGTGATAAAGTCAATATGCTGCAATACAGCACTTATTCTGTTATTTCACCAGAAGGCTGTGCATCTATCCTATGGAAAAGTGCAGATAAAGCACCATTAGCAGCAGAAGCAATGGGAATTACTGCCCCACGTCTTAAAGAACTGAAATTAATTGATAATGTTATTCCTGAGCCATTAGGCGGTGCACATCGTAATTACGATGAAATTGCAGAACAGCTAAAAGCACGACTAACTGAGGACTTAGACGAATTAGAATTATTAGATGCTGAAGCATTGAAAAACCGTCGCTATCAGCGCCTGATGGACTATGGTTATTGTTAATCATTAACAGCTAATTATTAATAAATACGGGAGTTTGCTTTTGCCAGCTCCCGTTTTTTATTTTTAAGCTAGTCATTTTTAATGATAACCGAGTGTTTTGATTTAAATTATTCATCTGCTGAAAATAACTATAGATAGGGACTAGGGTGCGACAATATAATTATTTGCTATATGCTTTTACTTGCGTGTTGATATGGAGCTTTATTCCTATTGTCTCTCGTTTTGGGCAAGAAGGCATGGACAGCTTTCAATTCCTGTTCTGGTCGAACGTAATATCTGCGATATCTGTGATTATTGTTGCTCTTGCTTCAGGCTATCGACTGATAAAATTGTTTATTTTGCCAAGAGATATATTAATCAAAGTCTTTGTTCTTGGCTTTCTTGACTGTTTATTCTATTTGTTGCTGTACTACGGATATTCCATTGAGAATGGTATCGCGGTATTGGTCATTCAATATAGTTGGCCATTAGTGATTATCTTGTTATCAGTGGTATTGCTAAAAGACAAATTAGCAGGAAGACAAATAATTGGTATCATAATCGGTTTTATTGCGGTGATTATTACTTTTACCAAAGGGCAAATTATGCAATTACATGTTGAAAACCCAACGGCGTTATTACTGGTTTTTAGTGGTGCATTTTGCTTTGCTCTAATGTCAGTTTTCTCCCGTCAATATTCGATTGACCCCTATATTAGTACCGTATGGTTATTTATTTTTTCAACGCTGACTTCTTTTGTCTTATTGATGCTGTTTAGTGAAATGCGATTACCTTCAAAAGCGGCTTTTTGGCCAACGTTGATTAATGGTATTTTAATCAATGGGGTGTCTTACATTTTATGGTTCAAGGCGATGAATACAGGGCACTCGGCGAAAATAGCTTCTGTGGTATTTTTGTCTCCCGTATTATCGGTGCTCTGGTTAGTGTTAATCTTAAATGATACTTTTGAAATTGCGTATGCAATAGGGGTATTACTGGTAATTATTTCTGGTGTTCTGTGTGTTGGCGCAAAGAGCCAAAGTCAGAAGTTGTGAGAAGGGCGAATAAATGTCACAGCATTCGCAAGTCATTGTTGATAGAGTTCTTAATAAAATAAGCGGTATCGAAAAGATCCTAGTGGGATTCAGTGGTGGTATTGACTCAACAGTTTTATTACATGCACTTTATCTTATTCGAAAGCAGCAGCTTCCTCTGTTAGAGGTTCGCGCTATTCATATTCATCATGGGTTGAATAGAAAAGCAAATGAATGGGAGCAGCATTGTACTCAATTGTGTTTACAGTGGGACATTCCTTTCATTTGCCGACACGTAGTGGTTGATTCAAGCCAAAAAGGTATTGAAGCAGCGGCACGAGATGCCCGTTATCAGGCTTACCGAGAAGAATTACAAGAAGGTGAGGTGCTAGTTACGGCTCAACACCTTGATGATCAAGCAGAAACTTTCATGTTAGCGTTAAAGCGTGGTAGTGGGCCAGCAGGGTTGTCTTCAATGCCTGAACAATTAACCTTTTCAGCATGTTGCGGTTCAACATCGCTGCTACGACCATTACTCTCAACACCCCGTATAGCGCTAGAAGCTTATATGCAAGAGCAGCAATTATCGTGGGTTGAAGACGATAGTAACCAAGATGATCGTTACGATAGAAATTTTTTACGCCTGAATATCATGCCTGTTTTGACTGAGCGTTGGCCGCATTTTTCGAGTGCAGTTGCCCGCAGCGCAGCGTTATGTGCAGAGCAAGAAACATTACTTGATGAGTTATTAAAAGATACCCTTGATGAAATGATGGATTATCGAGGGGGGCTATTTATTGATGACTTGAATGCCTGTTCATCAGCAAAACGCAATGCACTTATTCGCCGCTGGGTTGGTCTGCATCAGCTACCAATGCCCCCATTTAACCAATTGGAACGTATTTGGCAAGAAGTGGCGTTAGCTCGGCAGGATGCGGATCCTATTTGCCGTTTAGGGCAATTCGAAATTCGCCGTTATCAAGGTGCGTTGTGGGTTGTTAAGCGCATTAATAGCTTAGTTAATCAACAGCTTGAATGGATTTATCCTGAGGTTTTTGAGTTACCTGAATCCTTAGGGGTTCTACAAGTTATGGAAGGCGAGGGGCAAATACGTCCACCATTTTCTCATGAAAATGTGACGGTTCGTTTTGGGCTGCAAGGCACGCTCAATATTGTTGGACGCCATCGTTCAAGAAGCAGTAAGAAGATCTGGCAAGAATTAGGAGTAGCTCCATGGATGAGAGAAAGAGTGCCTCTAATTTATTATAACGACCAGCTCATTACTGCGGTGGGGTGTTTTATTACTCCTGAAGGAATGGTTGATGAAGCATCTCTTGGTATTGCTATCGATTGGCAAAAAGAGAGTGAATTTAAGGTGTTGAGTTAATGAGAAGCCCCTTATGACTGTGATTACCATAAGGGGCCATAGAAGGACTCAAAATAGCGAGTATTAGTGAGAGTGGTCGACAACAATCGTGCCGATTTCTGGATGACTGAAGGAAATTATGCAATCCAATCTTAACTCCTTGGTTCCTTCATGTGTCTCAACAATCAGGTACTCAACTTTTTTTCGTAGGAGTAAATCATTGGCCTGCCCCTCAATATTCACGCCGTCATTAAGTGCTATTTGCAATTTTAGCTGACGTTGGCATGCGATTTCTAGATATTCGTAATCATCACAATTGATAGGTTGATATTCAGTATCTGTAGACATATTCCCTCACCACTGTGTTAGTGGCGGTTATTGCCGCCTTGAACATGTTGTACCAAGCAAAAATGTGCTTAGTACGATAATAGCACAGTAACTTTAATAACTATAATCACAGCACTGGGAAAAAGACAATTCTTATTCACTAAATCAATGCATAACGTATTTTATCAGTAATGTCCGAATATTCTTATGTTTGCCATATTTTTATTAGATGAAATGCTATGATGTTTATATTGGTTAATAAGTTAAAACACATGGTTTTAAGGGAATTATAATGAAAAAATCACTAATGTTAGTCTTAATGGCGGTTGGAAGCATTACGTTAGCTGGCTGTCAGAGTGCGACAAAAAATATTGATGCAGCACCAGTCGATAAAGTATATACAGGCGTTTTACCTTGTGCAGATTGCCCTGGTATTGAGGCGACATTGTTAGTTAACCAAGACGGTAGTTATGTTGAACAGCTTGTCTACTTAGGAACGAAAGATGGTGATACTGCTTTCCATGATACTGGTAAATGGAATATAGAAAATAATAAATTACGTGCAACTAATCCTAAAGGTGAGAGCACTTATTTTGCTCAATCAGCAGATGGCCAATCAATGACCTTACTGGATTTAGATGGTAACCCGATTGAAACACAGATGAATTATACATTAGACCAAGTTAAGCCAAGTAAAAAAGTGGGGCAATACCGCTATATGGCAGATGCAGCTGTATTCACAGAGTGCGCTAGTGGTCGTCAATATGCAGCTTCTGGTATCGAATTAGAAAAAGCGTATGGAGAAACGGGTGTAGATGGTGGTACGCCAGTCTACGCTGAAATTGAAGGTTATTATACTATTCGTCCTTCAATGGAAGATGGTCAGTTCGACTCAGCATTAGTACCAACAGGTACAATTAAATTCGACAAATCGGCTTCTTGTAACTAATTCGTACTTTTTCCTTTCTTAAAAGACCCACTTCAACTGAAGTGGGTCTTTTTCTTTCGGACTCCTAAATTATCGACTAACGCCTCGTATTCTCTATCTTTAATTCATTTCTTATCATTATTTGACATCAGTATAACTTTTTTATTGACGCAAAATATTTATATAAATGTGAAGGTCGTCATAGCTGCTGGTCAATAGGAGACAATTGTTGCTCAGTTTGAATTATCGAAAAGGCTGGGAAGGCAGTATACTCAATTCAACTAGAGATAATTATACTCTTTAGCGTGTAGGGCTGAGTTATATGATAAGTCTATAAGAAAACTTATAAGTCACAGCGGTAATAAAAAATAGAACGAATTAAAGGATAAGGAATGAATAAGAAAAATATTTATCTATTTTGTTCTGCAGGTATGTCTACCTCACTGCTAGTTAACAAAATGAGACAGCAAGCAGAAAAATATGATGTACCTGTCAATATTGAAGCCTTCCCTGAAAGCTTAGCTTCAGAGAAGGGTGTAGATGCGGATGTAATATTGCTGGGCCCGCAAATTGCGTGGATGTTATCGGATATTCAGAAATTATTACCTAATAAGCCAGTTGAAGTTATTGATTCACTTTTATACGGAAAAGTGGATGGGCTTGGTGTACTAAAAGCCGCTGTTGCAATCATAAAACAACAATCGGCAAGCTAGTATCAAAAAGCTATTTACTACCTCTACAACATAATAACTCCATCGACATTAACGCTATTAATACAACGTAATTAGTTAAGAATGGAGCACACTCAAAAAAATTGAGGGTAATTTTATGAGTCTTTTTATCACTTCGCTTGAAAAGGTTCTCCTTCCATTCGCAGTTAGATTGGGAAAGCAACCTCATGTTAATGCAATAAAGAATGGTTTTATTCGAATTATGCCTCTGACATTAGTTGGGGCAATGTTTGTGCTAATTAATAATGTTTTTCTGAGTTTTGATACAGGGTCTTTTTTCTATTCTTTGGGAGTTAGACTAGAACCCTCAACGATAGAAACACTAAATGGCTTTAAAGTCATCGGTGGAAATGTTTATAACGGGACATTGGGGATCATGTCCTTAATGGCACCTTTTTTTATTGCGATGGCACTGGCGGAAGAACGTAAGGTGGATCCTCTAGCGGCTGGTTTGTTAGCCGTTGCATCTTTCATGACAGTAACACCTTATGACGTCAATGGTGCTTATGCTGTTGGTGCTAACTGGCTCGGTGGGGCAAATATCATTTCAGGGATCATTCTAGGGCTAGTCGTTGCTGAAATGTTCACTTTTATTGTTCGCCGTAATTGGGTGATCAGATTACCCGATAGCGTACCTCCATCTGTATCTCGTTCATTTTCTGCACTTATTCCTGGTTTTATTATCTTATCCATTATGGGAATTTTGTCGTGGGCATTAAGCGGTATTAGTAATAACTTCCATCAAATTATAATGGATACAGTATCAACACCACTTGCTTCTATGGGGAATGTTGTTGGTTGGGCATATGTTGTCTTTACGTCTCTACTATGGTTCTTTGGTATTCACGGTTCTCTCGCATTAACCGCATTAGATAGTGGCATAATGACCCCATGGGCATTGGAAAACGTGTCTTTGTATGCTGAATATGGCTCAGTTGACGCTGCGATTGCTGCGGGTAAGTCTTTCCATATGTGGGCAAAACCGATGCTTGATTCCTATGTGTTCTTAGGTGGAACCGGTGCTACATTAGGATTAATTATTGCTATCTTTATTGCATCACGCCGTGCCGATCATCGTCAGGTTGCGAAATTAGCATTACCAGCGGGTATTTTCCAAATTAATGAGCCGATTATTTTTGGTCTACCCATTATTATGAACCCAGTAATGTTTATTCCATTTATTCTTATTCAGCCTTTATTGGCGGGAATAATGGTCGCGGCTTATTATCTAGGGATTATCCCGCCAGTGACGAATATTGCACCATGGACAATGCCTACTGGGCTAGCTGCATTCTTCAATACAAATGGTAGTATTGCCGCTTTATTACTTGCATTATTTAACCTTGGTGTGGCCGTACTCGTTTACCTTCCATTTGTTGTGATTTCTAATAAAGCGCAAAACACAATTGATGAAGAAGAAAGTGAAGAAGATATTGCCAACGCACTTAAATTTTAAAATAGGGAGGAGCTTGCTCCTCTCATTAAAATAGAGATAAAAATATGTTTGAGCTTAATGATATCCAAGAAAATGCCACTACGGATGAACTTGAAGAAGTTGTCATGGGACTGATTATTAATGCAGGGCAAGCAAGAAGTTTAGCTTACACCGCATTAAAAAAAGCGAAAGAAGGTGATTTTGTGACCGCAAAAAGTTTAATGGCGCAATCTCATTCCTCGTTGAATGAAGCTCATAAAGTGCAAACCCAGTTAATTGAAAGTGATATGGGGGAAGGGCGAATCAAAGTAAGCCTAGTCCTAGTTCATGCGCAGGATCATTTAATGAACGCAATGTTAGCCCGTGAATTAATTATAGAGTTAATTGAATTACATGAAAAACTAATCCATTAGAGAGAGGGGCATGATGCAGACACTGATGAATAGAACCGACACTAATGCTGAAATTAAACTAGTTCAAGAAAGTGAACTTTTTAATAATAAAACCTTTCATGTCTTTATTTATAATAAAGTTGAGAGTGCAAGTGGACTGCATCAACATGATTATTATGAATATATGATCGTTTTAACAGGTCGTTGTTATCAAATAATTAATGGAAAAAAAGTTTTATTAGAACGAGGAGATTTCATTTTTCTTCCAATAGGGTCTCATCACGAAAGTGCTTATGATTTCGGGCCAACACGAATATTGAATGTGGGTATCAGTAAATCATTTTTTGATAAACATTATTTACCACTATTACCAAGTTGTTTTGTTGCATCACAAGGTTATCAATTGAAAAATGAGTTTATGGCTTATATAGAGTCCGTGATCGCATCATTAAATTTTCGTGATAGCGAATTTAATGAATTTATTGAATTAGTTACATTCAATGTAGTAAATCGATTACGCCATTATCGTGAAAAAGTATGCGAGATGATGCACCGCAGTGGTTAAAAAGCACATTGGAAGAAATGCATGATATCGCTATGTTTAGTGAGAGTGCTCTACAAAATATGATTTCTATAACGGGAAAATCACAAGAATACTTAACCCGGGCAACAAAAAGATATTATGGCAAAACGCCAATGCAGATTATTAATGATATCAGAATTAATTTTGCTAAAAAGCAACTTGAAATAACTAATTATTCAATTACAGATATTGCTTTTGAATCAGGTTATAGCAGCCCAAGTTTATTTGTAAAAAAATTTAAAGAGCTAACTTCATTAACACCGAGTGATTACAGAAAGAATCTATTTAGCGTTGAACAAAAAATGGTAGGTTAAATTATTATCTAAATAAGCTTTCCATTTCTAAAATCTCTAGCATACCCATCTTTATATATAAAGATGGTGTGCTTTTCTATGTCTATTATAAAGGTCCATGAGGTTAATATGACTCAGAAATTAAAAGTTGTTACTATTGGGGGGGGGGAGTAGCTACACTCCTGAATTACTGGAAGGTTTTATTAAACGTTACCATGAACTACCTATTACTGAATTATGGTTAGTGGATGTCGAAGAAGGTAAAGAAAAATTAGATATTATCTATAATTTATGCGAACGCATGGTCAAGCATGCCAATATACCTCTAAAGATATTTAAAACACTGGATAGGCGAGAAGCATTAAAAGATGCTGATTTCGTCACGACTCAATTAAGAGTTGGGCAATTAAAAGCGCGTGAATTAGATGAATCGATCCCTTTAAAACATGGTTATTTGGGACAAGAAACTAATGGTGCTGGTGGTTTATTCAAAGGGTTACGAACAATACCTGTGATTTTTGACATTATTAAAGATGTCGAAGAGATTTGCTCGAATGCTTGGATAATTAATTTTACTAACCCAGCAGGGATGGTCACTGAAGCGGTTTATCGGCACACTAATTTCACACGTTTTATTGGTGTTTGTAATATACCAATCGGTATGAAAATGTTTATTACTGATGTTCTGAAATTATCTGACAGCGATGAATTGTCTATCGATTTATTTGGTTTAAACCATATGGTTTTTATCAAAGATGTTATTGTAAATGGCTCATCGAGGTTTAATGAATTATTAGAGGGTATTGCCTCTGGAACGTTAAGTGCCAACTCAGTTAAAAACATTACTGACCTTGCTTTTGACGAAGGTCTAATTCGCGGGTTAAATCTGATCCCATGTTCCTATTTATTGTATTATTTTAAACCTAAGGAAATGCTAGCGATTGAGCTGGGTGAGTATTATAAAGGTGGTGCTAGGGCACAAGTCGTGCAAAAAGTTGAACATCAACTATTTGAACTATATAAAAACCCGACATTAGATGTAAAGCCTAAAGAGCTTGAATTAAGAGGTGGGGCTTATTATTCAGATGCAGCTTGTGAAGTCATCAATGCAATATACAATGATAAGCAAACGGAGCACTACGTCAATATTCCACATCATGGACATATCGATAATATTCCTGAAGACTGGACTGTCGAAATGACATGTATATTAGGTCGTGATGGTGCGAAACCGCACCCACGAGTAAAACATTTTGATGATAAAGTACTTGGCTTAATTTATACCTTAAAAAACTTTGAGATTGCGACTAGCCAAGCAGCAGTAAATGGTCAGTTTAATGATGTATTATTGGCGATGAATTTAAACCCATTAATTCATTCTGATAACGATGCGCGTTTAATTTCTAAGGAATTACTTATCGCCCATAAAAAATATCTACCCAACTTTGCTAAAGCAATACAACAGATTGAGCAAGAAGGTTAATTAACCAGATAGCTTATAGAATTAAGGGAGAGCATATGGCTGTACTACTTATTGTAAATGCTGATGATTTTGGGCTCTGTGAAGCTGTCAATTATGGCATTATTGAATCTCATCGTAATGGGGTTGTTCATTCAACTAGTGCGATGATGAATATGCCAGCAATATCCCATGCAGCTAAATTAAGCCAAGAAAATCCGAACTTAGCGGTGGGCATGCATTTTGTTTTAACTGCTGGAAAGCCCTTCTCATCAATGCCTACACTCAGCCGTAATGGAATGTTGGGGAAATGGCTTTGGGATATTGATATTAATGATTTAACACTGATTGAAGTTGAACAAGAGCTAAACCTGCAATATCAAATGTTTATCGAAATTTTTGGTCAAAAACCTAGCCATATTGATAGCCATCATCATGTCCATATGATTGAAGGTATTTTTCCAATTGTAGTTGCTTTCGCCCAAGAGAAGGGAGTTGCATTACGCGTTGATCGTCAATTAGAGAAGAATTGGCCACCATTATCATATCAAGTGGTGAGTACGGACTGTTTTAGTAGCGAATTCTATGGTGATGAAATTTCAGAAACACTGTTTTTGAAGATTATTAATGAAGCTAAGGTACAAGGTAATAGATCTATTGAAGTTATGAGCCATCCTGCTTTTATTGATAATGCACTATTAAAAAGTAACTATGCATATCCACGTTTAAATGAATTGGAAGTTTTAACATCTGAAAACTTAAAATCACAAATTTTGGTACATGGTTTTAAGATTGGTTCGTACCGAGACATCTAAAGAAAAAGCCCAAATTCAAAGTAACCTAAATTTGGGCTTTATTTTCTAGCTTTTAACCTGTTTTATTTACCGAGCTTACCTTTTAGGAAGCTAACAATATTTTCTAGACCAACCAGTTCTTTATCATCACTTCGGCGTGATTTATATTCAATTTGGTTGTTGTCTAAGTTACGGTCACCAATAACGATAGTATATGGAACACCAATCAGCTCCATATCGGCAAACATCACACCGGGGCGCTCTTTACGGTCATCGAAAATTACATCAATACCGTTTGCTTTTAAGTCAGCGTAAAGTTTTTCTGCAACTTCTTTAACACGATAAGATTTGTGCATATTCATTGGCAAAATAGCCACTTGGAACGGAGCAATTGCATCCGGCCAAATAATTCCTCGGTCATCATGGCTTTGTTCAATGGCAGCGGCCACAATACGCGTTACACCAATACCATAACAACCCATGGTGACGATTTGGTTATGGCCATCTTCATTTTGGACTGATGCTTTCATTGCTTCTGAGTATTTAGTACCTAATTGGAAGATATGGCCAACTTCGATACCGCGTTTAATTTGTAGTACGCCTTTACCATCAGGGCTTGGGTCGCCTTCAACAACGTTACGTAAATCAAAAGCTTCTGGTAATGCTAAATCGCGTTCCCAGTTGATGCCAAAATAGTGTTTGCCATCAATATTTGCGCCAGCACCAAAGTCGCTCATTACTGCAACGCTACGGTCGATAACAATCGGTAGAGGCATATTGACAGGGCCTAAAGAACCTGGGCCTGCATTCACCGCATTTCTGATTTCAGCTTCAGTGGCAAATTCTAATGGGCTAGCCACTAAAGGGTGTTTTTCTGCTTTGATTTCATTTAATTCATGGTCGCCACGAATTAATAAAGCGACTAAAGTGTGCCCTGAATCTTTTTTCGCGTGGACAATCAATGTCTTAACAGTTTTCTCAACAGGTAAATTGAATTGTTCGACAAGCTCTGCAATTGTTTTTGCATTTGGCGTATCAACAAGGCGCATTTCTTCTGTTGGAGCGCCACGAGGTGTTGTAGGTGCTAATGCTTCTGCGAATTCGATGTTAGCGGCGTAATCAGATTCGGTAGAGAAAATAACGTCATCTTCACCATTTTTTGCTAATACTTGGAATTCGTGGGATGCACTACCACCGATAGAGCCTGTATCTGCTTGAACAGCACGAAAATCAAAACCAATCCGCGTGAAAATTTTGCTGTAGGCTTCGTACATTGCATCGTAGGTTTCTTGCAATGATTCTTGGCTAGTGTGGAAAGAGTATGCATCTTTCATAATAAATTCACGTGAACGCATCACACCAAAACGAGGGCGAACTTCATCACGGAATTTGGTTTGAATTTGGAATAAATTCAACGGTAGTTGTTTGTAAGACGTAATTTCGTTACGGACTAAATCGGTGATCACTTCTTCATGGGTTGGACCGAGAACAAACGGGCGCTCACCACGGTCAACAAAACGCAGCAATTCAGGGCCATACTGTTCCCAACGTCCACTTTCTTGCCATAAATCTGCAGGTTGGACGACGGGTAAAGATACCTCTATAGCGCCTGCATTTTCCATTTCTTCACGAACGATGGTTTCTACTTTTCGCAGAACACGCACACCAGTGGGTAACCAGTCATACAGACCAGAGGCAAGTTTACGGATCATTCCTGCACGCAGCATCAGCTGATGGCTGATAACTTCTGCATCCGCAGGGGTCTCTTTTAGAGTTGAGAGCAGATATTTGCTAGTACGCATTGTATAGGTTCCATTAGAACAACAAGTTATGGCAAACGACTTATTTGCCAAGGTATATAGTGAGCTAGTCTACCAGTGACGAAGACTTGTCAAAAGGGGTTAAGGTGATTTTTCGTATGGTTCAATAGCGAATACTTCAGTCACACCATCAATTACTCGCCAACGAATATTAAAATCTAATAAATGGACTGCATAGTCACGTATTTCAGTAGATTGTTTTTTATATGCAGGGCGAGGGTCTTGCATTAAAACTTGTGAAATAAATTGTTTAATACCCGGGTACTGACTTTGATAAGTATTTAATACAGTTTCTGTATGTGGGGTAAATATAACCGGCATATTATCTGAAGGTGTTTCTTGCGCATACCCTGCAGTTGCAGTAGGTATTGCCTCAGCGAAAGGTAAATAAGGTTTTATATCGATAACTGGGGTGCCATCAACCAAATCAAGACTACCAAGCTCAAGGATCACTTGGTTATTTTTTATTGTTATTCCATGTAATTCAACAAGTGACATACCTATTGGGTTTGGTCTAAATGTTGAACGGGTTGCGAAAACACCCATTTTATTATTGCCTCCTAGCCTTGGAGGACGCACTAGTGGCTTCCAGCCATTTTTCATCGTTTGATGAAAAATGAATAAAACCCAAACGTGGCTAAATTGATTGAGACCTCGGACTGCATTTGGCTCGTTAAATAGAGAATTTAGATGTAAGCGTCCCGCACCTCCCTGAACAAGTCCAGGTTGGCGAGGGATCGCAAACTTTTCTTTATAAGGTGATTCAATGTGCCCAATAACATTAAACTGAAAAGATTGCATAAGATACTTATTCAACAATTTTTAATGCACTGCCTTCGCAAATAGTTGCCTGGTAACAACCTGGGGAGGTCATAGTTTGGCACTGGTGTAAAAGTACTGCATCAGCCGCAATATAGGCAGCCTGTGATAACATACTGTTTTTTGCGGTATTCAAATTTGCCGGAGGGCTTTGAACACTTTCTCGACAAGATTCCCCAGAAACAACACCTAAATCTTTGAAAGGCATCCCTAATAATTCTTCTGGACTATTCATTAATTTAACGTTTGCAGTGTTTGGTTTTGTCTCACTCGGTACAGGTTTAGACAATTTCATACTAGTGAAACCTTTATTTTGCCCTGGACTCGTGTATTGGTTAATTCCACACCCGGCTAACAAAAATGTCACCAAAGTGAGCAATAACAGTCTCATAATTATACCTTTCTTATATTATTCAAAATAATGCCGTTGTTTTATAGTCTATAAATTACAAAAAATACTAGACGGCGTTAAGCCGTCTAGTATTTTAATCGTTTTTTAAATAATAAAAAAGATTACCAGCCTTTAACTGCACCACCATCGAAGACTTCGTTAGCTTTATTTGCCACTTCATCTGATTGATATGCTTGAATAAATTTCTTCACATTTTCGCTATCTTTATTATCTTCACGAGCAACAATAATATTTACGTAAGGAGAATCTTTATCTTCAACAAATAAACCATCTTTTGCTGGGGTTAATTTAGGTGTAGCACTACTCGCCCAAGTAGTATTGATGATCGCTAAGGCAATTTTTTGGTCATCTAAAGCACGAGGTAATTGAGGTGCTTCTAACTCAACAAATTTCAGGTCTTTCGGGTTTTCAACCACATCTAAAACTGTTGGCATTAAACCTGTACCATCTTTTAATTTAATTAAACCTTGTTGTTGTAATAACAGTAATGAACGGCCTAAGTTAGTTGGGTCATTTGGTAACGCAATTTGTGAACCATCTGCAAGTTCATCAACTGACTTAATCTTTTTAGAGTAAGCCGCAATTGGATAAATAAAAGTATTTCCAACAGGGACTAATTTATAGTTACGGTCTTTAATTTGCTGATCAAGATAAGGCTTGTGCTGGAATGCGTTCGCATCGATATCGCCTTTACTTAATGCTTCGTTTGGTAAGACGAAGTCATTAAATGAAACAAGCTCAACATTTAAACCGTATTTTTCTTTAGCTACTTTTTGCGCGACTTCAGCAACTTCTAATTCTTTGCCCATGATCACACCAACTTTAATGCTGTTAGCATCTTTCTCTTTTTCACCACAACCAGTGAGAACGAGTGTGCCTAATAGCGCGCCGACAACTGCGATAGATTTTAATTTAATAGACATTGGTTTACCCCTTTAAAACGGACTTTATAAGCACCTCAACGGCGCCGCTATTTTACTAACTATCGATGTGAAACTTTTTTCATTAAATACTCGCCACCAAACTGAATTAGATTTACTAAAATGACGAGTAGAACAATAACGGTATTCATCACAACAGGGTTATAGGTTTGATAACCATATTGTAGTGCGATTTGGCCTAAACCACCGGCACCAACGGCACCACCCATTGCAGAATATCCGACTAACATAATTAACGTGATAGTGGCTGCATTAATTAAACTTGGCAATGCTTCAGGGATTAAAATCTTGCGAATAATCTGAAGCGGAGTTGCCCCCATAGCGCGAGCAGATTCAATTAAGCCACTTGGAATTTCTAATAGCGCATTTTCAACCATACGAGCAATAAACGGTGCGGCCCCAATAGTTAAAGGCACGATAGCCGCTTTTAAGCCAATAGTCGTCCCAACAAGAAACGACGTTAATGGAATAATCCAAACTAGCAAAATAATAAACGGTACTGAACGGAAAATATTAACAACAACCGCAAGAGCACGATATAAGCCAACATTTTCCATAACTTGATCTTTGCGCGTAATATAGAGCAACACGCCTAAAGGTAAACCTAAAACAAAACCTAAAAAGCCGGAAACAAAGGTCATTGTGATAGTGTCAATTGTGCCGTTAATCAGCAGATAAATCATTCTCTCAGACATAACCCAAAACCTCTACTTTCACGTGGTGCTCTTTCAAAAATGCAATTGTGGACTCAACGCCACCATTGATGCCATGTAGCTCTGCTAGCATCACACCAAATTTCACGCCGCCAGCGTAGTCAATTTGTGAACTTAAAATATTAATATCAATATCAAACTTACGTACTGCCATTGAAATTAAAGGTGCATCAACAGACTGCCCTGTAAATTCGAGCTTAAGTAATGGAGATAGGTCTTGACCTGGTTCTGTTTTCAATCGTTCTTTATAATCATCTGGAATATCAATGACTAATGTTGACTGTATAAATGCTTGAGCGACAGGTGTTTTTGGGTGAGAGAATACTTCACTCACTTTATCTTGCTCGATTAATTGACCACCACTTATTACAGCAACTTGATCACAAATACGTTTTACAACATCCATTTCGTGAGTAATTAATAAGATAGTTAGTCCTAATCGGCGGTTAATATCTTTCAACAATTCTAAAATTGAACGAGTTGTCGCCGGGTCTAATGCACTTGTAGCTTCGTCACATAGCAATACTTTAGGGGAATTAGCTAATGCGCGAGCTATAGCTACACGTTGTTTTTGTCCGCCGGATAAATTCGCAGGATAAGCATCTTTCTTTTCACTTAAACCAACTAAATCTAGTAATTCATTCACACGTTCTTTAATTTTTTCTTTAGGCGTATTATCAAGCTCTAAAGGTAGAGCAACGTTATCAAAAACAGTGCGTGAAGATAACAAGTTAAAATGTTGAAAAATCATGCCAATGCCGCGACGTGCTCTCGTCAAGGTTTTTTCAGTCATCGACGTTAAATCTTGCCCATCAACAATAACTTGGCCTGAAGTTGGGCGCTCAAGCATATTTACGCAACGAATAAGTGTACTTTTACCTGCACCTGAAGCACCAATAACGCCATAGATCTGACCAGCAGGCACATGCAAGCTAATATCAGTAAGTGCTTGAATGTTACGGCTTCCTTGCTGGAAAACTTTATTAATATTTGAGAGCTTTATCATTTATAGTTTCTAACTTTATCTGAATTGTTTTTAGATAGTGTATCTAATAAGGTTGGATGTTAAGGCGTCTAGACGTCTAAGTCAATAAAGATTGTTCTATTTATTCTATTCTCCTTTTATTTCTTTTCATGAGATACTAAAAAAATACTAAATTTTAGGAGCAAACAGGTGAGTAACGGGATCCCAGCAGTCTTTTTAGATAGAGATGGAACAATTAATATCGATCATGGCTATGTGCATAAAATTGATGACTTCGAATTTATCGAAGGGTCAATTGAAGCAATGCTTGAATTAAAAAAGATGGGCTATGCATTAGTTATCGTAACCAACCAGTCAGGTATTGGTCGGGGAATTTATACAGAAGACCAGTTTATGCAACTAACAGAATGGATGGATTGGTCATTAGCAGATCGCGGTATTGACTTAGACGGTATTTATTTTTGCCCTCATCATACTGAAGCTACAGTAGAAGAATATCGCCAAGACTGTAATTGTCGTAAACCAAAACCTGGAATGCTATTAGATGCACAAGACTTTTTAAAGATAGATATGGCTTCATCCATTATGGTCGGTGACAAACTGGCTGATATGTTAGCAGGTAAAGGTGCTAACGTCGGTACGACCGTATTAGTAAAAAGTGGCGAGCCAGTCACAGATGAGGCAATTAATAATGCAGATCTTGTTATTAATAGTATTGCCGAACTGCCAGAAGCACTAAAAAGAATCAAAAAGTAGTCGTTTTGTGTGGTAAATAGGCAGTTAGAAAAAAAAATGTAAAAAAACACTTGCCAGATTTTTCTGACTCCCTATAATGCGCCACCACTGACTGGGAACAAGACAACGCAAAGCGCGATGAACACTGAAACGGCAGCGAGAGATTCTGAAAAGAAAAAGCAAAAAATTGCTTGACTCTCACGGAGGAAAACGTATTATACGCCTCCTCGCGACAACGACCTCGAAGTCGAAAATCAAAAGATTTAGTCGCAACGCTCTTTAACAATTTATCAGACAATCTGTGTGGGCACTCACAGGACACTATCAAAAAAATATTTGATTTTAAGTCTTGAAGAGTGACTAACACGTTAATTCATATATATGAACTAATAGGTAATATGTTTTCGCAAGAAGACATACGACAGTAAACATTCTTTGAGCATCAAGCTTTTTAATTGAAGAGTTTGATCATGGCTCAGATTGAACGCTGGCGGCAGGCCTAACACATGCAAGTCGAGCGGTAACAGGGGAAGCTTGCTTCTCGCTGACGAGCGGCGGACGGGTGAGTAATGTATGGGGATCTGCCCGATAGAGGGGGATAACTACTGGAAACGGTAGCTAATACCGCATAATCTCTTAGGAGCAAAGCAGGGGAACTTCGGTCCTTGCGCTATCGGATGAACCCATATGGGATTAGCTAGTAGGTGAGGTAATGGCTCACCTAGGCGACGATCCCTAGCTGGTCTGAGAGGATGATCAGCCACACTGGGACTGAGACACGGCCCAGACTCCTACGGGAGGCAGCAGTGGGGAATATTGCACAATGGGCGCAAGCCTGATGCAGCCATGCCGCGTGTATGAAGAAGGCCCTAGGGTTGTAAAGTACTTTCAGTCGGGAGGAAGGCGTTGATGCTAATATCATCAGCGATTGACGTTACCGACAGAAGAAGCACCGGCTAACTCCGTGCCAGCAGCCGCGGTAATACGGAGGGTGCAAGCGTTAATCGGAATTACTGGGCGTAAAGCGCACGCAGGCGGTTGATTAAGTTAGATGTGAAATCCCCGGGCTTAACCTGGGAATGGCATCTAAGACTGGTCAGCTAGAGTCTTGTAGAGGGGGGTAGAATTCCATGTGTAGCGGTGAAATGCGTAGAGATGTGGAGGAATACCGGTGGCGAAGGCGGCCCCCTGGACAAAGACTGACGCTCAGGTGCGAAAGCGTGGGGAGCAAACAGGATTAGATACCCTGGTAGTCCACGCTGTAAACGATGTCGATTTGAAGGTTGTTCCCTTGAGGAGTGGCTTTCGGAGCTAACGCGTTAAATCGACCGCCTGGGGAGTACGGCCGCAAGGTTAAAACTCAAATGAATTGACGGGGGCCCGCACAAGCGGTGGAGCATGTGGTTTAATTCGATGCAACGCGAAGAACCTTACCTACTCTTGACATCCAGAGAACTTAGCAGAGATGCTTTGGTGCCTTCGGGAACTCTGAGACAGGTGCTGCATGGCTGTCGTCAGCTCGTGTTGTGAAATGTTGGGTTAAGTCCCGCAACGAGCGCAACCCTTATCCTTTGTTGCCAGCGATTCGGTCGGGAACTCAAAGGAGACTGCCGGTGATAAACCGGAGGAAGGTGGGGATGACGTCAAGTCATCATGGCCCTTACGAGTAGGGCTACACACGTGCTACAATGGCGTATACAAAGAGAAGCGACCTCGCGAGAGCAAGCGGAACTCATAAAGTACGTCGTAGTCCGGATTGGAGTCTGCAACTCGACTCCATGAAGTCGGAATCGCTAGTAATCGTAGATCAGAATGCTACGGTGAATACGTTCCCGGGCCTTGTACACACCGCCCGTCACACCATGGGAGTGGGTTGCAAAAGAAGTAGGTAGCTTAACCTTCGGGAGGGCGCTTACCACTTTGTGATTCATGACTGGGGTGAAGTCGTAACAAGGTAACCGTAGGGGAACCTGCGGTTGGATCACCTCCTTACCATTGAAGTGTTTTTGTGAAGTGCTCACACAGATTGTCTGATGAAATAGAGTAGCGGTATCGATAGGCTTGTAGCTCAGGTGGTTAGAGCGCACCCCTGATAAGGGTGAGGTCGGTGGTTCAAGTCCACTCAGGCCTACCAAAATCGAATTGATGCGTCGTTATAACCTAGCTCGTTTACCTAGCGTAAACGTCGCCATGTTATGCCTTGCCTGAATTCGATTTATAACTGATTTCTTTCATAAAAAGAAACGATACCGAAAATACCTTTATGGGGCTATAGCTCAGCTGGGAGAGCGCCTGCCTTGCACGCAGGAGGTCAGCGGTTCGATCCCGCTTAGCTCCACCATAAATTTTTCTGATTATTCAGAATAGATTAGTGAAATAGTCTATTGCGAATAATTATGCTCTTTAACAATCTGGAACAAGCTGAAAATTGAAAACAACGCACATTGTTTATCGCTTAAACAATGTGAGAGTCTCTCAAAAATCTCAACTTGAAGTGTTTTTCAAACACACAAGCAAGTGGCATGAGCGAGCAGTGTGAAATTCAAGGCGGCTAGCGCACAGCAAGCGCAGCGTACAATAGTGCGTGAGCATTGCGAGCACTACCCAACGAAGAAGTTCACCACGCGCAGCCATGACGTTAAGTGTCGTCTGATAAGAAGACACCTTCGGGTTGTGAGGTTAAGCGACTAAGCGTACACGGTGGATGCCTAGGCAATCAGAGGCGATGAAGGACGTGCTAATCTGCGATAAGCGTCGGTAAGGTGATATGAACCGTGATAACCGACGATTTCCGAATGGGGAAACCCAGTGCAATCCGTTGCACTATCGTTTGATGAATACATAGTCAAACGAAGCGAACCGGGGGAACTGAAACATCTCAGTACCCCGAGGAAAAGAAATCAACCGAGATTCCCCTAGTAGCGGCGAGCGAACGGGGAGCAGCCCAGAGTCTTAATCAACATTAGCATCAGGAGAACGGTCTGGAAAGGCCGGCAGTAAAGGGTGATAGCCCCGTATCCGAAGGTGTTAGTGTTGTGAACTCGACGAGTAGGGCGGGACACGTGTTATCCTGTCTGAATATGGGGGGGACCATCCTCCAAGGCTAAATACTCCTGATTGACCGATAGTGAACCAGTACCGTGAGGGAAAGGCGAAAAGAACCCCGGCGAGGGGAGTGAAATAGAACCTGAAACCGTGTACGTACAAGCAGTGGGAGCACCTTTAGGGGTGTGACTGCGTACCTTTTGTATAATGGGTCAGCGACTTATATTCTGTAGCAAGGTTAACCGTATAGGGGAGCCGTAGGGAAACCGAGTCTTAACTGGGCGAATGAGTTGCAGGGTATAGACCCGAAACCCGGTGATCTAGCCATGGGCAGGTTGAAGGTTGGGTAACACTAACTGGAGGACCGAACCGACTAATGTTGAAAAATTAGCGGATGACTTGTGGCTGGGGGTGAAAGGCCAATCAAACCGGGAGATAGCTGGTTCTCCCCGAAAGCTATTTAGGTAGCGCCTCGTGAACTCATCTTCGGGGGTAGAGCACTGTTTCGACTAGGGGGTCATCCCGACTTACCAACTCGATGCAAACTACGAATACCGAAGAATGTTATCACGGGAGACACACGGCGGGTGCTAACGTTCGTCGTGAAGAGGGAAACAACCCAGACCGCCAGCTAAGGTCCCAAAGTCATAGTTAAGTGGGAAACGAAGTGGGAAGGCTCAGACAGCCAGGATGTTGGCTTAGAAGCAGCCATCATTTAAAGAAAGCGTAATAGCTCACTGGTCGAGTCGGCCTGCGCGGAAGATGTAACGGGGCTAAACTATGCACCGAAGCTGCGGCAGCGATATGTAAATATTGTTGGGTAGGGGAGCGTTCTGTAAGCCTGTGAAGGTGTACTGTGAGGTATGCTGGAGGTATCAGAAGTGCGAATGCTGACATAAGTAACGATAATGCGGGTGAAAAACCCGCACGCCGGAAGACCAAGGGTTCCTGTCCAACGTTAATCGGGGCAGGGTGAGTCGACCCCTAAGGCGAGGCAGAAATGCGTAGTCGATGGGAAACGGGTTAATATTCCCGTACTGGTGATAATTGCGATGGGGGGACGGAGAAGGCTAGGCTATCCGGGCGACGGTTGTCCCGGTTTAAGGATGTAGGCAGGTGAATTAGGCAAATCCGGTTCACTACATGCTGAGGTCCGATGACGAGTCACTACGGTGATGAAGTAGCTCATGCCCCGCTTCCAGGAAAAGCCTCTAAGCTCTAGATTATCATTAATCGTACCCCAAACCGACACAGGTGGTCAGGTAGAGAATACTCAGGCGCTTGAGAGAACTCGGGTGAAGGAACTAGGCAAAATGGTGCCGTAACTTCGGGAGAAGGCACGCTGGCGCTAGGTGAAGTCCCTCGCGGATGGAGCTGAAGCCAGTCGCAGATACCAGCTGGCTGCAACTGTTTATTAAAAACACAGCACTGTGCAAACACGAAAGTGGACGTATACGGTGTGACGCCTGCCCGGTGCTGGAAGGTTAATTGATGGGGTTATCCGTAAGGAGAAGCTCTTGATCGAAGCCCCAGTAAACGGCGGCCGTAACTATAACGGTCCTAAGGTAGCGAAATTCCTTGTCGGGTAAGTTCCGACCTGCACGAATGGCGTAATGATGGCCAGGCTGTCTCCACCCGAGACTCAGTGAAATTGAACTCGCTGTGAAGATGCAGTGTACCCGCGGCAAGACGGAAAGACCCCGTGAACCTTTACTATAGCTTGACACTGAACATTGAGCCTTGATGTGTAGGATAGGTGGGAGGCTTTGAAGTGTGGACGCCAGTCTGCATGGAGCCAACCTTGAAATACCACCCTTTAATGTTTGATGTTCTAACGTAGCCCCGTTATCCGGGGTGCGGACAGTGTCTGGTGGGTAGTTTGACTGGGGCGGTCTCCTCCCAAAGAGTAACGGAGGAGCACGAAGGTTGGCTAAGCATGGTCGGACATCATGCGGTTAGTGCAAAGGCATAAGCCAGCTTGACTGCGAGAGTGACGGCTCGAGCAGGTACGAAAGTAGGTCTTAGTGATCCGGTGGTTCTGAATGGAAGGGCCATCGCTCAACGGATAAAAGGTACTCCGGGGATAACAGGCTGATACCGCCCAAGAGTTCATATCGACGGCGGTGTTTGGCACCTCGATGTCGGCTCATCACATCCTGGGGCTGAAGTAGGTCCCAAGGGTACGGCTGTTCGCCGTTTAAAGTGGTACGCGAGCTGGGTTTAGAACGTCGTGAGACAGTTCGGTCCCTATCTGCCGTGGGCGTTGGAAGATTGAAAGGGGCTGCTCCTAGTACGAGAGGACCGGAGTGGACGCACCACTGGTGTTCGGGTTGTCATGCCAATGGCATTGCCCGGTAGCTAAGTGCGGAAGAGATAACCGCTGAAAGCATCTAAGCGGGAAACTTGCCTTGAGATGAGTCTTCCCTGACTCTTTAAGGGTCCTAAAGGAACGTTTAAGACTAAGACGTTGATAGGTTGGGTGTGTAAGCGTAGCGATATGTTGAGCTAACCAATACTAATGAACCGTGAGGCTTAACCTGACAACACCGAAGGTGTTTTAGAGAGATTATGTTGATTTTCAAGAGAGCGTGAGAAGCCGAGAGGTGAAGGACACAACAGCTTGTTCGAGATTGATGTTCTGGTTTAGTGCACGAAAGTGAGATTAAACGGGAACACACAGAATTTGTCTGGCGGCAATAGCGCGGTGGTCCCACCTGACCCCATGCCGAACTCAGCAGTGAAACGCCGTAGCGCCGATGGTAGTGTGGGGTCTCCCCATGTGAGAGTAGGGAACTGCCAGACATTAATTAAAGGTTTATTGCTCAATTAGCGGTAAACAGCCGAAAGGCAAAAGAATAAGTGGAGCGGTAGTTCAGTTGGTTAGAATACCTGCCTGTCACGCAGG
Organism: Providencia rettgeri; assembly: GCA_900455085.1. Classification (NCBI taxonomy): domain Bacteria; kingdom Pseudomonadati; phylum Pseudomonadota; class Gammaproteobacteria; order Enterobacterales; family Morganellaceae; genus Providencia; species Providencia rettgeri. The sequence goes on along the minus strand of UGTZ01000001.1, from coordinate 3,400,778 downwards.
GGGTCGCGGGTTCGAGTCCCGTCCGTTCCGCCACTTATCGAAGCCTCGCGATAAAAATCGCGAGGCTTTTTTGTGTTGATAACATACTGAATTTTATCGATAATGCCTATTTTAGATTAAACTATATTAATATCAAAAATACGTTTTAAAGCTTTTTTACCATTGGAAGTAAAAGTAATTTCTCTATAGCCTTTTGCTTTATCTATCCATCTATTTTTTTCAAAGAATTGTAGTAGCAAGGCTCCTGCAAGTCCTCCTAGGTGCATACGTCTTTCACTCCAATCCAAGCAAGCGCATGCTATTTTTCGTTTTGTATGAGGAATAATATCTATTCCAAATTTTTTAAATTGCGCCATACCAATATCTGATAACTTGTTTTCTTTAGCGGTAAACCAACCATTTTTATCCATAAATTCGTAGATCTGAACAGCAGCTTCCCCTGCTAAGTGATCATAGCAAGTACGTGCTTTTCGCAGATGAATAGGTGTTGCTATTGTTGGGGTATACTCTAATTTCATGGATACCCCCATTAATGTTTCTAATAATTCGGCAATATCTGAGCCTGCAAGTCGGTAATACCGGTGCCTTCCTTGAGATAGACAGCTAATTAAGTGGCTATTTAATAGCTTAGTGAGGTGTGCGCTCGTTGTTGATGGTGCTATATCTGCAACTGCACTTAATTCTGTTGCTGTCCATGCCCTACCATCCATTAATGCACACAAAATGCTGACTCTTGAAGGGTCAGCAATCGCAAATGCAACTTTTGCGATAGATTTCTCTAACGGTTCTTTCTCTTCAATGAGAATACTATTTTTGCTTGGTATCATATGGTAGGTTTTCCCACTTCTTTGTAACTTCAGCAGTTAATATATTATTGTCTGTTATTAATATTAGCCTGTTATTATGGTCACCTACTTGGTTTTCAAGAATCACATGAATATCATACATTAAAATTATCCTCTTTATGGAATGAGTAATCCTTTAGGGTATGGGCAACTCGAATTCGATAATGAGAAAAAATGGTTTGTTGTCCTTCAACTTGCGCTTCAATATGCATGAAATGTTTTTTCCAATTTTTTACGGCTTCTTCTGTTTCCCACCACGAAAGAGAGAGTATTTTTCCTTCAGTGGTTATACTTTGAAAACGTTCAACCGAAATAAATCCTTCTATGCGCATAAGTTCAGATTTTAGTTGACCGGCTAGTTCAAAATAACGATTTTTTTGTTCTGGTACTGGGATGGCTTCGAAAATCACTGCGATCATGAGTCTCTCCTTAATATTGAGAGCTCAACTATAAAGGGTTAATTAAGAGATACTTCGATGGTGAGCGAAATATTGAAAATAGCAGGGGAATTTAAAAGAATGGGAAGTAAGGAGAGGATTACTTTAAGGACTGATATAAACTATAACCCGCTATTGACCCTGCAACATCATAGGCAAAATCATGCCAACTCCACCCCGTACCAGCAGGCCGGCTATCATATAATTCTTTTGCGGCACCTAATGAAACTGAAAACAAGACCCCGAACTGCGCCGCTTCTCTGTGCTCCATATTTTGTCTATCTGCATAAGCGTTACCCGCTGCAGCCATAGCGGCTGAAAATGCAAAATGTTGTGCTTTATCTTTGCCTTGCCAATTGTCATTGGACCAATGAAAACCACTGCATCCTGTGATGGAAAATATAAGTAAGCTAAAAATTAACGGCTTAAACATATTAGGTATCATTATCCAGATGATGAATGTAAAAAGCGCCACTTAAGTGACGCTAAATTGAGATGTATTATAAAATCCGACTAATTAACCGATCCACTCGTATTCGACGTAGACGTCGGATTAATTTTTTCACTTTAACAGGATAGGTTTGAATGCTGTCTAATTCACGAAAATGGCTAACAACCTTAGTATGAGTTCGAATACACTCTAGCTCGTGATTGCGTTGCTCTTGCAATTGCTGTTTTGGGTCGTGAATTAGTACTGCGTTTTCAAGATCTAACCCCCAAGCGCGTGGGTTTAAGTTGTTACCCGTGATCAATTGCCAGTGATTATCAACCCACATCCCCTTTAGATGATAGGTATTGTCTGCGTCTTTCCAGAGCCTAACTGTTAACTGCTGGCTATCAATAAAGCGTTGCAAGCGACTAACAAAACGGCGCAGATTGATCTCATAAAGGTATGGTAACGCACCAATTATTTTAAAGGGTTCTTCTGGTGGAATGTAGAAGTCATTGGCAGTTTTGTCGCCAATGATAATTTCTACTTGTTTGCCATCACGGAGTAACCGACTAATAACTCTGACTAACACCGCAGGTAAATTAAAATAAGGCGTGCAGATTGTTAGTTTATTATTTGTTGCACCCATTAAATGAGTGATAACACTGTTTAAATCGTTTTTCTTGCCGAGGCCAACAAAGGGAGTGACAGACAACTCATCATTTGATGCGTTCCCTGAAAATTGATAGGACGCTCCCCGTAAGCCCAATCGAAATTGCTTAATTAGGTGCTTAAACTCAGCTGTTTTTTGGCCGATTCGGTGTATTTAATAGATGAATGGCATCAGACTGTAGTAATGCGTCATCAATAAATTTTTTCATTGATGCGGTAAGTTGGCTGTTTTTGATAAGGTGATAACGGTCATAACGGTATTTATTATGACGCTGTAAATAGACGTCATTAATACTTGCACCGCTATAGAGCAGAGTATCATCAAATAAAAAGCCTTTTAGGTGCAGAACACCTAGTGCTTCCCGTGTATTTACAGGAATACCGTAGATAGGAATTTCAATTTCAGGGTAATGTTTTGCAACATCGTAATACCAATCGGCGTTTGTGGCATTTGCAGCAGCCCCTATCCGGCCTCGTTGAGCACGGTGCCAGTCTACGAGAATTTTGATATCCAATGATGTATTAGCTTGTTTTGCAGCATATAGAGCATGAAGTACGTCTTTACCTGCATCGTCTTTCTCTAAATACAAAGCCGTTATGTAGATAGTATTTTGAGCCTGAGAGATTTGTTTAAGCAGTTCATCACGAAAATCTTCTGTCTTATATAGCGTTTTTACATCAGCAATTTCTTGAGATAGTTTTGGCAAACTGACCAAATATTGTTGATGTTTTGCTTGTTTTAATTTTGACAACATCACAGTGTGAATTTTCTCTTATTAGTCTAATAGCAACTCGCTTTGCGCACATTTTTAAGCGAATGATCTATGGATGATAGCATATTTAGCCAAACCATTTAGTATAAATTGACGACTTGTTTAATTACTATACAAGTTGAGCCGTATTCTTGGATATTTCTATAAGTGCAGTGTCAGATTAACCACTCCATCTTCAAACTGAACATCAATTTCAAAGCCGAGTTTTTTCGCTAGGCTAATCATATTACGGTTTTCAGGCATAGTTATTGCCGTCAGTTTTTTAATGCCATGGCTCCGAGTATAGTTAAGTAACTTTTGCATAAGTTGATAACCGAGCGTTTGCCCCTTCATGTCGGAACGAACCAGTACTGCAAACTCAGCTTCTTGGTTATCAGGATCTGCCATCGCCCTTGTGACACCAATAATTTCAGGGGTCGTATTGGGTTTTTTTACCGCAACAAAAGCCATTTCTCGGTCATAATCAATCTGTGTCATATTGGCGAGATCATCATGGGTAAACTCGCTAATTTCGCTAAAGTAGCGATAATAAAGATCCTCTTTAGTAACTTGTTCTATAAAGGATTTTAGCAAAGGCTCATCTTCAGGGAGGATCGGACGTAGTAAGCAAGTAAGGTCTTCTTTTAAATGAATCGTTTCTTCGAGCTCACTAGGGTAAGGGCGAATTGCCAACCTTGATGTTGTTGCATCATCTGTTGGGCTTAGAGTCATGGAGACATCAAGTAACGTAAATTCATCCCCTGAGGCAAGCAATGGGTGAATGTCTAGCCTTGTAATATTCGGGCAGTCAATAATTAAATTTGAAACACGCACTAATAAAGCTGACAATCCTATGATATTTAAGGGTTCTAAAGCACTTCGAGATTTGATTTTGTAACTTTTGATGGCATTAATAACTTGGTAGCGAGCTAAAGCCATATTTAGCGGGGGAAGAGCGACAGCAGCTTGACTTTCTTGTTGCCACTCAATACCGCCTTCTCCTAACATGATGAGAGGGCCAAAAACAGGGTCTAGCTCAACAGCGATTCTAAGTTCTTGAGCGCCAGCTCGATTGGCCATACTTTGTACCAATAGGCCCTCAATTCGTGCGTTAGGGAAATTTGTTGAAACACGCTCCATAATTGCTTTGGCGGCATCTTCTACCTCTTTAGCATTACGCAAGTAGAGCATGACCCCTTGTACTTCTGACTTATGAACAATATCAGGAGAACGCAATTTCAAGGCGACGGGATAGCCAATTTTTTCTGCAATTTCAATTGCTTCATTACTAGAGTGCGCTATCCATGTGGGTAAGCTATTTAACCCATATGCTTTTAAAATAGGCTGAACTTCGTGTGTATCCAAGTGTAGCTTATTACTTTCCAGTGCTTGTTGAATATATTCATGAGCTTGTTGAGTATTTGCTGTAATACCAATAGGTAGGGCCGGGGTTTCTTTGAGTTGTTTTTGGTTACGGCGATATTCCACCATATGCATGTATGCTGTGATTGCCCCTTCTGGCGTACGGTAGGTTGGGATCCCAGCTTCACTAAATAGCCGGCGAGATTCTTGAGATGAATATTCTCCACACCAGTTGGTTAAGATGGTTAGCCATTTCCCTCGTGGGTGCTGCTTAATCGTTTTAATAATTTTTTCTGCCATGGTTTTACTTTCCGTTATCGCACTGGGAGTGTGGATAAGCAATAAAGCGTCATGGTCGTGGCTGTCGAGCATTTTGTTCAGTACATTGATATAGCGTTCAACAGTGGAATCATCCCCCAAGTCAATCGGGTTTTGCGTCGATAAATCAAGAGGTAACAGTGAGCTTAATTCATTTTCTGTTTCAACACTTAACGTTGCAAGTTTGCCACTACGCAAGAGAAGTTCGTCTAATGCCATCGCTGCGGGTGCAGAACCGTTGCTCATAATAGAGAGGCGTTCACCTCGTAATGGTGTCATATAGCTTAATGTTTCAACCGCAGAAAACATTTCGTGAGTATCTTGCACGCGAAGTAGCCCAGCCCGCTGGATTGCTGCGTCATAAGCGGCATCTAGACTCGGTTTATCGCCTAGAAGTTCTTGTGCTTTGCGGGTTCGACCGCTTTTTATCACCAATATAGGTTTATTACGTGAAGCACTGCGAGATGAAGATAAGAAACGTCGCGCATCACTAATGCTTTCGAGATACAGCAAAATGGCACTGGTTTTGCTATCACGGGCTAAATAATCGAGTAAATCGTCAATATCAATATCGATGCTATCACCAAGGGCAATAAAATAAGAAAAACCGATGTCTCGGTGCCTTGCCCAATCCAGAACGGTATTTGATACAGCAGCAGATTGCGAGATAAACGCGAGTTTCCCTTTTAAGATTGGAATCGGGGAGAAACTGGCATTCAATCCTTGCCATGGGGCGAGAAAACCGAGGCTATTCGGGCCTAATAGGCGAATTTGATATTGCTGGGCGACTTTTTTTAATTCATTAAACTGAATGGAAGGGGATGATAAAATAATAACCACTTTACAGCCGGCTTCCCCTAATTGCTGTAAACAGGCGATATTACGTGAGTAATGCGTGCAGATAACGGCAAGGTCGGGTTTGAGTGGCAATTTATCTATGGAAGGATAAGCAAGTACGCCAAGGACAGAGTTTCGGTTTGGGTTAACAGGTAAAATAGGGCCTTTAAAGCCGCTGGTAAGTAGGTTTTTCATCATCACCGAACCTGCTCGGCCAGGATTTTCAGATGCTCCAACGACAACGATAGACTTTGGCCTGAATAAAGATTCTAACTGACTGACTAAACCCATAGTTGATAACCCTTTGCTTTGCTGAACGAGATAAGCGTTCAATAGGTAAAAAGTGGCTGAGTGATACTTATGAATACTATGCCTTATCTTTGCGATTGCGCTAGTTTATCTGGTGAGTTTAATTAATTTATACAAGCACGTTCACGTTTTATCAGTACGATGATCTAAAAGTTATCATTTAATGGTACTAGGCTCGAAAAGAAAGAGAAAAATAGTACCAATAAATAGTTAGAGGTGAGATTCAGTGAGTAGCATCTGTGCGATAGGGTGATGCGGCTTTCCTTCAAGGTATTTTTGACGGAACAAATTGAAATGGCTAAAGAGTTGTTGTGAAGCGTCTAAATCTCCTGCTAATTCTAAAACGGTAGCTGCAACTTCAGCAGTGCAATGCTGTTCTTCTTTTGATGGGGTGCGTAACAAATAGTCTGTTCTTGCTTTGGTATTAATTGAAAGTATTGGAATATCATTAAGATAAGGACTTTTACGAAACATCTTACGAGCTTCTGGCCAGGTTCCATCGAGTAAAATAAATAAAGCGGGTTTATCCGACAAAGTAGGCTCATTGACCACAACGCGTTCATTTTGAGCGTAGCTTTCTGGAAAAATAAGATAAGGTTGCCTTGAGGTGTCTTGTAATGCCGCCAGTAGCTGGGTATCAGGCTCTGTCCTTGACCACTGAAAGGCCAAAGTGTCGGGTAAAATATCCGCAATCAATTTTCCCGTATTACTTGGCTTAAATACTTCACCATCAAACATAATCAAGCAGAATTGACTTTTTGCTTGTGACGATACGGTGTCTTGGCACAGGCATTGTGGGATAGGTAACAAGCAATATTGGCAACGTTTTACTCGGCATCCTCGCGCTTTAAACGGTTTAGTCGATAATGCGAGGCGCTGTTGACGCAGGTGATAAACGGCATTCGAAGTCATGTTGAGTGATATTTTTTAGACCTAAAATTAAAGCGCATATTGTACGCAAAACGATTTCTATGCGATAGAAGTATATTCAATAACTTTTAGATGAGATAATAGCGTGAATCGGTAGCGTAGCCATGCAACATCATGTAATCTTCGCGCCATAGCTTAGTAGGGGATAGTGATGAACGACTCGAATGATTTTAGTGGTAAAAACGGCAAAGTAAAAGTGATGTATGTCCGCAGTGAAGAGCAGGACAACAATAAAGGTAATGATAAACGCCGAGGCGGTGGCCGTGACGATAGGCGTGGTAATGACAAGCGTGGTGGCGATAGACGAGAGGGTGCCCGTCAAGATCGTGGTGGCCGCTCAAATCGCCCTGAAGGAAGTCGTGAAGGGCGTCGCTCCGATAACCGAAATGAGGCACCTCGTGAACGTTCACCATGGCGCACTGTTTCAAAGCCAGATAGCGAAGAATTAGCGAATGACCACGGCGGAATTGTTGGTAAGAGTCAAATAGATCCTGAACAACTGCGTAAGCAGCGCCAGGAAGAAACTCGTATCTATGGTGAGAATGCCTGCCAAGCCATGTTTAAAAACCGCCCTGATGCGATTGTTCGTGCATGGTTCTTACAATCCGTTACGCCGCGTTTTCGAGATGCGTTAAAATGGATGGCGGCAAATCGCAAGGCTTACCACGTGGTAGATGACGAAGAGTTATCGAAAGCATCAGGAACCGAACATCATGGTGGCGTCTGTTTTATCATCAAAAAACGTGGTGGAATGAGTGCAGATGCATACTTGCAGCAAGCGACAGGTAATGACTGCGTATTAGCACTGGAAGATGTGGGAAATCCTCATAATCTGGGCGGTATTATGCGTAGCTGTGCGCATTTCGGTATCAAGGGGGTGATTTTGCAGGATGCAGGTATGCTAGAGTCTGGTGCAGCAATTCGTACTGCAGAAGGTGGTGCTGAGCACATTAAAGCGATTGATGCCGATGGATTAACCGATACTTTAGATAAATTCCGCAAAGCGGGTTATACCATTGTGACGACTTCCAGCCATAAAGGCAGTCAAGATCTCGCAAAAGCGAAGTTACCCGCCAAAATGGTATTAGTTTTAGGCCAAGAGAGTGATGGTTTAAGTGATAGCACGTGGGATCAAGGCGATATGAGTCTGTATATCGGTGGAACAGGTAAAGTGGAAAGCTTGAATGTCTCTGTTGCAACGGGAATTATGTTGGCTCAGTGGTGGCAACAAAACCAAGTTAAATAACCCTCACGTTTTATAAAAAAATAAGGCCATACATAAAGGATGCATATCCCACTCTGTATGGCTTTTTTATTTCTGTCACAAAGACAACTTACTGAATCAGCACGAGTATTTTTCCAATAGCTTCAGAGAACCCCATAAAATTATATGGGGCTGGGCTGATTAATGAGCACCGCCGCCGTCTTTCGAACCTGCCCCAAATGGTGGCTTAGCGAACCATACAATGACCATTAGTAGGATGAAAATTCCAGCTGAGAGCCAAAATATCTCATTTGCTGACATAATCAGTCCTTGGTCAGTAATCGTTTTAGCGAGGTATGCCGCACTTTGCTGCTCATTCATACCAATTTTTGCCAGCTCGCTGTACATCTGTTGGACATTTGGGTTGTATGGGTTAACAAATTCAGCGAGGTTTTCATGATGCATTGACTCTCTTTGGGTCCACATAGTTGTGGTAATTGATGTCCCGATGGCTCCAGCTAAGGTACGAGTGAAGTTCGATAAACTGGATGCAGAGGCCATTTTCTCTGGTGGTAGACCAGATAATGTAATGGTTGTCAAAGGCATAAAGAAACAAGCGATAGCTAAGCCTTGTACAAATTGTGGCCAAGCGGCTTCAGCGAAACTCATTTCAGGTTCGAATGTATAAGCACGCCAATAGTAACAAACCGCATAGATAATAAAGCTGAATGTAACTAAATAACGCATATCAATTCGGTTACCAAAACGCCCTATAATTGGCGTAATCAGTAGCGGTAATAACCCTACAGGAGCAGAGGCTAGCCCAGCCCAGGTCGCAGTATAGCCATAAACCTCTTGTAGCAATTGCGGCAGTAGTACAATCGTCCCGAAATAGAGCATGTAAGCCAAACTTAGGGATAAACAGCCGATCGTAAAATTGCGTTCTTTAAATAGGGATAAGTCGATGACAGGATGGTCATCGGTGAGTTCCCAGACAATTAAAAAGGCGATAGCGACAACGGCAATAACGGTTAGGACGATAATTTCAGTCGAGTTAAACCAATCCAGCTCTTTGCCTTGGTCAAGCATGATTTGTAAAGCACCAATACCGACAACTAATAGTACCAAACCAATAGTATCAATACGCTGAATAGATATTTTAGTTTCACGGCCTTTTAAGGTACGCATGATGGCAAAAATGATTGCAATACTAAATGGCACATTGATAAAGAATATCCAGCCCCAATGGTAGTTATCACTAATATAACCACCAAGAATTGGTCCGCAAATAGGAGCAATAACGATAGTCATTGACCAAAGGGCGAGGGCCATGTTGCGCTTGGCTGGAGGATAATTATTAAGCAGCAGGCTTTGAGACAAAGGAATGAGAGGCCCTGCGACTAAACCTTGTAAAACACGAAATAAGATCAACATCTCTAGGCTGCCAGAAATACCGCACAGCCATGAAGTTAAAGCGAACAAGCCAGTGGACCATAAAAATAGCCTGACTTCACCGATTCTACGCGCTAACCAACCAGTAACAGGGATGGAGATTGCATTGGCAACACCAAAAGAGGTTATTACCCATGTTCCTTGTGAGTTGGAAGCCCCTAAATTTCCAGCAATGGTCGGAATAGCTACGTTAGCAATTGTGGAATCAAGAACTTGCATAAATGTTGCCAACGAAAGGGCAATCGTCATCCATGCGAGTTTTGATCCCGTTAAAGGTGCTGTCGTCACGATTGCACCTCCACCTATTGATTTCCTAGGTTATTATTAATTATCTCAGTAACTATTTTGTCTGCAGGAGACATATCCACAGCTAATGCAGCAGTATGGTAAGCAGGGGTAGCGCGCATCCCTTTAGAAAGCACTTTGCCGTTTTTATCTAATGTATCAACCGTAACTTCGGTGGATAAACCGATACGTAGTGGATGCTCTTCAAGCTGAGTTTCATCTAAGGCAATACGCACGGGGAGGCGTTGGACTACCTTGATCCAGTTACCACTGGCATTTTGTGCAGGTAATAAAGAGAATGCGCTACCTGTTCCCATATCAAGCCCAACTACAGTACCGTTAAACACGATATCTTTACCGTAAAAATCAGTCGTGACTTTCGCAGGTTGGCCGATACGCATGTCCGCAAGTTGTGTTTCTTTAAAGTTCGCATCAATCCACATACCATTGGAAGGGACAATGGCCATTAATGGTGTTGAAGGGGTGATTTGTGAACCCACTTGCACACTGCGACGTGAAACATAGCCATCAACAGGGCTGACGATCTTCGTCCGTTGTAGGGTGAGCCAAGCGTTTCTAACTTGTGTCGCGGCCTGTTCTACTGCGGGTTGTTTTTCAATTGCGGTATTCAAAACAATGGCTTGATTAGCATTATATTGCTCTATTGCCATGTCTAATGCTGCTTTTGCACTGACAACGGCTTCTCTTGCGTGTTGTAGTTCTTCTTTACCGATGACATGGCTACTGCCTAAAACTTCGCGACGTTTTAAATCATTCTGTAAGCGGTTTAATTCAGACCGTTTTACGTCGATATTGGCTTGTAGCTGGCGGCTATTAACCATGTGCTGACGAGTCTGGCGTACACTGTTCGCTAATTCTGTTTTTGCTTTATCGAGTGTTAATTCTGCATCACGTGGGTCTAGTTCAACCAAAACAGTTCCACTTGTCACGAAATCGGTATTATCCACATTGACTGTCATAACGCTCCCAGAAACTTGGGATTGTATTTGTACTTGGTTACCCGCGACATAAGCGTTGTCAGTTGATTCATAGTGGCGAAGAACGAGATACCAGTAGACCACCCAGCCAACGCCTATAATAATAAATAATAGAGTCAAAAAGATAAGCGCACTTTTGCGTTGTCTTTTTTTATTTCGTTGGGGAGTTTGCGTTTGTTGCATTTCCTCAGGGGAACTCATACTCGTATTTCTCCACTTCTATGGATAAGGATCACGGTTGTTTCCAGTAGTTAGGTATTAACCACTGGAAACTGAGACTACAAATGATTTTGCTGTTTGATGGGATATCGTAAAGCATAAGGCTGAAAGGATAATGAAATATTATTGGCTGAAAAGTATTTTTTCAGCTTTGAGCTAAAGAATGGCTCAAATACATTAACCTTGCAATTTCTGTGGTCAATCTTTTATAGTATCTAGTTTTGTCAGTAATTTACGCATCAGCGTGTCAAGCTGTTGTTTTTCATCAGTATCTAAAACAGACCAAATATCAATTAATGCGCTGTGTTGAGGTGGCAATAGACCATTTAAAAATTCAGTCCCTTTTTCTGTGAGGTGTAGATGAAGGCAACGTCTATCGTTGTGACTTTCTTTGCGTTCAATCCAACCATTTTTTTCCAGTTCATCTGCAATTCGTGTCGCATTGGTTCTTGAGGAACCAAGAGCAGCACTGAGTTCAGATGGCTGAATACTGCGGGAGTCTTTTGTATCAAGGATCATGAGCGCCATAAACAGTGTTTCATTAATACCTTGAGACCTTAACATATTATTCCGAGTTTCAAGTAATTTCCCATGAACATGCATGCATAAGCGTGTTAGCAGAATTTCTTGATACGGAATAGGACTTTCATGTGAATCTTGTTGTTCTACACGAGCATTGAGTAGCTCTTCAGTCGGTGTAAATGAACTTTCCATTATTGGGATACCTTATTAGTTTCAGTTGGTAAGATTACAACTGTCATCAACCATCTAAATGGTATATTAAAAGATAGAATTAGCAATTATACTTAATTAATATCGCCGATTTTATTTTGATAATGATACATGATTCATAAATTTTATGAATGTAATTCGCCAGTTTTAGTATAGCCTATCGACTATTTCACTCAGAGTGCGTTAATTTTGACTATAAAACAACCAACCTAATGCTAAATTAAAGGCTAATTCCAATCATACAAAACAATATATAATCACATGACATTAACTCAATACCATTTTTTTTGTTACCCAATAATTACAAGTTAGATAGATATTTTCAATGTGTAGGTGTAATTACTTATTTTTGTATAATTAAAACATTATTTGATGAAACAGTAATTTAATTTATTAACAGGAATACTACCTTTTTATCGAGTCATTGTATTTGTTTAACTGTGTCATTCACTAATATTTACTTTGTTTACTATTACAGTTGATAACTATCAGTTCTGTGATGGGCTGCTTATTTATTCAATATTCAACGTATTGGATGGATAAAATTGAACCGTATATTTTTAATGCATTATAACTTTTTATATATTGATGTGTGGGCTCGTCAATTTTATCTAAAAATGTATTGATATCGGTATAAGTCATATTTACTCATCAGTTGTGGTGATGACGGGATCAAATCGAATCCCGATAACCCAAATAATTAAACTTATGGTGGTCAAGATTGCACCTGCAACCGCAACACCCTCCCAACCCGCATGTTCATAGGCATAACCTGAAAGGAGAGACCCTAGAGCGCCTCCAATAAAATAACTAGTCATATAGCCAGCGGTTAGGCGGTTACGAGCTTCTGGTAATATACGATATAACGTACTCTGACTAGTGACATGGACGGCTTGCACTGCAAGGTCTAACACTAATACACCAATGATAAATGCGACGAGGGAATATTTAGCTAAGCCGATAGGTATCCAGGACAATAGCAATAATACCAATCCAATAGTCGTAATGCGCTTTCCTTTTCCTTTATCGACAAGATGCCCTGCTTGGGAAGCCATAAGTGCACCTGCAGCACCGACTAAGCCAAATAAACCAATAGTCCCTTCGGAATAATTGAATGGCGGGCTGGCTAACAAGAAAGCCATTGCGGTCCAAAGTAAACCAAAATTAGCAAATGATAGTGCACCGAGAGAAGCGCGTACCGCGAGCACTGGAGTGCCGAAAAATAGCCGGCCAATAGAGCAAATCAGCTGAAAGTAGTTTAAGTTAGTTTTTTGATGATAACGTGGAAGTTTAATGGCTAGAACAATCATTAATAGCATCAATAGCGTAAAGGCCACCCAATAGATAGCACGCCAGCCACCGACCATAGCAACAGCACCCGATACAGTTCTCGCAAGTAAAATACCTAGCAATAAACCACTCATAATCATTCCTACCGCTTTGCCTCGTTTATGTGGCTTAGCAATAGATGCCGCGAGAGGGATCAGAACTTGTGCAACAACAGAAAATAGCCCTGTAAGGGCGGTACCTAAAAGGATTTGCCAAATATTATTTGAAAGCGCTGTAATTAATAACCCTAATGCAGAAAGAAAGGTCATGGTTAAAATTAAGCGTTTACGCTCAAATAAGTCGCCCAAAGGGACTAAAAATAGTAAACCTGCGGCATAACCGAGTTGGGCGGCGGTGACAATAAACCCAGCCATATTGGTTGTTAAATTAAACTGCCCCGCAATGGTCTCTAAAAGCGGTTGAGCATAGTAATTACTGGCAACGACAAGGCCTGTGGCAATGGCCATTAAAATAGTGAGGCCCGTTGTCAACTCTGCAGTTTGGGTCTGTTTCATGAGGATCACCTATTATTAGCTAGGTGACTACTATAAACAAAATTTATTACCTTGGTTTATTTCTTTTTGTCATTGATGCAAAAAAGCCACCGGCTAGGGTGGCTGAGGTTATTAATCGGTTTGTTTATTTTTACTTAGCGGCTGCTTGCGCTTCCTTTACCCAACCATCAAAAGTGGATTGATGGGCTTTGATCCACGCATTTGTGTGGCGTTGAATATCCGATTGTGAGGCTTCACCGTTATGCATTCTTAAGTTCTGTGCATTGATATCGGCAATAGGTAGCTTCATCACTTCAAATAATTTTGCTGCTGCTGGGTTATCCGCAGCCCATTTTTTATTGGCGACGATATGCATGGTATTTGGTGGGAAACCATAATTTTTTCCGTTAGGTAATGTGGTGTCTGTTTTTTCACCATTTGGCATTGAAGAGAATGGCACTTCTAACCAAACTACATCACGACCCGGCTTGAGGACATCACTTATCCAATAAGGCGTCCACGTATAATATAAAATAGGCTTACCTTCTTTATATCGGGTAATGGTGTCAGCCATCATCGCCGCATAGTTACCTTGGTTATGGTCGACCGTTTTTTCTAGATCATAGGCTTTTAAATGGTTATTGATGGCCGCTTCACAGCCCCAACCTGGGTTACATCCCGTTAAATCCGCTTTACCATTACCATTTGAATCAAAGAGCTTAGCAATTTTAGGATCTTTGAGTTGTTCAACATTGGTAATGTTGTATTTTTCAGCTGTTTTTTTGTCGATGAGATAGCCTTGAGCTGCATTAACAACATAATTGCCTTGACGATAGAACACATTATCGCCGCCAGCAGCGTCATATTGTGCGTTATGTAAAGGAACCCAGCTGGTGGCTAGGTAAGTCGCATCGCCGTTCGCAATGGATGCGTAAGCTACGTTATAGTCGACTTCTTTGATAGGTTGAACATCATAGCCAAGTTCTTCAAGGGCTTTCGCCACAATCAGTGTTTGGAATGTTTCTTCACTGATCGTACTTTGCACTGGGTTAATTTTGATTCCTTTACCCGGCAGGTCGTTAGCACCGGCAAATGGAACGGCAAACATGGCTGTTAGTGCAGATGCAAGAATGATTTTATGTTTCATTATATTGTTTCCTCTGTTTTTTCGCAGCGAGCTTGGCTTTCATGCTAAGTGCCAAGTTAGGTGCCATATGAATGGCACTCAGGTGAATGGAGGATGTCTTGATTAATGGTTTTTTTTACAAAATGGGCGCATAACCAGCCCAATAGGCCCTTTTTGGTACCAACGGCATGATGTTTTGCCACGAGTATCTTGCCCTAAAGATTGGGTAAAACGGTCTAAGATGATAGCTAGAATAACAATACCGACCCCCCGACAGATGCGAGACCCATATCAAGTCGACCAATACCCCGTAAGACCATTTGGCCTAAGCCTCCAACAGCAATCATTGAGGCGATAACGACCATTGACAGCGCTAACATCAAGGTTTGGTTGACCCCGGCCATAATGGTTGGCATCGCCAATGGCAATTGCACTTTAAATAGCATTTGGCGAGGACTTGCACCGAATGATTCAGCGGCTTCAATTAAATCAGCTGGGACTTGTTTGATCCCTAAAATGGTTAAACGAATGATGGGCGGTAAAGCAAATATAATAGTGACGACAACACCAGGTACATTACCGATACCAAATAACATGACAATCGGGACTAAATAGACGAATGCTGGCGTGGTTTGCATCGCATCAAGTAATGGGCGAATAACTTTAGCGGCTCTATCACTACGTGCCAGCCAAATACCCAGTGGCAGTCCTATGACAATACAAAACAGTAAAGAGGTGAGGACCAGAGACAGTGTCACCATGGCTTCAGACCAAGCGCCAATTGCTCCGATGGCTATCATTGAAACAAATGTGGCCACCCCCATCGCGCGTCCTGCCAATTGCCAGGCGAGTAATGCGAAAATGATAATGGCAACAGGGGATGGTAGCGAGGTGAGAAATTGTTCAAACCCACTCAGAATAAAATCAATGGGGGCACGAATTCCTTGGAATACAGGACGAAAGTTGAGAACTACCCAATCGATAGCATGTGCAACCCATGAATCAAGAGGGATCAGAGTGTGCTGGAAGGGATCCATAATATTAAACTGATCGGGGATGATGCTATCTGTTGGGGTGGCATCAAGCCAATCACTTGAACTGGTGTCAGCAGGTGTGGTTGTGTCTGATGCATTTCCCCAAGGATCATCTCCAGCGGTATTTGTTTCGCTAGAGCTTGTTGCTGCCCATGGGTCATCCGCCGGTATATTCTCAGTACCTTGTGTTGGCGTATTCGTGGCTTCAGTATCCGCCCACGGGTCTTGTTGGCTATTCGTTGCTTCTTGATTCTGCTTACTCATTTGGTGTCTCCTTATCCAGCGCCTGTAACAGCATTCCTTTTGAAATTACGCCCAAATAACGGTTTTTTTCGTTAATAACCGGAACAGCGCAAGGGGCTTGTGCCACGGTAGAAATAACTTCATTTAAGGATGTATCACCTTGAATTGGCTCGATATCAGTTAATATTGCAGCTTCAATACCTGCTTTTTCATGGAGTGCTTTTTCTAAGGATTCAACAGAAACCACACCGGCAAAGGTATGCCCTCGAGAAATTAAATAACCGTGATAGCGGTCTTCATCGTTGAGGACTTTTAGCGCTGAACGAGGGCCAAAACCCGGTGCGATATGCAATAGTGCATTAGGACGTCTGCGTGCAATGTCCTTCGCACTGAATACTTGGCTGATATCTACACCACGGAAGAAGGTCTTAACATAGTCATTTGCTGGATTATTGAGAATTTCATCAGGTGTGCCGACTTGAACAACAACGCCTCCTTGCATAATGGCAATGCGGTCGCCAATTCTCATCGCTTCATCAAGGTCATGAGAAATAAAGACAATCGTGCGTTGTTTATCCCCTTGTAAGGAGAGCAGTTCATCTTGCATTTCAGTACGAATTAGTGGGTCAAGGGCTGAGAACGCTTCGTCCATTAACAGAATATCAGGGTCATTGGCTAGTGCTCTGGCTAAGCCGATACGTTGACGCATCCCACCAGAGAGCTCATCTGGGTATGAATTAGCCCATTTTTCAAGATTAACTTGCTCAAGCGCACTCATGGCTTTCTTATGGCGTTCTTCTTTTGGAATGCCAGAAAGTTCCATACCAAAAGCGGTGTTATCGATGACGTTCATATGTGGCATCAGCGCAAAGGACTGAAACACCATACTAATTTTTGTTCGCCTAACTTCGCGCAGTGCTTTGTCAGAGATATTGGAAATATCTTCCCCATCTATCATGACTTGTCCACTAGTGGGTTCTATCAGGCGATTGAGGAGGCGCACCAAGGTCGATTTTCCTGAGCCAGAAAGTCCCATGACAACAAAGATTTCGCCTTCTTCAATCGTCAGATTAACATCTTGAACACCTACGGTAAGGCCTGTTTTTTCAAAGATATCATCTTTATTCATACCTGACTCTAATAGCTTAAATGCTTGATCAGGATTGTCCCCAAATATTTTATATAAATTTTTAACTTGTAATTTTATTGCCATATATTATTTACCCAATTTTCAATCAACAAGGAAGACAAATTACCTATATTGAAAGTGATGAATTCTATAGTGATAGTTAACATTATGTTTCCTATCTATGATTATCCTTTGAAAATTATTAGGGCAGAGATTCCTATATTCGGTTTAATGGGTTAGTTAATTATGGATTAAATTCAAATTTCTCCGTTTGAGTTATTAGTAAAATTTGCAAGCAATAAACCCTAGCATAATAAAATCAGCTGACAACCCTAGGTTAAGTATAATTAATCAAAAAAATAGAGATGAAATGTGATGCTATTAATGTAAATAAAAACGATATTAAGTTATATGATGATAGCTTTTATAGTTTCTATATTAAAGTTAACTTACTGGTGAGATTGAATTTAATTGAAAATAATTCACACTAATCTAATCAATATGCGAGTTGCCGATTTTATTCGATTTTTATGTGGAATAAATGCTTAGTTGATAGATGAAAAAATAGAAATTAATATCAAATTCATTAAATAAATTTATGTAAAATGAGATGGTAATTGATTGAATTAAAAATAATTGCCAGATTGACTCATTAAAAATGAGTAATTAAACAGATATACATATAAAAAACGAATTAATTTGGCTGTTTTTTGAGCTAAAAAATACCATGACAAATAAAATCATTATAATTCATCATGGTATGGATTTGGTTGTAAGTGATTCTTATTGATAAATTAAATTAACAGTTAAATTAAAAGTTCCAGTCATCATCTTCGGTACTGACTGCTTTACCAATAATATAAGATGAACCGGAGCCCGAAAAGAAATCATGATTTTCATTTGCATCAGGAGATAAAGCCGATAATATCGCTGCACTTACATCGGTGACGGTATCAGGAAATAAGGCTTCATAACCTAAATTCATTAATGCTTTATTGGCATTGTAATGAAGGAATTTTTTGACATCTTCCGACCAACCTACTGTGTCATAAAGTTCTTGTGTATATTTCACTTCATTTTCATATAAATCGAATAATAATGAAAAAGCAAAATCCTTAATTTCTTTCTGAGTATTCTCATCATATTGGGATAATGACTTTTGAAATTTATAGCCAATATAATAGCCGTGTATGGCTTCATCTCGAATAATTAAACGTATAAGATCTGCGGTGTTTGTTAACTTTCCTCTACTTGACCAATACATTGGTAAATAGAAACCCGAATAAAACAAAAATGATTCTAAAAAGACACTTGCGATCTTTTTCTTTAAAGGGTGTGAATCACAATAGTAAGATAGGATTATCTTAGCTTTATTCTGTAATGCAATATTTTCTTCACTCCAGCGGTATGCATCATCAACATCAATCGTTGAACAGAGAGTTGAAAATATTGAGCTATAAGAGCGCGCATGTACTGCTTCCATAAAGCTAATGTTCGATAAAACGGCTTCTTCGTGAGGTGTTTGTGCATCTGGCATTAAGCAAGGCGCACCCACTGTATTTTGAATCGTATCTAGCAGGGTAAGGCCAGTAAATACACGTATTGTTAGCTGTTTTTCTGCAGCAGTTAAAGTATTCCAAGAAGGAATATCATTAGATAATGGCACTTTTTCGGGAAGCCAAAAATTACTTGTTAATCGGTTCCATACTTCTAAGTCTTTATCATCCTGAATACGGTTCCAGTTAATGGCTTTTACTGGTGTGCTAGATGTGCTAGATGTGCTAGATGTGCTGGTGGTCATAATATTTTCCTATTACAAAGTGCAAGATACGCAGCCTTCGACTTCAGTTCCTTCGAGGGCAGTTTGGCGTAATCGGATGTAATACAATGTCTTGATTCCTTTTCGCCAAGCATATATTTGCGCTCGGTTAATATCTCGCGTGGTGGCATCATCTTTAAAAAATAGAGTCAAAGATAAACCTTGGTCAACGTGTTGAGTTGCCATGGCATAAGTATCAATGATTTTTTCAGGACCGATTTGGTAAGCATCTTGGTAATATTCTAAGTTCTCATTCGTCATGAAAGGGGCGGGGTAGTAGACGCGACCAATTTTACCTTCTTTACGAATTTCAATTCGTGAAACAATGGGGTGAATGCTTGATGTTGAATTATTGATATAAGAGATAGACCCTGTCGGAGGTATCGCTTGCAAGTTTTGGTTATAAATTCCATAGGTAATAACAGACTGTTTTAAGGCTTGCCAGTCTTCACGAGTTGGAATTTCGATACCCGAACGTCGGAATAATTCCTGAACGGTTTGTGTTTTTGGTAGCCAAATGTTGTTGATATATTTATCAAAATAATCACCTGAGGCATAAGTTGAATGTTCAAAACCAATAAATGCAGTTTTCCTTTCAATGGCTAATTGGTTGGAAGTTTTTAACGCGTAATAGGTGACCGCATAAAAATAGATATTGGTGAAATCGAGAGCTTCTTCTGAGCCATAATAGATATGCTCCCTTGCCAAGTAGCCGTGTAAATTCATTTGCCCTAACCCAATCGCATGTGATTGTCGGTTACCTTCCGCAATGGAAGGGACAGAACGAATGTTACTCATATCTGAAACCGCACTCAGTGCTCTAACGGCAGCCGCTATTGATTGAGCGAAATTCGGTGAATCCATTGTTTTAGCGATATTCATAGAGCCTAAATTACAGCTAATATCTTTACCGATTTGTTGATAGCTTAAATCGTCTTCATAAACACTAGGGCGATTAACTTGCAGTATTTCTGAACACAGATTACTCATATTAATGCGTCCTGCGATAGGGTTGGCTCGATTCGCGGTATCTTCAAATAAAATATACGGATATCCAGATTCAAACTGGATTTCAGCTAAAGTTTGGAAAAATTCCCGAGCATTGATTTTGTATTTTTTTATCGCTTTGTTATTGACCATTTCATGGTATTTGTCTGTCACACTGATTTCAGACATAGGGACACCATAGGTGCGTTCAACATCATATGGTGAAAATAAATACATGTCCTGGTTGTCTTTCGCTAATTGAAAAGTAATATCAGGAATAACTACCCCTAAAGACAGTGTTTTAATCCGTATTTTTTCATCTGCATTTTCACGTTTGGTATCAAGAAAACGCATAATATCAGGGTGGTGAGCATGCAAATAAACGGCACCGGCACCTTGCCTTGCGCCTAATTGGTTGGCATAAGAAAAAGCATCTTCTAACATTTTCATAACAGGAACAACGCCAGAAGATTGATTTTCAATTAGTTTTATTGGGGCACCTTGCTCTCGTAAATTGGTCATTAGAAAGGCGACTCCGCCACCGCGTTTGGATAACTGCAAAGCAGAATTGACTGAGCGGCCGATGGACTCCATGTTGTCTTCAATTCTTAAAAGAAAACAAGAGATTAACTCACCACGTTGTTTTTTACCGCAGTTAAGGAAGGTGGGAGTTGCAGGTTGAAAACGACCTGTAATAATTTCATCGACATACAACTTAGCAAGGGATTCATTCCCTTGAGCAAGGGTTAAAGCAACCATACAGACGCGATCTTCATAGCGTTCGAGGTAGCGTTTGCCATCAAAGGTTTTCAGCGTATAGCTAGTATAATATTTAAAGGCACCGAGAAAAGTTTGAAAACGAAATTTGTGAGCGTATGCCTGTTTAAACAGTGTTTTGATAAATTCAAAGTTATATTGTTCTAATACACTATTTTCGTAATAATTTTCTTGTACTAAAAAATCTAATTTTTCTTTTAAATCATGGAAAAATACGGTGTTTTGGTTCACATGCTGTCGAAAATAGTGATGAGCCGCTTCTTTGTCTTTATCAAATTGAATACGGCCTTCGTTATCATATAAATTCAACATCGCATTGAGCGCATGATAATCCACATCTGATATATTTTGCATTTTATCCATTTGGAATAACTCTAGTTGTTTGTACGTTGCCAAAACGTTTTTAGGCCTCGTTGAACGGATTGAACATCTTTATCAGTACCAAGAAGTTCAAATCGATATAGGTAGGGAATATGGCATTTTTGCGCGATGATATTTCCAGCTATCGCATAGGCATCACCAAAATTGGTATTACCCGCAGCAATAACACCACGGATGAATGCGCGATTGCCTTCAATATTAAGAAATTGAATCACTTCTTTTGGAACAGCACCTTTTGTACCGCCACCACCATAGGTTGGTAGTAATAAAACATAAGGTCTTGTCGCAATTAGGCTACTTTCGTGGTTGCCAATAGGTAACCGTGTTGCAGGGATACCAAGCTTTTCAATAAAGCGATGGCAATTTTCTGAGCGACTTGAAAAATAGATGAGTGATTCCGTTTCCATGACATCACCTAAGCGGCTAATAGGCTAATCATGTCAGGTCGAAAACCAGCCCAATGTTTTTCACCTGCAATAACAACAGGGACTTGTTGATAACCCAATTTTTTTACGAGTTCAAGGGCTTGGCTATCTTCAGTAAGGTCAATAATTTGGTAGGAAATAGATTTGCGATCTAAGGCTTGATAAGTAGCATTACATTGAACGCAGTTAGGTTTACTATAAATGGTAATCTCAATCATGTTATTTACCTTTTGAATGTTTATCCGCATTAAAAATAAGGTATGTGATACATAAATACTATATATGGATTTTAAATTTATCAACCATACAATATGTAGTGAATATGAAATGTTGAATGATAATTATTCTAATTGTTGGCTAGGTGGTTATTAACATTGAAAATAAAAAAATATCGTATTAGATGATTCAGATAGACACTCTAAGAAAAAAGATCATTGCAAAATGGAAATAATTTACTCTATAACTGTATATACAATCAGGTAATTGAGTCCTTTTGAGGAGATACTATGTACCATCAATATTTAGCGACACCGGATAAATTTCCTAAACCGTGGGTCCATATTACGGCTGATGACAACGGAATAACGAGCCTTTATTTTGTTGATGAAAAAACAGAAAAAGAAACGAAGAATGAGCATTCGAAGCTTTGTGTGAAAGAACTAAAGGAATATTTTAATCACAAAAGAACCGTTTTTACGGTGGCATTAAATCCACAAGGTACAGAATTTCAGAAAAAAGTCTGGAAACATCTTTGTGGGATACCTTATGGAGAACGCTGGAGCTATAAAGATTTGGCTTTAAAGTTAGGCTCAGCTAATTATTGTCGTGCAGTCGGCATGGCAAACTCACGTAATCCAATCTCATTAATTGTTCCTTGTCATCGTGTACTTGGGCATGATGGGAAATTAGTGGGGTATACTGGGGGCTTAGATATCAAAGATTGGTTACTTTTACATGAGAAGTAAAAGCTAAATAATTAGCAATAGATAATACTATTGGTTGTGATAATTGCTATTGGTAAGAATTATTGTCGAAATCAGAACCTATTCTATCGATAAATAATATTTTTTTATCTTTTTAGTCCATTTTCGTGATCTAGGTTGTAGACAAGTAACTGAGAAATCTGATGTACTGAGCTTGATACAGATGGTGTGTCTATTTTATTTTAAAGGTAATATTTGATGTCTAAAGTTAAAGGTAACGTTAAGTGGTTCAACGAATCTAAAGGTTTTGGTTTTATCACTCCAGAAGATGGTAGCAAAGATGTATTTGTTCACTTTTCTGCGATTATGGGCGATGGTTTCAAAACCTTAGCTGAAGGCCAAAAAGTGGAATTTGAAATTACTGAAGGTGCTAAAGGCCCATCTGCTGCTAACGTTATTCCTCTGTAATTTTTATAATTAAGATTAAAACGAACAGCTGAAAACTCGCGCTAGTTATCTAGGGCGAGTTTTTTTATCTATTGCAATAAAAAATGCCTGATGAAAATCAGGCATTTTTTGTTTATACGTAAAATAGTGGAGGCTATTTAACTTCCTCACCTTTAGCTTGTAAATCAGCATGGTAAGAAGAGCGAACGAATGGGCCGCAAGCTGCGTGAGTGAAGCCCATTGCCATGGCTTCTTCTTTCATCTCATCGAACTCAGCGGGACTCACATAGCGTTTAACTGGTAAGTGGTGGCGGCTTGGTTGTAGGTATTGACCTAGCGTAAGCATCGTTACGCCATGGCGACGTAAGTCGCGCATAACCTCAATAATTTCTTTATTGGTTTCACCAAGACCAACCATTAACCCTGATTTAGTTGGGATATCGGGATGGGCTTCTTTAAATTTTTCGAGTAATTTTAAAGACCATTCATAATTAGCACCAGGGCGAACTTGACGGTAAACACGTGGTACATTTTCAAGGTTATGGTTAAACACATCAGGTGGTGTCGCGGTTAAAATTTCTAATGCGCGATCCATACGGCCACGGAAATCAGGAACTAGCGTTTCAATTTTAATCGATGGGCTTTTTTCACGAATAGCGCTAATGCAATCAGCAAAGTGCTGTGCTCCGCCATCACGTAGATCATCACGGTCAACTGACGTAATGACAACATAGCGTAGTGCCATATCTTTAATGGTTTGTGCTAATTTTTCAGGCTCATTGGCATCCGGTGCATTTGGACGGCCATGGGCAACATCACAGAATGGGCAGCGGCGGGTACAGATAGCGCCTAAAATCATAAAGGTCGCAGTACCATGGTTAAAGCACTCAGAGAGATTAGGGCATGAAGCTTCTTCACAAACAGAATGCAGCCCATTTTTGCGCATGGCTGCTTTAATGCCTTGAATACGAGTGGAGTCAGCAGGAAGCCTAATTTTCATCCAGTCAGGTTTACGTAGAATTTCTTCTCGTTCAGTCACAACGTTTTTGACAGGGATCAGCGCCATTTTGTCGGCGTCACGATATTTAATTCCACGTTCTATCTGAATTGGTTTACTCATAATATGACGGTTCCAGTTATCTTTTATGCTGATGGATAAGTGATAATTCTAAATAAAACCGAATGGAGGCTGTTATCCATTCATTAAAATATTTTTTAAAAATGTTAAAAAATTATAGCATTATTATTGAACAATATGAAATCCCAGTGTGTCACAGAATTGGCCAATTAGCACAGGCTGAACATCAAATAATGAAACTTTGGGAGCGAGGTCGCTAACCTGAGTCATCTTTAATTCGCTGTAACCACAAGGGTTGATACGGTTAAAGGGTTCAAGATCCATATCAATATTCAAAGCGAGACCATGAAAAGAACAACCTTGCCTTATGCGTAATCCAAGAGAACAAATTTTGTCGCCATTCACATAGACACCAGGGGCATCAGGGCGAGGATACGCTGCAATATTAAAGTGGGCAAGGGTATTCACGACGGTGTTTTCCAGTGCGGTGACGAGTTCTCTAACACCAATTTTATTGCGCTTTAAGTTGAGCATCACGTACATCACTTGCTGTCCTGGCCCATGATAGGTGACTTGACCACCTCTATCACTTTGTATAACAGGGATATCCCCGGGGGCTAGTACATGCTCTGCTTTCCCTGCTTGACCTTGAGTAAATACGCGTGGGTGTTCAACTAGCCATACTTCATCACACGTATTTTCAGTGCGCTCTTCAGTAAATTGATGCATCGCATCGGATACTTGCTGGTACGGCGCAAGGCCTAATTGACGGATAATTATCGTTCGTTCTGACAATGTTTTAACATCCACCTGAAAAATTGAGTACTTAGTATAACGCTGGTAGGGGGGGAGTGCTAGTTTTGTCATGTTATAGATATGTTAGCGCGACTCTTTTGAGTGGAGTATGAAAAAGGTAAGAATTTGGATAAGTTTGTATTTTTAGGTTTGGGATTGATATGAAAAGTTATTTCTCATTAGGTATTTTGATGAAAAACTTATTTTATTTGTACTATCAGCAAGAAAAAATAATTATAAGGCTCTGTAGTGCAGAATAAATAAAAAACTACACCTTAATCGGTTATGGTTAACCTTTGGGATGTAGTTTATTTTTACAGAAATTAAAGTACAACTTTAACTAATTCCAACGCACCTAGCTCACTATACAAAGTTTCCACTTGTTCAATATGGGTGGCATTGATAGTAATAGAAACGGAGTGATAATTACCCTTGCTACTCGGTTTTACGTCTGGAGAGTAATCCCCCGGAGCATGACGTTGTATCACTTCAATTACTTGATCAACCAATTCAGGCTGTGCCAAACCCATGACTTTGTAAGTTAATGGGCATGGGAACTCAAGCAGTTCACCTAATTTCGTTTTCATGGGCACTCCTAATTTTTAAATTGGGCTGCTGGCTGAAAAAGATTGGCTGGTATTAAACCAGCCAATGAGATGTATTCATCCAACAAACATTTCGATACTTACTTTATTTCGATAGTTACTATATGGGGATGACTTATTTTAGTTTCAAGCCCTAACCAAACCAGCGATGGAAGAGTAACTTAATATAGTCAATTAACCGACTGAAAAAGCCACCTTCTTCCACATCTTTTAATACGGCTAAAGGATGTTGTTCAATGATTTTTCCGTCGAGTTGGAAACTAATGGTACCGACTTGCTGGCCTTTGGTTAATGGTGCTTCAAGCTCAGTGGTTGTTAATTCATAACTGGCTTTTAGATCTTTTAAGCGACCACGTGGGATGGTGAGGTATAAATCTTCAGTGACACCTAATTTTACTTCATTCTCATCACCAAACCAGACTGGTACACTGGCAAAATCCACATTGGCTTGTAATGGTTTAACGGTTTCATAAAAGCGGAAACCGTAAGTAAGTAACTTTTTACTTTCGGCATCACGGCCTTTGCTGCTTTTACCTCCCATAACAACGGAGATCAGGCGCATATCACCTTCGGTTGCGGAGGCGACAAGGTTATAGCCAGCGGCATTAGTATGGCCTGTTTTGATGCCATCAACAGCAAGGCTCTTATCCCATAAAAGGCCATTACGGTTTGTTTGGCGAATGTTGTTAAAGGTAAATTCTTTTTCTTTATAGATTGCGTACTCTTCAGGCACATCACGTACTAGTGCTTGCCCAATAAGTGCCATATCACGGGCTGAGCTATATTGGCCTTCGGCATCTAAACCATGAACGGTTTGAAAATAGGTATTTTTCAACCCTAATTTGTTTACGTAGCCATTCATTAACTGAACAAAGTTGGCTTGGTCACCCGCAATATAGTCGGCCATAGCAACACAAGCATCGTTACCTGATTGCAAGTTAATACCACGAGTTAGCTGAGATACGCTAACGCGGTCGCCAGGTTTTAAGAACATCAATGATGAGCCTTTAAACACCGGGTTACCGGTAGCCCACGCATCATTTCCGACCGTAACGATATCATTTTCACCAATTTTACCTGACTTAATTGCTTGACCAATAACATAACTGGTCATCATTTTTGTCAAACTCGCAGGATCGCGGCGTTGGTCGGCATTACTTTCAGCGAGAACTTTCCCTGAATTATAATCAATTAAGATATAAGCTTCTGCATCAATAGTAGGTGCTGCAGGAATTGATGTATTCGGGAAAGTTTCATTAGCATTCGCAATATTTGCGGTCATAAGCAGTAGCGCGGAACCGAGTACTGTATGACGCACGATGCGTGATGGGGCGACATTATTCATGGTTTTACCATTACATCCGAAATTCGGTTAACACAAGGAGGCGCAGTTTAGCAAAAGAATAGAATAAGAAAAATGCCACTTTTGCGCTGTACCAATAATTTTTTAACATTGCTCAACTTCAGGTTGCCCAAACAGAGGGAGCAACCTAAAGCATTCGCCTATTAAGGCGCAACGACCATCGAAGACTGGTTTTTTTCAGCCTGTAATCGGCCTTGTACCTCAACGGCTTGTTGTTTCGTTGCAAATGGCCCTAATTGGACGCGGTAAATACCATTATAAGGTTGTAACCGCCCAGGAACATTAAACTGTGTTTTCAATTCATTCAGCATATTTTGCGCATTGGTTTGGCTACTAATGGCGCCTGCTTGAACGAGAAAACCACGCTCAGGAACCACTTCTTCCGTTGTTGTTGGTGGTGGCGTTGGTGTTTGTAAGCTCATGTCAGGCATCGTAGGCTGCATCGGCTCTTTTGGTTGCTGAACGGGCAATGTATTTTCTGGCGTTGGCAAGTTCTCCATCACAGGGGTACCCATTGGGCCAGAACCTAATTGCGGGCGCCCCGGCAATGCATAGCTTTGTTTCACAAAATTAGAGCCAACGGTTCCAGTTCCTGACAAGGTGCCGTCTTGAGCGACTTGAATGGCATCAATTTTAATTTTTGTCGTTGGCATTAAATTCAGGCGGTCAGCGGTTGCACGTGACACCGCAATACTTTTTCCTGGCGTATAAGGCCCACGATCATTAACACGCACGACCATCATCCGGCCATTCATCATGTTGGTGATTCGGACATAGCTAGGGATCGGTAACGTTGGGTGAGCTGCAGTTAATTCCACTGGATTAACACGTTCACCAATCGCAGTCATATTTCCTGCAGACTCCGCACCATAAATAGACGCATAACCCACTTGGCTAAATTGTGACGGGTCGCGTACGATTTGGTACTGTTGACCATTACGTGAGTAATCATTATTGGCAGTTGGATGATACGGCTCATAATGAGGCTCTGCACCTAATACATCTTGAGTGGGTACATTGGTTGGCACTTGGGCTGGTTGTTTAACTTCGTCTGTCACACAGCCACTAAGTAGCGCGGCGGTGACGCCAAGCATTATCCATTGTAAACGCATACTAAGCCTCATTTTATAAACTTTTGGAAAGGAATTTTCGGTGTGTATGTATCGACATGATAATACCGAATCCAGCCATTAAAACAATCAAAGCGGAGCCCCCGTAGCTCACTAAAGGGAGGGGAACACCAACCACTGGTAATATACCACTGACCATACCGATATTCACAAATACATAGACAAAAAGGATTAAGATCAAACCACCAACCATAACCCGACCAAAAGTATTTTGTGCGCTAGCAGCAATATAAAGCCCACGAATAATCAATAAAAGGTATAAACCAAGTAAAATAAGCACACCGACTAAGCCAAGTTCTTCTGCTAACACGGCAAAAATAAAGTCGGTATGTCTTTCCGGTAAAAATTCAAGTTGTGATTGTGTGCCATGTAGCCAACCTTTACCCATTAATCCACCAGAACCAATCGCAATTTTTGATTGGATAATATGGTAACCAGCGCCTAGTGGATCAGTTTCTGGGTCTAATAACATCATGACACGGGCTCTTTGATAACCATGCATTAAAAAGAACCACAGTAGTGGAATAAAGGCGGCGAGCGCAATGGCGGCAACAGCAATAAGCCGCCAACTCATTCCGGCAAGGAACAAAACGAATAGGCCTGAAGCTGCAACTAAAATCGAGGTACCAAGGTCAGGCTGTGCAGCCACTAATAATGTTGGTACAAAAATCAATACGAGTGCAATTAATGTATTTTTGAATGAAGGAGGGCATAGGTCTCGGTTCATGAAACGAGCGACCATTAAAGGGACGGCAATTTTTGCAATTTCAGAGGGTTGGAACCGAATAAAACCCAAGTCTAACCAGCGCTGTGCCCCTTTACTTATCTGCCCAAAAACATCAACAAAAATCAGTAAAATAACGCAGAAGATAAACAGGTGAGGCGCCCAATTTTCATACATTCTAGGGGGGATCTGCGCCATTACTATCATAACGACGAAGCCTGTCGCTATCTGCCCTAATTTACGCTCCATCATTTCAGGATCTTGGCCGCTAGCACTCCACATAATAAATGCGCTGTATGCAAGCAACGCGATAATAATTAGCAGCATAGGCACATCTATATGCAGACGTGTGGATAACGAAATTTTTTTCTTATCGTCTGTCATATTCTTTATAGCTCATTGTTATTATTAGGATTATGCATCAGCGGTCTTCTCCTGCATTAGTTGCTGACACCGCGACTTCAGTACGGTTATCACCAAGAAGAACGTGGTCAAATATTTGCCGCACAATGTCACCGACTGCTGGGCCCGCGCCCCCGTTTTCCAGAATAATTGCAACGGCAATCGTGGGTTTATCATACGGAGCATAAGCAATCATCAATTTGTGGTCGCGTAGGTGCTCAGCAAGTTTACTGGCATTATAGGTTTCATAGCTGAAGACCTGCGCAGTACCTGATTTTGCTGCCGCTTTATAAGGGGTACCAATGAAACTACGGCGTCCAGTACCATTCGGTGCATTAGCGACACCGTACATTCCATGCTTCGCTAGCTCCCAAAAACCGGAATTGATATCGCCAATTTGTTTGGTTTCTTTGTCTTCATAAGGCACCATGGCATTACCCAATTTTGTGCCGTAAAGCAAATGTGGGGTTTTAACTTGGCCATCATTGATTAATGTCATTAATGCTTTTGACATTTGAATTGGTGTTGCTGTCCAATAGCCTTGCCCAATCCCAACTGGAATGGTATCGCCTTGATACCAAGGCTTTTTATAGCGTTTTTGTTTCCATTCACGGGTCGGCATGATACCAGAACGTTCTTCTGCAAGGTCAATTCCGGTATAATCACCAAAACCAAAACGCCCCATCCACTCAGAAATACGATCAATCCCCATATCATAAGCCACTTGATAGAAGAAAGTATCCGCTGATTCAATGATTGACTTTGAAACATTCAGCTTGCCGTGCCCCCAGCGCTTCCAGTCACGGTAACGTTTTTCGGAGCCCGGCAATTGCCACCAACCAGGGTCAAAAATGGTCGTATTCGGTGTGATGACCTTTTCACTTAATGCCGCAACAGAAATAAAGGGTTTTACTGTCGATGCAGGGGGATATAACCCTTGAGTTGTTCGGTTAATCAGCGGTCTGTCAGGATTATTTAATAACGCTTGGTAATCTTTATTTGAGATGCCGTTTACAAACAAGTTAGAGTCATAACTTGGATTAGATACCAGAGCCAAAATTTCGCCATTACGTGGGTCAGTGACCACTACGGCTGCACGGCTGGTGGTTAACAGTTTTTCGATATAAATTTGTAATTCAAGGTCAATAGTGAGGTAGATATCTCGACCTGCTTGCGGTGGTTGCTCATGCAATTGTCGAATAACGCGACCGCGGCTATTCACTTCCACTTCTTCATAGCCGGTTTTACCGTGTAAGACATCTTCATAATAACGCTCAATACCTAATTTACCGATATCATGACTAGCAGCATAATTAGGTAATAAACCTTCTTTATCAAGACGTTCAACATCTTTGTCATTGATTTTTGCCACATAACCAATCACATGGGTTAATGCTGAACCATATGGGTAAGAGCGTCGTTGGTAACTTTTGACTTCTAAACCGGGAAAACGGTACTGATTAACGGCAAAACGAGCAACTTGAACTTCGTTGAGCTGGGTTTTCAATGCAATAGAGGTAAACCGACGTGAGCGCTTACGCTCTTTTTCAAAATTAGTAATGTCTTCGTCAGTTAAATCTACTACATTACGAAGGTTATCTAAGGTTTCTTGCAGATTACTGACTTTTTCCGGCACGATTTCTAGCTGGTAAAACGTGCTATTAAGGGCGAGTTGAGTCCCTCTGCGGTCATAAATAATCCCACGGCTTGGTGCAATAGGCACCAATTTGATTCGGTTATCATTTGACCGTGTTTGGTAATCTTCGTGGCGGACAATTTGTAAGTGATACAAATTGGTCACAAGAATAGACGTTAAAATGACAATCACACCGAAGGCGATAAGCGCTCGGCGGATAAATAAAACTGATTCTGCGGTATGGTCGCGAAAAGGGGGTGCGTTGTGTTTTCATCCCATTGCCATTTTGAACATATTTAAACCTGACTATTCCCTGTGATAAGGGTGGTTAGTCGTAATACTCCATGCGCGATAAAGACTTTCGGCAACAAGGACACGAACCAGTGGATGAGGTAGCGTAAGTGGTGATAGTGACCAACTTTGCTCTGCCGCCGCTTTACAAGCAGGTGCAAGGCCTTCGGGACCACCGATTAATAAGCTGACATTACGGCCATCTTGTTTCCATTTATCGAGTTGTACGGCAAGTTTTGGGGTGTCCCAACGATCACCGGGAATATCCAAGGTGACGATGCGATTTCCTTTACCTACAGCTGCGAGCATTAATTCGCCTTCTTTTTCTAGAATGCGTTTTATATCTGCATTTTTCCCACGTTTTCCTGCAGGGATTTCCGTTAATTCAAATGGCATATCTTTGGGAAAACGGTGGAGGTAATCCATAAAGCCGGTCTGGACCCAGTCCGGCATTTTTGTTCCAACGGCGATGAGCTGTAATTTCAAACTCAGCTCCAGAGCTTTTCTAATTCATACATACGACGACTCTCATCTTGCATAATATGAACAATGGCATCGCCAAGGTCGACGACTATCCAATCAGAAATACCTTGCCCTTCAACACCTAATGGCATTAAACCATTTTTACGGCAAGCTTCGATTAACCTGTCAGCGACTGACATCAAATGGCGACTTGATGTCCCTGTACAGATGATCATCTGATCGGTAATACTTGATTTCCCTTGAACATCGATAGTAATGATATCTTCTGCTTTAGCATCATCAAGCTGATCGATAATAAATTGTTGGAGTTCAGTTCCTTGCAAAAGGTTCACCTTTTATTCAAATAAACAGAATATCACGTTAAACACTGTTTGTAGTTTGTAGATAAAATAATCGCTGATAACAAAGTAAACATATTAACAGCCCTGCTATTTTACCCTAGATTTTAAGAAAAATCGGCTAAATTATTTTTTATTCATCGTGGAGTGAAATTTATAGGGATATCCGTACATTTGAGCAAGAAGTTTGTGCTAACTTTACAAAATAACGCTAAAAACTGTACTCCTGACAAATATTTTAGAATGAGACGTGTATTGTGCAAATAATTAAACCAAAAGTTTTTATATTTGAAGGAATTAATCATCTATCCGCTAATATTCATCCACAGGTGAATTCTATAGTTGATTTTGTAACGAATCTAGCCCATGAGGGTATGCAAAATAAGGTTAATGGTATTATTTGTTCTAGACAGCAACTTGCTAAATTTCAAGGGCTATTTCCAGCTAATATTCCGATATTAACGGATGATAAGCTACAAGATATAGCGTTCTGGGATTGCTTTCTGACGAAATTGTATACGAAACAAAGATTAGATGGTTTATATAGCAAGCTAACACACCACAACATGATTCAATTTCATAGTTGCCATAAATATCTCATCATGGCGTATTCGCCTATTGGCTATCAGTATACAGGGCGTTTAGTGGCGAGTATTAAAAGTAGTACCGATCTTGTGTGTTTTTTTAATCAATATAAAGCCTGTTTAATGGAAATATTGGCGGCAGTGCCAGCAAAAAACATTGAAGTTAATGCGTTGAGCCATATGCAAGGCTATTTCAAACATAAAGCCACGAAAGATGAGAAAAAACGCTTATTATGGCTGATTAATGACTATTTAGCGGGTAATTTACCACTAAACAGGCCATTAGAGATGATGAAGCAATTGCTTGTTCAATACCCAGACAGCTACTTAATGGAGCAAGTTATTTTTGAGCCATATCCTAATAGTTGTTCAATAAGAGAGATCCCTTATTGTTGGTAAAGGTGCTGTTGATGAATATATTGCAAAACCGCATCTGGAATTAATTCGTGACAAGAGTCGCCCGAGCTTAATTTTTCGCGGATCTCTGTTGCAGAGATATTTACCAATGGGGTATCCCCAATAAAAATATACCCATTGGCCGTTTGATTTAAAGCAATCGGGTCTGTTGTTTGATGTTCTAACAGCCAGTTTTGCATTATAGGGTCGGAAAATTGAGTGGCATACCCCGGACGCGAACAGACTAATAGATGACAGTTATCTAAAATTCGATCCCAACCGTACCATTTATTAATCGACAATAAAGAATCTTGACCAATAATAAACGCAAGGGGCTTTTCTGGCCCAATTTCTTGACGTAGTTCAGCGAGAGTTTCTATCGTATAAGAAGGGCTATTTTTCGCTAATTCACGCGTATCGATAGCAAATAAAGGGTTATCCTGTATTGCTAACCTCACCATTTCTAAACGTTGTGATGGAGTTGCTTCTGGTTGTGGGCGATGGGGGGGAACGTGGTTTGGTAGCAAGATCACTTTTTCGAGCCCAACTTGCTGAGCAAGGGCTTGCACAGGGCGTAAATGGCCAAAGTGAATGGGGTCGAATGTTCCACCGAATAACGCTAGTAAGTTATGCTGTTTTGAAAATGAATTACTCATGAATAAAATTCTCTGCAAATGCTTTGCCGCATAATAGCATAGACAGTGATTGCAGGTCAGGCCATGGAGAATGGCTAAAATCTTGTTTTATATTGATTTCTGCTTGCGTTAATAACATTAATGCGGATTGCAATTGATGCAGTGTTAAGCGTTGTAAGGCTTCAGTGAGCACACCTCGGCGGTTTTGCCAAACTTTGTGCTGATCAAACAATGTTTTTAATGGGGTTGTTACAGATTGGCGTTTCAATGTAATTAGCAGCATCAGATCGCGTTGGATTGAGCGCAATAATATAACGGGCTCAACATCCTCTTGTTGCAGTTGCTCTAAAATATGCCAAGAACGGCGCGATTTACCAGCCAATAGGGCATCAACCCAATGATAGGGCGTAAAATGCGCAGAATCATTCACGGCACTTTCGACACGAGGGTAGGTGAGTTTACCATCAGGATAAAGAAGGGATAGCCGTTCAAGTGCTTGCGCTAAGCCAAGTAAATTCCCTTCATAACAATAGCAAAGTAGTTGGTTAGCTTCGGTTTCTAAAGAAAGCCGCATACTGTAGGCGCGTTTAGAAACCCATTGTGGTAACCGTTGATATTCAGGGGTCAAGCAACTGATATAAATGGCGTCTTGGCTAATCGCTTTAAACCAAGCACTGTTTTCTTGTGCTTTCGTGAGTTTATGGCCGCGTAACACAAGAAGTAGGTCTGAATGGAGTAGCTGCGCCAGTTGATTCAACTTTTCTGCCATGGCAGCGTTAGGGCCATTTTCAGGCAACAGCAGAGTGAGTGTTTGGCGGCTAGCAAACAGGCTTAAAGCTTGACAGAGACTAAAAATTTCATCCCAGTCAGTATTTTGCTCAAGAGAAAACGAAAAATGTTCCTCAAAGCCTTGTTCTTGTGCCGCTTTGCGGATGGCATCTTGGCTTTCTTGAAGAAGAAGGGGCTCATTGCCCCATATTAAATAGCGGCCTCTTAGAGACTCTTGTAACGAAGAGGCCAGCTGTTCAGGGTAGATACGCGTCATTATGGTTGAGTATTCGCATCAGCCGCTTGGTTTTTTGCCTTCTCAAGTTCTGCTGAATGAACAAGCAATAATTTACGTACAATATTACGTGCAGCTTGTTCTTGCATTTCTTGTCTTACAATTTCTTTTTCAGCATCTTTCGCAAGCGCTTCTAAAGGGTTGTCGAAGAAAGTGCGTTCAACACGGCTTTGTAAAGGATAGATAGCTCCATCAGGCATCAACACTTGCACATTCATTACCAGTGTTAATTGTTTCTCTGCCGCTTTACCATCTTGATAAACGGACACAGTTTCAGTGTTTTCATTAGAGCTCAAAACTTTCAAAATGGGGACACCGGCTCTTCCCGTTTCGAGAATGGTCACGTTATTGAGCCGCAGTTGCTCCCTAAGCGCCCTTGTAAGGTAGCCATATGGGTCACTTGAACTTAGCTGCAATGTTCTCAGTTCCTCAGGAATTTGAGTTGTTCCTTGAAGACGAAAACCGCAACCTGCGGTGACTAGTACCGCTAAGCTCAAAAATAAAGTTATCAGATAACGCACCTGGCCTCCTTATCAGCCAATAACCTAATATTAACCTACAACAAGGTTAAGCAATTTGCCTGGGACATAGATTACTTTGCGGATGCTAACACCTTCAAGGTATTTCGCTACGCTCGATTCATTTTTTGCCATATCTAGGACAAATTCTTGGTTTGCATCAGCCGGAACGGTAATGCGACCACGAACCTTGCCATTAACTTGAACGACAACCAGTTTGGTATCGTCAATCATGGCTGTTTCATCAGCAACTGGCCATTGTGCGAAATCGATGTCTGTTTGGTGACCGAGCGCTTTCCACATTTCAAAGCAAGCATGTGGAATGATTGGAGATAGCATCAGTGTGATTGCTTCGAGAGACTCTTGTACTAATGCACGGTCTTGCTCAGTTTCCTGTGGTGCACGAACTAATTTGTTCAAGAATTCCATGATAGCGGCAATCGCAGTGTTAAATGCATAACGACGACTGAAATCATCGGAGACTTTCGCGATTGTTTTGTGCAGGTCACGACGTAAGTCTTTTTGTTCTGGTGTTAATGTGCTGATATCTAAAGGTGAAGTTGCACCTTTTTGTGAATGCTCATGCACTAAACGCCAAACGCGACGCACGAAGCGGTTAGCCCCTTCAACGCTGGATTCTTGCCACTCAAGGGTTAACTCTGGTGGAGCAGCAAACATCATAAACAGACGAACAGTATCCGCACCGTATTTTTCGACCATTAATTGAGGGTCAATACCGTTGTTTTTCGACTTAGACATTTTGCTCATGCCGGTATACACCAGCTCATGACCTTCATTGTCTACCGCTTTAGTTATACGGTTTTTGTCGTCACGTTCAACAATGGCATCGGCTGGGGAAACCCAAACACGTTGGCCATCGCTACCTGTGTAGTAGAATGCATCAGCCAGCACCATGCCTTGGCACAGTAAGCGTTTTGCTGGTTCATCGGAGTTGACTAACCCTGCATCACGCATCAACTTATGGAAGAAGCGGAAATACATTAAGTGCATGATGGCGTGTTCGATACCACCAATATATTGGTCAACCGGTAACCAGTAGTTTGCTGCCTCAGGGTCTAACATGCCGTCGTCATATTGCGGGCAGGTATAACGAGCATAGTACCAAGAAGATTCCATGAAGGTATCGAAGGTATCGGTTTCACGTAATGCAGGTTGACCATTAATGGTCATTTTTGCCCATTCAGGATCTGCTTTAATCGGGCTTGTAATACCGTTCATTACGACATCTTCTGGCAAAATGACAGGTAACTGATCTTCAGGAACCGGAACCACAGTGCCATCTTCCAATGTTGCCATTGGGATTGGAGCACCCCAGTAGCGTTGACGTGAAACACCCCAGTCACGTAAGCGGTAGTTTACCTTGCGTTGACCAGCACCCAGAGCAACGAGTTTATCTGAAATAGCATTGAAACCCGCTTGGTGGTCTAATCCACTGAATTCACCTGAGTTAATCAGTGCATTTTTCTCAGTCATCGCTTCTTGGGATAAATCAGGTTCGTTGCCATCAGCATCGGCAATAACCGCTTTGATGGGTAAGTTGTATTTGTGGGCGAATTCCCAGTCACGTTGGTCGTGAGCAGGAACGGCCATAACTGCGCCAGTACCGTATTCCATTAAAACAAAGTTAGCGACCCAAATTGGCAGTTTTTCTTGGGTTAATGGATGAATAACGAATAAGCCGGTTGCCATGCCTTTTTTATCCATGGTCGCCATATCCGCTTCCGCAGTTTTGGTGTTACGGCACTCATCAATAAATTGGGCTAATTCAGGGTTATTTGTCGCGGCTTCTTTAGCCAGAGGGTGACCCGCTGCAACAGCCACATAAGTTGCCCCCATAAAGGTATCAGGGCGAGTGGTATAGACTGTTAAGGTTTCATCACGGTCTGCAACATTGAACGTGATCTCAGTCCCTTCGGAACGGCCGATCCAGTTGCGCTGCATGGTTTTGACTTGCTCTGGCCAGTCATCTAATTTGTCAAGGTCGTTGAGCAGTTCTTCTGCGTAGTCGGTAATTTTAATAAACCACTGTGGGATTTCTTTGCGCTCAACAGGGGTGTCACAACGCCAGCAGCAGCCATCAACCACTTGTTCATTCGCCAAAACAGTTAAGTCGTGAGGGCACCAGTTAACCGCAGAGGTTTTTTTGTACACTAAACCTTTTTCATACAGTTTAGTAAAGAACCATTGTTCCCAACGGTAATATTCAGGAGTACAAGTGGTGACTTCGCGATCCCAATCGTAACCGAAACCGAGCATTTTTAGCTGGTTTTTCATGTAATCGATATTGGCGTAAGTCCATGGTGCAGGAGCAGTATTATTTTTAACCGCAGCACCTTCAGCAGGCAGACCAAACGCATCCCAACCAATTGGTTGGAGAACGTTTTTCCCCAACAAACGTTGGTAACGAGAGATAACGTCACCCATGGTGTAGTTACGTACGTGGCCCATGTGTAGTCGACCAGAAGGGTAAGGTAGCATGGACAGGCAATAGTATTTTTCTTTGCTGTTGTCTTCTGTCACTTTGAAAGTTGCTTTTTCATCCCAGTGACGCTGTACTTTAGGCTCTATATCTTCTGGACGATATTGTTCTTGCATGGCACCGATAATCCTATGGTGAATAAAGGCTACATCTGTAGCGTGAATGTCTTTCTTAATTGAGATCCGCATAGCATAGCGGATCTACACCGAAAACAACAATAGTTGATTAGCTGAACCTAATAGGGGGAAGCTGGATATTGTTTTTCGGGGAACGGATCAGGATATTTTACGCTGATAACCAAACAACTTAACTAAAAAAACAGTGAAATGGTAGTGGTTTCGTGAACTATTTCAAATTCAGCAAGTTGTTGTTGATTTATTCGCTTAGGCAATACTCATAGTGCAACAATATTGCCCCGCATGAATGTGTGTTAAGGCTAGGGAGCCTAATGGCTCCCTGAGAAAGATTAATGGAGAATTTTTGCGAGGAAATCTTTTGCACGATCAGATTGTGGGTTAGCGAAAAAGTCTTCTTTTTTACTGTCTTCGACAATCTTGCCTTCATCCATAAAAATAACGCGATTAGCCACTTTTTTGGCGAAGCCCATTTCATGGGTCACCACCATCATGGTCATTCCTTCATTGGCGAGCTCAACCATAACATCGAGTACTTCATTGATCATTTCAGGGTCAAGGGCCGATGTTGGTTCATCGAACAACATGGCGATAGGATCCATACACAGCGCTCGAGCAATAGCGACACGTTGTTGTTGTCCCCTGAAAGCTGAGCTGGGAATTTATTGGCATGACTGGATAAACCCACGCGTTCCAATAATTTCAAACCTTTTGCTTCAGCTTCTTTTTTATCGCGGTTTAATACTTTAACTTGCGCCAATGTCAGATTTTCAATAATCGACAAATGAGGAAATAGCTCGAAGTGTTGGAATACCATCCCAACTTTAGAGCGAAGTTTTGCAAGGTCAGTTTTTTTGTTATTAACTTGAATATCATTCACAAAAATCTCACCCTGTTGAATTGGTTCTAAACCATTTACTGTTTTTATTAATGTGGATTTACCAGAACCAGATGGCCCGCACACAACCACAACTTCACCTTTTTTAACTTCAGTTGTGCAGTCTGTAAGCACCTGAAACTGGCCATACCATTTGGATACATTTTTCAGGGTTATCATGAAACAGTCCTTTTCTTAAGATAATTCACTAACATAGAAGCGCCAAAACTGATAATAAAGTACACCAGACCCGCAAACAGTACCATCTCTACTTGTGTCCCATCACGCTCACCAATATTGGTGGCAGTACGGAAAAAGTCTGTCAAACTGAGTACATACACGAGGGATGAGTCCTGAAACAGAACAATTCCTTGAGTTAACAACAGCGGCACCATGGCTTTAAAGGCTTGCGGTAATACCACGAGCCGCATGGTTTGCATATTTGTCATTCCCAAAGCTAACGCCGCAGAAGCTTGTCCTCGTGAAATACTTTGAATACCCGCACGAATAATTTCAGAATAATAAGCTGCTTCAAAAAGAGAGAAGGCTATCATTGCAGAAATTAAACGAATATCATTTTTTGGTGATAAGCCTAGAACATTTTGTAATAAGCTAGGAACGATTAAGTAGAACCACAGCAAAACCATAACCAACGGAATAGAACGGAATGTATTCACATACAGGGCTGCAAACCAGCTGATTGGCTTGAATGTGGATAACCGCATCACGGCCAAAACCGTTCCCCACAAAATTCCCACCACTATCGCGGTCAGTGTAATTTTCGCAGTGACAATGAAGCCATCGATTAAAAAGGGCATACTCGGAGCAATTGAGCTCCAATCAAATTCATACATCATTTTATCGCCCTCCAATGGTGCCTGGTAAGCGAACTTTGCGCTCTAATAACGTCATCAAAATCATGATAATGACGTTAATACCGACATAAGCTAATGTAATTGCGGTAAAGGATTCCCATGCGTGAGCAGAATAGTCCAATAGCTTTCCTGCTTGTGCCGCCATATCGACTAAGCCAATGGTTGACGCAATGGCTGAGTTTTTAACCAAGTTCAACATTTCTGAGGTCATTGGTGGCAAAATGACCCGATAGGCATTGGGTAATAGAACGTAGCGATAGGTTTGTGGCAAAGTGAGCCCCATTGCGAGTGCGGCACTTTTTTGCCCTCTAGGCAGTGACTGAATGGCTGCACGTACTTGCTCAGTCATTCGTGCTGCGGTGAATAACCCAAGGCAAAGCATTGAGGAAATAAAGAATTGGTAGTTAGGATCTAATTCCATTTTAAACCAATCCCCGATTGAACGAGGGAGAAGTTCTGGAATAACTAAATACCAAGTAAAAAATTGTACGATAAGCGGTACGTTACGGAATAACTCTACGTAAGCGGTACCTAAAAAAGCTAAAAAGCGGTTAGGTACGGTACGTAAAATACCGAAAAATGAACCAACTAGAAATGCGATGATCCAGGCGCAAATAGAAAGTGTTACGGTGACTTCGAGGCCAGATATTAACCACCCTAAGTAGGTGGTATTCCCAAACGGGGCTTCCTGAAGGAAAATCCCCCCAATTCCAATTAATAGACATAATATTGACTTCCTGTGGGCAATGAAATTCCCGAATACTGTCGTAAAAGAGGATGCAAGGCGGGGAACGACCGCCTTGCAATTCTTACTTCAGTAATACCCTGTTTGTCTTTTTATTAGTTTAATGCTTTATCATTTGGTTCTTTAAATAAGGCTTTCATTTCATCGGATAACGTAAATTTCAGGTTCAGATTTTTCGGAGGAATAGGTTGGTTGAACCAACGATCAAAGGATTTTTCAGCGACACCTGATGTTTGTGCATTTGCAATGGTTTCATCGATAAGCGCTTTAAATTGAGGGTCATCTTTACGCAACATACAGCCATAAGCTTCTTCGGTTTGCGGCTTACCAACGATTTCCCAGATATCCGGTTTCTTCGCTTTTGCACGCTCACCTGCTAACAACGCATCGTCCATCATAAAGGCAACAGCACGACCTGATTCTAAGGTACGGAACGAATCACCATGGTCTTTCGCGCTGATAATGCGCATTTTCATATTTTTTTCATCATTTAACTGATTCAACAGAATTTCAGAAGTTGTACCTGAGGTCACGACGACATTTTTACCGGCTAAGTCAGCAAAGTCTTTCACACCAGAGTCACCTTTAGTGAGTAAGCGCGTCCCAACCACAAAGATTGTGTTAGAGAAAGCGGCTTGTTTTTGTCTTTCTACATTATTGGTTGTTGAACCACATTCAAAATCAAATGTGCCATTTTGCAGGAGTGGAATACGGTTTTGTGATGTGATTGGAATGAGTTTGACTTGCAGATCAGGCATGTTTAATTTTTTCTTCACTGCATCAACAATGGCATTTGAATAATCCTGTGAGTAACCAACCACTTTCTGGCTATTATCATAGTAAGAGAAAGGTACGGAAGATTCACGATGACCAACAACTATTACACCGTTGTCTTTGATTTTTTTCAGGGTGCCGTTTAACTCCTCTGCTTGGACTGCGCAGGTTGCACCTAAAATCATCATCGATAATACAAGTTTACTTATACGCATAGTTACAACTCCTTTAGAACATCGGTGTAAACCCGTTGTAATTTTTAAGGTGCTATCGCGAGATAACGCCTGAATTACTGTGGTTTCGTAGTGTTGTGTTTGCAAATATTTCGCAGATTTAGACAATTCCGCGATTATCCGCTATATGTTTTATTGTTGTTAAAAAGTAATTAAATTTGTTAATTAATGAAAACGAATTGTTTCAATTTCGGGAGCTGTCTCGCATATTATTTGGGTAATTTTTGAATTACCGCACTAACATGGTGATTTACCATCTAAAATTGTCTTAAACTGATAATCATGCACTGTTAAGGTGCAAGTTATCTTCGTTTCATGCCATATATTAGATAAAGCAATTTGCGTGCCTAGTTTTGGTAGAACTGCATTTTTGTTTACTGAAAAAGAGGGTGATATTTGTAAAGTTAGCTGATGGCACTTGTACGGAATGTTTTGCTGTGTAAGATGTAACCTCTATTTAACTTATAGATGGGGTAACGGTATTAGTCAAA
Organism: Providencia rettgeri; assembly: GCA_900455085.1. Classification (NCBI taxonomy): domain Bacteria; kingdom Pseudomonadati; phylum Pseudomonadota; class Gammaproteobacteria; order Enterobacterales; family Morganellaceae; genus Providencia; species Providencia rettgeri. The sequence continues at coordinate 3,359,212 of UGTZ01000001.1, read as the reverse complement.
GATAGGTTTTTATCGTTATGGTTGTCAAAGTCGCATAATTAGTGTTATTTCAGGAAGTTATACCAAGATGCGCATGAACAGGCATTTAAAATTAGGTAAAGGATTAGTGATATTCGCCTGTCTGATGGTATTGGTTTGTATGAATCAACGTGCCGTCGGAGAGCGTTTGCTCGCCAATTTTTTTGTGCCAGATGTATTAGCGCAAGCACAAATTAACACGGGTACTCACGTTTCTTATATCGATCAATCACAGGTAAAACAAAGTGATAGCAGCGGTACACATCTTTCCAGCTGTGAACTGAGTGCTAAGTCATTAATGACTTTGCTACCTGCTGTTCTTGAACCATTCTTCTTCATGTTTCTTTCTTTGGCTGCGCTAACTTTATTTTGTACTAATCTATTTATATCTAGAGCAAATAATGAAGAGAAGCATGCCCCTCCAAGAGTCAGACGACACTTACAATTTTGTAATCTTCGGAATTAGCACACAACGGATAGGGACTCGTTTGTGTAATTTATTCTGGAGGAAACAATGCGTTTTTTAATTAATTCATTTTTTATATTTTTTGCACTATTTTCGAGCAGTTTATACGCTGCAGATACGGGGTGGTTGCAACCTGCGAATACGGGGTGGATGAATGACAACACTCCACGGCATGCGCAGGTCAGGTTATTAAGTTCGGCACAGGAAAATGGCAAAATCGACATTTTGCTCGATGTAAAACTTGATGACGGGTGGAAAACCTATTGGCGTTCGCCTGGCGAAGGCGGAGTCGCACCTGAAATTGTATGGTCGTCACCTGTTGAATCAACAGATTGGCAATGGCCAACACCTGGTCGCTTTGATGTCGCGGGTGTTTCAACTCAAGGCTATATGGGAGATATTGTTTTCCCCATTACAGTCACAAGTAATGAAAAGCTCGATAAACTTGCTGGAACACTCACGTTATCAACCTGCAGTAATGTGTGTATTTTAACCGATTACCCGTTTGAACTCGATTTAACAGAGCCAGCTCCTGCTGACTTTACTTGGGCATTTAACCAAGCCAAAGGGGCGGTTCCACCATCTAGTGGCTTAGTAGAGCAAACCAAAGTTGGCTTTACCAATGATAAGCTAATCATTGAATTACAAAAAAGTTCAGGAAATTCGTGGGAACAACCTAACATTTTTACTGATGTGGTTGAAGGTGCAGCATTAGGCGTGCCTGTAATAGAGACAACAGGCAATCATTTAACAGCAACAATAGATGTTGGTGATGATTGGGGAGGCGAGTCTCCCGATTTAACCGGTAAAACAGTTTCTTTTGTGGTTGCAGATGGCGAAATTTCGCAGCAAATTAGTCATCAAGTGAGTACATTTACTGGCACGATAGCATCAAAAGTGAGTGGTGCTTCGTTATGGCAGGTGATGCTATTTGCACTTTTGGGGGGCTTGATCCTTAATCTGATGCCATGCGTTCTGCCTGTGTTAGCGATGAAACTTGGCTCTGTATTGATGGTGCCTCATGGTGAGCAAAATACCATTCGCCGTCAGTTTTTATTGTCATCTCTTGGTATTTTAGTTTCCTTTTGGTTACTGGCGCTATTGATGACGTTATTACGAGTCGGTCAACAAGCTGTTGGTTGGGGTATTCAGTTCCAAAACCCATGGTTTATCGGTTTTATGGTATTGGTAACAGCGCTATTTACTGCAAATTTATTTGGCTTATTTGAAATCAACTTAGGTAGCAAGGCCAATACACGCTTGGCAACAGCTGGGGGGCATGGTAGCAGCGGTCATTTTTGGCAAGGGGTATTCGCGACATTATTGGCAACACCTTGCTCTGCACCATTTTTGGGCACAGCCGTAGCATTTGCACTGGCAGCGCCGATGGAAGAGTTGTGGTTGATCTTCACCGCATTAGGTATCGGTATGAGTTTACCGTGGTTACTGATCGCTGCTTTTCCGGCTATCTCTCGCTTACTACCAAAACCAGGTATGTGGATGCTGAAATTACGCGCCATACTAGGGTTAATGATGCTGGTATCTAGCTTATGGTTAATTAGCTTATTAATACCACATTTTGGTGTGCCTACTTCGACGGCGATTGCTGTCATTTTCTTAGTATTATTAGTTGTTTTTATCGCGATAAAACGAGGTGTAAGGGCAGCTATCTTGCCATTCATATTATTTGCCGTTTTTGCTGGTGGGTTTGTTTGGATGACGCAAGAACAGCATTCCGGCAGCCGTTCTCTCGTTAAAGATACCGTAAATTGGCAACCTTTGACTGAGCAAGCGATTACGGCTGCGCTGGCGGATAACAAGCGCGTCTTTATTGATGTTACTGCTGAATGGTGTGTGACTTGTAAGGCAAATAAATACAATGTACTACTGAGAGATGATATCCAACAGCTACTTAGTGAACCTGATGTTGTTGCTTTACGGGGTGATTGGACCAAACCTTCACCTGAAATTACAGCATTTCTACAAAAACGTGGGCAGGTCGCTGTTCCATTTAATCAAATTTATGGCCCTAACTTGGCCGAAGGCGAAGTACTGTCAACAATACTTGACCGTGAATCGCTAATATCCGTTATGAATCAGGCCAAAGGAGCCACAAAATGAAAAAAACAATCTTAGCCGTTTTATTTTCGTCGCTAATGATGGGGTCAGTAGCACAAGCGGCACCTTTAAGTGCAGACCAAGAAGCGCAAGTGCGTAAATTAGTGCGTGATACTTTGATTGAAAACCCAGAAATTTTGGAAGAAGCGATTGTTGCCCTGCAAGCTAAACAAGGGGAAAGACAACAAGCCCAAATGAAAGAAACGTTAAAAGCGGAGCACGATGCTTTGTTTAATGACCCAACCAGCCCGCGTATCGGTAAAAAAGATGCCAAGTTAGTTTTGGTTAATTTTACTGATTTTAACTGCCCATTCTGTAAGCGTTTCGACCCACAACTGATGGATCTTGTGAAAAAATACCCTGATGATGTGGCTGTGGTAATTAAATACTTACCATTTAAAGGCCAGACTTCAATGGATTCAGCTCAGTTAACCATGACGCTGTGGCAAGAAGACCCGAAAGCATTTGAAGCTCTACACCACAAATTTATGCAAAAACAAGGCATGCTATCAGATGCCAATATCAAAGATGCGCTTAAAGCGACAGGAAACGATAAACTGAAAGCCAGTGATAAGAGCCGTGATGGCATTCGCACCAATATGATATTGGCAGAGAAATTGGGTGTGAATGGTACGCCAGCAACATTGGTAGGTGATGAGTTGATCCCAGGTGCTATTGATGCACAGCAGTTTGAGGCGGTAGTGAAGGAGCAGTTGGCTAAGCTCAAATAATCCTCGTTATCCTCGTCATATTTCGCGCTGTGGCGTTGTTGGCTGCTCTCGACTACGTGAGTCACATACTTGTGTATGCTCCCCACAATAGTCTCGTTTGCCGCCTAGCCACAACGCGAATTATTTAGAGGATAAAGATTAAATAATCCAAACTCTAAAATTAGAGGATAAAGATTAAATAATCCAAACTCTAGAATTAGAGGATAAAGATTAAACAATCCAAACTCTAAAATTAGAGGATAAAGATTAAACAATCCAAAACTCTAGAATTAGAGGATAGGAAAACAAATATTTAATTAAATGCTAAAGCATTCATTTTAAGTGGATGTTTTGGTTTCTTACATCATTGATTTGTACTATTTGATACCAAATAGGTAAGCAACTATATGAATAAAATAAAAAAATGGTCTAAAGAAATTATTGTTTTGGCAATTATTTTATTTATTGCCTTTACAGTGATGGATTTATGGCGCAAGCCACAAACCCTTGCGCCTGTATTATTGGAACAACACACTCTGGCCAACGGTGAGACGGTTTCATTGGCAGAGTTAAGTAAAGAAAAACCGATATTGGTTTATTTCTGGGCGACGTGGTGTGGGGTCTGTAATTTGACTTCGCCAACGGTATCAGAATTAAGCCAATCAGGTATGCCAATTATTTCGGTAGCGATACGTTCAGGTGAAACATCTCGCTTAATCAAGGGGATGGAAAACAAGGAGCTAACCTTTCCTGTGATCAACGATATAAGCGGGCAACTTTCCAATGCGGTTGGGGTCAGTGCGACGCCCACTTTTATGGTGATTGATAACGGTGAGCTAGTCAGTTTTACATCGGGTTGGACGAGTTCTTATGGCTTAAAAATGCGTATGTGGTTGGCATCTTTTTAGTTTTCTATCATCCCCTTTGGGCTAAAAAAGGGGATTTTTCTGCCTATAAGTTTAATTTATCATTATGGTAAACTCATTCGGCTATATAAATAATAAAATAGGTGAATGGGATGGCTATGTTTAAAAAAGTGGTTGGATTATTTTTAGGTGTGATACTAATCGCGGGATGTTCCCCTGAGGTGGAAGAGAAAACAGTACCGGAACAACCGTCAGGAACGATCGAAAATTCACAAATAGAACAGCGTTATGATGAAATAAAAGCTAATTCAACAGAAGATAAAATTAATGCCTTTAATGCAAAAGGCGATGATGACCCAATGATGTTACGGGGCATTTTTCTGTCTGACATGGCTGAATCATTACCTATGCTGATTGATGATGTGACTCTATTGACTGAAGTCACCGCGAAAAATGGCATGTTATTTTACCAATACACCATCAAAGGGATCCCTGATAACGTATTGGAAGGCGATAGCTGGCAGCAAAATATGCGTGAAATTTTGAACCGCAACTACTGTGGTAAAAATGCAGGTATGGATATTTTGCATGGAATGTTCCCTGAAGGCATTACGCATAATTACCATAAGTCCAACAAACTCATTTTTACTTATATTGTGACCCCTGCGATTTGCCAATAACATTCATTGCAACGCCTGATAATATTGATTTATCAGGCATTTCAACAATTAAAATTCCAAATTACGAATAAACCGGTAATCCGCTGATTGTGGTTTTAAGCGATATAAATTAGCAGGGCGACCGCGCTCATGGCGTTTCTCTCCAGTATCAATCAACAAATCCGCTTGTTCAAGTCGGCGCCTAAATGATTTATTTTGCAGGGGCTTACCAATCAGAACTTCATGGACATGTTGAAGTTCAGCTAAGGTAAAAACTTCAGGTAATGCAAAGCCTGGAACTATCGAATAAAGTGATTTTTGCTTTAGACGTTCTCTCGCTTGTTGATAGAGTTTAAAATGGTCGAACGCAAGAGAAAGCTGATCTATTTCATCAATAGAGACCCACCTGACAGAATCTACTGTATCAATATGGGCTTCACAGGCTTGGTAAGCAATTAGAGCCGTATAACAAACAGTGACAGACCAACCGCGTGGATCACGCTGGTGGTTTCCAACTGTACAAAGCTGCTCAATATAAGGGGGGATCACGCCTGTTTTTTCTTTTAGTTTACGTAAAATAGCTTCTTCTAAGGTTTGATCATGTTGCTCATCAATAAATCCTCCCGGCAAACCCCCATTTCCCCTTTTCGGGGAAACTAGCTCGTTCAACCAGTAATACCTTCAACGTGTTTTCATGGTAAGCAAACAAAACGGCATCGACAGTGAGTAAAGGTGATAAATAATCCTTTCTGTCATAGCTAGCAAGAAATTCTTTTTCATTCATATTGTTACCACTCAAATTCAAAGGTGAAGTTTAGGGGGAAATCATACAGATAAATATAGTTATTGTCATTAGGACATTTAGTTCTTGACTTGTTTTTGTCTATAAGACAATAATAAATTAAAGTCTTAAGGACATTAATGGAGAGTACACTATGTTTAACTTTAAATATTTCAAAGCAGACTCATCAACTTTTGTTATTCAATCAGTGAATGGAAAAGTGCGTAAACAAGGTAAGGGGCTCAGTTTTTGGTATAACTCGGATAAAACCTCTATTGCGGCGCTTCCATTGAATGCACAAGAAGCCCCCTTTATTTTTAATTTACAATCTTCTGATTTCCAAAGTTTACGTATTCAGGGACAAATTTCTTTTCAGGTAGTCGCTGCCGAAAAAACGGCGGATGTTTTAAATTTTAACTTAACTAAAGATGGAAAAAGCTATGCATCTGAAGATCCACTTAAACTGAGCGACAGGGTAGTGCGTGCGGCTCAAACTATTATCCAAGCTAAGATACAAACTACTTCATTACGAGATGCATTATTGATTAGCCAATCATTGGTGACATTAGTTAGCAAGCAACTTGCAGAACAAGCTGCAATAGAGTCATTAGGCATCGCTATTTTAGATGTTTCCATTGCAGCAATTGCACCTTCACCTGAAACCCTCAAAGCATTAGAAGCACAAGCGAGAGAATCCATTTTGAAAGAAGCGGATGACGCTATCTATGCCAGACGAAAATTTTCTGTCGAACAAGAAAGGACGATTAAAGAAGCTGAGCTAGAAACTGACTTATCTGTGCAGGCCAAAGAGCAGCAAATTGAAGAAGCTCGCCTTGATAATGAACGTAAGTTGTTACGTGAACGTGCAGAGATTAAGCAAGAAGAATTAACAGCACAGGTGAGTGCGGAAGCAAAACGTAATGAGTTGGTGGCACTTAGCGTGGAAAACCAACGGATCCAATCTGATGCAGATGCCTATGCGATTGAATCTAAAATGAAAGCTTATAGCCAATTACCAGTGGAGAACTTAAAAGCGCTTGCGTTGGCGAAAATGGGACCAGAGCAATTGATGGCAATGGCATTTGAATCATTAGCACAAAATGCAGGAAAAATTGGCGAGTTAAATATTTCCCCTGATTTATTTGGACAGCTAATGAAAAAAGAGGCGAAATAATGAATAGGATTGATGATGCCCGATTCATTCTCGTGATACGTAAAACTCGCTTACAGGAGCTCATTGAACGCTTCAATACATGGCCTCAGGCAAAATTTTATTTGGAACATAATCATGTGGAAGTCGATGATTACTTGAATGAACATGATTTATATCAGCGGCAATTAGTTCAAGCTGAATCAATTTTGAAGTCTTTAGGCCGATTTCAATTATTGGAAAGAAAATTATTACCAAGCTACCAATTTTCTAAGCAGGACATTATCGTTGTGATTGGGCAGGATGGCTTAGTGGCTAATACGTTAAAGTATTTAAAAGGGCAGCCCGTTATTGCGATTAACCCCGATCCTGCAAGGTGGGATGGAAAACTACTGCCATTTGAAATTAGTCAATTACAGGAGGTGGTAACGAAAACATTAAAAGGTCAGGTTGAACAAAAATCAGTGACCTTTGCACAGGCAACAACCAATGACGGGCAATCACTACTGGCGGTGAACGATTTATTTATTGGCCCGAAAAGCCATACATCGGCACGTTATTTATTGAACTGGAATGGAGAACAAGAGTTTCAATCATCCTCTGGAATTATTATATCGACCGGACTTGGGTCAACGGGGTGGTTTCAATCTATTTTAGCGGGGGCACAAGCAATTATGGGAGGGAATAATCATCCGTTAGCACAAGGATTTGGCTGGGAGGAATGTAAGTTACAGTTTAGTGTTAGGGAGCCGTTTTTAAGTAAAACGACAGGAACCAGATGGGTATTTGGCACGATAGAGCCGAGTAACCCGTTAGCGGTGGAGTCATTAATGCCCGATAACGGCGTTATTTTTTCCGATGGTATTGAAGATGATTTTTTACAATTCAATGCAGGTTGTATTGTGACAGTGAAAATTGCAGATGTACGAGGGTTATTAGTTGCTTAGCTAGTTTCCCCACCTCATTTATAGACATCGAGGTGGGGTTAACATCGTTACTTTTGACGTCTATTCATAGCAAAACCGAGAATACCAAATATCACGACCACTCCCCACATCGGATAATTACTCCAACGTGCATAAGGTGTCAGTCCTGTTGTTGGTGTGACCTCAGTAGCCAGTGTTGCCGTTTTAAATTGTGGCAGCATATCCTGAATAGAGCCATCTGCACTGATCACTGCGGTGATACCATTATTGGTTGAGCGCAACAGTGGGCGACCTAACTCCAAGGAACGCATCCGTGCCATTTGGAAGTGTTGCCAAGGGCCTATGGATTTTCCAAACCACGCATCATTTGAAACAGTAAGTAAGTAGTCGCTATCAGGCTTAAAGTTATCTCTGACCTGTGTACCTAAAATAATTTCATAGCAAATCGCAGCCGTTAGATGAATATTACCAACTGCTAATTGCGCTTGTTCATAATCGCCACGGCTAAAACCCGACATCGGCAAATTAAAGAACGGTGCGATAGGGCGCAGTAAATCTTCTAAAGGTACATATTCACCAAATGGCACTAAATGGTGTTTGTTATAGCGGTTTTTAGATGGATATAAATACGGTTTTTTATCGCCTAATACAATGATTGTATTATAAAAAGTATATTCACCATCCATAGGGCGTGCATCCACAATACCCGTAATTAACTGAGTGTTCGACTCTGCCAGTAATTGGTCGAGAGATTTAAGCCACGTTTGGTTGTCGAGCTCAACGGAAGGTACTGCCGATTCAGGCCAAACAATCAAAGACGCTTTACCGATATAAGGGCGAGAGAGCTCCATATAGGTGTCTTTGGTTTGTTGTAAAAAGCTGGCTTCCCACTTCATTGATTGGGGAATGTTGCCTTGAACCAGTGCCACTTCCATTTTCTTGTCTTCAAGGGAGGTAAACCATTGTACATTTTTGGCAATTAATGGGGCAAAAATTAAGGCAGCCGCAACAGCGAGCGCGATAAAGCTGCGGCGCAGGATAGCGAGTACTAGCAGACCACTGATGCTAAATAATAGCAACGTAATCATTTCCACCCCAAATATAGGAGCGAGAGCTTTCATCGGCCCATCAATTTGGCTATAACCAAATTGCAGCCATGGAAAACCAGTGAGAACCCAACCACGTAAAAACTCAGTAACCTGCCACAGTGCTGGGGCAAAAAAGACTAAACGCCAAATATTGGCATGTTGGGCAAATTTAGCCATCAATGCGCCAAAAAGCCCAGTATAAAGAGAAAGGTATGCCGCTAAAAGAATAACAATAAATACGTTAACAGGGCCTGGCATGCCGCCAAAATCTGCAATGCTGACGTAAACCCAGTTAACGCCACTACCGAATAAGCCAAATCCCCAAGCAAAGCCGATAGCAAAAGATTGCTTGACCGTGCGCTGCAAGGTCAGTAATTGGAGGAAAAGGATAGAAAGTAGTGCGGCAGGCCAGATGTCAAAAGGCGAAAAAGCCAGCGTTCCACTGGCTCCGAAAATTAAAGCCAGCAGTAACCGCAACCGCTGACTTTGATAAATAGACGTTGAGTTCATTAAGTCTTTTCTTCTTCCAAAGTTGGAACTGGCGCGTCGTCTGGGATTTTTACGTGAAGCAGAAGGATCCGGCGACTATCTGCCATCGCAACTTTAAATTGATAGTTGTCTATGGTTATGGTTTCACCACGAGAAGGTAGATGACCAAAGGCTTGCATAACGAGGCCACCGACCGTATCAACTTCTTCGTCACTAAAATGAGTCCCAAAGGCTTCATTGAAATCTTCAATCTGCGTCAGGGCGCGGACAGAATAAGAATGGCGGCTAAGCTGGCGAACATCAACATCGTCTTGGTCGTCATACTCGTCTTCGATTTCGCCTACGATGAGCTCTAAAATATCTTCAATGGTTACTAGACCAGAAACACCACCAAACTCATCAATAACGATAGCCATATGATAGCGTTGAGAGCGGAATTCTTTGAGTAGTCTGTCTACTCGCTTACTTTCAGGTACAACAACCGCTTGGCGTAATACCTTATCGATACTAAAAGGCTCTGCGTCGGTACGCATAAATGGCAGTAAATCTTTTGCCATCAATAACCCTTCGATATGGTCTTTGTCTTCACTAATAACAGGGAAGCGTGAGTGAGCAGAGTCAATAATGACATCAAGGCACTCATCAAGCGTTTGATTACGTTTTAAGGTAACAATTTGGGAACGCGGGATCATAATGTCGCGCACGCGTTGATCCGCGATATCCATTACCCCTTCAAGCATTTCGCGGGTGTCAGGATCGATCAAATCGTTCTGTTCAGAGTCGCGGATTAATTCGACCAAATCATCACGATTTTTAGGTTCACCATGAAATAGGTGATTTAACAGTGCAAAGAACCCTTTCTTAGGACCAGGGTTATCGCTACTCGAAGAGTTATCGTCGCTCATGGCGGTTAATTTTTTTTTCCTCAAAAAATACTCGTCATACTTCGAACTGCAGCGTTGTTGGCTGGACTCGGCTAATCGAATCACATACTTATGTATGCTCATCGAGATATCCTAGCTTGCCGCCTAGCTGCAATTCGAATTATTTAGAGTATTCACTCGTCGTATCTCGAACCGCAGCGTTGTTGGCTGCACTTGGTACCAAAAGTAGCCCAAGTCAAAGTATTTGGAGCTTAGGTTAGTTAATAAAAACAGTTTGCTACATTCTTTTTTAGCACAAAATTGACAGTTTATCTGCAAAATAACCGTCAGTTTTTTGTAAAATAATGCTTTCTTTGAGAAAGATATCTCAAAAAATTATAGTTAGGTCACTCTTTTTCTGCAAGATATGGGTCTTCGTAGCCTAATTCAGCCAGAATTTCGGTTTCTAAACTTTCCATTTCTTCTGCTTCATCATCTTCAATATGATCATAGCCTAAAAGATGAAGGCAACCATGAACGACCATATGAGCCCAGTGTTCTTCTGCCGTTTTTTGTTGCTCGATAGCCTCTTGCTCAACAACTTGGCGGCAAATGATTAAATCACCTAATAAAGGTAGTTCAATTTCTGGCGGAGCCTCAAAGGGGAATGACAACACGTTGGTTGGTTTGTCTTTGCCACGATAGGTTAAGTTTAAGTGATGGCTTTCTGGCTCATCAACCACCCGAATAGTGACTTCACTTTGTGCTTGAAATTTAGGCAAAACAGCTGTTAACCAACGCTGAAATTCGGCTTCAGGAGGCAAGCCTTCAGGGTTTTCGCACGCAATTTGTAAATCGAGAATAATGTCACTCATTTATAGATTTTCCTGCTTTTCAAATTGCTTTTGCTGTTCTTTTTCTTCACGTAACTGTTGGCGACGTTTATTGTCTTGTTCTTCCCATGCTTCATAAGCCATGACGACTTTGGCAACAACAGGATGACGAACCACATCTTCACTGTGGAAGAAATTGAAGCTTAAATCATCGACTTCGGAAAGCACTTCAATGGCATGACGTAGGCCTGATTTACTACCGCGAGGCAAGTCAACTTGAGTAATATCTCCTGTCACAACCGCTTTAGAATTAAAGCCAATACGCGTCAAAAACATTTTCATTTGTTCGATGGTGGTGTTTTGACTTTCATCTAAAATAATAAAAGCATCATTCAACGTACGACCACGCATATAGGCCAGCGGCGCGACTTCAATAACATTACGCTCAATCAGTTTTTCAACTTTTTCAAAACCTAACATTTCGAATAGCGCATCATAAAGCGGGCGCAGATAAGGGTCGACTTTTTGGCTGAGATCGCCCGGTAAAAAACCAAGTTTCTCACCTGCTTCAACAGCAGGGCGCGTAAGCAGAATACGGCGAACTTCTTGGCGTTCTAAGGCATCAACTGCCGCGGCTACCGCTAAATAGGTTTTCCCAGTTCCCGCAGGGCCAATGCCAAACGTAATATCATGGTCTAAAATATTGGCGATATATTGCGCTTGATTTGGGGTGCGTGGTTTGATCACACCACGTTTAGTCTTAATATTCACCGCTTTACCGTAGTCAGGAACGCTATCGGCGGATTGCTCTAAAACACGGCTATCCAGAATGGCTAAGTGAATATTTTCAGGGTCGATATCAGGGATAACACCGCGCACAGGCGAGGTATCAACATACAGTTGACGCAAAATTTTGCTGGCCGCTTGAACGTTCAGCGGCTTACCCGATAACTTAAAACGGTTATCACGGCGATTAATTTCGATAGCAAGGCGGCGTTCTAGCTGCTTGATATTATCGTCAAATGGCCCGCAGAGGCTCATTAAACGTTGGTTATCTGCGGGTTCTAGAAAGATTTCTTGTGTTGCGATTTGCAAATTTTTTGTCTCGGTCACTGAATATCCTATGGTTGTGGCTTAGGGCTGAAAACTACCAACACCTAGCTCATCTTCTTTACGGGTGCGTGCAATAACAGACTCTGGCGATTCATGAACGCGAAGACCCATTTGATCTTCTGTACGAATGACTTTACCGCGTAATGAGTTGGTATAAACATCCACAATTTCGACATCCACAAATTTACCAATCATATCCGGTGTACCTTCAAAGTTCACAACACGGTTATTTTCAGTACGTCCAGACAGCTCCATAACATTTTTACGCGATGTTCCTTCAACTAAGATACGTTGAATGGTTCCCACCATTTGGCGGCTGAAGCTTAATGCCTGCTGATTAATACGCTGTTGCAGTAAGTATAGACGCTGTTTTTTCTCATCTTCCGTTACGTCGTCAGGTAAATCAGCAGCAGGTGTGCCAGGACGTGCGGAATAAACAAAGCTGTAGCTCATGTCAAAATTCACGTCAGCAATCAGTTTCATTGTTTTTTCGAAGTCTTCGGTTGTTTCACCGGGGAAGCCCACGATAAAGTCTGAACTGATAAGAATACCAGGGCGTGCTTCGCGTAGTTTGCGAATAATGGCTTTGTATTCAAGTGCCGTATGAGCACGTTTCATCATCGTTAGAACGCGGTCTGAGCCACTTTGCACGGGTAGATGCAAGAAGCTGACTAATTCTGGAGTATCCCGGTAAACTTCGATGATATCGTCAGTAAATTCAATTGGGTGGCTAGTGGTAAAGCGAACACGGTCGATACCATCAATAGCTGCAACTAAACGCAGTAATTCTGCAAATGAGCAAATTTCACCATCAAAGGTCTCACCGCGGTAAGCATTCACGTTTTGACCCAGTAAGTTAACTTCACGCACACCTTGTGCAGCTAACTGTGCGATTTCAAATAGAATATCATCACAAGGGCGGCTAACTTCTTCACCACGGGTATAAGGCACTACGCAGAAGGTGCAATACTTATTACAGCCTTCCATAATCGAAACGAAAGCCGTTGGCCCTTCAGCACGAGGTTCGGGTAAACGGTCAAATTTTTCAATTTCAGGGAAGCTGATATCAATAACTGGGCTGCGCGTACCTTGAACTTGGTTAATCATCTCAGGCAAACGGTGCAAAGTTTGCGGGCCGAAAACGATGTCAACGCTTGGTGCACGTTGGCGAATAAAATCCCCTTCTTGTGAAGCGACACAGCCGCCTACACCAATAATAATGTCAGGGTTTTTGTCTTTAAAAAACTTCCAACGACCAAGTTGATGGAAGACTTTTTCTTGTGCTTTTTCACGAATTGAACAGGTATTAAGCAGTAATAAATCTGCTTCTTCTGCAATTTCAGTGAGTTGATAACCATGGGTATTTTCTAATAAAGAAACCATTTTGGATGAGTCATACTCATTCATCTGGCAACCCCAAGTTTTAATGTATAGCTTTTTATTCGTCGACATGTCGTATATCCGGTGTTTTCGAAGCGGCTAGTGTAATGGACTCCGAAACGCGTTGTAAATCCAAAGTCCTACCCTTTATATTTGGGAACTCGCATGCATTTTGATTAAGGACATCATTGTATGATGGGATAAATGCAAAGATATTTAAAATAATATCACTACACGAAATCTAAGGGCAGGCAATTTGCCTATTGTTTTAAAATTAGCACGTATTGTATTCATTTGCGGCATCAGTGACCAGAGGATGTTGCAAAATTGTGGTTGTTTTTTGTGCAAATTAAAGTGTTTTCAGCAAAATACACTGTTTGTATGGTTATAAAGATGAGGGGAACGAGTGACCTCTGAGCCTTCAATACCTTATTTCCTGTGAGAATCATCATTTTTCGGTACAATACCTTTATCAACGTGGTCACTGTTATCAAACAACAATCTTTATTAAACAATAAATAGTAGCGAACGTATGAATAAATTAATCGAATCTTATGATGTTGTCGTCGTTGGCGCAGGTATGACTGGCGCGGCAGCAGCATTGGGCTTTGCTCAAGAAGGCATGCGAGTCGCTTTGCTTGAAAAAGCACAACCTGCGGCCTTTGACCCACAAAGTGCTCCAGATGTTCGTATTTCTGCGATTAGCCGTGCTTCTGTTGAATTGTTGGAGCAATTAGGGGCTTGGCAACATGTTAAGTCAATGCGAAGTGCTCCATATCGCCAGTTAGAAACATGGGAAGAGCCAGAGAGCAATGTGGTTTTTGATGCTCAGAGTCTTGGGTTGCCTGAACTTGGGTTTATGGTAGAAAACCGTGTGTTACAGCTTGCATTATGGCAAGAATGTGAAAAATACAGCAATCTAGACCTTGTCTGCCCTGCGAGACTTATCAATTTATACCAACCTAAGTCACAAGAAGAGTGGATATTAGCATTAGATGATGGCCGAGCTCTGCAAGCTAAGCTTGTTATTGGAGCTGATGGCGCGAATTCGCAGGTCCGCAAAATGGCAGGGATTGGTAGCCGTGGCTGGCAGTATCGCCAATCATGTATGTTGATTAGCATTCAAACACAGCAGTCTCAGCAAGATAAAACATGGCAGCAGTTTTTTCCATCAGGGCCTAGGGCATTTTTACCGCTGTATGATAATTGGGCTTCATTAGTCTGGTATGACAGCCCTGCAAAGATTAGGCGTTTACAAGGCATGTCAATGGAACAGTTGACGGGAGCGATTTCTGAAGCTTTCCCTGAACGTTTAGGGCCTGTTAACGCAATTGCGTCAGGGGCATTTCCACTGACTCGTCATCATGCTCGTCGCTATGTAATAGATGGATTAGCATTGATTGGTGATGCCGCTCATACCATTAATCCATTAGCGGGGCAGGGAGTGAATTTAGGCTACCGAGATGTTGATGCATTGTTGAAAGAAGTGATTTACGCGCGCGAATACATACAGCCCTGGTATTCTCTTGATGTATTGAAGCGTTATCAACGCCGTCGTTTGCCTGATAATTTAATTATGCAAGCTGGAATGGACGTATTTTATATGGCATTTAGTGAAAATTTACCGGGATTGAAAATAGTTAGGAATCTCGGGTTGATGGCGGCACAACGCGCCGGAGAAGCGAAAAAACTGGCGTTGAAGTATGCGTTAGGGTTATAGAACTTATCTTAGATATATAAATAGGCCGCTAATTAGCGGCCTATTTATTATTAAGTGAAGAAGTTAGTGCTATTTATTATTGGCTAAATCAATCGGCTGAATGTGATTTGTATCCGTATTGCTGTTGTCATCCTCAGTAATCACTGAATCTAATGTTTCATTTTTTGCTGAAAATGCATGCGCCAGTTTTTCTGTGTCGAGTTCTTTTTCCCAACGCGCAACAACGATACACGCACATGCGTTACCCACTAAGTTAGTTAAAGCGCGGCACTCAGACATAAAGCGGTCGATACCTAAAATAAGCGCCATACCTGCGACAGGAACGCTTGGTACCACCATGAGTGTGGCTGCTAAGGTAATAAACCCTGCACCGGTCACACCCGCTGCACCTTTCGAGCTGATCATCGCAACTAACAGCAACGAAATTTGTTGCCAAATAGTGAGCTCAATATTAGTGGCTTGGGCAATAAATAATGCGGCCATCGTCATATAGATGTTAGTACCGTCAAGATTGAAAGAATAGCCCGTAGGGATCACTAAGCCGACAACCGATTTTTCACACCCTGCATGCTCCATTTTACGCATTAAGCTTGGCAGTGCCGCTTCGGAAGAAGAGGTACCTAAAACTAACCATAGCTCGTCTTTGATATATTTAATTAGCGCAATGATGGAGAAACCGTTGTATTTAGCAACTGCACCCAGAATAAGTAAGACGAACAACAGTGAGGTAATATAGAACGTCATAATCAGCATCATTAAGTTGCCAATAGATGAAATTCCATATTTACCAATGGTAAATGCCATTGCGCCAAATGCCCCGATAGGAGCGAGTTTCATGAGCATTGCTACCATTTTGAACACAGGTTCAGAAAAGTTTTGTAGTAGTTTTACAATGGGCTCGCCGTGTTTACCTGTTGCCGCCAATGCTAATCCGAAAATGACAGCAATAAATAGAACTTGCAGGATGTTGCCGTTTACTAATGGACTAATGACGGTATCAGGGATGATATTCATCAAGAAGCCAACTATCGAAGATTCGTGTGCTTTTTCAACGTAGGTGGCAACTTTAGTGCTATCAAGGGTTGCCGGATCAATGTTAAGGCCTGAACCTGGGCGAATGATATTCGCGACGATAAGACCGATGATGAGGGCGATGGTCGAGAAAGTGATGAAGTAGAGCATCGCTTTACCTGCGACGCTACCAACGGCCTTCATGTTTGACATGCCAGATATACCAGTAACAACAGTTAAGAAGATAACTGGCGCGATAATCATTTTAACGATTTTGATGAATGCATCACCAAGCGGTTTTAATGATTCTCCAATGTCTGGAAAAAAGTGGCCAAGTGCGATACCCAGAACGATGGCTACGATTACCTGAACATATAAGATCTTATATATTGGTTGCTTTATCATGTTTCGCATAAATTTTCTCTGTAAAAATGTTGCGTTTGGCAATTTATAATTATTAGGTTTAAAACTTTTATTAGAGTTTCTGAGAACTAATTTAGTTGGAATGGAAGAAGGGGCTGAATTTATTAGTACCAGAGGTTGATAATAATTTAACTGGTAATAATCATACCTAACTACAATTCGAGCGCAGATTACCACTTTCAGCAGTTATAGAGAAATGATTGAAGTCACATATTTGATAGAAAAGTTATGCAAACGTAAATTTTATGAGCTAAATGTTGCTTTAATATCACTTTAAACGATTAAGCTATTGGTTAATCGGTAATATTGGGATTAAATAAATAAGTAAATCACTAAAAAGTCATCATTTAAGCTAAAAATAGGGGTAGAAATATAGAAAACAGTAGAGATGAAGCCTCAACTTATTAAAAAATAGAGTTATCTGCTATTTTTTTATTTTTCATTTAATTTATCAATAAAATCGATAAGCAAAATTAAGATAGTTTAGGCAGAGAAAGAGAGAATAGGCGTTAATTTAAGTGATATGGAAAAGAGAATGGCTGGGGTACCAGGATTCGAACCTGGGGATGCCAGGATCAAAACCTGGTGCCTTACCGCTTGGCGATACCCCAACAAAAGAAATGGTAGCTACGACGGGATTCGAACCTGTGACCCCAACATTATGAGTGTTGTGCTCTAACCAACTGAGCTACATAGCCATATATAATTTCTTTGAAATGAATTGTGCAACTCTAGGTAGGATAGTAGATGGCTGGGGTACCAGGATTCGAACCTGGGAATACCAGGATCAAAACCTGGTGCCTTACCGCTTGGCGATACCCCATCCGGGAATTCTACTATTGATTGTTTTAAGATGGCTGGGGTACCAGGATTCGAACCTGGGAATGCCAGGATCAAAACCTGGTGCCTTACCGCTTGGCGATACCCCAATCTTAAATTCAATGCTACCGAGAAGGAAAATGGTGCGGGAGACAAGACTTGAACTTGCACACCTTGCGGCGCCAGAACCTAAATCTGGTGCGTCTACCAATTTCGCCACTCCCGCAAAATAATGGTGGCTATGACGGGATTCGAACCTGTGACCCCAACATTATGAGTGTTGTGCTCTAACCAGCTGAGCTACATAGCCATCTTTTTTTGCATAACCTTCGTCGGCGTTGCGGGGCGCATTATGCTAATTACAGACCCGACAGTCAACAGCTTTTTGCACTATTTTTCAGAAAACGTGACTGTTTGTTTGTTGAATAATCATTTTGTCGATAAAGCCAGCAAAAAACAAGCCCGTATTTGAAAAAAATCACTTTTTGTCTTAGACGCTAGATAAATGTAATTTGGTTATGGTGTGAAATAAAACAGCGAAAGAGCTAAAAAATTTGTGTGGGGGAACAAAACGGAGGAATGGGGAGTATGCTAAAAGTGATGTATGGAATGCAGTGTTCAGTTTATAGACAATAAAAAAGCAGGTATTTCAACCTGCTTTAAAGAAACTCACGTCAAAAGTTAGCTTTCAAACAGTTTTTGTAATAATTCACCATTGAGCATCGCACGTTTAGTGAGTGCGAAAGCGCCTATTGCCGAGTTATGAACTAGCTGCGATGTGACAATGGGAAGATTCTCTCTAAATCCTTTTAAGGCTTGTGTATCAATGCAGCTTTGAATTGCGGGTAACAGAATTTGTTCTGCTTCCGTGATATCGCCTGCAATAACGACTTTTTCAGGGTTAAATAAGTTTATAGAGATAGCTATCGCTTTACCGATTTGCCGGCCAACGTGCTGGATAACTTCCGTAGCAAGTGGATCTCCCTTATTAGCGGCTTGGCAAATATGGGAAATCGTACAAGTTTCCAATGTAAGGGAGCTCGAATAGCCTTGTTCTAAACGCTGTTTTACGCGGGCTTCAATCGCTTGGTTTGAGGCAATGGTTTCTAAACAACCAAAATTACCGCAATGGCAAAGTTCGCCAAGAGGGTCAACTTGAATATGCCCAATTTCCCCGAGGTTACCTCGATGGTTGAGTAATATCTCTTTATTGATGACTAAACCCGCCCCTGCGCCTCTGTGGATGCGAACTAGTAGAGAGTCTTCGCAATCACGAGTAGCACCAAAATAGCTCTCAGCGAGGGCTAGGCTGCGAATATCATGCCCTGCATAACAGGTAATTTTAAAGTGTGCTTGTAAATTGTCGATGAGATGCCAATTGTCGACCTTGATATGTGGCATGTAGTAAACAATCCCACTATTTGGGTTAACTAGTCCAGGGAGAATAATAGAAATCGCGATCAGCTCTTTTAAGCGCTTGTGATTGTGCTCAATAAAATCTTCAAGAGCGGCAATCAACTTTTGTTCTACGGCTTGCTGAGAAGGCTCTGTGATAGGGTAATGGGCATCGACAATCATTTTGCCACCTAAGTCGTATAAGGCGATGGTGGCATCATAGCGCCCTAAGCGGACGCCAATCGTGTGAAAATTTTTGTGTTCAGAAACAATAGATATGGCACGACGGCCTCCAGTAGAGGCCTGTTGGTCAACTTCTTTAATTAAACCACGTTCGAGTAACTGGCGAGTGATTTTAGTCACACTGGCTGGGGCAAGTTGGCTTTGCTCCGCGATT
This sequence comes from Providencia rettgeri, assembly GCA_900455085.1. Classification (NCBI taxonomy): domain Bacteria; kingdom Pseudomonadati; phylum Pseudomonadota; class Gammaproteobacteria; order Enterobacterales; family Morganellaceae; genus Providencia; species Providencia rettgeri. The sequence continues at coordinate 3,339,987 of UGTZ01000001.1, read as the reverse complement.
TGAATTCTTGATATCGGGCCATGTTGGTCAATTAAACTATAGACGACAGCGCTATTTAGTTGTTTGACGAGATCAATATTACCAATTTGCTTCAGCGAGTGGCTTTGATTCATTAGCTAGTTACTCATTTTTTGTAGACTTCTGCTCCGTTAACATAGGTTGCAAGGACGTCGAAGTCGTGGTTAAACGCGGTTAAATTCGCAATTTTACCCGGAGCAATAGACCCTAAAGTTTCATCAACTCCTATGGCTCTTGCGGGGTAGAGCGTTGCCATTCTCAGTGTTTCATCTAATGGAATACCCACGTACTCTACACTGTTTCTCACGGCTTCTATCATGGTGAGTGATGAGCCGCTGAGTGTGCCATTTTCATCTACACATAATCCATCGCGGTAGTATATGGTTTTACCCGCGAAGATAAAATGATCCATTTCACCAGTTTGAGGATCTATTCCTGCCGGCGCTGTGGCATCAGTCACTAAAATTAATTTATCACCTTTTAAGTGCTTACTATTACGGATATTTGCCCACTGAACATGTAAGCCATCAGCGATAATTCCCGCATACACTTCAGGAGTGTCATAAATAGCACCAACTAAACCGGGGCCACGGCCTGAAATATATGGCATGGCGTTGAAAAGATGCGTTGAAAAGCAAATTCCGGCTTTAAAGCCCTGTTTAGCCTCTTCATACGTTGCATTTGAATGCCCAGCAGAAATAACAATGCCGGAATCTTTCAATTGATGAATGTAATCAAGTTCAACCATTTCAGGCGCTAAAGTGATTTTAGTGATGGAGTCTGCATGAGCAGCTAAATAATCAATCATCTGCGCGGATGGTTGGCGGATAAATTCAGGGTTATGTGTGCCTTTTTTAATAACATTAATATATGGGCCTTCTAAATGGAGCCCGAGAGCTTGGTTCTTGTGGTCTTTTAAGTACTCCGTCATGACCTCAATACCATGCTTCATCAATTCGTCAGAGCAAGTAATCAGCGTTGGCAGGTAACTGGTACATCCTGTACGCTCATTGGCTTTTTGCATGATATCCAAATTCTTTAATGTGACATTTTCTTTATTATCATTGAATTGGACACCACCACAGCCGTTGACTTGCAGGTCAATAAACCCTGCAGATAACGTCGCACCTTGTAGGTCATGTTGTGGAATATGGGAAGGTAATTCAGAGACAGGACAAACATCTTTGATGATTTCACCATCAATGACGACCGCATGGTTATCCAGTCTTTCATGACCTGTATAAATAATGCAATTTGTTAATGCATACATGGCTTAAAACTCCTGACCTCTGGAAAGTGGGTCACCGATCAGCCTTCGCTGATCGGGTGATTGATAAATATAATCTTAGTTAAACTTTTCAATAATTTCAGATTCTAGCTGTTTGAAATATTTAAGCGTTTTAACTTTTAATTCGAGTGTTGCGGGTTCATCACAGACGACCAGTGCTTTTGGGTGCATTTGCACGCAGCTCACTGTCCACATATGGTTAATTGAACCTTCAACTGCGGCATGAACTGCGTTCGCTTTATTCGCACCCGTTGCAAGTACCATTAACTCTTCAGCATCCATTAATGTGGCGACACCGACAGTTAAAGCAAATTTTGGTACTTGATTGATATCATTATCAAAGAAACGTGAGTTAGCTTGGCGCGTTTCTGGTGTCAATGTTTTAATGCGGGTGCGTGAGTTCAATGAAGAACCGGGTTCATTAAAAGCAATGTGACCGTCGTTACCTACGCCGCCCATAAATAAATTAATTTTGCCGTAAGATTTAATTTTATCTTCATAACGTTGGCATTCCGCATCAACATCTGGGGCATTACCATTCAGTAAATTAATATTTTGCGCTTGAATGTCGATGTGGTTAAAGAAATTTTCATGCATAAATGTGTGATAGCTTTGAGGATGATTAGCTGGAATACCAATATATTCATCCATATTAAATGTTACCACATGCTTAAAACTAACTTTTCCTGCGTTATATAAAGCAATCAGTGCTTTATAAGTGGCAAGAGGGGTACCGCCTGTTGGTAACCCAAGAACGAAAGGGCGATCAGCAGTAGGGTTGAATGCGTTGATTTTGTCAGCGATATACTGTGCGGACCAAATGCCAACATCATGCGCATTATTAAGTGGAATTAGCCTCATGTCTCAATTACCTCTAATAAGTCTGTGAAATCTTTCATGTATATATGTATCCCTGATGTTATTCATTAGATATAGGAATACTCGTTATACTTCAAATTTATTGTGCATTATCACTTGGTTGACATGCTATTTTTGTTTCAGGACATGCATTCAAGTGTGCTGAGAATATACAGGTTAATAGTACAAATAAGTTATTTTTAATCATAAAATAAGTTTTCGATAATAGCTAGTAATTTAGTCATATCAGTAACTCTTTCGTTGACATTTATCACAAATCGAACCTATTTATTTTGCATCGCGAAACAATTAATTTAGACTATGAAATTGATACTCTCAATAACCTAAATTATGATTTAGGTGTGTGAACAATAAGATCCCGTAAATGGGGCAAAAATAGGGCGATAAAGGGGGAGTTTGTGAATATTCTTAGCTACTTACAGCGGATTGGTAGGGCACTTATGGTGCCAGTTGCTGTACTACCAGCCGCAGCAATCCTGATGGGGATTGGCTATTGGATTGACCCAGATGGCTGGGGAGCCAATAGTGCAATCGCGGCGTTACTGATTAAATCGGGTGCGGCTATTATTGATAATATGTCCGTACTGTTTGCTATTGGTGTTGCTTATGGAATGTCAAAAGATAAGGACGGTGCGGCTGCGCTGACCGGTTTTGTTGGCTTTTTAGTCGTGACAACACTGTGTTCGCCGGCATCTTATTCCATGATCATGAATGTTCCGTTGGAAAGCGTTCCTGCGGCATTCGGTAAAATAAATAACCAATTCGTGGGTATCTTAGTTGGGGTATTGTCTGCTGAATTGTACAACCGCTACAGTGGCGTAGAGCTACCAAAAGCGTTGTCTTTCTTTAGCGGTCGTCGCCTCGTGCCGATTTTGACATCATTCTTAATGATCATCTTAGCCTTCATTCTGATGTATGTTTGGCCGGTGGTATATAATGGTTTGGTTTCTTTCGGTGAAAGCATTAAAGATTTAGGTTCTGTGGGAGCGGGTATTTATGCCTTCTTCAACCGTTTATTAATTCCTGTTGGTCTACACCACGCACTTAACTCTGTGTTCTGGTTTGACGTTGCTGGGATCAATGATATTCCGAACTTCTTAGGCGGCGCTAAGTCAATTGATGCCGGCTTGGCAACGGTAGGTATCACTGGTCGCTATCAAGCAGGCTTCTTCCCAATCATGATGTTTGGTTTACCTGGTGCGGCATTAGCGATTTACCACTGTGCTCGCCCGGAAAACAAAGCCAAAGTGGCTGGTATTATGATTGCTGGTGCGTTTGCGGCATTCTTCACCGGTATCACTGAACCACTTGAATTCTCATTCATGTTCGTGGCGCCAATTCTGTACGTAGTCCACGCATTGTTAACGGGTATTTCGGTTTATATCGCAGCAACAATGGAATGGATTTCAGGGTTCGGTTTCAGCGCAGGTTTAGTCGATATGTTATTGCAATCACGTAACCCATTAGCCGTTCAGTGGTATATGTTGATTGTTCAAGGCTTAGTCTTCTTCTGCATTTACTATGTCATTTTCCGTTTCATGATCCGTAAATTCAACCTGTTAACACCAGGCCGTGAAGAGAGCGCAGGTGATGAAACGATTGATGGTTATGACGAAAGCATTAGCCCTGCCGATAACAGTGACAGCGATATTCAAAAAGAAGCTCGCCAATATGTTGCAGCGGTTGGTGGTAGTGACAACATCGTCAGTATTGATGCCTGTATTACACGTTTACGTTTAGGCGTTAAAGATTCAGCAGTTGTTAACGATGCGATGACTAAACGTTTAGGCGCTTCAGGTGTTATCCGCTTAAGCAAACAAAATGTGCAAGTGATTGTCGGTACACGTGCTGAATTGGTCGCAAAAGCAATGACTGAAGTAATTGCAAAAGGCCCTATTGCCGGTTCTGCACCAGTTGCAGCAGCAGAAGAGAAAAAAGCCGCAGAGCCTGCGAAAACAAAAGGTAATGTGATTTTATCTCTGGTTGCGCCAGTCAGTGGTCAAGTGTTCTCCCTTGACGATGTGCCAGATGAAGCGTTTTCTAGCCGCATTGTGGGCGATGGTATTGCCATCAAACCAACAAGCAGCCAAGTGTTAGCGCCGGCGTCAGGTACGGTGGTGAAAATTTTCGAAACTAACCACGCATTCTGCCTTGAAACAGAAAACGGTGTTGAACTCATTGTTCATATGGGGATCGATACGGTTGCACTGAAAGGTGAAGGTTGCGCACGTTTAGTAGAAGAAGGTGCTGAAGTAACCGCTGGCACACCAATTCTGAACCTTGATTTACCGTTCCTTGAAGCCAATGCTAAATCGATGATTAGCCCTGTTATCATCAGCAATATTGATGATTTTGCAGGCGTCGAGATTTTAGTTGAAGGCGACGTGAAAGCAGGTGAAACCGTTATTTATAATGTTCTGAAATAATTCAGTTTAATATTATAAGTGAGTAAGAGGGTGGCTTAGGCCACCCTCTTTTTTTATGCAGCTTAAATAAGAAAAAGATAATCATATAGGGCATAACAAATAATGATAATCAGTATCAATTGAGTCCAGTGCATAAAGAAAACATAATTAATTGTTAGCTTTGTGGGCAGTGTTTGGGATAACACACTCTTTTGATAAGGAACATCCATGCAGCAAAATGATGACATCATGAACATATTGAAGTGTAACCTTTGCCCTAGGTGTGGGGAACAAGATTGCCCTTTTCTGACATATGATAAGCGTGCTAAACAGATGATGGATGCATTTAGGCGAGGTGATTTTTTAGAAGCACAAAAAATATATATAAAAACATTTGCACAAACACTATCTATGCTCAGGGAGGATTTTAAAAGTAAAATAAAAATATATGAGTCAGTAACAGACAGCCTAAGATATAAAATTTTTGATAATCAAGCAGTAACAATTTCTCCTGTACTTACTTCAGCATTAAATGCTTCTTTATCAACCTTAAAACCGTCCCCTCTAATAATCAGCCATGCTGCACCAGTCAGTACTTTCAAACTCGGTATCACCCCTCTTTCTAACAGTGACCCTCTAGGTACTGTTATTGGGCGGTCGGTGGGATTAGGTATTGGATTACTAACATATTCGCCACCAGCGGGTGCACCCGGAATAGATACATTACATGGCTTTTCAAAACATGATTTTGATTATTTAACAAGGGCATTGTTGAAACTTATGCCGTTCCTACAGAGCATATAAGTAATGGACAAAAAATTATTGAATTAACTCCAACAAATTCACCAGTCGAGACTCGAGTTATACCAGCAATCCCCACTGAACAAAAAGGGCTTTTTAGTTATTCACTGCCAAATGAACAAAAAGATAGATATATACAGATAGGAAAACCTGAGGTTTTCACAGGTACTCCCTTACCTAACCCGAAGAGATTGAAATCGTTACCTGGTGAAATATATGATATTCAACGGCCTTCAGGCATCCCGATTAGTTCACCTTCTTTTCCAACTTCCGTTATAAATTCAAGTTCTAACCCGCAATCTCCTTTTATTATTGTTTTTTCTGAGAACATCGGTGTCAAGCCAATTTATATTGCGGCAAGCAAAGGCGGTAAGAAAAATAAAGGGAAAAGATGATGAAAGAAAAGGTGTTAAAGAAAAAGGTCATTCTTATCATCCTGCACCTAAAGTTGATGAAATAAAAGGCTTAGGTGAATTAAAGCCAGTGCAAGGAAAAACGCCAAAACAAGGTGGTGGGGGACGGCGTAATCGGTGGGTTGGTGACAAAGGGCGTAAAATCTATGAGTGGGATTCTCAACATGGAGAATTGGAGGGATATAGAGGTAGTGATGGGCAGCATATAGGTGTATTCGATCCAAAAAGTGGTAAACAATTGAAACCAGCAGATCCTAAACGTAATATAAAAAAATATCTATGAAGAGGAATAAACAATGGGATTAAAACTACATACTCAATGGTTTGATAAGCAAACTGGTGAATTTATGGGTGAAGAATATTCAGAAGATTTTGGAGATGATGATTTTCTGATAGATAAAACAATTGATCCTAAAGATGAAAATATTATTAACAACGGAGTATTTGATTTGCAAAAAGAATGGGTAATTGAAATTCAAAGTCATGTCATTCATCAAATTGATTTAGATAAATTTGTGTATCAAGTTTCATTTGATTATCGGGACGAATGGTAATTATTATTCATGTTTGAATGATGTTAAATAAAGGGAGTTGAGCTCCCTTTATTTGTATTCATCAATTTGCATTTATTAATAACATTGGCGAAATCTCAAACAAGGTTGTCAAATCTGCATAAGCAAGGGGCTTTTTTCATCGATAAGATATTTTCTCAATGACTGATGAGGAATTTTCTGTGGAACTGCTTCTGTGCTTATTTGGCTTTATTTCGGGGATCACCACCGCACTATTTGGTTTTGGTGGCGGCTTTATCACCGTTCCACTGTTATATGCGCTAATTACCTTAGTATGGGGGCCACAAAGCGATGCAGGAACCGTGGCAATGCAAATTGCAGTGGCAACATCCACTTGCGTGATGATTTTTTCATCAACATTATCAAGTCGCGCTCATTATTTAAAAGGAAATCTCAGCTGGCCAATTATAAAGCCATTTATTATCCCTATTTCAGTGGGGGGATATTTGGGGCGATTGTATCGTTATCGGTAGATAATGAATTAATTCGTTGGATATTTATTGGCTATCTCATCATCACTATTTTAGATTGTTTTATTCGTCCCGGTTTTATGAAGACAGAATCTACGGGGATACAACTCTCTCGTGGTGGTATTTTTGCAGATACTCCGATTGGTGTGGTGATTGGCGCGGTAGCGGCATTTTTAGGTGTTGGTGGCAGTGTGATGACTGTTCCATTAATGCGGCGCCGTGGTGCCAGTATGATCCAAGCCGCTGCCTTTGCGAATCCATTGACATTACCAATGGCGATCACGGGTACATTAACCTATTTTTATTTCGCTATTGATAAACACATTGACCTCGGATCGGGCTTTCTGGGGATGATCTATATCAAAGGGGCATTAATTTTAATTGTGACATCGTGGCTAGGGATACGTTTTGCTTCTTTATTAATGCCTTACCTTAGCGATAAACGTCATGCCCAAAGTTATCCACTACTGTTACTCGTGGTTTTAGCTGTTATGTTACTGGTTTAAAATCGCGTATTTCGGTAGGCAAAAATGAGGTTTTTGTCCTAAATTCCTTCTGATCATCGCTTTTGCCGCACTTGGCGCAATCAAACGGTTGTTTCCTGATTGATTATGGTAGAATATATTTAGTTACTACACGCTTTTAGCGCGCTTTTGGCATTGAGGAATGATGACAATGAATGAGGCAGATGCTCGCCCAACAAATTTTATCCGTCAGATCATAGATGAAGATCTGGCGACCGGAAAACACACGTCAGTGCATACGCGTTTTCCACCTGAACCGAATGGCTATTTACATATTGGTCATGCGAAATCAATCTGCTTGAATTTTGGCATTGCCAAGGATTATCAAGGCCAATGTAATTTACGTTTTGATGATACCAACCCTGTAAAAGAAGATGTCGAATACGTTAACTCGATTCAAGAAGACGTTAAATGGCTTGGTTTTGAGTGGAGCGGTAATGTTCGCTATTCCTCTGACTACTTTGATACCTTGTATCAATATGCAATTGAGCTGATCAAAAAAGGCTTAGCTTACGTTGACGAGCTCAGCCCAGATCAAATTCGCGAATATCGTGGAACATTGAAAGAGCCGGGTAAAAATAGCCCATACCGTGAGCGCCTTATTGAAGATAACTTAGCATTATTCGAAAAAATGCGTGCGGGTGGCTTCGAAGAAGGAAAAGCGTGTTTACGTGCGAAAATCGATATGGCATCCCCATTTATGGTGATGCGCGACCCGGTTTTATATCGCATTAAATTTGCGGAACATCACCAATCTGGCAATAAATGGTGCATTTACCCAATGTATGACTTCACGCATTGTATTTCTGATGCATTAGAAGGTATTACGCACTCTTTATGTACCTTAGAATTCCAAGACAACCGTCGTTTATATGATTGGGTATTAGACAATATCACCATTGATTGCCATCCACGTCAGTACGAGTTTTCTCGTCTGAATTTGGAATACACGGTGATGTCTAAGCGTAAATTAAACCAATTAGTCACTGAAAAACACGTGCATGGTTGGGATGACCCTCGTATGTTAACCATATCAGGCTTACGCCGTCGTGGTTATACTGCAGCCTCTATCCGTGAATTTTGCCAACGTATTGGTGTGACAAAACAAGACAACAACGTTGAAATGGCCTCTTTAGAGTCCTGTATTCGTGATGATCTGAATGAGTCAGCACCACGTGCTATGGCGGTTATTGACCCAGTTCGTGTGGTGATTGAAAACATGCCAGCGGGTGAAGAGATTTTAACAGCGCCAAACCATCCAAATAAACCGGAGATGGGAACGCGCCAAGTGCCATTTAGCAATGAAATTTATATCGACCGTGCAGATTTCCGTGAGGAAGCGAACCGCCAATATAAGCGTTTAGTATTAGGCAAAGAAGTTCGTTTGCGTAATGCATACATTATTAAAGCAGAGCGTGTTGAAAAAGACGCAGATGGTAACATCACAACCATCTACTGTACTTATGATGCAGGCACATTAAATAAAGACCCAGCAGATGGCCGTAAAGTGAAAGGCGTTATTCATTGGGTAAGTGTCGCTCACGCATTACCTGCAGAAATTCGTCTGTATGACCGTTTATTCACTGTGCCAAACCCAGGTGCAGAAGACGATTTCTTATCGGTTATCAATCCAGATTCACTGGTTATTCGTCAAGGTTTTGTTGAGCCGAGCCTGAAAAATGCCGTGGCAGAAAAAGCGTATCAGTTTGAACGCGAAGGCTATTTCTGTGCGGATAACAAGTTAAGTAGTGCAGAACATTTAGTCTTTAACCGGACTGTGGGGTTGCGTGATACTTGGGCGAAACTCGAAAATTCTTAATTTGATGTCCCCGTCATACTTTGCACCACAGGGGTGTTGGCTTCATTAAGTTACCCGATTCACATACTTATGTATGCTCACGGGATAACTTAATTTGCCGCCTACCTGTGGTACAAATTATTTAGGGGCCAGATCGAGTATTAGCACAAAAAACGCTGACAAATAAATGTCAGCGTGAGGTTGTTGACAAAGCGGGATAAAAGCGTGGTTTTTCCCGCTTTGTGTTATCAGCCAAAAATCAATAAATTGATTTTCCTCGTTTATTTTCAAAACCTATTAGACTTGCCGCCAAACATAGTATGTTTGTCAGCAGTCTGACGCTGACAAATAAATGTCAGCGTTTTTTATAGTAATCTACAAAGCCTACAAAATCTGAAGAACCTATTTGGATTTGCTATCCACTTTTTCTTTTAATAATTCATGCAGATATTCATTCGCGGAAGTCACATTACCTTGCGCATCTTTAACTTGATACTCTTCGCCAGTAATGGACGATTTTGAAGCTACGTTATCAATAAATTGTTCTACAGTTTTGAGGCGTTTTTCTGTTTTACGCAGTTTTAATCGCAAATGAGATTCTGCGTCAGCGGCAGAATATTCAGTGCCATTACGTGTAAAAGTAAGGTTTTGTTGTTTACCAAGCTCTGCTAATAATGATTCAGTACGCATTTTTTCTTCAGGGCTTAACGCAAGGGCTTGAGTAGTCACAAAAATACTTAAAAAAAGGACTAAAGCAGATGAAAAACGGTTTGATAGTTGGGCTGTGAGTGATTGCACGAATTTCTCTCCATAGAAAAAAGGTGAGTAAATTATAAGCAGTCTTTTAATTTAAACTATCGGTAAGATTCCTAGAATTCAATAAATGGTCATCTGTTAAGGCATAAACCGATAACCAATTCCTGTTTCGGTTAATAAGTGAATAGGGCGTGCAGGGTCATTTTCTAATTTTTGCCGTAGATGGCCCATGTAGATGCGTAAGTAATGATTATGTTCCACATAATTAGGCCCCCAGACTTGCAGTAATAAGTGCCTCTGAGTTAATACTTTACCGCTGTTAGCCACGAGTTCACTGAGTAAACGAAATTCAATCGGGGTTAGATGAAGTTCTTCATTTTGTTTGGTCACGACACGATTAATAAAGTCGATGGTAATATCCCCAAACTGGCATTTTGAGTTTTCTTGAGTGGCTTTGCCGAAGCGCCGTAAAGCCACTCTAACTCGAGCCAGTAACTCACTAATTCCGAAGGGTTTTGTGAGGTAATCATCAGCACCTGCATCCAATGCTGCCACTTTTTGTGATTCTTCTTCACGAGCGGATAAAACAATAATCGGAATACTGCTCCACTGACGTAGATCATGAATTAAATCAAGCCCATCACCATCGGGTAAGCCAAGGTCTAAAATTAACAAATCAGGTTGTCGCGTACCGGATTCAATGAGGCCACGTTGGTAATTTTCCGCCTCAAATACCTTCCAGCCTTCACCTTCCAGCGCTAAACGAACAAAGCGGCGTATTTCTTTTTCATCTTCAATAACCAGAATTTGATGGCTAGTACTCACAATATTGTTAATCCTTTTATGTTTCTACTTCGATATCAGGTAGTTGCTTTAAAGGTAAGATAAAATGGAAACTCGCTCCACCTTTATTATTATTTTGCGCCCAAATTTCGCCTCCATGTAACTGAATAATAGCACGACAAATGGCGAGCCCTAAGCCAACTCCTGGAATTGCGGACTCTTTTTGCGCCCGAGAAAATTTATCAAAAATGGTTTTTTCTTGTCCGTTTGGAATCGCATTGCTGGCATCCCATATTTCAATATGAATTTTTTGCCCTTCAACTGTAGCTCGAATACCAATCGGGGTATCGTCATGACTGTATTTTACGGCATTTTCTAATAGGTTGATTAGCACCCGTTCAATCAAGTTAGCATCACAATAAAGTAGTAAGTCTGCTGGAATATCAATTTCTAAAGGATGGCTGTGTAAGGTGTAATCTAAGGTTCTAACAGCACTACTGGTAATTTCTTGCAGTGATTCCCACGCTAAATTGGGCTGAATACTGCCAGATTGTAAGCGAGCCATATCCAGTAAATTATTCACCAAGCGCGAAGTGCTAAGTACTTGCTGGCGCATTTGGTTCACTTGTTCTGTTAGTGGTGATTTTTCCGCAGACAAATTCAACATTAAGATTTCGGTTTGGCCGAATAAAACGGTGAGCGGTGTTTTTAGGTCATGAGACAGTGCGGCAAGTAAGGAGTTTCTTAGTTGTTCTCGTTCAATATCTAATTTGGCTGATTCAGCTTGTTTTGTCAGCTGCAGACGTGCAAAAGCACTCGCAATCAGTCCTGTAAAGGTTTGCAGCATGCGTTGCTGTTCTGGGATCAATAACTGGCGCATGTTTCTTGGTTCAATGGCAAGAACGGCAAGGGTTTGATCGGCAGTGGTGATAGGTTGCAATTGATAGGGAACGCTTGGTAGTGTATCCGTACCAGCACCGGCGGGTTGCCGCTTATCAAAACACCATTTAGCAATGGCTTTATCAATCAGCATTTCACTGTGGCCTTCACATTTTAATAGTGATAACTGGTCGTTTTCATCGGGGAGCAGTAAGCAGCTTTTGGCTTGAAATGCATTATTAAGGAAATGGTACCCAGTTCTCCCAATATCATCAGTCGTGATAGCTTGTCCTAATTCTTTTGTCATTTCATATAGGTGACGTGTTCGCTGCTCTCGATACCGAGCGATACGAGCTTGGTAGCGCATACCTGCAGTTAAATTCCCCACAACAACCCCCACAATTAGCATCACTGTAAACGTGACTAAATATTGCATATCCATGATAGCAAGGGAGAAATGGGGTTGAACAAAGAACAGGTCAAAACTGATCACGTTGACCAGAGCGGCGAAGACAGAGGGGCGTCGGCCATAAAATAATGCGATTAACACGACACCTAATAGATAGAGTGTCACGAGGTTGGCTTTATCGAGGGCCAATAAAAAGGTGCGCGAAAATAAGGTGATAGCAGCACACATCACAATAGCCATTAAATAGCCATTCATATCCGATCGCCATTTTTCAGAGAACGGCTTTCTTTCTGGTTCTTTGTCCCACTCACTTTTCTCTTCAAGTGCGACGATCACTAAATCCAGATCAGGGCCGAGCTTACCAAGACGATCGGCAAAACCGGGACGTAAATTGAGCTTAAACCATTTGTTTACTTTATTACGCCGACCAATCAATATCTTCCCTAAATTATGTTCTCGGGCATAACGTAATATCGCTTTTTCTTCCGAAGGGTCGGATAAAGTTGCTGTTTCTGCACCTAAGTCTTGAGCAAGACGCAACGCTTTTAAGATAGCTCTACGCTGGGTTTCAGGTAGCTGATGAAGTGAGGGAGTTTCAACATAAACAGCATGCCAGACACTACCGAATTTTGCAGCAAGTCGTGCGGCGGTACGGACTAATTTTTCATTTCCGGTATTATGGCCAATGCATAGCAAGAGCCCATCGCGAGTGTGCCATACGGGGGCTTGGCCTTTACCATCACGAAATTCACGCATCTGGTCATCAACCCGGTCAGCAGTACGCCGAAGAGCCAGCTCACGCAGTGCAATTAAATTTCCTTTGCGGAAAAAATGCTCAATAGCGCGTTCGGCTTGCCCCGGTATATACACTTTGCCTTCTTTAAGGCGTTGTCGTAGGTCGTCAGGAGGAAGATCTACTAATACCACCTCATCAGCTGCATCAAAAATATGATCTGGAACTGTTTCTCGTACGCGAATACCTGTAATACTTCCCACGATGTCATTCAGGCTTTCAATGTGTTGAACGTTGATGGTTGTCAGTACGTCAATTCCGGCATCAAGGAGTTCTTCGACATCTTGCCAACGTTTAGGGTGGCGGCTGCCATGGGGGTTACTAAATGCTAATTCATCCATTAAAATTATGGCTGGATGTCTAGCAATTGCTGCGTCAATATCGAAACCATTTAGGCGGCGACCGTGATGAGTTATGCGCCTAGGTGGCAACAGAGAAAGGCCGTCAAGTAGCGCGGCCGTTTCTTCTCTTTCATGGGTTTCTACTACGCCAATCAGCACATCTAGCCCTTGAGCTCTGAGTCTCTGTGCTTCTTGCAGCATGGCATACGTTTTTCCAACACCAGCACAGGCACCGAAAAAAATCTTTAATTTGCCACGCCCAATTTCATTGGCTTTGACCAAGAGTTCATCAGGGTTAGGGCGAATAGGTTCTTGATTGTCCATCACAGCCCCTAGTGAGTTTGACTGTTTATTTGTTGTTGATATTCATCAAGTGCTAAGTTCAGTTTTAGCACATTAATGACGGGTTCACCTAAAAAGGGCAACAATGCCTGTTCAGTATGCGTTTCTATCAATGATTTTACTGTATCTAATGGAATTTGCCTGCTTTTTGCAATACGTGGAGCTTGGTATAACGCTGCATCAATAGAAATATTGGGGTCTAAGCCACTGGCGGAAGACGTGAGTAAATCTACTGGGATGGCATTACCTGCATCGGGGTTCTCTGCGCGCAGTTGTTCGCTACGCTCTGCCATCGTTTGTTGTAATAATGGGTTACTGACAGCCAAATTACTTCCACCAGAAGCTAAGGTATTGTAGGGGATATCGACAGTTGCTGAGGGGCGACCGTGAAAATAGCGAATATTACCCACATTTTGCCCGATTAAGGCAGAACCAACAATGCGCTCATCTTGTGTGAGTAAAGAACCGTGAGCCTGCCATGGAAAAAAAATATTAGCGAGGCCAGTCACCATTAATGGGTAAGCAATACCTGTAAAAATGGTGAGTATAAATAATATAACCATCGACGAACGGATCATATTCATAATCAATTCCTTATATTCCAAAGAGACTAATAAGCAGATCAATCAGTTTGATCCCAACAAATGGCACAATTAACCCGCCTAAGCCATAAATGCCTAAATTACGTTGCAATAATGATTGAGAGCTCATTGGGCGATAGTTGACCCCTTTAATGGCGAGGGGAATCAAGAAGATAATAATCAATGCGTTAAAGATAACCGCAGAGAGGATAGCGGATGCAGGTGAGTGTAATTGCATAATATTTAATGCATTTAGCTGTGGCCAAGTCACTGCAAAAGCGGCAGGGATAATGGCAAAATATTTAGCAATATCATTAGCAATACTGAAGGTGGTTAATGAGCCACGGGTCATTAGCATTTGTTTACCAATATGCACCACTTCAATCAGTTTGGTTGGGTTGGAGTCTAAATCCACCATGTTACCGGCTTCTTTTGCGGCTTGGGTACCTGAGTTCATTGCGACTGCGACATCCGCTTGCGCGAGTGCTGGCGCATCGTTGGTGCCGTCACCGGTCATAGCAACTAAGCGACCCTCAGATTGATATTGGCGGATCAACGCCAGTTTGGCTTCTGGTGTCGCTTCTGCAAGAAAATCATCGACGCCTGCTTCGGCTGCAATTGCGGCTGCTGTTAAATGGTTATCTCCGGTGATCATCACCGTTTTGATGCCCATACTACGCATTTGGGCGAAGCGTTCTTTCATGCCCCCTTTGACGATATCTTTTAATGCTACGACACCTAAAACCGTTTTATTATCAACCACCACTAGTGGCGTTCCGCCTAAATGGGCCACTTTTTCGACCAGTTGATCCGCTTCGACAGGAAATTTACTGTGATTGGCTTCGATATAACGGCGGATGGCATCCGCAGAGCCCTTGCGGATCATTCGCTCGCCAATATTGACACCACTCATACGTGTCATTGCGGAGAAAGGAACAAAAGTTGCATTCAGGGCATGATATCTCTTTCACGTAAATTAAATTTTTGTTTTGCCAAGACCACAATACTGCGTCCTTCTGGGGTTTCATCCGCTAAAGACGATAGTTGTGCGGCATCCGCCAGTTGCTGCTCTGTAATACCTGTTAGCGGTAAAAATTCAGAGGCTTGGCGGTTTCCCAGTGTAATGGTCCCCGTTTTATCAAGTAATAGAACGTCGACATCACCTGCTGCCTCTACAGCACGGCCGCTGGTGGCAATTACATTTGCTCCTAGCATGCGGCTCATCCCTGCCACACCAATAGATGAAAGTAAGCCACCGATGGTTGTTGGAATTAAGCACACTAATAACGCTATTAACACTAAAATAGAAACGGCACTGCCTGCGCCTGCATGCTCTGCGGCAAAAACGGTGAATGGGTACAAGGTGGCACAAACTAACACAAAGATAATAGTCAGTGCAGTTAATAAAATAGTGAGCGCGATTTCATTGGGGGTTTTACGGCGTTGTGCGCCTTCAACCATGGAAATCATTCTATCTAAGAAGGTTTCACCGGGATTGACGGTACACTCGACTATCAGCCAATCGGAAAGTACGCGAGTTCCGCCTGTCACTGAAGAGAAATCACCACCAGATTCGCGGATCACGGGAGCGGATTCCCCCGTGATGGCACTTTCATCCACGGAAGCACCACCTTCGATGACTTCGCCATCGCAAGGAATGGTTTCTCCGGCACGGATCAACACAATATCGCCTTTACGTAACTGATCTGAACTCACGATATCTTGGTTCGCCTCCAATGAGGCAGACGCTAGCCGCGTTGCGCTACTTTGTTGCTTTACGCCTTTTAAGCTTTGAGCTTGTGCTTTACTTCGCCCTTCAGCAAGCGCTTCTGCAAAGTTGGCAAAAATAACCGTGAACCACAGCCAAAGGGTGATCATTCCGCTGAACCAAGCACTGCCTTGTGTGTAACCCGTTACCATCGCTAACCAGAGTAACGTGGTGATAATACTGCCAATAAAAACTACAAACATGACTGGGTTACGCCATTGTGCTTGTGGTGTACATTTTTTGATAGATTCAATAATGGATTGTTTAATTAATTGATTATTGAATAATTTAGTTTGTTTGTTTTTCATTTTTTTTCCTCATTATCCGGCAAAACCAATGTGTAATTGCTCAGCGATAGGGCCTAATGCAAGAGCGGGTACAAAGGTCAGTGCGCCAATGAGAAGTATGGTGAAAACCAGTAAGCCAATAAATAATGGGCCAGTTGTCGGCAATGTGGCATGGCTTTTGGCTTGGGGTTTCTTATTGGCCATGGAACCTGCGATAGCCAAGACAGGAAGAATGACACCAAAGCGGCCTATAAACATCGTAATGGCAAGTAGCACATTGTAAAACGGAGTGTTAGCGCTGAGCCCAGCAAAAGCGCTACCGTTATTATTAGCCGCAGAAGAAAAGGCGTATAACACTTCACTAAACCCATGCGCTCCAGGGTTTAAAATTCCTGCACGGCCCGCTTCGGTTATTAATGAAAGAGTGGTACCAAGTAGCACTAAGGTTGGGGTGACTAAAATCGCCAGTGCCACCATTTTCATTTCTCGAACTTCGATTTTTTTACCGAGGTATTCAGGCGTACGACCAATCATAAGTCCAGCAAGGAAGACAGCGAGTAGCACAAACAGCAACATACCGTATAAGCCGGAACCAACGCCACCAAAGACCACTTCACCAATTTGCATTAACCACATCGGTACCATTCCGCCCATTGCGGTAAAGGAGTCATGCATGGCGTTAACTGCTCCGCAAGATGCGGCAGTGGTGACGACTGCAAACAAAGCGGAACCAACAATCCCAAATCGGCTCTCTTTTCCTTCCATATTGGCGGTACTTGTTGCGTGTAAGTCTGTTAAAAATGGGTTCCCCACATACTCTGCTTTAACTACGACAATGGCAGCAACCACAAAAACGATCCCCATAACCCAGAGTAAAGTACGGCCTTGCTTGTTGTTACCAACTGCACGACCAAAAGAAAAGCAAAGTGCAGTAGGGATCAGGAAAATAGCAAACATTTGTACAAAATTACTCAGTGCGGTTGGGTTTTCAAAAGGATGTGATGAGTTAGCACCAAAGAAGCCGCCACCATTGGTGCCGAGCAATTTTATCGCTTCTTGGGAAGCTACTGGCCCCATCGGCAGTAGCTGTTCACTGTTATCTAAAGGGTGAATAAGTAAATAACTGGAAAAATTTTGGATAACACCTTGGCTGACAAAAAATAATGCAAAAATAATCGCTAAAGGAAAGAGTAAATACACCGTAATTCGGTAAATATCTAACCACGCATTACCGACAGTTTTACTACCATGGTGTGAAAAAGCGCGAATAATTGCGAAAGCAACGGCAATACCTGTCGCCGCGGAAAGGAAGTTTTGTACCGTCAATCCTGCCATTTGGCTCAAATAACTTAATGTATTTTCGCCGCTATAAGCTTGCCAGTTAGTATTAGTAATGAAACTAACGGCGGTATTAAAGGCTAAATCCCAGCTCATCCCTTCAAAGTGTTGAGGGTTAAGGGGCAAACGGCCTTGGCAGATTAAAATAACGAATAATAAAATAAAACCTAAAAGATTAAATAATACAATCGCTAAGGCATATTGTTGCCAATTCATCTCAGCCATGTCTCTTCCTGGCTGTTTGACTCCGGTTAAACGCCAAAGTAGGGACTCACTGCTTGCTAACCGACGAGGTATATCATTGTCGATTAACCGAGAAATACCATTGCCTAAAGGCTTTGCTAAGATGAATAAGATCAGTAAAAAACTACCTAAAAATAGCAATGTGGTGGTAGTCATATCAGAAATCCTCCGCGTTAAGCAGGGCATAAATCAGATACGTCAGCAGTAAAACAACGAGAACTGCCCCAATAATGGAAAGTAATGACACAGTATTTTCTCCTTATTATTTCCATGTGATAAGGCTAAAGAGTTCGTTGTAAAGAAGCTGATAAAAAGCACGGGTAGGGTGTAAAAAAAGTATAAAAATGGCTGTTTATTTAGCAAAAAGAGAGTGCTTAATAGAGAAAGCGGCGTATGGCCTTATTTGTTAAATTATTGTGATTAAAGTGTATAATTAAAACATTAATTGGTTAAAAAATGTAATAAAAATACGAAATGAGCAGATTTTTTAGAAAAATTTACAGATTGAGTGGTCAGATGAGTAGTTTTATTACACAATTTGCGATATCCTATCTACAGTCAATATATTTCATATTATCTGTCCGGTTTTAGTCGCTCTTTACTACTGTGTTAATGGGATATGTATGTTAATGGGGAATGATAGAGCAAAGCTGGAATCGACAAATAAAGTGGCAACTGAAGGAGGATACCGATGTCCACATATCGCGAATATTCCCGTAATCAGGTACTTGCACGCCGCACTGCTGCTGTAACGGCTGGCATTATTGCGTTTCCGGTTATGGTTTTTTATCCAAAAAGAGCAAAGTTTTATAGTCATTTACATAAGGTTTGGGCAAAAACCAGTGATAAACCTGTTTGGCTAGAACGTTCAGAAACAACCCTAGAAGGCCATCGTTAATTTAGTGCTTAATGGTGAGTAATAACCCCTGCAATATTGAATTGTGGGGGTTTTGTTTTTAATCCCGCCTATTTTTATTCTATATACTTCAAATAACACAGAAAAAAATCATGTTTCCGTTTATGCTTATTGATTATCAGTGAATTACGTTCAAACTGATGGATAAACCGTTTAGCTGTGCAGTAAAAAGGACAATATAATGCATAACTTAAGATTAGAAGAAATCATTAATGACGAATTGAAAGTTAGTGAGTTCCAAGATTTTGCACCGAATGGATTGCAAGTTGAAGGGCGGCCACATGTACATAAAATCATCACAGGTGTGACAGCTTGCCAAGCATTATTGGATGTTGCCGTTGAAAAGAAAGCCGATGCCATCATTGTTCATCATGGTTATTTTTGGAAAAATGAGCCCGCCATTATCAAAGGAATGAAGAGAAATCGCTTAAAAACATTATTAGCGAATGATATCAACCTGTATGGTTATCACCTCCCATTAGATGCACATCATCAATTAGGTAATAATACCCAGCTTGCCTATATTATGGGGGTGCAGGTAAATGGCCAAATCGACCCATTAATGCCATTTGGTTTTTTTGATCAACCGATTACTCCTTCAGAGTTAACGTCTCGTTTAGAAACTCGCCTTGGTCGTAAAGTCTTACATTGTGGTGATAATGCAAAAGAAGAAATTCGTCAAATCGCATGGTGTACAGGGGGGAGGGCAAGGCTTCATCCTACAAGCGGCTGAATTTGGTGTAGATGCCTTTGTAACAGGGGAAGTTTCTGAACAAACCATTCATATAGCAAGGGAAATGGGGATCCATTTCTACAGTGCAGGGCATCACGCAACGGAACGTTATGGGATTAAAGCGCTGACTCAGTGGCTTGTAGATGAACATGGGTTAGATGCGGAGTTTATCGATATCGATAACCCTGCCTAAATTCTCGTCATATTTCGAACTGTGGCTGTGTTGGCTTCACTCGGCTACTTGGGTCACATACTTTTGTATGCTCCCCAAGATACCCTTATTCGCCGCCTAGCCACAACTCGAACTATTTAGAGAATTAAATTTTTGCCGCCTTTTACATCAAAGCGTTGTTGGCTGCATTCACGAACCCTAGTCATATACTTATATATGCTCCTAGGGCTTCACTCTTTTGCCGCCTAGCGGTGATTCGAAATACTTAGAATATTGATAATCTATTGATAATAAAGATAAAAATAGCTATTGGGTTCGGTATTTTAACGATGCGAAAACTAATACTGCACTTGAAATAGTTAACACTAAACCTAAGTGCTGGCTCCAACCTGCAACCATCAAACCAATGGCGAGCCCGATGTAGTAAAATAACCCTAAAATGGCGCCGGCGGTGCCTTTTTGCTCACCATAACGGTTTAATGCATGGGCAAGTATGTTCGGGATCGCAATTCCATAACCAATAACAATGCCAATAACGGGTAAAATAAACCAAATTGAATCCATTAGCACAAAAACTAAACAACCACTCACCAATGAAATGAGGCTGGCAAGCTTAACAAGTTGTTCGGATGTGTGTTTTTTAGCCAATAAATAGCGATTTGATATCGAACCTAAACCGACTCCAAGTGCTAATAAAATCCCAGTTAATCCAAACTGTTGTTGAGTGAGCATTAATCGTTCAAAACTGAATGGTGCCAGCTGGTAATAGCTAAATAAATTAATGTTGAAAAATGCTATCAAGATCACATTCCTAACAATTTCTTTATCTGCGATCATGCGTAAAAATGTCTTAATAAATGAGATATGAGTCACGGTTTTAGGCTTGGTCTCGGGTAAACGACAGATTGACCAGAGAAAAAGCACCACAGCTAAAATCGCTAAGCCGATAAAAACGGTTTGATAACCACCAAAATTAACGAGTCCAGCACCAGATAACATCCCTAAAGCGGGGCTGACAGCCAAAGCAACGCCCATAATAGAAAAAACTTTCGCTAATTCATGGCCTTGGTAGCTATCGCGCATGGCGGTTTGTGTACCAATTGAACCTACGGCAGCGCCAAAGGCTGACAACATTCTCATTAGTAATAATAAATAAAAATGTGTGACAAATAACGCGCCAATAGATGCAATACCATATATCAATAAACCCGCCAGAATCGTCGGGCGGCGCCCTAAGGTGTCACACATGCGCCCCCAAAACACCACGCCTAATGCAAAAGCAAAGAAATAAAGCGACAGCGTTTGTGAAGCTTGTTCCGCATTTACTGAGAAAGCACTAGCGATATCAGTGAGTGCGGGGCTGTATATAGTTTCCACAATTTGTGGAAACATCATCAAGGCAACAGCAAGCCATAATGAAAGAGGGTGTTTCATACTTTTTTTCCTGCCAATCTACTAAAAATAAAGGGTCTAATTAGATACAACGATTCAATGGCAGGCAGTTTAGTGTTATTTTTATTGTCTTATTACAATAATAAAGACTATAAATATCAAAAAAGAGACATTATGGCTTGGCTAAATCAAACAGATGAATTTCAAACTCACTGGTACCCCGCACCAGTATTGGGAATTGCAGCAAAAATGGGGCAGCATGACTCTGGCTTTCATAAACATGAAATGGGACAACTTCTTTTTACACAACAAGGATGTATACGAATTTCACTGGAAAATCGTTTGTCTTTACTTCCTCCGGGAAGAGTGGCTTGGATCCCACCATTTGTTCTTCATCGGGCTCAAATGCGGGCATCAGTGGGTTACCGTTCGGTTTATTTAGCGCAAGAATACGCTGACAGAATAGGGAATGAAGTGATGATATTAAGTATTTCATCCTTATTGAGAGAAGTACTTGAGCGTATTGAGATTGCGCCATTTGATAGTGATTGGCAACAAGGGAATTTAGCTAATTTATTGCCCGTATTTATCGATGAGTTACAAAGTGCAACTTTAGAGCCAACACTGCTACCATTACCGCAAGATAGGCGTTTTAAAGGGGTTGATATCGAACAATTACCTCCAAATTTAAACCAATTAGCACAAACTGTTGGGGCGAGTGAGAAGACGATTACCCGGATTTTTTTTAAAGAAACAGGAATGAATTATCAAGCATGGCGTCAACAATGGCGTTACATTAAAGCGATTGAATTACTCGCACAAGAAAAACCCTATCACTATATTACTCAAGAACTTGGTCTAACAAGCGATAGCGCATTTATTAGTTTTTTCCGTAAAATGAGTGGGATGACACCAAGGGAATATCAACAACAGTAAGTTAAACAACTTCGGTAAACAAAAATGAAAAAAGCCCCGAAAATTCGAGGCCTTAGCATGTGTAGGGGTAGATTTAATTAAATATTATTTTTTTGCTAATTCTGAGTTGAATTCACGTTTATCATAACCCGTGTACAACTGACGAGGGCGAGCAATTTTCAAGCCGTCATCGTGCATTTCATTCCAATGTGCAATCCAGCCAATAGTACGTGCAATGGCAAAAATAACAGTAAACATTGAAGATGGAATACCCATTGCTTTCAATATGATACCAGAATAGAAGTCAACGTTCGGGTACAGTTTTTTCTCAATGAAGTACGGGTCGTTTAATGCGATACGTTCCAGCTCCATTGCGACTTCCAGCAAACTGTCATTCAGGCCAAGTTCGTTTAGAACTTCATGGCAAGTTTCACGCATTACTGTTGCACGTGGGTCATGGTTTTTATAAACACGGTGGCCGAAGCCCATTAAGCGGAAAGAGTCATTTTTGTCTTTAGCGCGCTCGATAAATGCAGGGATGTGCTCAACGGTTTGGATTTCTTCCAACATACGCAAGCAAGCTTCGTTAGCACCACCATGAGCAGGCCCCCACAGTGATGCAATACCCGCTGCGATACAAGCAAATGGGTTTGCACCAGATGAACCCGCAGTACGAACTGTAGATGTTGAGGCATTTTGCTCGTGGTCAGCGTGCAGAATTAAAATACGATCCATTGCGCGCTCTAAAACAGGATTAACCGTGTATTCTTCACAGGGTGTAGAGAACATCATATGCAAGAAATTACCCGCGTATGACAGGTCATTACGTGGATAAACAAAAGGTTGGCCAATTGAATATTTGTAACACATCGCTGCAACTGTTGGCATTTTTGACAGCAGGCGATAAGCCGTAATTTCACGGTGACGTGGGTTGTTAACATCCAACGCATCGTGATAGAACGCGGCTAATGCCCCCGTAACACCACATAAAACGGCCATCGGGTGTGAGTCACGGCGGAAACCATTAAGCATGCGTGTAATTTGCTCATGGATCATTGTATGGCGAGTCACCGTATTTTTAAATACGTCATATTGTTCTTGAGTCGGTGCTTCACCGTATAGCAGGATATAACAAACTTCGAGATAAGAGGCTTCAGTGGCGAGTTGATCGATAGGGAAACCACGGTGCAACAGAATGCCTTGATCACCATCGATATAGGTGATTTTTGATTCACAGGATGCAGTAGAAGTAAAACCAGGGTCGTAGGTAAAGAACCCTTTAGAACCTAAAGTTCGGACATCGATAACGTCTTGACCAATCGTTGGGCTTAAAATATCTAGGTCAATATCACCCTTACTACCAGTCGTTAGCTTAGCTTTGTTATCAGCCATTACGGTCTCCTTAGCGCTTGATAATCGACACCCAACAACCCAGAAGCTCAGCGTTATACTGTGTCTTCGTGCATTGTTCTACCGGTATGCTTTGGAAATCAGCTCGCTATCACATAAAACCTGAAATCTGAGACCGACGACAATGTAATTAGGTTGTTTATGAGTGTGTAGATGTTATGTTCTTTTTGTTGTTTTCCCTACAATATCATTATTTGTGGTAAGAGGAACAACTTTCATAACTTTTGTTATTAATACCCATCATAGTTCAAATTGAAGAGTATTTAACATTGCAACATTCACGTTTTTTCTTTTCCGATGAAGGGTAAACAGCACCGTTAAGATAATTCTGCCAGACCTATATGTAAGATAAATGTTGAATCATTGTCAAATAAGATAAGCACATTTATACAAAATGTTTAAATCGTGATCCTTCTCACTGTTCGGGCTAAATGTCTCCAAACATTTTGTGTGGGAATTGTAATGGCATTGTGAAGACTTTATACTAGCGGCAGGTCTCCGGATTACCCTGTAGTAGGAGTTCCCAGCGTGATCAGTATGCAACTTTATTTAAACATGATGGATTAGAGTTTGTGTTAAGTTGCATTTTGTACCCCTGTCGCTGTCTGATTTCCACCCCAGGTCCGGAGGATGGAAAATAATAAAGAGCTGTGTGGGCAAAATTGTGAAAAAACAAAGACCTGTCAACCTTGATTTGCAGACGATTCACTTCCCGATCACTGCAATATCTTCGATCTTGCACCGTGTCTCTGGCGTCATTACTCTCATCGCAGTTGGTATTCTGCTTTGGTTGTTAGGGACATCTCTCTCCTCTCCAGAAGGTTTTCAATACGCGTCTGAAATAATGACTGGCTTTTTTGCTAAGTTCATTCTTTGGGGCATCTTGACTGCTTTGGCTTACCACATCTGTGGTGGTATTCGTCATATGCTAATGGATTTCGGTTGTGTTGATGAAACGCTTGCTGCTGGTAACTCATCTGCAAAAATTACATTTGTCATTACCGTGATTTTAGCAATTCTGGCGGGGATTTTAGTATGGTAAGTAATGCTTCAGCTTTAGGCCGTACTGGTATTCAGGACTGGCTATTAATCCGTGGTTCTGCGATTGTCATCGCACTCTACGTACTCTACATTGTTGGTTTTGTTGCTATTAACGACATTACCTATGAAGTCTGGCGTGGCTTTTTCGCCTCTTCTGTGACGAAAGTATTCACAATCCTCACCTTGTTCTCGATTCTTGTCCATGCGTGGATTGGCATGTGGCAAGTGCTGACTGACTACGTTAAACCTTTAGCAATTCGTTTAGTATTGCAGCTGGCTATCGTTGTAGGTCTGTTGGCTTATTTAATTTACGGAACAATTGTTGTGTGGGGTGCATAAATGAATCTGCCAATCAGAGAGTTTGACGCTATCGTTATCGGTGCGGGTGGCGCAGGTATGCGTGC
The DNA here is from genome assembly GCA_900455085.1 of Providencia rettgeri. Taxonomy (NCBI): domain Bacteria; kingdom Pseudomonadati; phylum Pseudomonadota; class Gammaproteobacteria; order Enterobacterales; family Morganellaceae; genus Providencia; species Providencia rettgeri. The sequence continues at coordinate 3,315,316 of UGTZ01000001.1, read as the reverse complement.
CGCATTACAAATTTCACAGATGGGCCTATCTTGCGCGCTTCTGTCAAAAGTCTTCCCAACCCGTTCTCATACTGTATCAGCACAAGGCGGTATTACTGTTGCTTTAGGTAATACTCACCCTGATAACTGGGAATGGCATATGTACGATACCGTGAAAGGTTCCGACTACATCGGTGACCAAGATGCTATTGAATATATGTGTAAAACAGGGCCAGAAGCTATCCTCGAATTAGAGCATATGGGGTTGCCATTCTCTCGTCTTGATGACGGAAGTATTTATCAACGTCCATTTGGTGGTCAGTCTAAAAACTTCGGTGGTGAGCAAGCTGCACGTACTGCAGCTGCGGCTGACCGTACTGGCCACGCACTGTTACATACTTTGTATCAGCAGAACTTAAAAAACCACACCACCATTTTTTCTGAATGGTATGCCCTTGATTTAGTTAAAAACCAAGATGGTGATATCGTAGGTTGTACTGCAATTTGTATGGAAACAGGTGAGCTGGTTTATTTCAAAGCGAAAGCCACTATTTTAGCAACCGGTGGTGCTGGTCGTATTTACCAATCAACTACTAACGCACACATCAATACGGGTGATGGCGTAGGGATGGCTGCTCGCGCAGGTGTTCCACTACAAGATATGGAAATGTGGCAATTCCACCCAACAGGTATCGCAGGTGCGGGTGTTCTCGTGACTGAAGGCTGCCGTGGTGAAGGTGGTTATCTGTTGAACAAAGACGGTGAACGCTTCATGGAGCGCTATGCGCCGAACGCAAAAGACCTTGCGGGTCGTGATGTTGTCGCACGTTCTATCATGATTGAAATCCGTGAAGGTCGTGGTTGTGATGGTCCATGGGGCCCACATGCCAAACTGAAACTGGATCACTTAGGAAAAGAAGTTCTGGAATCACGTTTACCGGGTATTCTTGAGTTATCTCGCACCTTTGCTCACGTTGACCCAATCAAAGAGCCAATTCCAGTTATTCCTACTTGTCACTACATGATGGGCGGTATTCCGACTAAAGTCACTGGTCAAGCTATTCGTTATAATGAAAACGGCGAAGATGAAGTTATTCCGGGTCTGTTTGCTGTCGGTGAAATTGCCTGTGTATCTGTACATGGCGCTAACCGTTTAGGCGGTAACTCACTTCTCGACTTAGTCGTATTTGGTCGTTCAGCGGGTCTGCATTTGAAAGAGTCCATCATGGAACAAGGTTCAATGCGTGATGCGTCTGAATCTGATATCGATGCAGCGATGACTCGCTTTAACCGTTGGGAAGGTGCTCGTACTGGCGAAGACCCAACTGAAATCCGTAAAGCACTGCAAACCTGTATGCAGCATAACTTCTCGGTATTCCGTGAAGGTGATGCGATGGCGAAAGGCTTAGAAGAGCTGAAAGTGATTCGTGAACGTCTACAAAATGCGCGTCTTGATGATACCTCGACTGAATTTAATACTCAGCGTATCGAATGTTTAGAACTGGATAACCTGATGGAAACGGCTTATGCAACTGCTCAAGCTGCAAACTTCCGTACAGAAAGTCGTGGTGCGCATAGCCGCTTTGACTACCCAGAGCGAGACGATGCGAATTGGTTATGTCACTCATTATATTTACCGCAATCTGAAACGATGACGCGTCGTGAAGTCAACATGCAGCCAAAACTGCGTGAAGCCTTCCCACCGAAAATTCGTACCTACTAATGCGTGGTGTTAATCCAGTTGCGGAGAAATAAACTATGAAATTACAATTTTCGATTTATCGCTACAATCCTGATGTGGACAACGCACCACATATGCAAGATTACACGCTAGAAGTTCCTGAAGGGCGTGACATGATGTTGCTGGATGCGTTAATCCAAATCAAAGAGCAAGATCCAACATTATCCTTCCGCCGTTCTTGTCGTGAAGGGGTGTGTGGTTCTGATGGTCTGAACATGAACGGTAAAAACGGGTTGGCATGTATTACGCCATTATCTGCTTTAATCCGTGGTGGGAAGAAAATTGTCATTCGTCCATTGCCGGGTCTGCCTGTTGTGCGTGACCTGATTATCGACATGACTCAATTCTATACCCAATACGAAAAAAATTCGTCCATATCTCATTAATGATAACAAGAATCCACCGGCGCGTGAGAATTTACAAACTCCTGCACAACGTGAAAAACTCGATGGTTTATATGAGTGTATTTTGTGTGCTTGTTGTTCGACTTCTTGCCCATCTTTCTGGTGGAATCCGGACAAGTTTATCGGGCCTGCAGGCTTGTTGGCAGCGTATCGCTTCTTAATTGATAGCCGTGATACTGAAACCGATTCACGATTAGATGATCTGAACGACGCTTTTAGTGTCTTCCGCTGTCATAGCATCATGAATTGTGTCAATGTATGCCCTAAAGGACTAAATCCAACGAAAGCTATTGGTCATATTAAATCTATGTTACTAAAACATAGCGCTTAATGATGAATATTTAACCCGCAGTGCTCAGGTGCTGTGGGTTAAAATGGAAATAGCACAAAATAAAAACATAAGTTAAAAGAAACGCGTAAAGTAAAAACAATGACATGATTTTAATGCGCGGAAGCTCACAAAAGCGCGAAAACGAAATACCAACAATGAGCATCAGAAAGTAACATTGTCACCCATAAAAAGTAGTATTTATTAAAACGTTGTCATTACAAAAGCGTAAAAAAGTGAAAGCAAAGAAAGTAACAGTAAAAAGTAGAAAAAATAGCCAACTGCAAAAGATGAAGACGACAGCCCAAGCATAGGGGCCTTTAAAAACCGCAGCCAGTTTTTAAAGGTTCCTTAAAAGGGAAACCCTTACTGATAAAGGGCCTCCCAAAGAGAGAACATGCATAAAGCACGTCCAAGAGAACCTTTATCGAGGTCGCTTAAATGCGGCGATTAGTTAACCACGGCGAAAACTAAAGCTTTAAAAGCTTAAGGGATCACAATGCAGAACGGCGTAATGAAGGACTGGCTGGATTCAAGCTTTCTGGCAGGCGCGAACCAGACTTATATAGAACAGCTCTATGAAGATTATCTGACTGACCCTAACTCTGTCGATGCCGAGTGGAAAGCAATTTTTGAGCAACTCCCTGGTGCAGCATTAGGCACTAGCGGCGAACAATTCCACTCCCAAGCGCGCGATTACTTCCGTCGCTTAGCAAAAGACTCTACACGTTATCACACCTCTGTTAGCGATCCAGCTATCGACGCAAAACAAGTTAAAGTTTTGCAATTAATCAATGCGTTCCGCTTCCGCGGGCACCAAAATGCGAATCTTGACCCGTTAGGTCTTTGGAAACGTGAATCTGTTCCAGATTTAGACCCAGCATTCCACAACCTGACGAAAGAAGACTTCAACGAAACATTCAACGTGGGTTCATTTGCTATTGGCAAAGAAACCATGAAGCTTAGTGAGCTATATGAGCACCTGAAACGTATTTATTGCGGTTCTATCGGTGCTGAATATATGCATATCACGAATACAGAAGAAAAACGTTGGATCCAACAACGTCTTGAGTCTGTTGACGTTTCTAAGATCTTCTCAGTAGAAGAGAAAAAACGCTTCTTAGCTGAATTAACCGCGGCTGAAGGGCTTGAGCGTTACATTGGGGCTAAATTCCCAGGCGCCAAGCGTTTCTCATTGGAAGGTGGTGATTCACTGATCCCAATGCTGAAAGATTTAATCCACCACGCAGGCAAGCAAGATACCCGTGAAGTTGTTTTAGGTATGGCTCACCGTGGTCGTTTAAACGTTTTAGTTAATATCTTAGGTAAAAAACCGGGCGAATTATTTGATGAATTCGCGGGTAAACATAAAGATCACTCTAGTGCGGGTGACGTTAAATATCACCAAGGTTTTTCTTCTGACTTTGAAACCGCAGGTTCTCGTGTTCACTTAGCATTAGCATTTAACCCATCTCACCTTGAGATTGTTAGCCCTGTGGTTATTGGTTCAGTACGTGCTCGTCGTGACCGTTTAGATGAAGGCCGTAGCAACATGGTTCTGCCTATTACTATTCACGGTGACTCCGCAGTAACTGGCCAAGGTGTTGTGCAAGAAACGTTGAATATGTCACAAGCACGTGGTTATGAAGTCGGCGGTACGGTGCGTATCGTAATTAACAATCAAATTGGTTTTACCACTTCTAACCCGAAAGACACCCGTTCTACAGAATACTGTACAGATATCGTGAAGATGGTGCAGGCACCAATTTTCCACGTGAATGCAGATGACCCTGAAGCAGTGGCATTTGTAACTCGTTTGGCACTGGATTTCCGTAACACGTTCAAACGCGATGTTATGATTGATTTAGTATGTTATCGCCGCCATGGCCATAACGAAGCGGATGAGCCAAGTGCAACTCAGCCAGTGATGTATCAAAAAATCAAGCAGCACCCAACACCACGTAAAATTTATGCAGACCGTTTAATTGCAGAAAATGTGTTAAGTGCTAATGATGTCACTGAAATGGTCAATCTGTATCGCGATGCGCTAGATGCAGGTAACTGTGTGGTTGAAGAGTACCGTGAAATGGGCCTGAATTCATACACATGGGCTCCATATTTAAACCATGAATGGGATGCATCATATAAATCAACCGTTGATATTAAACGCTTAACTGAACTGGCAACTAAAGTTAGTACCATTCCAGAGGGCGTGGTTGCGCAATCTCGTGTTGAGAAAATTTATGCAGACCGTGCCGAAATGGCGAAAGGTGAAAAGCTTCTCGACTGGGGTGCAGCTGAAACTTTAGCGTACGCAACATTGGTTGATGAAGGTATTCCTGTTCGTTTATCGGGTGAAGATGCGGGCCGTGGTACATTCTTCCACCGTCATGCAGTGGTCCACAACCAAACGAATGGTTCAGTTTATGTTCCACTGCAAAATATTCATAACGGCCAAGGCGTGTTTAATGTTTGGGACTCTGTTCTGACTGAAAATGCCGTATTAGCATTCGAATATGGTTATGCAACCACAGAACCTCGTGCATTGACTATCTGGGAAGCACAATTTGGTGACTTCGCTAACTGTGCTCAAGTGGTTATCGACCAATTCATTAGCTCAGGTGAGCAAAAATGGGGTCGTATGTGTGGTCTGGTCATGTTACTGCCTCATGGTTATGAAGGTCAGGGTCCAGAGCACTCATCTGCACGTTTAGAGCGTTACTTGCAACTGTGTGCTGACCAAAACATGCAAGTGTGTGTTCCGTCAACACCTGCTCAGGTTTACCACATGTTACGTCGCCAAGCCTTACGTGGCATGCGTCGTCCTCTGATTGTGATGTCACCAAAATCTCTGCTACGTCACCCATTAGCGGTCTCTAGCATGGAAGAATTGGCAAATGGTACATTTGAGCCAGTTATCGGTGAAATCGATGAAATCAATCCGAAAAATGTGAAACGCGTCGTTATGTGTTCAGGGAAAGTCTATTACGATCTGTTAGAACAACGTCGTAAAAATGAACAAACTGACGTGGCTATCGTGCGTATCGAACAGCTATATCCGTTCCCACACGAAGACATTCAAAAAGCGTTGGCGCAATTTACTGATGTAAAAGACTTTGTATGGTGTCAAGAAGAGCCATTAAACCAAGGTGCTTGGTATTGCAGTCAACATAACTTCCGTGAAGCTATCCCAGCAGGGGCAACTTTACGTTATGCAGGTCGAGCTGCTTCTTCATCTCCAGCAGTTGGCTATACGTCCGTACACCAGGAACAACAAAAAGCCCTGGTTAATGACGCTTTGAACATTGAATAATTAAAGGATAGAAAATGAGTAGCGTAGAAATTCTTGTTCCCGATCTTCCTGAGTCCGTTGCAGATGCTACGGTTGCCACATGGCATAAAAAACCAGGTGACAGTGTTCAGCGTGATGAAGTACTGGTTGAGATCGAAACAGATAAAGTCGTATTAGAAGTTCCTGCAAGCGAAGCGGGTGTATTAGAAGCTATCGTTGAAGATGAAGGTGCAACGGTATTATCTAAGCAATTACTGGGGCGCATTCGTTTAGGCGACAGCACTGGTATCCCTGCTGAAGTGAAAGAAGCACAAGAATCAACACCTGCACAACGTCAAACTGCAAGTCTAGAAACAGAAAGCAACGATGCGCTGACCCCAGCTATTCGCCGTTTAATTGCAGAGCACGATTTAAACCCTGCGGATATCAAAGGGACTGGCGTTGGTGGACGTTTAACGCGTGAAGATGTTGAAAAACATTTAGCGGCAAATAAATCTGCGGCACCTGCGGCGAAAGCACCAGAAGCGCCACAAGCGCCTTTAGCGCATCGTAGCGAAAAACGTGTTCCAATGACGCGTTTACGTAAACGTATCGCAGAGCGTCTGTTAGAAGCGAAAAACACCACTGCAATGTTGACGACGTTTAACGAAGTCAATATGCAACCAATCAAAGACTTACGTAAACAATATGGCGAAGTATTCGAAAAACGTCATGGTGTTCGTTTAGGCTTTATGTCTTTCTATGTGAAAGCTGCTGTTGAAGCACTGAAACGCTACCCAGAAGTGAATGCTTCTATCGATGGCGATGATGTGGTTTACCATAACTATTTCGATATTAGTATTGCAGTTTCAACACCACGTGGTCTTGTAACGCCTGTTCTACGTGATGTCGATGCAATGAGCATGGCTGATATCGAGAAGAAATTAAAGAACTGGCTGTCAAAGGTCGTGATGGTAAATTAACTGTTGAAGACTTAAGTGGCGGTAACTTCACTATCACTAATGGTGGCGTATTCGGTTCTCTGATGTCTACACCTATCATTAACCCACCACAGAGCGCGATTTTAGGCATGCATGCGATTAAAGACCGCCCTATGGCTGTAAATGGTAAGGTAGAGATTCTTCCTATGATGTATTTAGCACTGTCTTACGACCACCGTTTAATCGATGGTAGTGAGTCAGTTGGCTTCTTAGTCGCTATCAAAGATATGCTGGAAGATCCAACTCGTTTACTGCTGGACGTATAGCAACATAACAGGGCAGGGTACAACTTGTCCGGTCTGAAGTAACCGATGCAGCCCGTTCGCGGGTTGCTAAATCAGTAACAATTGCAGGAGGCGAATAAACGCCTCTTCAGACTCAATTATGGATAGAACATCATGAATTTACACGAGTACCAGGCAAAACAGTTGTTTGCACGTTATGGGATGCCTGCACCGACAGGTTATGCCTGTTCATCAGTCGCTGAAACCGTCGATGCTGCTAAAAAAATTGGTGACGGCCCATGGGTAATTAAATGCCAAGTTCACGCAGGTGGACGTGGTAAAGCTGGCGGCGTAAAAGTCACTAGTGATATCAATGAAGTGAAAGCATTTGCAGAACATTGGTTAGGTAAAAACTTAGTTACCTATCAAACTGATGCAAATGGCCAGCCTGTTAACCAAATTCTGGTTGAAACGGCAACTGATATTGCTAAAGAACTCTATTTAGGTGCGGTTGTAGACCGTAGCACTCGTCGCGTTGTATTCATGGCATCTACCGAAGGTGGCGTGGAAATCGAGAAAGTAGCAGAAGAGACTCCAGAGTTAATTCACAAAGCGATTATCGACCCACTGACTGGCCCAATGCCTTTCCAAGGCCGTGAATTAGCATTCAAATTAGGCTTAACCGGCAAACAAGTTAGCCAATTCGCGAAAATTTTCATGGGTCTGGCAACATTATTCCTAGAACGCGATTTAGCATTAGCTGAAATCAATCCACTGGTTATTAGTACTGCGGGTGATTTAGTTTGTTTAGATGGTAAATTAGGTATCGATAGCAACGCGTTATATCGCCAACCAGAAATTCGTGAACTGCGTGATGAATCACAAGAAGATGCACGTGAAGCACAAGCCGCTCAGTGGGAACTGAACTACGTTGCGTTAGATGGCAATATCGGCTGTATGGTTAACGGTGCGGGCCTTGCAATGGGTACCATGGACATCGTTAAGCTGCACGGTGGTGCACCAGCTAACTTCTTAGATGTTGGCGGCGGCGCGACAAAAGAGCGTGTAACTGAAGCATTTAAAATCATTCTTTCTGATGAAAACGTGAAAGCAGTTTTTGTTAACATCTTTGGTGGTATCGTTCGCTGCGACCTGATTGCAGACGGCATCATTGGTGCAGTTGAAGAAGTTGGCGTAAATGTACCAGTAGTTGTGCGTTTAGAAGGTAACAATGCAGAGTTAGGTGCTAAAAAACTGGCAGACAGCGGCTTGAATATTATCGCTGCGAACAGCCTGACAGATGCAGCTAAGAAAGCAGTAGCAGCAGCGGAGGCTAAATAATGTCTATTTTAATCGATAAAAACACCAAAGTAATTTGCCAAGGTTTCACAGGTGGCCAAGGTACATTCCACTCAGAACAAGCGATTGCTTATGGCACGCAAATGGTGGGTGGTGTGACTCCAGGTAAAGGTGGCACTGTACACTTAGGTTTACCTGTATTTAACACCGTTCGTGAAGCTGTAGAAGCTACGGGTGCAACAGCCTCTGTTATTTATGTTCCAGCACCATTTTGTAAAGATTCTATCTTAGAAGCTATCGATGCAGGCATTAAACTGATTATCACCATCACTGAAGGTATCCCAACGTTGGATATGCTGACAGTTAAAGTGAAATTAGACGAAGCAGGCGTTCGTATGATTGGTCCTAACTGCCCAGGTGTTATCACTCCGGGTGAATGTAAGATTGGTATCCAACCTGGTCATATCCATATGCCAGGTAAAGTCGGTATCGTTTCGCGTTCAGGTACGTTGACTTATGAAGCTGTTAAACAAACAACAGATGCAGGCTTAGGTCAATCAACGTGTGTTGGTATCGGTGGTGACCCAATCCCCGGTTCAAACTTTATTGATATCCTGAAATTATTCCAAGCGGATCCACAAACTGAAGCTATCGTCATGATCGGTGAAATCGGTGGTAACGCAGAAGAAGAAGCAGCGGCTTATATTAAAGAGCACGTCACTAAACCTGTTGTCGGTTACATCGCAGGTGTAACTGCACCAAAAGGCAAACGTATGGGCCACGCAGGTGCAATCATCGCAGGCGGTAAAGGCACAGCTGATGAGAAATTTGCTGCATTAGAAGCGGCTGGTGTGAAAACCGTTCGTAGCCTTGCAGACATCGGTGATGCAGTAAAATCACTGTTGAACAAATAAGTAATTCGCTAGGTAACTAGCAAGAGTAAGAGACGAAAGCCCGTGCTCATGTGAGCGCGGGTTTTTTTATACCTTGCAAAAATGTTTCAAACAATTTTTGTATGGTTATGCGGTTTTATGAAAAGTATGTCTATACTTAAAAATGCGGACTAAAGGGTTATATGAAGGAAAATGGGTAATAAAATGCCAATTAGGCGAGGAAGGGGGGAGTTAGTCGCATTTTGTGCAAAAAATAGCAAAATTGCGACATGTCAATTTTATAATATTGACGATAATTCAATTAAGCCAATATAACCGTTTTTTGATAAAAAAGGCTATATTAATAAAATTCATAATAAGTTTAAAATAAGATACTATTACAAATTAAATATTCTTTTTTCGAGGCTTTAATTCATAGATTATATTTTTTGTTAATCTTTGGAAAAATTAAGAACATTTATGTCATTATCAATAACAGCATTTTAACAAGTAAATAACCATTAATTGACTGGCAGGTATAGCAATTAACAATAGGAAAAAAATTGACGTAAATCAATTCATTGCCTCTGGCTTTATTTGCTTAAATTGCTTAAATTGGTGCTCGATCAAATACTCGATTTTCTATTAAAGGGTATAATTATTGATGTAAATTCAGAATTCAAATCTGAGTCACGTAAAAGAAGTTTATTGTGTGTGAAGATAGGCGTACTATTATTATAGTAATGTTCGTTCTTTTAATTTTGTTAATTATTTGTTGTTTTGAGGCATTTTTTGCTGGTAGTTAAGAGGCTTTCTAAGTATTAAAAACTGGAAGCTGGGTTGCCGCAAGTCGGTGTCTTCCTGCTAGGAGCAAGGAGTCAAGATGTTTGATATTGTCGAACTGTCACGATTACAGTTTGCCTTAACTGCGATGTATCACTTTCTGTTCGTACCATTAACGCTAGGTATGGCGTTTTTGCTTGCGATCATGGAAACGGTATATGTACTGTCAGGCAAGCAAATTTATAAAGATATGACTAAGTTCTGGGGTAAGTTATTCGGTATTAACTTTGCCCTAGGTGTTGCAACGGGTTTGACCATGGAGTTCCAATTCGGTACTAACTGGTCTTACTACGCTCACTACGTTGGAGATATCTTCGGTGCGCCTCTTGCAATCGAAGGTCTGATGGCGTTCTTCTTAGAATCTACCTTTGTCGGTTTATTCTTCTTTGGTTGGGATCGTTTAAGCAAAAAACAACACCTTGCTGTAACATGGTTAGTTGCTTTAGGTTCTAACTTCTCTGCTCTGTGGATTTTGGTTGCGAATGGTTGGATGCAAAACCCAATCGCTGCTGATTTCAACTTTGAAACTATGCGTATGGAAATGGTTAGCTTCTCTGAGCTAGTCTTGAACCCAGTTGCACAAGTTAAGTTCGTCCACACAGTTGCTGCGGGTTATTGTACCGGTGCAATGTTTATCTTAGGTATTAGCTCTTACTACCTGCTTAAAGGTCGTGATGTTGCTTTTGCTAAGCGTTCTTTTGCAATTGCAGCAAGTTTTGGTATTGCAGCGGTTCTATCTGTTATCGTTCTTGGTGATGAATCAGGTTACGAAATGGGTGACGTGCAAAAAACTAAACTTGCAGCGGTTGAAGCTGAGTGGGAAACTCATGCTCCTCCTGCCGCGTTTAACTTAATCGCTTGGCCAGATACCGAGAAACAAGAAAATAAATTTGCGATCTCGATTCCTTGGGCGATGGGTATCATTGCAACCCGCTCGGTTGACACTCCTGTTTTAGGTCTGAAAGACCTAATGAAACAACATGAAGTTCGCATTCGTAACGGTATGATTGCATATGGTCAGTTACAAGAACTTCTTGCAGGTAACAAGATCCTGAATTGCGTGCAGCATTTGAAGCAAGCAAAAAAGATCTTGGGTATGGTCTGCTGTTAAAACAATATGCACCAAATGTTGTTGATGCAACTGAAGCTCAAATCCAAAAAGCAGTGAAAGATAGTATTCCTAACGTTGGGCCTCTGTTCTGGGCATTCCGTATCATGGTTGGTGTTGGCTTCCTGTTACTGTTAATTATTGGCTGGGCATTCCTGTCAGTAGTTCGTAACCGTATTGGTCAAAATAAACTGTTGCTGCGTATTGCACTGCTCGGTATTCCACTACCATGGATTGCAATTGAGTCAGGTTGGTTCGTTGCAGAGTATGGTCGTCAGCCATGGGCAATTGGTGAAGTGTTACCTGTTTCGGTTGCACACTCTAACTTGACGACTCATGACCTGATCTTCTCTATGGTATTGATCTGTGGTCTGTACACACTGTTCTTAATTGCTGAAATGTTCTTAATGTTCAAATTCGCTCGTAAAGGGCCAAGTAGCCTGAAAACCGGTCGTTATCACTTTGAACAGAAAAACACTTCTGCACACGACGTTCAGTAAATAGGAGTCCACTTATGTTTGATTATGAAGTTCTTCGATTTGTGTGGTGGATCCTTATCGGTGTATTACTGATTGGGTTTGCTGTCACAGATGGCTTTGACATGGGCGTTGGCTTCTTATTACCTATTTTAGGTAAAACAGATACTGAACGCCGTATCATGATTAATGCTGTTGCACCGCACTGGGATGGTAACCAAGTTTGGTTAATCACTGCGGGTGGTGCAATGTTCGCTGCATGGCCACAAGTTTATGCTGCGGCATTCTCTGGTTTCTATGTTGCTATGATTTTGGTATTAGCTGCATTGTTCTTCCGTCCGGTTGGTTTCGACTACCGTTCAAAACTGGAGAACCCAAAATGGCGTAACATGTGGGACTGGGGTCTGTTTATTGGTGGTTTCGTTCCACCATTAGTTATCGGTGTTGCGTTTGGTAACCTGTTATTAGGTGTTCCACTGCAAATCGATAACCAGCAGTACCTAACTTATACAGGTAACCTGTTTGGTCTGCTAAACCCATATGGTCTGTTAGCGGGTGTTGTCGGCTTAATGATGATTGTGACGCAAGGTGCAACTTATTTGCAAATGCGTACCACTGGTGAACTGTACTTACGTGTTCGTAAAGCAACTTATATCTGTGCATTAGTCACCTTAGTGGCTTTCGCAGGCGCAGGTGTTTGGTTAGTGATGGGTATTGATGGTTATGTTGTTACTTCAACTATCGATACATTAAGCGTATCTAACCCACTAAACAAAACTGTTGCCGTTGAATCTGGTGCTTGGTTAACTAACTTCAATACTTACCCAATCCTGTGGGCGTTGCCTGCTCTGGGTGTAGCACTGCCGTTAGTGACAATGCTGTTTAGTAAAGCAGACAAAAATGGTTTGGCGTTTGTGAGTTCTTCATTAACCATCGCTTGTATCATTTTAACCTGTGGTGTAGCAATGTTCCCATTCATCATGCCTTCAAGCATCATGCCAAACGCAAGTTTGACCATGTGGGATGCAACATCTAGCTTGTTCACACTGCAAGTAATGACTGTTGTTGCTATTATCTTTGTACCAATCGTACTGGCATACACCGCATGGTGTTACTACAAAATGTTCGGTCGTTTGGACAAAAACTTCATCGAAGGCAACAAGCATTCACTGTATTAAGGAGCATAACTATGTGGTATTTCGCCTGGATCCTCGGCACGCTGTTAGCTTGTAGTTTTGCAGTGATTGCAGCATTAGCGTTAGAGCACTCTGAAGACTCTAAAGCCGCTAAAGATGGTGAGTAATAAAAATGCTGGTGGATAAAACCTATCAGCTATTGGATAAGGGGCCGATAAGGGCCCTTATCCTTATTTTAGCTTTAGTTACTGCAGGTGCAGTCATGTGGGATCCAACCCTATTTGCTGCAAAAACCAGTTCATTTCAAATATGGCAAGGGCTGCTGTTAATATGGGCAACGTGTACCGCGATGATTTTTGGTGTGGGTTTTAAACCTAAAAAAGTTATCTTTCGTGCAATTTTTCATCCATTGCCTGCTGCCATCATTCTTATTTGGGGACTTTTTCAGGTCTTTAGATAATTCTAATTGCTAATTATGGGTCAATGGACCCATAATTATTTTTGATATCTTTACTTTCAAAGTGATTCCAAACTGGCACTGTCTTGCGTATAGTGGCACCGTTAATTAATTTAACCTAAGACGGAGTGATTGTTATGTTATTTCGCTGGCCTGTTCGCGTGTATTATGAAGATACAGATGCGGGCGGTGTTGTTTATCATGCACGCTATTTAGCCTTTTTTGAGCGAGCAAGAACTGAAATGCTGCGAAATAAAGGTATCAATCAACAAAGTATGCTTGCTGAGAACCTTGGTTTCGTTGTGCGAAGCATGACAATTGATTTTGTCAAAGGGGCGAAGCTGGATGACCTGCTGGAAGTTGAAACACAAATTATTGAAATGAAACGTGCTTCATTAACTTTTCAGCAAAGGTTAGTTGATTCGCAAGGTAACCTGCTTTGTGGGGCAAATGCCCTTATTGCTTGTGTGGACACATCAAAAATGAAGCCAATTGCGCTTCCTAAGTCTATTGTCGCGGAGTTTAAACAGTGACTGACATGAATATCCTGGATTTATTCCTTAAAGCGAGCCTTTTGGTTCAGCTCATTATGTTCGTTTTGATCGGTTTTTCTATCGCATCATGGGCGATCATTATTCAAAGAACGAAAATTTTAAATGCGGCAACTCGTGAGGCTGAAGCATTTGAAGATAAGTTCTGGTCAGGTATTGAGCTATCGCGCTTATATAAAGAAAGCCAAGCTCGCCGTGATGAATTGAGTGGTGCCGAACAAATTTTCCATTCTGGTTTTAAAGAGTTCGTTCGTTTACACCAAGCGAATATTCATGCGCCAGATGCAGTAGTGACGGGAGCTTCCCGTGCAATGCGTATTTCAATGAATCGTGAACTCGAATCAGTTGAAGCACATATCCCATTTTTAGGTACTGTTGGTTCAATTAGCCCATATATTGGTTTATTTGGTACTGTTTGGGGGATTATGCATGCGTTTATTGCATTGGGAGCGGTAAAACAAGCAACATTACAAATGGTTGCACCGGGTATTGCTGAAGCGCTGATTGCAACCGCAATTGGTTTGTTTGCAGCGATCCCAGCAGTTATGGCATTTAACCGTTTGAACTTACGTGTCAGCAAATTAGAGCAAAACTACGATAACTTTATGGAAGAGTTTTTAGCCATCTTGCATCGTCAAGCCTTCTCTGCTGATAAGAAATAAGACGGGGAGATAAGCGAATGGCGCGCACAAGTCGCAGACGTGAGCTGAAATCCGAAATCAACATTGTTCCATTACTGGACGTATTGTTGGTACTGTTGCTCATATTTATGGCAACAGCACCGATTATTTCTCAAAGTGTGGAAGTTGAATTGCCGGATGCAACAGATACACAAACCGTATCATCAAGTGATAACCCACCGATTATTTTAGAAGTGTCGGGGGTTGGCCAATATAACATGCGCCTTGATGGTGAGGTTTTAGAATTGCTGCCACCAGAGCAAATTGCTGCAGAGGCGAAATCTCAATTAGAGAAAAATCCAAAAGCAATTTTCTTGATTGGTGGTGCAAAAGAAGTCCCTTACGAAGAAGTGATTAAGGCGCTGAATATATTACACAGCGCAGGGATAAAATCGGTTGGCTTGATGACTCAGCCTATTTAGGCTGGGTTATTGTCGTTTGAATAAGTCACAATTCTTTTTTTGGATACCAGAGTGGGAAAGACAAAAGAGAAAAAAGATAACTTAAACCGATCGTTAGTGATGTCAATCGTATTGCACGTCCTATTGATTGGTTTGATTGTTATAGGCTCTTTAGTTTCCGTCGTCAAACTTGGTGGTGGCGGGGAAGAGGGAACTGTCATCGATGCGGTGATGGTTGACCCTGGCGTGGTTGTTGAGCAGTATGAAGAAATGCAAAAGACAGCAAAATAACGTCAGACAAGCGGCAAAAGAGCGCAAAGAGCAAGAACAAAAGCAAGAGGCTGAGCTTAGAGAACAGCAAGAAAAGGAACAAAAGCGTCTTCAGCAGCTTGAAGAAGAGCGTATTAAAACTGAACGTGATACAGCTGAGCAACAAAAGCAAGCTGAGGAACAACAGAAAAAAGCATTAGACGCTGCTAAAAAAGCGAAGGAAGAGCAAAAAATAGCGGAAGAAGCTGCTGCAAAAGCGAAAGCTGAAAAAGAAAAGCTAATTAAAGAGCAAGCGGCTGAGAAGGCGAAGGCCGAGGCGCAAGCGCAGAAAGAAGCCGAAGCCGCTAAAGCCAAAGCTGAAAAAGAAGCTAAAGAAAAAGCGGAAAAAGAAGCCAAGGAAAAAGCCGATAAAGAAGCTAAAGTAAAAGCTGAAAAAGAAGCGAAAGCTAAAGCGGATAAAGAAGCTAAAGAAAAAGCCGATAAAGAAGCTAAAGCAAAAGCGGCGAAAGCCAAAGCTGAAGCGGCTAAAAACGCGGCTTCCGTAGATGATTTGCTTGGTGATTTAACTGCCTCGGGCCCAAGCAAACAAGGTGGTGAAGCCGCAGCTGGAAAAGGTGGCGGTAAAAAATCGGGCGCTTCCAATGCGGATGTGGACAGCTATGCCGGTAAAGTCAAAGCGGCTATCCAAAGTAAGTTTTATGATTCAGATACTTTCCGTGGACGTACTTGTGAACTTCAATTGAAGCTTGCGCCTGATGGGTTATTGGTGAGTATTACACCAAAAAATAGCCCAGCTAATGACGCGGCACTCTGTGATGCAGCAATCCGAGCAGCAAAACTTGCAACGATGCCTAAGCCACCGAGCAGAGAAGTCTATGATACGTTTAATAAAGCGGGTAGCACAGTTGTGTTTAAGCCTTGATTTTCAATAACTCAGAGCAGTCTGTATTGATATTATTAAGGCAATAGCATAAATAGTTTGTGTGGTATCTAGTTTTGTTATTATACCTTTGTTAAAATTCAGCGAATTATTGCGGTAGTAAATAATCCGCAGTAAGGGAGATAAGAATGAAGCAGGCTTTTAAAGTAGTTTTAGGGTTCCTAATGCTATGGGCGACAGTGGCTCAGGCTGAAATACGTATTGAGATCACTGAAGGTGTTAATTCAGCTCAACCTATTGGCGTAGTGCCGTTTAAATGGTCAGGTGCGGGTGCACCACCACAAGAAGTCGGCCAAATAGTAGGCGCTGATTTACGCAATAGCGGGAAATTTAACCCTATCGAGCCAAGCCGCATGCCTCAACAACCTGGTACCGCTTCTGAAGTGATTCCTGAAGCGTGGACAGCATTAGGTATTAATGCTGTTGTTGTGGGGCAGGTACAGCCAGCAGCAGATGGTAGCTTTGTCGTTAGCTATCAGTTAGTTGATGTTGCGGCTAACCCAGGTGCTGTTTTATCTCAGAACCAATATAAAGTAACCAAAGAATGGTTACGTTATGCAGCGCATACTGCAAGTGACGAAGTCTTTGAAAAATTAACAGGTATTCGTGGCGCATTCCGTACGCGCATTGCTTATATTGTTGTTAACAAAGGCGGTCAGTATCCATATGAATTACGAGTTTCTGATTATGACGGTTTTAACCAGTTTACGGTTCACCGTTCACCAGAACCTTTGATGTCGCCAGCATGGTCACCAGATGGTGAGAAATTGGCTTATGTTACATTTGAAAGCGGTAGTTCAGCACTTGTCATTCAAACGTTATCAACAGGAGCAGTTCGTCAGGTAGCATCATTCCCACGTCATAATGGGGCACCTGCATTCTCTCCAGATGGCACAAAATTGGCATTTGCACTGTCTAAGACAGGCAGCCTGAATTTATATGTTATGGACTTAGCGAGTGGGCAAATTCGTCAGGTGACAGATGGCCGTAGTAACAATACGGAACCAAGCTGGATGCCAGATAGCCAAACTTTAGTCTATACTTCAGATCAGGCGGGACGTCCGCAGATTTATAAAATGAATATTAATGGTGGCAGCCCTGAACGTGTTTCCTGGGAAGGATCACAAAATCAGGATGCTGATGTTAGCCCGGATGGTACTTTCTTAGTGATGGTCAGCTCCGGCGGCGGTCAGCAACATGTCGCCAAACAAGATCTGGCAACGAACAACGTTGAATTTTTAACGAAAACGTTCCTAGATGAAACGCCGAGTATCGCACCTAACGGCACTATGGTAATTTATAGCTCCTCTCAAGGCTTGGGGACTATATTGCAGCTAGTTTCGACCGACGGGCGTTTCAAAGCGCGTCTTCCGGCTACCGATGGACAGGTTAAATTCCCTGCCTGGTCGCCGTATCTGTGATGCATAATAATAATGTGTGGCAAAAATATTAAGGATCAAAACGATGCAACTGAATAAAGTGCTTAAAGGGCTGATGATCGCGTTACCAATCATGGCAGTCGCAGCTTGTAGCTCTAACAAAAACAATGACCAAGATGGCGTAGATACTTCTACTAACCAAACTAACACTGGTCTGTCTGCGGAAGAGCTGGCACGTCAGCAAATGGAACAGCTGCAACAAAACAACACTGTTTACTTTGGCTTTGACAAATACAACGTATCTCCAGAATACGCTGAAATGTTAGATGCACACGCAGCATTCCTGCGTAGCAACCCATCTGTACGTGTTGTTGTTGAAGGTCATGCGGATGAGCGTGGTACTCCAGAATACAACATCGCGCTGGGCGAGCGTCGTGCTAATGCAGTTAAAATGTACCTGCAAAGCAAAGGTGTTTCTGGTGACCAAGTTTCACTGGTTTCTTACGGTAAAGAAAAACCAGCTGTGTTAGGTCACACTGAAGCAGACTACGCGAAAAACCGTCGTGCAGTCATTGCATACTAATAGATAAGCGAAATTATCTATTATGAACAGTAACTTCAGACACTTACTAGTCGGTCTGTCGTTATTGGTTGGCGTAGCGGCCCCTTGGGCCGCTATTGCCCAAGCGCCAATCAACAATGTCGGATCTGGTTCAACAACAGATCGCCTTACCCAACTTGAGACAGCAGTTAGCTCTCAAGGTCAAATCATGTATCAAATCCAACAACAACTCGCTGACAACCAACGCGACATCGACATGTTACGTGGTCAGATTCAAGAAAGTGAATACAAATTGAATCAAGTCATTGAGCGCCAGAAAGATTTATACATGCAATTAGACAATGCAGGCGGTGGAAACTCAGCAACTTCAGGTGATGCAACAACACCTGACACTAGTGCATCAAACGCATCACCTTCCTCAACGGCACCTACGGCAGCTGCTAATACAGGTGGGAATGAGAAAGATGATTACAATGCTGCAGTCAAATTAGCGATGGAAAGCAAATCCAAAGCTCAAATTGATCAGGCAATAGGGGCATTACAAGGCTTTGTTAAAGCCTATCCTAAGTCTGGGTATCAATCTAACGCCAATTATTGGTTGGGGCAGTTAAACTACAATAAAGGTAGCAAAGACGATGCTGCTTTTTATTTCGCAACTGTAGTTAAGCAATATCCTAAATCCCAAAAAAGCAGCGAAGCCTTATATAAAGTTGGGCTGATCATGCAAGATAAGGGACAGAAAGATAAAGCAAAAGCTGTTTACCAACAGGTGTTGAAACAATATCCAAACAGTGCTGGTTCAAAATTAGCCGAAAAAAAGCTGAGTACACTTTAATTTATAACCCCGAAGCCATATTACCGAATATTTCGGGGTTATCAGTATGATAAGTGTGCATTTAATCTTTTTTTGCAAAAAAAATCATTGCACCCTCGTCAGAAATCAGTAATATAAGCCGCCGTTGATACGAGAATACGGTTAGCCAAGAATCTCGAAAGACAAAAAGAAATTTAGTTAGAAATATTGTTTTAGATGGGTCGTTAGCTCAGTCGGTAGAATATTTGAGTTTTACAAGCTGGTTGCAGGTTCAACCCGAAGGGTAATGAACTGTGATTAGTTAGAAAAGATTTTTAGATGGGTCGTTAGCTCAGTCGGTAGAGCAGTTGACTTTTAATCAATTGGTCGCAGGTTCGAATCCTGCACGACCCACCATCTAAAACCTATAGTAGCAAAAAGAAGTAATCCAGATGGGTCGTTAGCTCAGTTGGTAGAGCAGTTGACTTTTAATCAATTGGTCGCAGGTTCGAATCCTGCACGACCCACCATCTAAAACCTATAGTAGCAAAAAGAAGTAATCCAGATAGGTCGTTAGCTCAGTCGGTAGAATATTTAAGTTTTACAAGATGGTTGCAGGTTCGGCCCGTAAGGGGAAGTTCGAAGAACTTAAAATCCTGCACAAACAAGTAATTAAGTAATCCCAAAGATGGGTCGTTAGCTCAGTTGGTAGAGCAGTTGACTTTTAATCAATTGGTCGCAGGTTCGAATCCTGCACGACCCACCATCTCAATATCAATCCAAGTAAACATTCAGTCGCTAAGTCATACCTCGATAAGCTGGTTGCAGGTTCAGCCCGTAGGGTAAATCCGAAGGATTTAAATCCTGCACGGCCCACCATCTCAAGTCCAGCCTTAGCATTCAGTTCCCAATTCAGTAAATACTCAATCGTTAAGCCATACCTCGATAAGCTGGTTGCAGGTTCAGCCCGTAGGGTAAATCCGAAGGATTTAAATCCTGCACGACCCACCATCTCAAGTCCAGCCTTAGCATTCAGTTCCCAATTCAGTAAACACTCAGTCGTCAAGTTATATCTCGACAATGAAAGCACTGCATTCCTTTGCTGTACTTTATTTATCTTATTTCACCAGTTTCTGGAAGTAAGGCGTTATCCTGCAAAATACCAATAAGTAGTTCTTGCATTTTCTCAGCCATAATCTGCATATTATCAAATCTTTGAAGGCTAGCGAGCTCAATAGTTACATCTTTAAAGCAGCGCATTAAACACTGAAGAGACAATGCGGCGCTTTGAGCCGTTCCACAATTAAAAATAACCTCCAATGCCTCGATATAAGGTTTAGGCATCCACTCATGGTAGTTGCGTCCTTTATACCAAACATGTCCACCTTGTAAAGAAACAAGGCGTTCTAGCAGCGTTAAAAAATACTGTTTCATATCCGCACTTCTTGACCATGCGACCCACAACTCATCTCGTGTTAAAGCAATGGTAGCTTGATGTGCTTCATGCCAAAAATCAGATACAACGTCAGCGAATTGCGATATTGTTAATTGAGGAGGAGCAAATACTTGTTGGTTAGCACTTTCAGGTAAGCCTTCAGTGATCCCTGTTTTATCGAGTAATACAGTAAAACCACGGGAAAATGTCGTATCTAAACCTTGCTGCTTCATCTTAGATAATCGCTCAGGCTCAGCAAAAGTGAAATCCACTTTGCGGCCTTCTTCAAAGATCACCAAGCAAGTTGGCCAATCAGGGGCATCCTCTTCAAGATTTAGCAAATGAAGGGCAACCATAGGTCCACCAAACTGATTTATCCAAGACTTCTGATTGAATATTTCAGATGTACCGTGGCCGATCAGCTCGATATCAATATCGGAATAACTATCAACATGTTGATCTCGCCCGCGAGAGCCGGTTAATACCACAGCTTCAATTCTTGGATCGAGCAATGAAACTGAAATAATTTTATTGATTAATAATGCAGGTGATTCCATAACTGACCTAATGAATTAAGTAAGGATGGCTAAGATACCGATAAAGAGGCAGAAAAGCGAAGCTTCAGACGCAAAAAACTACTTAAATGCCCAAGTTTTTTTCGAAGTGAGGGAAAATTGTTAGCGTTTATAGGTGATGTGACAGAATTTAAGCTGTGTTAGTACCAAAATTGCCTTAATTGCGAAAAGCACATTGTGTTAAACATGGGGACGGAAAAAAGTACCATGGTGATATCACTAATGTAAACTTAATTTAAATTTTACTTTTTGTGAAAGTCCCCTGAACTTACGCTGTTTTTTATTATCTGTAACTATATTTATAAATTATTGTCTCCCTTATTATATATTAAAATAAAATTTGAATTTTATTTCTTATCAAATTATCATTTATTTTTTTAAAGGGAGTTAAAATGAAAATAAGTATATCAAAACGAGATGATAATCTTTTGGAATTAAAAGATTATCATGAATCCATAAGTGGAAATATAAAAGAACTTCATGTAGAACTAGATACATTAACTGAACAAACATTAAAAATAGAAACTGAACACGAGAGTATATTCCTTGCCGAAAGTTATAAGTTGGAAAGTAAACTAACATATGTTGAATATATTCAATCTAAAATATATATTGATAGAGTTAAAATTTATATTCATACCGTTAAGAATGCTCTAGATAAATATCAGCAACTACAAGATAAATTGCGCTTTTATATTGAAAACCCAGAAGAGATAAAAAACATTACACCAAATATCGCTGAGTGTTATGACAATGTGACAGAAAGCATTCGTAATTATCCATCCATTAGTTCTAGATTACACAGATTGTTATCCACGTTTGACTCGAAGGTTAGCCAGTTGATCACTGATGCTAAAGAATATACTTTAACTTTTCACTCTTCCTTGGCTAATTTAAGATACACTGCAAGTGATATATCTTATTCGATAGGAAGTTTACAGCAATATAAACAATCGGATGAGGAATTAGAGATTAATAATGCTGAGAATGATGAACTTGAAATTATTACTGAGTATAGGCAAAAAATGGATATGTCGAGTGATAAATTAATACACGATAGTACTAAAGAGGGTGATGCTATTAGTTACGAAAACAAAATAAAATCTGAATTACATATTGAGAGTGGAAATTTAACCGAGAATATTTCAGGGTTTTATAGTAGAGAGAAAATTCTATCTAATATAGTAAGTCATAATAATATTATAGAATCCATTTTTCTACCTATACCAATATATTAGTTGCATATTTTCCTTTGATTTATCATACCTGTCTACAGTACAAGTCGGCAGGTTGTAGCTTTTTTATTTCATGACATTTATACCCGTGACTCTTCAAGTTGCAGGGCATTTCGTTGAGGTATAAGTGACTACGCTCGTCGACCCACAGAGCTTATCTATGCACTCCGTCTATTTTTCTTGTCGCCTGCCCGCAACCCGAATTATTGGGGGATATAAAATTACCGTGTACGACCCTTATTACATATACAAGTTAACCTCTTAATTAAACACCATCTATTGATAAATCAAAGAGCAATCAACTTTTGCTTTCATGCAGGGTATATCCTTTGAGGAGAATCGCTAATGGGGAGGAAATGATGCTAGATAAGTAAAAATAGTGAAGACTTATTGAGCAAATTAGCGTATCGTGTTTAGTATATAAAACAAAATTGTGAATTTAGGCGGTTTTTAGCTTGGTTTAACTATTAAAATCGCTTTTTGCTAAACAGAGGCAACCAATGAGCGTGTTTATCGATTTTGACCAGTCAGTTTATCCATTCCCAGCAAAACCCACACGATTAAGCTCGGATGAAAAATCATTTTATCGGCAGCGGATCAAATCGCTTTTGGTCGAAAAAAATGCGGTGATCGTTGCACATTACTATACTGACCCTGAAATTCAAGCATTGGCTGAAGAAACGGGAGGTTGTGTCGCAGACTCTCTTGAAATGGCGCGTTTTGGTGCAAAGCATTCGGCATCAACTTTGGTTGTTGCTGGGGTGAAATTTATGGGCGAAACTGCAAAAATTCTCAGCCCAGAAAAGCAAGTCTTAATGCCGACATTAGAAGCCCTATGTTCCCTTGATATTGGTTGTCCTGAAGCGGAGTTTATCCGTTTTTGTGATGAGCACCCAGATAGAACCGTAGTGGTGTATGCCAATACCTCTGCAGCAGTTAAAGCTCGGGCTGATTGGGTTGTGACCTCAAGTATGGCAGTGGAATTGATTGAACACTTAGACAGCTTAGGTGAAAAAATTATTTGGGCTCCTGACCGCCATCTCGGACGTTATGTTCAACAGCAAACTGGGGCAGATATTCTGTGTTGGCAGGGGGCTTGTATTGTTCATGATGAATTTAAAACGCAATCATTAGAAAAAATGAAAGCACTATACCCTGAAGCAGCGGTATTGGTGCACCCTGAATCACCCCAAGCGATTGTCGACCTAGCGGATGCGGTTGGTTCTACAAGTCAATTAATTAAAGCAGCACAAAATTTACCTAACCCATCGATGATAGTGGCGACGGATAAAGGTATTTTTTACAAAATGCAGCAAGCTTGCCCCGAGAAGACGCTTTACATCGCTCCAACAGCGGGTGAGGGCGCTACATGCCGTACTTGTGCACATTGCCCTTGGATGGCAATGAATGGCTTAAAAGCGATTGCTGACGCTTTAGAAGGGAATACGCAAGATCATCAAATTCATGTCAGTGAGATATTACGAGAAAAAGCATTACGACCATTAAATAAGATGCTAGATTTTGCAGAGAGTCTAAAATAATAAATTCAATTTAATGAAGTACTGAGCAATACAACATTAACGATCACTTATAAAGGATTTTTGGGATGGATTTCTTTAGTACAGCCAATACGTTAGTGCAGATCCCGCTATGGGGTTCAGTTTATGATTTATCTTACATTGAAGCCGTGGGGACCATTGCCGGCTTACTTTGTATCTTGCTTGCCAGCTTAGAAAAAACGATTAATTATCTGTTTGGGCTAATTAACGTTTCTCTGTTTGCAGTTATTTTCTTTCAAATTCAGCTATATGCAAATCTATTGCTACAGATATTTTTCTTTGTCGCCAATATTTATGGCTGGTATGCATGGAGTAGGGTCACCAGTTCGCAGCAAGCAGAGTTAAAAATTCGTTGGTTGAGCTTACCAAAAGCGGCTATAACACTGGTTATTTCAGTCGTTGCTATTATTTATCTCACATTTAATATTGATGCAGTATTTGGCGTACTAGCAAGATGGGCAGTCGAGTTGTTAAATCTGTTTGGTGCCAACCTTGCGATGCCTACGATAGAACCGGATGCATTCCCATTCTGGGATTCTGCAATGACCATACTTTCTGTCGTCGCAATGATCTTGATGACGCGTAAGTATGTAGAAAACTGGCTACTGTGGGTCATTATTAATGTGATTAGTATTGTTATTTTCTTTATTCAAGGTGTTTATGCGATGTCTTTAGAATATATAATTTTATTAGGTATCGCTCTAAATGGCTCTAGACTTTGGATAAAATCAGCAAAAGAAAATGGCTCTTTGCCCATTTCTCGAACTTAGATAGAAAAAATCACCTAAAGTAGCTAAAGTGACATTATCGTCGTTTAGCTATTTTAGTTATTATTTGCTCTGTAAAATGCTTTTTTTGCCTACTTATTGTGCTAAATTTCAACATATCACCTCATTTTATAATTGGTTACTAATAAATCCTTAGTTTTATCGAGCGTTTGCCTGTTTACAGATGTCTGTTGAACAGTTAGATTAAAATTTCGATGCTAATTATCTTTTATCCTCTCGGGGGCAGCGAAGGAATCCAGCTGTCTACTCTGCGCCTTGTTTGAGCGAAACCAGCGTGGATAAATTTGGCATGTAAATCAACTACAGTAAAAAATAATAAACATTGGATATACGGGTATGAATTATCAGAACGATGATGTCAGAATAAAACAAATAAAAGAATTATTACCACCAATTGCTCTGCTTGAAAAATTTCCAGCAACCGATAAAGCTGCGTTTACCGTTCATGAAGCACGCCTGGCAATCCACAATATTTTAGCCGGTAAAGATGACCGTTTAGTGGTCGTCATTGGCCCTTGCTCAATTCATGACACTAAAGCGGCTTTAGAGTACGCAGAGCGCTTAGGTAAATTACGTGAGGAATTAAAGGGTTCATTGGAAATCGTAATGCGTGTGTATTTTGAAAAACCACGCACGACAGTGGGCTGGAAAGGGCTAATTAATGATCCTAAAATGGATTGTAGCTTTGATATTAACGAAGGTTTGCGTATTGCACGTGAATTGCTGTTAACAATTAATAATCAAGGTTTACCGACTGCAGGTGAATTCTTAGATGTTATTAGCCCGCAATATGTTGCAGATTTGATGAGTTGGGGAGCCATCGGTGCTCGTACGACGGAATCACAAATTCACCGTGAGTTAGCGTCAGGTTTATCTTGTCCTGTTGGCTTTAAAAACGGTACAGATGGTACGATTAAAGTAGCAATTGATGCCATTAACTCTGCGCGTTCTGCCCACTGTTTCTTATCAGTGACCAAGTGGGGCCACTCTGCGATAGTAAATACGAGCGGTAACCCAGACTGCCATATTATTTTGCGTGGTGGTAAAGAGCCGAATTACAGTGCTAAACATGTACAAGAAGTACGTGAAGGGCTGGAAAAAGCAGGGCTTGTACCGAGTATCATGATTGACTTTAGCCATGCAAATAGCTCTAAGAAATTCGAAAAACAAATGGAAGTCGCAACGGATGTTTGCAAGCAAGTCAGCCAAGGTGACCGTTCAATTACAGGGATTATGATTGAAAGTAATCTTGTTGAAGGTAACCAAAACTTAGAATCGGGCGAGCCATTAGTTTATGGTAAAAGTGTCACTGATGCATGTATTGGTTGGGATGATACTGAAAAAGTTTTACGTCAATTATCTGATGCAGTGATTTCACGTCGTACGAAATAAATATCTTCTTTTTAAAATAAAAAGCCAATTCTATAATCGAATTGGCTTTTTTAATATTAATATACTTATAAGTATTAAGTTCTCTATTTTCAATACATGTAAAATATATTATTTTTATTTTTAATATTCATGTGTTTTTAAATATTAAATAAAAATTTGTTTATTTTATTAGGTTGGGTTAAATTGATTTTAAACCTAATTATTGAAGTGTGATATTTTTTATTCACTATCTTAGTTGTTAGGTTTTATTTGGCTCTCAGAGGCTTATTTAATGGAATGATTTTTTAATTTTACTAGCGAATGTGCTTTTCTAGAATCTATGGTTAATTTTATCAATTTATTAAGTGTAATTTAGTGAAAGTTATTTTGTTAAATTTAGTTATGATTAAATAAATGTGGAAATTAAAGGAAATAAAATGGAAAAAAATATCAAAATTGAATTGAATCGTAATATATATATGAGAATAAATTCACATGATTTAGGTATGTATATTGATTCTGGAGAGAAAAATTATCATATAATGAGTAACAGTACAGAAAAATACATTAAAATTTTTTCTGATATAAAAGATAGGGGGGGAGATTAGCGAAAAACAACTACAGCAAATTCAAGATTACATTCTAGAAGTTAATAATTATGCTAATGGAACACTAAAGCAGATAAGTAGTATGAGTGATTTCAATAAAATGATTATCAAATATATTAATTCTGAGAGTCTTGATGAAAGAGAGTCATTACTTAAAGAATTAAGTGAACATGGAAGTAAATTAGTTAAAGAAGAGCCTTATTTAAAGTATGTATTCGATGTTATTGATACTGATGGAATGAATGATAAACTATTTCATGAATTGAAGTCAATTGGCAATGAATTTTCAGAACTAGCTAAAAACTCTAGGTATGAAAGTAATAAGGTACATTTTTTAGTTAATAATATTAAGGAATTTCTTGCGGATAAAGAAGCTTTTTATTCGGATTATATTGGCGAACTAAACAGTAATCAGAAATTGTTTGATTTGTATGATTCAAAGGCAAAAAGTTATCAGAAACAAATATTTGATAAGTGTCTTCAGGGATCTCTAACGGAAGTAAGAGAAATAGAAGCCAAATATAACGATACTATAAGTAACCGAGATTTTTTCGAGTCTCGTATAACTCATACTAAATCAACGATGAGAGCGTACAACGAGGCGATTAGAAAACAAGAAGCTGGAACTCAAAACTTTGTTTCTGTTATGGCAGGTTTTGCTCCAGCAGATATGAGTTTTGGGGTGAGTAATGATCATCAAATTAATTCACTCAGCCATACACAGATTATTCACCCAGCTATATACAACTAATAGTAAAATTTAATTAATAAAATTCTCTGTCAATATATTTATTGGCAGAGAATATTATCCTCTAGCTATTTTTGTATTTTACTCAATAACTCCATTAGCTTAGCTTTCTCTTCAGGTGTTGCATTCGCTGGCGTTGCCGTTAATTGCAATACTTCATTGTCGGTCTGAACATCGAAATACACTTTTCCTTTTTCACCTTTCACGTAAGTGACATCTTTTAAGGGAATACGGTAACAATGAGCAAAAATATTGGGGCGAATATATAAATGAGCATCTTTGACGGCTAAATAAACGCCATCTCCCGCTTTTTTGCCGAAGTAACCAAGAAAAATGGTAAAAACAAACAGGAACATCCCTAAACTTTGGCTTAATATAATGAAAGTGATACTGATTAAACCAAGTGCGCCGACTAAAATACGGTTATTACGTTTATTGAATGCGACTTGTTGGTCAAAATTGATATTGAGAGTCGTATCAAAAGGAGTCAATTGATGATAGCGCCAGCGGATTGCGGAAAAAATCATTCCCATAGCAAATACAATGGTAATTGGCATTAATGCAAGGCTACTAATGATAGTGAGACCAATAGAGAGCCTTGGTTTGTATGTCATTACCATGATACTGATGATCTGTATTGGGAAACTAACACAGGCAATAATCATTAAGGTTTTCATTAGCTCAGCGTTTGCTGCACCATTCGAACCATCAACAACTAACTCTCCTCCTTGGATCATATAAAGCAGTGAACCTAAAATACTGGCGCTAAGTACTAACCCGACCCAAACGTAAATATTAAATTTATTCATTTTGTCGTTTTATCAACCTTTCAATGTGTTTTCCCTATGATAGTCGCTTATTCCTCTTTCTAACACTAACAGTTTGCGTTTTTTGTTATAGAGAGAGTGGATCTCAGATAATAAAAAAGGGCTAAGCAAATGGCTTAGCCCTCGTATTCAAGATAAAGTAAGTAATTACTTCGCTTTACCTTGGTTTGCAACTGCAGCTTGTTTAGCAGCAATTTCGTCTTGGTTACCTAAGTAGTAACGTTTGATTGGTTTCATGTTTTCATCGAATTCATAAACCATTGGTACCGCAGTTGGGATATTTAATTCAAGAATTTCATCTTC
Organism: Providencia rettgeri; assembly: GCA_900455085.1. Taxonomy (NCBI): domain Bacteria; kingdom Pseudomonadati; phylum Pseudomonadota; class Gammaproteobacteria; order Enterobacterales; family Morganellaceae; genus Providencia; species Providencia rettgeri. Next base: position 3,287,152 of record UGTZ01000001.1, on the reverse strand, counting down.
ACTTAAGTTGTCTAAGTGTTTAACTAAAGCACGCAGTGAGTTACCGTGAGCGGCAATGATCACTTTCTCACCACTGGTGACACGTGGTTTGATCACTTCTTCCCAATAAGGGACAACACGTTCAATTGTTGTTGCTAAGCTTTCAGTGACTGGTAATTCGTTTTCTGACAGTTTCGCATAGCGAGGGTCGTGGCCAGGGAAGCGTTCATCATCTTTAGTCAGGTCAGGTGGTGTGATGGCAAAGCCACGACGCCATAATTTAACTTGTTCGTCACCGTATTTTGCTGCGGTTTCTGATTTGTCTAAACCTTGCAGAGCACCGTAATGACGTTCATTTAATTTCCAGCTTTTTTTCGACTGGTAACCATGATTGTTCAACTTGATCAAGGATGTTCCATAAAGTATGGATAGCGCGTTTCAGAACGGAAGTGTAAGCAAAATCAAAAACAAAACCTTCGTCTTTTAGCAGTTGGCCCGCAATTTTTGCTTCTTCGCGGCCTTTATCAGACAGTTCTACGTCAGTCCAACCTGTGAAGCGGTTCTCTTTGTTCCACTCACTTTCACCGTGTCTTACTAAAACCAGTTTAGTTACAGCCATAGCTAAAACTCCTATCAGTACATTCTAATTAGAAATGAATTGTTGCTGACCTACATTATAGGGATAGTCAACTCGAACGCCAGTAGCAACTTGCGTTTTCTCCCTATCAATGTGAAAAACAAATTTTACATGAGGGTAATGACTTGTTTTCTAGGTTCGTAGATCCTATGAATACTCTAAATTTAACTCGAATTGAATCGATACAGCAAGCGATAAAATGACGGTTTTTACATTCTTATGATGGATATCAAGCAAAGTGCCTAATAACTTTAAGGCAAAGAACCGGCGGTTGGTTGTTTTTTTTACAAATTACTGACGATTGCTGTTTAAACCGAGTTTGTTTTTCACCATAAGTTTTTTGTTCAGTGGTTGAGATACACTGATTCGTTTGAGCATCGTGCTTAGAGTCGTGAGTTTGTAATGGTCTAATGAGCTGATAAAATTGAAAATGTTATCAACTTTTGATGAATTGCATTATCTTCACTTATTGAGCAATATAAATTTAGTGAGTTAAGGTTAATCAATGCGTCATTATTCTAATTTATCTTAAATTTGTTGTTTTTCAAATTTTTTATTTCATTAAATTCCTTTTAATTAAGCCAATCGGTTGAATTGCATTCTATATAAAAATTCATAAAAATACTTTTTTTGAATTAATATAAAGAAGCCAGATTAATAATTTATATTATTGTGGAATTCCAGTTTTTTATTCTTTTACTTTTTTTTACTAAAATATATTTTTAAAATAAAAATAGTTTTATAATTTAACCTAAGTCATTAATAATCAATTTATTATTAATTAACGAAGGTCGTTAATAAGGTTTTGACGGTTTTAATTTATATTTATTTTAATAAATGAGTGTGGAATCACAGTAATTTTCTATTTTATACGATTAGAATGATGCCAATTTCTAAAGGGGAAACACGATGTCTTTACATTTTGCTTCATTTTTTAAGACCTGCATTTTATTTTTGCTGTCACTTGATAGCAAAATGAAGGCTTTATTGAGCAAAATTTGCTGGTTTGTTCCCGTTACCTCTTTAGAAAAAGACGAATCCGAATACCCTAACCAATTAGAAAATGATTTTTCAGTTAATTGGTCGCAATTATGGCTGAGTGCACAGACGCTTTATACCGAATTATTTGCTAGCGGTGCGGTTAAAGTAGAAAGAAAGTATTACGTAAAGCCATTAATATCACTGAATATTCGTAAGCGTTACGAATTGCTATTTTTGTTCCTTGTTTCTAGTTTACGTCACATGATGACTTGCCGTCATTCTAGTGGTGCGCCTGGAAATATAGCTAATTTAACTTTAATTGTCTTTCAAAAGCACAATGCGCGTTTTCGCCATTGTGCTTTTTTTATTACCTGAATTAAATTTTTAAGGAGTTGTTATGTTTATTATCTGTGTCGCTGCTTGTCCTACTGGTGTTGCTCATACTTACATGGCAGCGGAAGCATTGGATATCGTAGGGAAAAAACGCGGTCATGAAATCAAAGTTGAGACCCAAGGGAGTATGGGAATTGAAAATGAAATTACCAGTGACGACTTAGCAAGAGCAGATGCAGTCATTTTGGCTGCTGATGTCGCCGTTATTAATAAGGAACGATTTGATGGAATGATTAAGCTTGAATGTAGCGTTGCTGATCCAATTAAGTATGGCGATGCAATTATTGATGCCATCGAGGAGGAAATGAAGAATGGGGCAGTTTAATGGTGCGTCTAAATTAGGTATTGGTACGGAAATTAAAAATGCCATTATGACTGGTGTGTCATGGATGCTGCCATTTGTTATTGCTGGTGCGGTAATTATGGGGATAGCGCGTATTGGTGCATCTTTATATGGCATTGATAATATTTGGGATGCAAGCCATCAGGATGCGACAAATTTTGTGGTGCAAATGCTTCATAAATTTGATGGTTTTGGTGGGTTAGCGTTATCACTCATGTTACCCATTGTTGCGGGTTATATCAGTTTTGCGATTGCGAATAAACCCGGACTAGCGCCAGGCATGGTTGGCGGCCTATTGGCTAGCAATTTAGGGACGGGGTTTTTAGGTGCATTAGCGGCAGGATTTATTGCGGGTTACATTGTTCGTTTATTAGCGAAATATACGAAATTACCCAAATCACTTGCATCAGCAGGACCTATTTTTATTTTACCAGTCGGGGGTACATTACTCACCTGTATTATTATGGCATTTGTGATTGGTGCACCTTTAGCGGCACTTAATCATGGTATGGAACAATGGCTTTTATCAATGTCGGGGTCTAACAAAATTATTCTTGCTGCCGTTATTGGTGCCATGGTTGGATTTGACCTTGGGGGGCCAGTTAATAAAGCGGCTGTAACTACTGCAATGGCATTATTAGCATCGGAAATTTATGAGCCAAATACTGCGGCTCAAGTGGCTATTATTATTCCCCCAATTGGCATTGGCTTAGCAACGTTAATTTGGGCAAAACGTTTTCCTGAGTCATTACGAGAGGCTGGCAAAGCGTCGACATTAATGGGGTTAATTGGTGTTTCAGAGGGTGCAATTCCATTTGCGTTGGCAAATCCAAAAATTATTATTATTAATATAGTTGGTGCAGCAACAGGTGCGGCGATGGCAGTTGGTTTAGGTGCGATAAACCATGCGCCTATTTCAGGGTTTTATGGCTGGTTGGCCGTAGATAAATGGCCGATATATATATTATCGGTTGCTGTAGGATCTGGAATTATCACTGTTGGTTCTTTATTAATATTTCGTGGAAATAAAACGATAGAAACTAAAAAAATAGAAACGGCGATTCCTAAATTTAAAGTCGGACGTTAATTAGAACTTTATCTTAATAATCTTATGCTGTGTTAATTAGCGTGAATAACGTGCGGGTTTGTTCTGCTAAAAATATTTTAAGGTCATAAAATGAAAACGGTACATTTAATTCAACATACGCACTGGGATCGTGAATGGTATTTCACTGAGAATGATTCAAAAATTGTTCTTTATTATTTCATGAATGATTTAATAAAACATTTAGAAGAAGACCCTTCTCTTGGCCCATTTGTCTTAGATGGACAGACTGTAGTGTTGGAAGATTATTTACAGGTTGCACCAGAAAGGCGTGATTGTTTACAGAAATTAATTAAACAAGGTCGAATTCTTATTGGGCCTTGGTATACACAAACGGATTTTTTAGTGGTGGGAGCTGAATCCATTACGCGTAATTTATTATTGGGCAAAGCCGATTGTGATCAATGGGAAAATTATATGCCAATAGGTTATGTGCCTGATTCATTTGGACAAAGTTCGCAACTTCCAATGTTTTTACAAGAGTTTGGCATTAACCATGCGGTGGTATGGCGCGGCTGGTGTGAACATGATGTTGCCAGTAGTGAATTTATTTGGAAATCGCAGTCAGGCCATCGAGTCACTACGGCGGTATTACCTTGGGGGTATGGTTGTGCGAAATGGCTGCCTGATAACCCAGAAAAAGCGTCAGCTGTTTTGCCTGCAATCCTAGAAAAACAGGCTCGGTTTGCTCATTCGGACCAGATATTGTTACCTAATGGTAATGACCAGTCGCCATTTGAGTATGCCGTTCCTAGAATGCTTGAGCAGCTAAATAAAGTACAAAATGACTATTATTTTGTCAAAAGTAGCTTTAGTGCATTTTTTGATGCGCTTCAAGCTAATAGTTCGGGATTACCTGAATTCGAAGGTGAATTACTGAGCTCGAAATATATGCGTGTCCACCGCGGTATTTTTTCCACACGGGTGGATATCAAATTATTAAATGCGCAGTTAGAGCAATTTGTTAGCCAACAACTCGAGCCACTTTTAGCGATTAATTGGCGGCTTGGTTTGCCTTATCCACAAACCGCGATTGATAATATTTGGCGCAAAGCGATGCAGTCGCACGCCCACGACAGTATTGGTGGGTGTAACTCTGACCGTGTTAATAGCATGGTAAAAGCGCGCTTAAAAGACGGCTTAGAAAGTGCGAATCAACTGTTTGATCTGAATATGAAAATGCTTGCTCGTGGGATAGAGGCGACACAAGAAGGTAAAAAAGTGATTATCTTCAATTCATTGCCACATAAAAGAGATGCGCAGGTTCGCATTACACTTTATACACCTGAAAAACAATTTTGTATTAAGGACGATGCAGGAAGACCTTGCCGCTGGCAACTTATTCGCGAAGAAAAACAAGATATGTCATTGATCGTACAGGAACTGGCAAATAGTACGACAACGACATGGTATCGGAAGTGTGAAATATTACTTGAAGCGAAAGACCTGCCTTCCTGTGGTTATCGGACTTTTTATTTACTTGAAGGTGAAAATGCGGGCTTTGACACTCCTACCTATATTCAGGCTGAGAATATATTAGAAAATGAATGGTTGAAGCTCGAAATACATCAAGGGCAGTTGACGCTAACCGATAAACGCAGTCAACAGCATTATCCGAACATTCTTCGGTTAATTGATGGTGGGGACGCAGGGGATAATTATAACTATTCGCCACCTGAAAATGATTGGTTAATCAGTAGTGATGGCCATTTAGAGCAATTTGATTGTATCAGGGCGCCTTTAATGGATTCGCTTATGCTTAATTGGCTGATACCCGTTCCTCAAAATGCGATGGCCCGCCAAGAAAAGCAAGCTAATGCGCATTTAACTGCCATCATGAAACTTTCTTTGCCTCATGATAAGGCATGGTTAGATGTCGAAATCACGATCAATAATACAGTCGAAGACCATCGAATCCAGGTAGAGATCCCTACGGTAGTTCAACAGGTGTTTCATTTCGCAGACCAACCTTTTGGTTTGATCCAACGAGAAAATCAGCCAGCTGCCATGAAAATATGGCGAGACGAAAACTGGACGGAAGCACCAACGGCACTCTATCCAATGCAAAGTTTGGTAATGCAATATGATGATAAAAAAGGTATGTGTGTTGTTACTAAAGGGCTCAGAGAGTATGAGATACCAGCAAACCAAACCGATATTATTCGCGTAACCCTACTGCGTTGTGTGGGTTGGTTAGGCCAAGCCAATCTTACTTGGCGGCCGGGACGTGCATCGGGTATGGTTCTTCCATCACCAGAGTCACAAATTCAGGGGCTCCATCATTTCCATTTTGCCATACTGCCGATAGACAATGGTCAAAGTGCCCAACTTTGGCGTGATATTGAGCATTGGCGTTTACCTGCGTTTGGTTACCTAGACTCTGGTTGGTCTCAATTTAAAACTAATCCTCATTATATTGTTTTTCCTGATATTTATAGTTTACTGACGTGGGATAGCGAGCTGCATTTCAGCACTTTGAAAAAAAGCACAGAACCAAGAATCACTTATTTTACGAGGGTGGAACCCAAGTAGTGAAACCAAAACTTATTCAGAGCCTAAGTCGAATACACAGATACACCAAGTTACTTTATCGGAGTCTCCATGCATAAATACAGATAAAGCAGCTCCTTGTACGCCTGTGTCTTGGTTGATTAATTAATAAGGAAAAGTAATGAAAGTACTTACATTTCGTTGTGAGTTACCAAATGGTATTCATGCAAGGCCAGCGAGTACAATTGAGCAAAAAACAGCTTGTTTTCAATCAGATATTTTACTTTTTAATAAAACCAAACAACGCCAAGCCAATGCGAAAAGTGTGCTAGCTCTTGTTGGTGCAGATGTCACTGTTGGTGACGAATGTTATTTTACAATCAGTGGAAATGATGAAAATCTGGCTTATGAAAAACTAAAGGTATTTATTGAGCAAGAGTTTATTCATTGTGATGGATTAATGCCGAAAAAAGATAAACCAGAACAAGGAATGATCCCGATATATCTGAGCCGGACACTATCCCAAATTATTCAGGGTGACGGTGTTAGCAAAGGTATTGCAAAAGGTAGGGCTATCTATATGAAATCTTTTGATTTACAACAGATTTCATTATCAGAGCCATCAAGTTCGCAATCAGAGCAATGTGAAATACTAAAACTTGCGTTACAAAGAGCTCGTCAGCAATTTAGTCTAGACATTCAGCAAGCTGATAAAGCAGCGGTTGATATTCTAGAGGCACAAAGCCAATTATTGGATGATGAGGATATTGAAGCGTGTTTGCTTGAACCAAGAGAGGCGCGTAATGCGATTGCGGCGTTATCAATGGCAATTGAGGAACTCAGCTTGCCATTTCGAAGCAGTAGTAATGAATATTTACGCCAACGTGAGTTAGATATTAAGGATTTGGGATTGCGTATAGCGAGGCATCTTGGTATTCAATCTAAAATACAACTTCCTAAATTAACAGAAGATTCGATTATTATTTGTCAAGGATTACTAACACCAAGCGAATTATTGGCATTGAGAGGTGAATATTTGCAAGGTATTGTGATGGCTACAGGCGCAGAAATATCACATACCGTTATTTTAGCGCAATCTTTCTCTCTTCCTTTAATATGCCTTTCATCCTCTATGATTGAATCAATCCAATCTGCTCATGTTTTATTGGTAGACACGCAATACGATTTATTAATTATTGAACCTGATGTATATGCAGATAATTGGTTCAAGTTTGAAAAAGATAAATTATCTCATTTGGCTATTTCTACGAATAAACCAAAAATTGATTATTCAGTATTGGACCCGTCTTTAATTTTTCTTGATGAAAGAATGGAAAGTAAAGAGGAAGTCATTAAACGATTAACTGATAATTTAGAGATTAATCATCGAGCTGATTCAGGGGCACAAGTTGAACAAGCAATATGGCAGAGAGAAGAGATTTTTAGTACGGCATTAGGTTTCTCAATTGCAATACCGCACTGTAAATCACCTTTTGTTAAACATAGTAGTATTTCAGTATTGCGTTTACCGAATGAGCTAGCGTGGGGAGACAATGTTGATGTTAAATTGGTAATTATGCTAACAATTAATGATTCAGATGAAAATCAGCATATGCGAATCTTTTCTGTTCTCGCACGTAAATTAATGCATGAGTCTTTTAGAAATGAAATATTAAATGCGAAAAAATCAAAATATATTGTTGATTTATTAAAGTTGGAATTAGGGATGTGAGATAAGAATATAAAATAATTTTAAAATTTTAATAAGGTTAATTTTCTTTTAAGTTACTTAAAGGGATGGGATGGTTTTTTCAAAAAAATAAGGAGTGTATATACATAAAAGATAACTAATAACTCATTGTTTTAATCGTTAAATAAAAAATAAATATTAATTATAGGAATCAGTTTATGAAAAACTTAACTCTAGGTATCTCTACGTTATTATTTTGCACAGCAGCGAATGCGACATATATTGACTATCGTCATGAATGGTTAGGGGATGAGCATCGTCATGAAGATCGTGTCAAAATTGGCCATAGCATGCAAAATGGAACTTATTTTAGCCTTGAAGGAAAATGGAGAAGCCGAGATGGCGGTTTCGGTGAAAACCTATCATCAAAAGGAAATGAGGTTGAAGTCGGTTATAAATATAAAGCCACAAAAGATTTTGTTTTAACTCCTTCTTTTGCGCTAGATTCCGGAGATAAAGATACAGCTTATAAATTCAGTGTCAAAGCAGCTTATAATTTAACGGATGATTTTAATATTGGAACTCGTTTACGTTATGGCGTAAGGCATTATGATAACTCTAATAAGCCTAAAAAAGATAATCAACATTATTGGCAGAGTAATTTTTATTTAGGTTATAAGTTGCAAGATTTCTCATTAAGTTATGACTTTGAATATAAATTTGATACTGATTATCCCGCATATAAAGGTAAAGAAAAGGATTATGCACATAATCTGAATGTGTCTTGGATTGGTAATAAGACATGGGTTCCTTATATTGAATTAGGCTATGTTTCCTATGATGACGGTTCATACGTCAAAAATGGACAAACTTACCGTGATGCATGGCAGTGGCGTTATCGTGTTGGCATTGCATATAACTTCTGATAGAAATAGTTAATTATCTAAAGGGAACAAATATGAACAATAAATTAAAATATGGTTTTGCCCTTGCATTAATGTCCGTTGGAACTGTCGCAATGGCAAATGACCCTACGGCTCAATCTTATAATTATCGCGTCGCGTTTATGCCCGACATCCATTTTCATGATGTTTATGGGCAGTTTGCTGATAATGCATTTGAAGGATTAAAAAATAGTAAAAGTGGTCAAAATGCCGTTATTCGTTCTATGTATGCGCAATTAACCTCTACGCGTTTATTTAATGAAAATTATTTTGCTCTACGTGCTGCACTTGATGATGCAGGTAAGAAAGGTATTAAACTCATTGCATTACCTGGCGATTTTACCGATGACGGCCAACCTATTCATTTACGTGGACTAGTGAAAGTCTTGCAAGAGTACGAGCAAAAATATGGTATGCGTTTCTTTGCAACGCCAGGAAATCATGATCCGAACCGCCCATTTGATATGCCAGCAGGAAAGGAAGATTTTCTTGGAATTGATGGTAAAACTCAACGTATCTTTAGTTTAGGGGCTAATGAGTGTACGGGATATAAAGGAAAAACGGCCGTTATAGAAACGGGCGCTGAGTTACCGACAATTTGTACCGAAGAAATGGTATATAATGGTTATGGTCGAGTGATGGATGCAATGAAATCGTTTGGTATTAATCCACTACCAGAAGATATTTATTGGGAAACGCCATACTCAAACTATGATTCTCAAGGTTACAGCTATGAAGCAGCTTTAAAATCCAGTGATTTTAACCAAAGACAGTATGAAATTTGTACTCAAGGAACAGGCGGTAAATATAAGCAGGAGGGGTATGGGCCTTGTTTTAATGTTGCAGACAGTAGTTACCTTGTTGAGCCTACTCCTGGTTTGTGGTTAATGGCCGTTGATGCCAATGTCTATGTTCCTTCTGAAAAAGCAGATATTAACCACCCTAAGGCGGCTAAAAACTTTGCGGGGTCGGGGAATGCGGGTTACAACAAAATGTTGACACACAAACAGCAGACTGTTGAGTGGATGGCGGATGTTGCAAAGCGCGCGAAAGAACAAAATAAAACATTAATCACGTTTAGCCATTTTCCGATGGTTGAATTTGATAATGGCGCAGCGGATGACCTTGAAACCATTTTTGGTAAAGGTAAATTTCAGTTAGAAAGGGCTCCAAAAGAAGACACGAGCCATGCAATGGCAAAAACAGGCATCGGTGTTCATGTTGGCGGTCATATGCATTTTAATGATACAGGTGTACGTAAGTATTCGGATGGCAGCTTACTTTTTAATATTCAAGCTCCCTCAATGGCAGCATATGTCCCTGCTTATAAAATATTGAATTTTAGAAATGCCAATGAAATTGATGTGCAAACTATTATAATAGAAGATGTACCTCGGTTTGATGAGTTATTTGAGCACTATCAGCAAGAATGGGATCACCTCAAAAATACCAACTCGTCGCATCTTTGGAATAAAGATATCTTAAGCGCAAATAATTATTATGACTTCACTAATTGGCATATTACTGAACTGACACGTTTACGTTTTATTCCAGAGGAATGGCCATGTGAAATTCGTCAAATGTTATTTAGTTTGAATGGTGAAGAGATGCTTATTTTAAGCCAATTAGATACAAAGAAAGCTTATAATGAAGTATTAACGGCACCATTGAGCCAAAATCATGAAATCTGTGCAAAGGACCCTGGGACTGTTAATGTCACCGAAATCTATTTGAAGAAAGACTCTGAGGCATGGAAAAAAGCCAGTGATAAAGCCGCTATTCTTGCTAAAAATACAGGGTATCAGTTAAAGGACTTTGCAAAATGGAATGGTTTTGATCTTGCTGTGGATTTTTATCGTTTACGTAATGCAGACGAGCTTGCGTTACAAGATATACCTGTAGAAAGATTAAATCAGTATCGATTCCTCACAGGAACCTTGTTATCGTCATTACCAACTGAGACTGACAAAATTAATGCGGGTAGTTCATTTGAAAATATTTTTAAATTACGTTTTGGCAGTATTTTCACTGTAATTGATAAATATCTACAAGGAAATCCGAGTCGAGATTTTTATCTTAATATTGAGTCTGGTGAAATTAAACCAATGAATGTTAATCAAGCTAGTAATTAGATTAACGATAGATAACATGGCTATAATAATGAAAAATCACTAACATCACTTGTGTTAGTGATTTTTTATGATAAAAATCATTCAGTTTATGGGGGATTATGAATTTTCAATTCGCTAATATTAACTAGTAACCAACTTAAATGGGTAAGTAAAAAATAATAGATGCCCTAAATTCAGCCCGAAATGAATTGATACCGCCAGCCATAATTTACCACTCCACATCCAAGCTAAGCCATAAATCAAACCAGCTAACGTAGCAAAGAGAATTAACAACGGCCCACCAGCAAAATGCACTGCACCAAATAACAGTGAAGTAATAACTAATGCGAGGTAAGGTGATTTTAACCAAAGGGTTAGGCGTTGCTGTAAATAGCCACGAAATAGCGCTTCTTCTGCTAATGAAACAAAAAATAGATTACAGAGCATAAAAGCAGGTAACCAACTAGGAAAATGCCATTCAAAGGCTAACCCACCAGCAGCAGTCGCAATTAGCAATAAAAGTGGAACAAAACTAACTAATAGTGCCATTGAACTTTAGTTGCATGTTTGGCTGGACGGCAAATAAATAATGTTGGTAAGCAGGCAAGTAAAATAAAAGGGACGAGTGCCTTATCAAAATTAAAATACATTGTGAATGGAGCGCTATGTGTTCCTACTGTGACTTTATCTAGATATTTTAGGTTATTAAAACCAGGAAATAAGTGAATAAATAACCCGATCGCACAGATTAGTAAGGTGATTTCACTGATAACTTTTATGGGTAGGTAGTGTTGGAAACGCAAACGAATAATGGCAATTAACGTAATACAAGCTAAGAGTAGAATCGCTTGCCAATCAATAATGTATGTGAATGCAGCAGTAATGATTGTGCAGATGAGTAAAAAAAGAGCAATTAAACGATGTGTTGCAAGTGTAGCAAGTGAAGAGGCTAACATTAACCAAGCCATAAAGAATATCCATTATAATGTCTAAATTATTAGAAGAGGCGCAGTGTAATGATTTTGTGTGATTTTTCTAATTGAAAATAACTGAATAATAATAAATTAAACAAAATCAAATGGTTGTAATTAGATAATTTAGTTATCATCTATTAAACATTAGATTAAATTTGCCAATAGTTTCATCGTATCTATTGGCAAATAAGTCAAAAATTAGAGGGCTTCAATATCGTAACGGTATTTCCCATTATCAGGGACAAAAGTGAGCCGATGCGTAATACAAGCAGGGGTATCTTCATGATGATGGGTAACGAACAGGAGTTGTGTGTTACCTTGGCTTAGCATTACATCAATAAACCGCAGTACTAATAATCGGTTAAGACCATCTAAGCCTTGTAATGGCTCATCTAAAATCAGCATGGCAGGGTGTTTAACTAGCGCTCGAGCAATCAAAACTAAGCGCTGCTGCCCCCACGAAAGACTATGGAAAGGTTGCTGAGCTGTTTGTGTTGAAAAACCTAACAAAGCTAACCATTCATGTGCTAATTGTATTTGACGGTCAGATGGTGTTTGGTACAAGCCAATAGAATCATGAAAACCGGAAATAATGACATTGAGTACACTGGTTGCGACTCGGTATTCTTGGTGAATGCTATTGCTGACATACCCAATATGGCGCTTAATATCCCATATGGTTTCTCCTGACCCACGACGGAAGCCAAATAAGGTTAAGTCATTACTGTACCCCTGAGGGTGATCTCCTGTAATCAAGCTCAGTAACGTTGATTTTCCTGCTCCATTTTCGCCGATAATTTGCCAGTGTTCGTTTGGATTTACCTGCCAATTTAAACCGTGCAGTATCGGTTTGTCATTGTAGCTAACGGTCCCATTTTTTAAAATAATACGAGGCGTCGTATCATCCAGTTTTTCGTCTGCGGTTGGGTCTTCGGTTTCAGGGATGGAAAGTTGTTTAATTTTCTCGCTGTGCTGTAATTGTGTGATTAGCGTGTTAGCGAGTACTGACTCTCTATTTCCTGCCATCGTTAGCTTGCAGCCTGCGACAACACCCATATTTTCAATAAAGTCAGGGAGCTCATCAAAGCGGTTTAGCACTAATACTAAAGTTAAGCCTTTTTCAGACAAACTTGAAAGCAGTTCGCTAAGGTTACTTCTCGAATAGACATCTAAACCATCAAATGGCTCATCAAGGATCAACAGGTCAGGGTTGCCCATTAATGCTTGGCATAACAAAACTTTACGAGTTTCACCCGTAGAAAGGTATTTAAAGCGACGCGAAAGTAAGTCACTGATACCAAAGCGAGCGGCCAGTTCGAGACAATATTCATTGTCTTTATGGTTAAATTGAATGATTTCAGCAGCGGTATACCCCGTGTCATCTTCATCATCACTGAGCATATCTGTATTGTTGCGCTGCCATTCTTCATTGATGATTTTTTGTAATTGTTCAAATGATGAACGAACTGGAGAGGTGAATGTATTTTTTACGACACCCGAAAGTGGAGGGAGCTCATTGGAAAGTACTCGAGCGAGTGAAGATTTACCGCTGCCATTAGCACCAATAAAAGCCCAACTTTCCCCTTTTTCGATGTTAAGTTGTTGAATGTATAAAGTCTGGATTTCGCTGAGCTTAAAGTTGCCATGTTGTATTGTTATTGTGCTCATCAAGCTTCCTTATCATGATTATTTACCTTGTCATCTATCACAAATAATCAGGATTGAAGATAAAGTCAACAACTGAACGGTATGGCAGGAAAAAAAAGGTGAATGCTTACTTACTTTTATAGTAAGTAAGCAGGACAAATTAACACAGGGTGGCAATAATCACTTGGTCAGCATTGAATAGTGCAGTAACGCTATTATTAATTTTCAAAGATTGGCTATCAATTTCACTGTTTGGCATGGTTGAACATAAAGTTTCACCGCCTGTGAGTGTCACTATCACTTCGCTGTTCTCATCACCTCTCTCTAAAGTGGTAATTTTCCCTGCAAGGTAGTTATCAAAGCCTGTTGGGTTAGGTTGTTTAGTTATTTTTACCCAAGGTGCTTTAATCAATGCGAGAACTTCTTTACCTTCGGTTAACCCTAAACGGTTAGCGCTTTGCTCTGTTAGTGCGGCATTAATCACAGTGCTGTTATCGGCTAAGCGAATTTGTACATGTTGTTGAACTTGCATATGGTCACGGGAAATTAAAGTACCAAAAAATTGGTTACGGGCACTGGTTTGCAATGAAAACCGTGAAATAGCAGCTAATAAGCTGTCTAAAGGGAGATTATCTTCTTTGAGTACATCAAAGGCTTTTTGTTGAATTTGCGCCAGTAAATCATAAAGTTGAAGTAATCTTTCACCATAGTGGGTGAGTGTTGTGCCGCCACCGCCTTTGCCACCTGTTGCTCTATCAACAAGGATATCATCAGTGAGTTGATTCATTTCATTGATGGCATCCCAAGCACTTTTATAGCTGATCCCTGCGAGTTTAGCGCCTTGGCTGATTGACCCTGTCGCTTTAATTTGTTTTAGTAGCGCGATACGGCGAGGATCAGCAAATAAACTGCCCTGTAGTTTCAGTGTGAGTAAAATTTCGGCCTGCATAAATTTCTCCCTTCCGGCGTGGCTGGTGATGACAGACGTAAAAAGCACGTTTAGTATGTCGTTAGTATAATATTTTGTCTAAAATAGTCTCCATTATAACGTAATTGTGCGTTATTATTTTGATTTGATTTATACTCAATGTACTGAGAGTCAAGTTTTCCCTCGTCGGCGTATCTTGTAGGCTGGTGGGCACAGTATCACTGAAGAGGTTTTTTCCTATGTTTGAACTAATTAAAAGTTTGGGTTTTGCCCTGATGATGGTTCCAGTCGTTATGTTTTTGATCATGGGTTTGATCTATGGCTTGGGCGCGTTCTTTAACTTACTGTCTAAAGCACATGTACCTCATCATCACAACACTGAAAACAAGTAATTTTTAACAAAATTTCTTATGTGGCTGATTATAGACCCCCTGACTGTAAATGCAGTCAGGGGGTTTTTCATATTGGAGAGGAATTTCATGATGGTCGGTATTCGTTATCGTAGTAAGTAGAAAATAATTGCCGACGTTCATGAAGATTAAATTGCTCTTGTTCATAAATTGTTTTATTTAAGAAATCTTGGTGGAATTGTTTGAGCGTTTTATCAGGATCTTGCTGAATATTTTCAGTTAATTGCTTCATTGCTGCAATAACAAATAATCCACAGCCATTAGGTACGTTCTGTTGGATGTTTCCTTCTATGTAAGTGATATCTTCTTCAGTAACACCGCCCTTTTTGGCTGCCACTGTTATTTCTTTTCGAATATCGGTACTCACGTTATCGTATGAATTAAATAGAATGCATTTTCTTTTATTATTCGCTGATTGATGTATTGGATCTGCCTGATAGAGCACAAATAAGATCCAATGGTTATCATTAACATTGATAGGGAATAATTCGAATTGGTTTAATGTGTTGCTATTCAAGACTTTTTGTTCAATTATTTCTGCTAATAAATTGTACCCGCTTTGGATGAGGCCTATTGAGTCATTGACCGTCATATTTGATGGCAAAGTTGGGTTATTTTTATTGCTTGCATCAATCTCATCACTTGTTGTCATCCTGTTATTATCCCAAAGAGTGGATTCCGTAGGTTCATTTTTCATCAATAGTTTTGTTAAACCAAGTCTATCAATAACTTTTTCTATTGCAGATCCGACAATATAAAGGAGCTTAGAAGGGGTCGTTAGTTTCGAGTCTTTTAGGTGTTTTTTGGTTTTTGTATTAAGGTGTAATTGATATAATTTTTTGCTAGTTTCTTGTATTTCTTTATCTATACCTTTCTTTGCAGGCAGCTTTCCGCTAAATAAATCAAACAGAATATTTTCTGCTTTTCTTCCCTCACTGTCTTGCCGTAGAGCGATATTGTGTAATAAATCGATACTCTCTAAGTTCCCATTACTAGCCGATTTTGCTAAAGAAGATAAGGTTTCAGATGCTATTTCTTTATCAAACAGTCCATTAAACTGTTCGACTGTTAATTCTGCAATAAAGTACGTACTAAGCTTTGTCGAAAAGGCCACCATATAATTACCTTTGCTATGTCATTTGTAAAAGTGGAATGGAATACTGAAATGTGCACAACTTGTGCCGATAAAGTTATAAGGGCAATAGAAAGTTTTCTATAGAAAAACGATTTGAGTACTTGTGTGTTTTTTCATCAGCTAATTTATCCTTTAGGGAAAACATGCAACAAAATTGCATCATTTCTTGCGCCAGCACACTTTTATCGCGAGTTTGACTTTAAGTTATCGCTGTATCCTGTTATATATAACGTGTCGATAAATACTAGGGTAGATAAAAATGAAAAAAGGTTTGGTATCACTTCTCGCGGGCGCAACATTGACATTAACGATGGCTAGCCACAGTTTTGCAGCTGATAAAATTACGGTTTTTGCCGCTGCATCACTGACTAATGCATTAAATGAAATCTCAGAACAATATAAGAAAGACACCCAAGTTGAAGTTGTTGCTTCTTATGCATCTTCTTCGACTCTAGCTCGTCAAATTGAGCAAGGTGCTCCCGCTAATTTATTCATTTCTGCTGACCAACAGTGGATGGATTACGCTATTGATAAAAAGTTGATGGTCGAAGATACACGCTATACATTATTAGGTAATGAATTGGTGTTAATCGCACCGAAAGATGCAAAAATTGATAAAGTCGAAATCAATAAACAAACGGATTGGAAAAAATTGCTAGATGGTGGCCGTTTAGCTGTTGGTGATCCTGATCATGTCCCTGTTGGTATTTATGCCAAAGAAGCGTTAAGCAATTTAGGCGCATGGGAAACGGTTAATCCACTATTAGCGCGTACGAATAATGTGCGTAGTGGTATGGCATTAGTTGAACGCCAAGAAGCCCCTTTAGGGATTGTTTATGGTTCTGATGCTGTCGCTAGCCAAAAAGTCAAAGTGGTCGGTGTGTTCCCAGCAGATACACATAAACCTGTTGAATACCCAATGGCAATTGTTAAAGATCAAGATAACCAAGCAACGCGTGATTACTATGAATACTTGAAAACCCCTGCGGCTTCAGAAGTATTCAAACGTTACGGTTTTGAACCTCGAACTAAATAAACGTTAAGAGAGTATTTTTTTGCAGATGTTAAGTCCTTATGAATGGGAAGCGATTTACCTAAGTCTAAAAGTATCCAGTGTAGCTGTAATTTTCAGTTTACCATTAGGTATTTTAATGGCATGGGTATTGGTTCGCTGTAATTTTCCTGGAAAAACACTGCTTGATAGTATTATCCACCTACCACTGGTATTGCCGCCAGTGGTAGTGGGGTACTTACTGTTGATCAGTATGGGTAAACGCGGTTTTATCGGTGAATGGTTATATAACTGGTTTGGCTTTAGTTTTACCTTTAGTTGGCGGGGCGCAGCGCTTGCGTCTGCCGTGGTTGCATTTCCACTAATGGTGCGTGCAATTCGTTTAGCGCTTGAAGCGGTTGACCAAAAATTGGAGCTAGCAGCGAGGACATTAGGTGCGACACCATTACGTGTATTTTTCACGATAACCATTCCGCTCTCTCTTCCCGGCATTATTGTCGGAACAGTGTTAGCCTTTGCACGTTCGCTTGGTGAATTTGGCGCCACAATTACTTTTGTTTCGAATATACCAGGTGAAACACAAACCATCCCATTAGCGATGTACACCTTAATTGAAACGCCGGGGGCAGAAGTAGATGCTGCGCGGTTATGTGTCATTGCGATTATTTTAGCCTTGATTTCATTATTGATCTCAGAGTGGCTAACCCGCTGGGGTAAAAAGCGTTTGGGAGTGGCCTAATATGTTAGAACTCGATTTTTCACAAAAATTAGGCGACTTACAGTTAGAAGTTAAAACGCAATTGCCAACGGAAAGTATTACCGCGGTTTTTGGGCTTTCTGGCGCAGGAAAAACCTCGCTTATCAATGTAATTGGCGGGTTAACTAAACCCAATAAAGGGCGTGTTGTACTCAATGGTCGTACATTGGTGGATGTAGAAAAAGGGATTTGCTTACCGCCCGAACAACGCCATATCGGTTATGTATTTCAAGATGCACGGTTGTTTCCTCATTATCGGGTGAAAAGCAATTTGCGTTATGGCATGGCGCCTGAAATGAAAGCCCGCTTCGACGATATTGTCGGGCTGCTTGGTATTGAAAAATTACTCAATCGCTACCCGATAACCCTTTCTGGTGGTGAAAAACAACGAGTTGCCATAGGTCGTGCATTGCTTACAGCCCCTGAAATTCTCCTGATGGATGAGCCGTTAGCCTCTTTGGATTTGCCCCGAAAACGGGAATTGCTGCCGTATTTAGAAAAGCTTTCTCAAGACGTTAAAATTCCGATTTTATATGTCAGCCATAGTTTGGATGAAATTTTGCGTTTAGCAGATAAAGTCATCGTGATGGCACAAGGTAAAGTTAAAGCCTTTGGCGCCTTGGAAGATGTTTGGGCAAGCAGTGCTTTGCGTCCTTGGCTACAGCAAGAAACGTTAAGCAGTGTGGTCAGTGCAACTGTACATAGTCAACACCCTGATTATGAAATGACAGCGGTGATTGTGGGGAGTCAAAAACTGTGGATCCCACGTGTTAACGCACCACAAGGCACTAACGTTCGGATACGTATTGATGCATCGGATGTATCTTTGGTGCTTGAAAAACCACAAGTGAGCAGTATTCGAAATATTTTGGTCGCAGAAGTGGTTGAATGGATTGAAGATGGCGAACAAGTGGATGTGAAGCTAGATTTAGGCGAAGAACATTATTTATGGGCACGTATTACCCGCTGGGCAAGGGATGAGCTGTCTATTCGTAAAGGTAGAAAAGTGTATGCGCAAGTGAAGGCTGTATCGCTATCTCGTCATCTATAATCACTCGTCGTTCTTGGCGCTGTGACAATAGAAAATAAGAAAAGGAAAGCTGAGCTTTCCTTGAATTAATAAAATAATTGGACGTTACAGAACGTACTTACGGATAACTTCAGCAATACCCGGTTCAGTATTAACTCGAGTCACGAGCTTAGCTTGTTGCTTGATTTCATCAACCGCATTACCCATCGCGACACCTAAACCTGCGGTTGTCAGCATACTTAAATCATTGAAATTATCACCAAAAGCGACAACATCATTCATTGTCATCCCTTGGGATTCAACCCATTCCTTTAAGCGTTGGCCTTTACTATTACCTTTACGGCCGACATCCACCTGATCCATCCAAGACCATTCACAATCTAAACCAAAGTCATTTTCAATTTCACTAACGACTTGATGAAGTTGATCTGTATTTGGTGAGCTAACAGCAAATTTCCAAATAGAATCATAGTTATGCATCACATCAGCGTAATCTTCAACAAATTCAATGGTTGGACGCTGTGCAACAGGTAAGGATTCGGCCCAATTTAATGTACGTTTAATGCCTTCTGTTTGTGCGTTATAGAGCATCGCATTATCAACATACATCAAATGTTGAATATCAGTGCCCCGCAATTTGTCGATCATTTGCGTGACTGAATCGAGGGTCATCGGATTAGATTTTAGGACTTTTTTGCCTAAATAATCGTATAGATAAGTTCCGTTGCAGCAGATCGCTGGCGTATCAAGATCTAAGGTTTGATAAAACGGATGAATAGCGACATGATGACGACCTGTCACAATGATGACCTTAACGCCTTGGCGACGGGCTTCCTGTAAGACAGCTAGAGATTCCGGTAGAATTTTCTTTTGGTGATCAAGTAGTGTTCCATCAAGATCGAGCGCAATAACGCGGTATGACATAAACGGCTCCACGTGATTTTAGAGTTATCTATACGATGATTGGCAGCATCAGTATAGGAGATGAGGATATATTGAGCACAGCTATAAACTATCATATTCATGTTAGTAAGCTAAGGTTGTTTTATCATCATAGCGGATAATAGTAACGAACTGAACCGTTTTAGTATCACTATTATTTGTTCTTGGCACGATATATATAGTGGTGTTGGTGTCATTTTTTACAGTTAAAGCGAAATTAAACTAATAGCTGCGATAAATTGTAGATAATATTAATTGGCATTGTTAAATCTAGCTGTTGTTGAGGTTGTCTGTCAGAGACAGATATTCCATATTGTTTAGGTAGATACTTTTGATGTGAAAAGCTCAATATCGACTATGATTTTAAAATTTTAAGATAATGAGGCGTTTTTTTAGTAAATTGCAGAATTGAAATTTCGAACGCTCAAAAAGTTGTTAGCATGGACTCATACTACATTGAAGTGATTTGTGGCGAAGGTTATTTAGATAGTATTTAGCATCTTGCTAGTAAGAATAAAGGGTTTATTGTGGTAGCCAATAAAACTTTGATGTTACATTAAAAAATCAAGTTGAAATAATATACTTCGTTATTTATTAAAAATAAACAAGCATAATATAAAAAGTAATTTTCTTAGATTGTTTTCTTTGTAAAACATTAACTAATATGCATGTCGTTTTAAATTGAAAATAAAATCCATGCGAAATAGTTGGGCCATTAATATGGGGATTTAATTATATGAGGTTGGCGATAATTGGATGTGGGAATATTGTAAGAAAGGAACACATACCTGCATTATGTAGTTTGGGGGTGAGTATTAGTGCGCTGTGTGATATATCGATAAGTAATATTTATAAAACAAAATTATTATTAAATTACAGTCCTCCTACTTATTTATGTTATCGTAAAATGTTCGATGAAATTGAGCCAGATACAATTATTATTGCTCTTCCTCATGAGTTATATGAAAATGTAATTTTTTATTGCTGTAAAAATAATATAACAATAATAAAAGAGAAGCCATTTGCTTTAAATGTCATGCAGGCGAAAAAATTAAAGAATTTAATAATTAAAAATGATATGAGATTTTTTACTGTTTGTCAAAAGAGATATACGTTAGCTTATGAAAAACTGAAAGAATATTTAATCTCAACAGAAGAAAAAGTCTCCCAAATAGAAATAAGATACACTATTCCTAGTAAAAATCCAAATAGTGACTGGAGAAGCAGTCATGCGAGTTCTGGTGGTGGTGTTTGGTTGGATATGGGCTATCACATTGTAAATTTAGTAAACTATTTATTTGATGGAGATGAAATTAATGTTAATTACTCTAGGTTAATAAATACTTCTTCTGGTGAATATGATGTTGATGATGTTGCTTTTGTAGAGTTACAATGCAGAGATACAATTATTTTTATATATATCATGCGTAGGATATAAGAAACATGAAGATGTAACGTTAATAAGTAATAATTGTATTATTTATGGAAATGAAAATATAGTTCAGGTTAAGTCAAAGAAACAAAAAATAATAAATGAATTTAATTTTATTAATGCACTTGAGTCACCATTTGTTCGTATGTATCGAGAGCTTTTTTTCAGTGATTCTCAAGACAGTTTCAATAGTAACTTAGTCAGTTCACTTGCCGTGACCGATATTTTAGAAATTGCTTTCAAAGAAAGTGGTTATAAAGCGATAAAATAAAAAGGAATGGAAGTATGATGAAATCAAAATACTGTAAGTTTAGTCATCCAATTATTACAGATGAAATTAAAGATAGTGTTAATAGGCAACTTTTTGAAGATATCTCAATTTATGATAATGGTGGAATTTACGAGCGCCTAGAAAGTACATTTAAAGAAATTTTTGATGTAGAAAATGCAATTGCTGTTAATTCTGGTACTACAGCATTATTTTCCATGTTTTATGGTGCTGGTATAGGCCGAGGGGATGAAGTAATAGTCCCTAGCTATACATTCTTTGCTACATGCTCTCCACTCCACCAGCTAGGCGCTGAGCTAAAATTTGCAGACTGTGGGGATAATGGCAATGTAGATCCAAAATCCGTAGAAGCCCTGATTAGCGATAAAACAAAAGCGGTGATTATTACACATATGTGGGGGATACCGTGTGATATGGATGAACTGATAGATATATGCGAACGACACGAAATTCTTTTATTAGAAGATAGTTCTCATGCACATGGAGCAACTTGGGATGGCAAAATGATTGGGAGTTTTTCTGATGGTTCTGCTTGGAGTTTTCAGGGTAAGAAAATACTAACTTCAGGCGAAGGTGGCTTCTTTGCCACTAAGCATCGTGAATTCTACGAACGAGCTGTGTTAGTCGGGCATTTTAATAAGCGTGCAAAAAAGGAAGTGAACACTGATAGTTTAAGAGATTTTGCTATTACAGGGACTGGCCTTAATTTACGAATGCACCCACTTGGTGCTTCGGTTGTTATGCCTCAGATGCTAAACTTTGAGCAGATGATGCAAGAAAAAAGGGAAACTGCTCATTTATTGAAAACTGGAATTGAGCAGATCGATGGTTTAAAGATAGTTCGCATTCCTAAAAAAGCGAACCCAGCTTGGTATGCCATGCCAGTTATGTTTGATAAGTCTAAATTTTCAATTGGTCTGCATGAATTCGTAGATATATTAAACCAAGCTGGTGCACTTGAGGCTGATATACCTGGCTCAACGTGCCCTATCAATGAATATTCTCTCTTTCACTCACCAAATAAAATCTCTCGTGACTATGGTGAGAAAATTCGAATTAATAAAGCTTATTTCGGAAATGCTATAAAATTTCACAATAGTATGTTTAAGTTGGATATTTGGTACGGAGAAGAGCGTTTCAATTTTATTGATAATTATTTATCAATCATTTCATCTGTTACAGAGAAGTATCGAAGATGATAGAAAAATATATCCCCCATTCAGTCATGTCCAAACTTAAAAACTATGATCGTGTTGTTGTAGGCGGTTTAATCAAAGCTGGACATGATTCAAAAATTCTTTTTTTGAAGCGTTCAGAAGGCGAGTTCATGCCAAATGTATGGGAAATTCCTTCTGGTGGCATGGAGTGTGATGAAGATATGCAGACAGCGCTTAGTCGTGAAATCGCAGAAGAAACCGGAATGATAATTATTGAAATTTCTGGGTTTTCCGGTGCGGTTGAGTACCAAGCAATGGGCCAACGTTGTATCCAATTAAACTTTAATGTTTCATGCTCTGGTCATGTTTGTTTAAGCTCTGAGCACTCAGATTTTGCATGGTCTACTGTTGAATCATTCAAGGGAAATCTTGATCGTTTTATGTTGAGAACGTTAGGGTTGCAATGAGTTACCAAAAAGCTAGTTAAGGAGTTCTACAGTGTTAAATATTGCTTTAGAAGCCGCGAATACTGCTAGTAAATATTTACTAAAAGGTTTTTACGAAGCTGGTACATTTACCAGAAAAATAGATAACACCATTGTTACCGCTACAGATCTTAAAGTAGAAAATGTGATAAGAGAAGTACTTCAGGCGAGAACTCCACATATTCCTATTTTAGGGGAGGAGTTCGGAACAAATATTGAAGGTGAATTTTCTACCGGATGGATAATAGATCCTATTGATGGAACACGAGCATTTTTGTATGGCGTTCCATTATTTAGTACGTTAATTGCTTATGTTGAAAGTGGCATTCCCCTTGTCGGAGTTATATCATTTTCCGCTATTGATTCTATATATTATGCATCGTTAGGGAACGGGTGTTGGTCTAAAAAAGGTGATCTTGCACCAAAACGGATATGCACTCAGATAAAAAAAACGAAAAAATTAGGCGAAGCTGTTGTTTCGATATCAGGTATACACAGTACCAATTTTGATAACAGAGAAGGTAACAAAGCTTACAATCTATCAAATGTCGTTAATTCTGCTCAAGATATGGTTTTTATAAATGATTGTTATCAGCATTTAATGGTAGCAGCAGGAAGGATCGATTGTGCTATTGATACGTTAATGAAACCATGGGATATCGCGGCTATTTTACCTTGCCTTACTGAAGCTGGAGTTTATTATGCAAACATTAATGGTAATAAAACAAACGTGATCAATGGGGGAAGTTTGGTGTCAGCATCCTCCTCTGAGTTATTGGATGAATTAATTGTAGCTTTAAATTCATGACGCTGAACTTTGGCGCTATTTACTCACTGTGATTTGCATAATATAGGGTATAGTGAAGCCAATGTAGTGGACTATAGATGCGGTTTTGTATTTTTATCATGAATTAAGGAGTCAGGATGAATCAGGTTGTTTATATTGCGAGCCCCGAGAGTCAGCAAATTCACGTATGGTTGATGAATGAGGTTGGGGAACTTACTCTTTTACAAACAGTAAAAACACCGGGCCAAGTGCAACCTATGGTATTAAGCCATGATAAAAAATACCTTTATATTGGTGTGCGCCCGAATTTTCGTGTTGTAACCTATGAAATTGAAGGCAAAGGGACACTGCGTTTAAAAGCAGAAACATCCGTTCCAGGAACGCCAGTTCACTTATCATTGGATAACACGGGCAAATATTTATTTGTTCCTTCATATCATCAACATAATCTATCAGTTCTGACTATCAATGATGAAGGTGTACCAAACCAAGTCGTTCAAGTGATTGAAGGATTGCAAAATCCACATTCGTCTCATGTTGATGTTGATAATCAACAGCTTTGGGTGCCTTGCTTAGGTGAAGACCATATCCGTTTATTCGATTTACATGAAAATGGTTATTTAACCGAAGCAACTGCAGACCAAATTACTACGGCTGAAAAATCTGGCCCTCGTCATCTGGCCTTCCATCCGACTGAAAAGGTCATTTATTGTGTGAATGAGTTAGATTCAACGGTAGGCGTATATCGTAAATTCACTCGCTATCGTAACATGCAAACCTTGGCAAATTACCCATTAGGTAACGAAAGCCAGCGCTGGGCTGCCGATATCCATATTACGCCAGATGGCCGCCATTTGTATGTTAGTGAACGTTCTGAAAGCTACCTCAGCCACTATCTGGTTTCTGATGACGGTTGCGAGCTAACATTAGAAGCACGTTACCCAACAGAGACGCACCCAAGGGGCTTTAATATTGATGCGACAGGTCGTTTTTTAATTTCCAGCGGGCAAAAATCAGACCACATTTCAGTTTCTGAAATTGACCCGATTACGGGGAAATTGCGTTTATTATCACGCTATGGGGTAGGGAAAGGACCTATGTGGGTCACTATCCTTTAATCTTCGTCATACTTCGAGCTATAGCGGTGTTGGCTTCACTCGGCTACTTGGGTCACATACTGGTGTATGCTCCCCAAGATATCCTCGATTGCCGCCTTGCTATAACTCGAATTATTTAGAAGATTATCTAGTTAAAAATCTAGTTAAAAATCTAGTTAAAAATCTAGTTAAAAATCTAGTTAAAAATCTAGTTAAAAATCCAGTTAAAAATCCAGTAAAAATCGACTTCGATTAAGATTGAATTTATTGAGTTATCCCAACACTTTTGCCATCGTATTCGTCACTTTGCTCAGTTGCTCTGGGGTGATGATGTACGGTGGCATTACATAAATCAGTTTGCCGAATGGGCGAACCCAAACACCATTTTCCACAAATACTTTTTGCAAAGCCGCTGTGTTTACAGGTTTCTTCATTTCAATCACGCCAATTGCACCGAGAACTCTCACATCTGCTACGCTAGGATGGGATGCTAATGGTGTTAGCTCAGCCTTAAGTTGTTGTTCAATAGTGGTAATTGTTGTTTGCCAAGGGCTATTGAGCAGCAAAGTCAGGCTAGCATCTGCAACGGCACAGGCAAGTGGGTTGCCCATAAAGGTCGGGCCATGCATAAAACAACCCGCTTCCCCATTGCTAATAGTTTCTGCAACGTGGCGGGTTGTGATCGTTGCCGAAAGGGTCATATAACCACCGGTTAATGCCTTTCCTAAACACATAATATCCGGTGATATATTTGCATGGTGGCAAGCAAACAATTTGCCCGTACGACCAAACCCCGTAGCGATTTCATCGGCAATTAATAATAGACCATATTGATCGCATAAATGGCGAACTCCCTTTAAATATTCAGGGTGATAGATGCGCATTCCACCAGCGCCTTGAACAATCGGTTCAAGGATGATCGCTGCAATTTCATGGCTATTTTCGGCAAGTTGTACTTCAAGAGGGTGTAAATCTGCACTGTTCCATTCATCGTAAAAACCGCATTGAGGAGCTTCCACAAAAATATGCGGAGGTAAATACCCCTTATACAGGCCATGCATTGAATTATCAGGATCGCATACGGCCATTGCACCGAAGGTATCTCCATGATATCCATGGCGTAACGTGAGGATACGTTGACGTTTTTCCCCTTTGGCTTGCCAATATTGCAATGCCATTTTCAGAGCAACTTCAACCGCCACTGACCCTGAATCGGCAAGAAAGACACATTCGAGTGGCTCTGGTGTGATTGCAACCAACTGCTTGCATAGGTTCACTGCGGGTGGGTGCGTAATTCCGCCAAACATCACATGGGACATTTTTGCTAATTGCGTTGTGACCGCTTGGTTTAATACAGGGTGATTATAACCATGAATGGCTGCCCACCATGAAGACATCCCATCAATTAATTTTTTCCCATCGGCCATGATTAGCTCAGCTCCATGGGCT
Source organism: Providencia rettgeri (assembly GCA_900455085.1). Taxonomy (NCBI): domain Bacteria; kingdom Pseudomonadati; phylum Pseudomonadota; class Gammaproteobacteria; order Enterobacterales; family Morganellaceae; genus Providencia; species Providencia rettgeri. Next base: position 3,260,948 of record UGTZ01000001.1, on the reverse strand, counting down.
TCAACAATCGGATAAGCCGGAATTGGCTGGCTCATCGAGGTATAAGGGTGCCAAATATGTTTGGCATCAAATTGAATATCTACGTTATTCATTTGCTATCATCGTCAACTTTTTTATCTCATTTTAGTTGACATGATAATCACAATATTTAAACTGGCAACAACTTTTTCAACTGGAGCGTTTCCGTGAGCCAATTAAAACAGTGGACAATAAAACAAGCTAATGAACTGTTTTCAATGCCTTTTTTTGAACTATTATTTCAGGCACAGCAAATTCATCGCCAACATTTCGACCCCCAGCAAGTGCAAGTCAGCACTTTGTTATCGATTAAAACTGGGGCTTGCCCTGAAGATTGTAAGTATTGCGCGCAAAGCGCCCGCTATAAAACAGGACTAGAAACTGAAAAATTAATGGAAGTTCAGCAAGTTCTGGAATCGGCGAAAAAAGCAAAACAAGCAGGTTCAACCCGTTTTTGTATGGGCGCGGCATGGCGTAACCCGAAAGAACGCGATATGCCTTACCTTGAAATGATGGTAAAAGAAGTGAAGTCACTCGGCATGGAAACCTGTATGACTTTAGGGATGATTGATAATTCCCAAGCTCAACGCTTAGCAGAAGCAGGATTAGATTATTATAACCATAACCTTGATACCTCTCCAGAATACTACGGCAATATTATTACGACTCGCAGTTATCAAGATCGCTTAAATACACTCGAAAATGTACGAGATGCAGGGATCAAAGTCTGCTCCGGTGGGATTTTAGGCTTAGGTGAAAAAGTTAGTGACCGAGCGGCCTTATTAGTCCAATTAGCCAATTTACCGAAACCGCCAGAAAGTGTGCCGATCAACATGTTGATGAAAGTTGAAGGCACCCCAATGGCAGATAACGAAGATGTCGATGCATTTGATTTTATTCGTACTATTGCCGTTGCACGCATCATGATGCCAACGTCATACGTTAGGCTGTCTGCAGGCCGTGAATACATGAATGAGCAAACCCAGGCATTATGTTTTATGGCCGGTGCAAACTCCGTATTCTATGGGTGTAAATTATTAACGACGCCAAACCCTGACGAAAACAAAGACTTGGCGCTATTCAGAAAACTGAATATTAACCCTGAGCGTTTTGAAACCGACGAAGGGGATAACCATCAAGCTGCTAAGTTAGCCGAAACGTTGTTAACTGCTGATAACGCTCAATTTTATAACGCTGCAGTATAATGACTTGGCAATCATTTATACAAAACCAGATAGCGCAGCGTAAGCAGGCGTCTATCTGGCGTCAACGTCAGTGCATTGATCATGCGAATGGTAGGTCTCTTTATTTTTCCGGAAAAGAATATCTCAACTTTTCATCCAATGACTATTTGGGGTTATCTCACCATCCCCAAGTGGTTGCCGCTTGGCAACGTGGTGCCGATAAATATGGCGTGGGGAGTGGGGGATCGGGACATATCACAGGGTTCACCAAAGCGCATAATAAATTAGAGCAAGCGCTCGCTGGTTGGCTAGGCTACCCAAAAGCCTTATTGTTTATTTCTGGATTTGCTGCGAACCATGCGGTGATCACCGCATTAATGACGGAAAAAGATCGTATCTTAGCGGATAAGCTCAGCCATGCATCGATCATGGAAGCCTCGATTCATTCGGGGGCTCAATTAAGGCGCTTTCAGCATAATAATCCATTATCACTCGAAAACTTAATCCACAAGCCTATTTCGGGAAAAACGCTTGTTGTGACGGAAGGCGTTTTTAGTATGGATGGTGATAGTGCTCCCCTTCAACAATTACAGGAAATAGCAAGAAATCAGCATGCTTGGTTGATGGTTGATGATGCACATGGTATTGGCGTTATCGGAGAACAAGGTCGTGGTAGCTGCTTTGCGAGTGGGGTTAAACCTGAAATTTTAGTCGTGACATTTGGTAAAGCATTTGGTTTAAGTGGCGCAGCGGTGCTGTGTGATGAGCCAACGGCTGAATTTTTCATCCAATCTGCACGCCATTTAATTTATAGCACTTCGATGCCTCCGGCTCAGGCCGTTGCTCTTCTGGCGGCCGTTGAGCAAATTCAGCTTGCGGATCAGGCACGAGAAAATCTTAAGCAACATATTGAATATTTTAGACATAATGCTGATTTTCATGGCATGCAACTGACTGATTCAACGACGGCTATTCAGCCATTAATTGTTGGCGAAAACCAAGCTAGCCAACAGTTAGCCAATTTTTTACGCAACAAAAATATTTGGGTGCAAGCGATTAGGCCGCCAACGGTTCCGCCCGGGAGTGCTAGGCTACGGATCACGTTAAGTGCTGCACACCAACGTCAAGATATCGATCAATTATTGGAGGCTTTACATGACTTTATCGCTCAGTCGTGAAAAGCATAAAATTGCAGCGGCATTTGGCCGTGCAGCTAAAAGTTATGATGCAGTGGCAAGTTATCAACGATCAACAGGAACACAACTCCTTGATCATCTGACTTCAGCCTTAAATCACTCACAATCAACGGCGCCATTGCATATTTTAGATGCAGGGTGCGGTACGGGCTATTTTAGCTATAAATTGAAAAACCAAGGGCATCGCGTCACTGCATTAGACCTTTCTGTGGGAATGCTTGAAATGGCACAAACGAAAGCCGTGGCCGATCACTATTTATGTGCTGATATAGAATCCATTCCATTAGATTCACAAACCTTTGATGTGGTTTTTTCAAGTTTATCGGTCCAATGGTGCCAAGATCTGAGTAAAGCATTAAGCGAATTGTATCGGGTGACAAAACCGGGTGGAGTTGTGGTGTTCACTACGCTTGCAGAGCATTCTCTCACAGAATTATCTTCAGCTTGGCATTCACTTGATGGCTATTCGCATGTGAATTCCTTTCTCAGTGTTCAACAGATACGAAATAGTTGTCAGTCATGGAGACATAAACTTATTTTTCAGAAGGATACACTCTATTTTCCTGAGTTAATAGCGTTGCTCCATTCATTGAAAGGGATTGGCGCGACACATTTGACCACTGGGCGTAAAGCTGGGCTAGTGACTCGCCAGCATTTGCAGCAACTTGCTTTGCTCTATCCAATGACAGAGCAAGGCCTACCTTTAACTTATCATACGGTGTTTGGAGTGATTTTCCGTGACTAAAGTGTATTTTGTAACAGGAACGGATACAGAAGTAGGGAAAACCGTTGTAAGTTGTGCTTTACTGCAAGCCGCAGGTTATCAAGGTTTGAACACGGTGGGCTTTAAGCCCGTTGCATCTGGAAGTGAACTCACGGTAGACGGGTTGCGTAATAGCGATGCGTTATTATTACAAGCCAATAGCCGAGTAAAATTACCTTATCAGGTGATTAACCCGATTGTGTTTGAAGCACCCACTTCGCCACATATTATCAGTGAAGAATTAAATCAACCTATTGAATTTTCAATAATCAATCAAGGGTTGGCTTATTTGAAATCTCAAGCTGATTGGTTATTAGTGGAAGGTGCTGGTGGCTGGTATACCCCGTTATCCGTAGAAAAAACGTATGCAGATTGGGTGATTGAACAGCAGTTACCCGTTATTTTAGTGGTTGGTGTTAAGTTAGGTTGTATAAACCATGCATTGTTAACCATGGAATCTATCGAGGCTTCAGGTTTGCCTGTGGCTGGCTGGGTCGCCAATGAAGTTGAACCTGCTGGTCGTTTCCAAGCACAATATTTGCTGACACTTAATCGAATGATTAAGGCACCTTGTTTAGGTGTGATCCCACATCAAGACACTCTTAACGGTGAATTAGGCAGCTATTTAGATCTTTCTTTATTAACTCTTTGATTATATAAAATTTATAAATATTTTACCCCAAGTAAGTCAAGTGCTTGGGGCTGATCAATTGTTAAATAGAGATCCGATCTTTTTTAACGTTCTCAACTGAAATACTGTCAAGTATTTCAGTAAAAATACCACTCAGATCTTAATAAAAAAGATAAAATCTGTTTTTCATCGCAGTTACTACGTAAAAATTTTTTCATTAAACTGCCATCTTTTTGTCATTTAGCCTCCATTGAACAAATCTTAGGGATCTTGTGAATCCATGAGCCTAAAGGGCTTCAAGAGTTATCCACCATTTCTGTGGATAACCTTGTGTATTAACGTTATAAAACAAGTTCTACGCTAGGCGACAAGCGGCTTTGACTTTATTTGATGTGATTCTGGACTTTAAATTAATTTTTAATAAATACAAATGGTTAAATAAAATCAAGCCTTCAATTTGCATTTGAGATACGGCATAAAAATGCAATAGCATAAAATATAAAGTTTCAAAAAGGTCAAGCACTTTTTTGGGGATAACATTTTTATAAACATATTAGAACGGAGAATAACAGAAAATTTAGCTTCAATACTTGAAGCTGGTTTTTTATCCAGTATCATAATGGGAGAAACTAGTTAAGGGGCGTTAATATGAGTAAGGATTTTAAGCTGTATTCTGATTTTCAGCCGGGAGGGGACCAACCCGAAGCCATCCATAAGTTAAGGGAAGGGCTACAAGATGGACTTGCTCATCAAACCCTATTAGGGGTAACGGGGTCTGGTAAGACGTTCACTATTGCCAACGTTATTGCGCAAGAGAACCGGCCTACCATGTTAATGGCGCATAATAAAACCTTAGCGGCACAGCTTTATAGCGAAATGAAAGCCTTCTTCCCAGACAACGCTGTGGAATATTTCGTTTCTTACTATGACTATTATCAGCCTGAAGCTTACGTCCCAAGCTCCGATACTTTCATTGAAAAAGATGCGTCTGTAAACGAACACATTGAGCAAATGCGGTTATCTGCGACCAAGGCCTTACTCGAACGTCGCGATGTGATTGTGGTGGCTTCTGTGTCGGCTATTTACGGTTTGGGTGACCCTGACAGCTACTTAAAAATGATGTTGCACCTAACGGATGGCATGATCATCGACCAACGCTCAATTTTAAGGCGTTTAGCGGACTTGCAATATACGCGGAATGACCAAGCTTTTACGCGGGGGACTTTCCGAGTTCGTGGTGAGGTTATCGATATTTTTCCTGCGGAATCAGACGAGTATGCCTTACGTGTTGAGTTGTTTGATGACGAAGTTGAACGGTTGTCATTATTTGACCCATTGACAGGGCAAATACAACATCGTGTTCCTCGTTTCACCGTTTATCCAAAAACGCACTATGTCACACCGAGAGAGCGTATTCTCGAAGCAATGGAACAAATTAAGGTTGAATTAGCGGATAGACGAAAAGTATTACTAGAAAACAATAAATTACTTGAAGAGCAACGTATTACTCAACGAACGCAATTCGACTTAGAAATGATGAATGAGCTCGGTTATTGTTCAGGTATTGAAAACTATTCACGCTACTTATCGGGTCGTGCTCCTGGCGAGCCGCCGCCGACACTATTTGATTACTTACCCGCAGATGGCTTGCTGGTGGTGGATGAATCTCACGTTACCATCCCGCAAATCGGTGCGATGTACAAAGGGGATCGCTCAAGAAAAGAAACCTTAGTTGAATATGGGTTTCGTCTCCCTTCTGCATTAGATAACCGCCCAATGCGCTTTGAAGAATTTGAAGCCTTAGCTCCTCAAACTATTTATGTGTCGGCAACGCCGGGTAACTACGAGCTTGATAAATCAGGCAATGAAGTGATTGAGCAAGTTGTTAGGCCTACTGGCCTACTTGACCCGATTATTGAAGTCCGCCCAGTTACTACCCAAGTGGATGATTTACTGTCTGAAATCCGTATCCGTGTACAGAAAAATGAACGTGTATTAGTCACTACTTTAACAAAACGTATGGCAGAGGATTTAACGGAATATCTCGAAGAGCACGGTGAGCGAGTGCGTTATCTTCACTCAGATATCGATACAGTCGAGCGTGTGGAAATTATTCGAGACCTGCGACTTGGTGAGTTTGATGTACTGGTTGGGATCAACTTATTAAGAGAAGGCTTGGACATGCCAGAGGTCTCTCTGGTGGCTATTTTGGACGCGGACAAAGAAGGTTTCTTGCGCTCAGAGCGTTCGCTTATTCAAACCATAGGGCGTGCGGCTCGTAACTTAAATGGTAAGGCAATCCTTTATGGAGACAGGATCACCAACTCCATGCAAAAAGCGATTGCAGAAACAGAGCGTCGCCGTGCTAAACAAATGGCGTTCAACGAAGAACATGGAATCGTACCACAAGGTTTGAATAAGAAAATCGGTGATATCCTGCAAATTGGCCACAAAGTGGGTGGTAAAGGAAAAAACCGTACGAAAGACAATGGTAAAAATAATAATTCGGTTGATATCCAATCGATGTCGACAAAAGAGTTGGAGCAACGGATTTCACAACTTGAAGCGCAAATGTATAAGCATGCTCAAGATCTTGAATTTGAAGCGGCTGCGCGAGTCCGAGACGAATTGCAGGAGATACGCTCTCAGTTTATCGCTAATTCGTAATTTTCCTCATACCTCACGCTGTGGGGGTGTTGGCTACGTTTAGTCACTCGGGTCACATATTTATGTATGCTCCCCGAGCTGCCTTCACTTGCCGCCTACCCACAACGCAAAGTATTTTGAAAATAGATTTTGTGGAAATACAGGAAACAAAGGGCTAATTTTAGGGAAGGTTTTCCGCTGCGGGTATTTAGCAGCGGAATGGCGGTTAGGGGGTTATAACAAGTTGATGGTTTCTTCGATGGCTTGCAGTAACAGCTTTCTATCATGGCGATAGGGAATATCGTCAGCTTCGAGTACCCGTTGAATTATTTTGCGTTCAGGGCTGATATTGCTGGTTTGTGTGCGAGGGCCAAGGATTAACGCATCAATTTTTTGGCAACCAATATAATGCTCCATCATTTTTAGCTTGTCAGGCAAAGACAGGTTTGCTGCTGGGGAGCTAATTTCTTTCGCTAAGTTACCAATATAAATCATCGGGGCTTTACATTCGCGCAGTGCAGCTGCAATTTCATCCAAAAGCAATAATGGCATTAAACTGGTAAAAAAGCTGCCGGGGCCGATAATAATTAAGTCTGCTTGGTGGATAGCCTGTAAGGCTTCTTTCGTTGCCTTTACTGTCGGGTATAAGCGTAATTCTTGCGGGATTTCATGTAAGGCATCAACATTCACCTCACCGTATACTTCATTGCCCATTTCATCGATAGCCATTAAATCAACAGGGGATTCCGACATCGGGATCAACTGCGCATCAACTTTTAGCATATTACGGATAAGATTTATGGCTTCTAACGGACGAACACTTAGGTGGTCTAATGATTTTAACATTAAATTACCTAAATTATGGCCTGAAAGTTCACCATTACCGCTGAAACGGTATTCAAACATCGCAGAAGCAATAGATGGCTCAGTAATTAGCTGATTTAAACAGTTACGCATATCTCCCCAAGCGATCCCGCCTTCAGAGCGGCGAATACGGCCTGTTGAGCCCCCATTATCGGTTGTGGTAACAATACCCGTTAAACGAGAACCTAAAGAAGAAAGTGAAGACATCACGCGACCAAGTCCATGCCCGCCACCTAGAGCGACAACATGCCTGAGATCCGCCAGACTGCAATTCGGCATAGTGTTCCTATATCAGTTAATTTTCAGTACTTATAAAAGCAAGTAAACCAGCGAGTTACGAAATGCGTTTTTTACGCTAAAGCCCGTTTTATGGCGACTAAAATAAATTGGGCGTTAATCTATCATAAAACATCATTCTTAGCTTAAGTACTGTGACAAAAAACAATAAAAGAGACGATTCTGTATTGATGTGAGTCTTAGAAGGAAAAATGCGCTAGGGAGTTTTCATTTTAAATTATTATCTATATTATGTAAATAATTCTCATTTTCATTATTTATTTTATGGATCAATATGTCTGATTCAGAATTACAGCGCCTGTTTGCTCGCCATTCATCGTCGTTATGCCGTTATCTGAATATGTACCTTAAAGACCATAATTTAAGTATGGATATCACACAGGAAAGCTTTGCTCGAATGGCAGAGTTAATGAAAACATCAACTATTCAAGATTTTGATGCGTATTTGTATCGCATTGCGAAAAACCTGATGGTTGACCATTTCCGGCTACAGAAAAAACAACAATTAATGGCGATCAGTGACCAACACTGGCAAGAGATCCCATCACGGGTAAAAGGCCTTGAAGCCACGGTTATTCATGACCAACAACTCGCACAAATTCAGAAAATTATTCAATCTTTGCCGTCCAGGACTCAGGAGATATTTCGCTTGCATCGAGAAGAAGGATTAGCTCAAACGGAAGTGGCGCAGCGCTTAAATATTTCATTAAGCACAGTCGAAAAACATTTAGCCAATGCATTGGCAATGCTAATTCATAAATGGAGAGACTAGTCATGAAGCCATCTGATAGTCCATCTGAAATTGAAAACAAAGCCGCAATGTGGGTTGTTAAAACAACGCAACGAGAGCTGACGTCGCAAGAAAATGAAGATTTCCAGTCTTGGCTCAATGCGTCAGAGTTACATAAGTCTACATACTATCGTGCACGGCAATTATGGGCATTAACAGCCAATAAACCGCGACAACAAACAGTAGATAACCAACAGGGAATGAATAAAAAGAGGCGGCCTCGCTATATTGGTTTATCAATAGCGGCGGTTGTGCTAGTGAGTGTGTTATCCATGTCAATTTGGTATTTTCAATATACACAGCCAGTGGATTACTATGCGAAAACCGGTGAAATACAGCATATTACCTTACCTGATGGTAGCCGTGTTGACCTCGACAGTGGTGCGCAATTGCAATTAGCGTTTAGCCCGCAGTATCGGCAAGTTAATTTATTACGAGGGCGTGCTTATTTTACTGTTGCACCAAAAACGGATACGGAACCAAGGCCTTTTCAGGTTATGGCGAAAAATGGGATAACTCAGGCACTTGGCACTGAATTTTCAGTTGATAATGAAAATAGCAAAGTAGCAGTCAGTGTTTATCAACACAGTGTAAAGGTGTCACTATTATCAGGGCAAGAAATGGTCATTCCAGCAGGAAATTTCACTCAATATCAATCAGATATAACGCCTATGACTTCCATGGTCAACTCACATTCTACGGTATGGCGAGAAGGACAAATTATTTTTCAGCAGCAAACCTTTCCGGAGGTTATTGCTGAAATAAATCGATACCGTGACAAGCAAATTATTTTATTGACTGAGGAGCGAGTCGGGCACATTAGTGGTGTATTACAAATTAACACACTTGATAGTGGGCTAACGCATTTGGTGTCATCGTATGGCTTATCCGTTTATGAAACTCCATTTTTCACTTTAATATATTGATTATTAATAATTAATATAGATATCGAATAATAATAAATTATTTTTTTTAAAATTTATTTACGGGTTTTCCTAATTCCTGCGTCTTGATCTAAGTGATTATGATTTTTATTACCATTATCATTTTAGGGATGGGAAATGGCTCAAAAAAAGCACCACTATAAAAAAGCAACACTCTGTGTTCACCTTGCATTATTTACGTTACCAGCATTTTCATTTTTCAATCTAGCACAGGCTAACTCAGCGGTAGCATCCGCACAGCAGGAAATAACATTTTCTGTTGAGGCAGGCTCACTTGAAAATGCTTTGCTGCAATTCGCTCGGCAAGCAAAGGTAGAAATTATCATTCAGAGCCGAGAAATTAATGAGTTACAAAGCCAAGGCTTGAAAGGAAGCTTTACGCTACAGGAGGGATTACGTCGATTAATTGGTTCAAACCCTGTGCAATATCAATTACAAAATAACCGAATAACTATTGAGCGTATCACGCCTACTACCGGTGATTCGGTGATTAAGCTAGATAACATTACCGTCACAGCAAGCCAGATCCAACAAGGGGATTGGGTATATAACAGTCCATCATCTGTCAGTGTGATTAGTAAAAAACAAATTGATGACCGCCCACCAAAGCACATAGCTGATGTGTTAGAGCTAACGACAGGTGTCTATTCGAGTGTTAGCCAGCAAGACCCTTCTTTATCTGTGAATATCCGTGGGATACAGGATTATGGCCGTGTGAATATGAATATCGATGGTATGCGGCAAAACTTTCAAAAAAGCGGACATGGGCAGCGCAATGGTTCTATGTATATCGACTCAGAACTGCTTTCTGGGGTGGAAATACAAAAGGGCAATACAAGTGGGATGGGGAGCGGTGGAACCTTAGGTGGTGTGGCGACCTTCAATACAGTCAACGCGTCTGATTTTTTATCAAAAGATAAAACTTTTGGTGGAAAATTACATGCGAGTACGGGGTCAAATAATACTCATTTTATTGGCAGTAGTGTGCTGGCATTAGGGAATGAAAACGCGGATTTGTTATTTGCGGCCAGTGAACGACGTCTTGGGGATTATAAACCAGGAACTCACGGTAATATCGGTAATATTCGAGTCAATAATGGGGCAGGGCATTATGATGAACTTGCGCACCAATTAAAACACACTCGTATTAATGACAGTAATTACCGAATGACCTCTTATTTGGCAAAAGCCGGTTGGAATATAAGTGACGAACAGCGTTTACAATTTAATTACTTAGAAACCAAAGTGGCAACGCCAAATGCAGGAACGCTAACGAATTTAGGTAGCTCGTGGCCTTATAAGCTAGGGTGGAAAAGTAGCGGTTTCAGTGATGTAACAGCCAAGAATTATTCCCTTGATTACACTCAATTTAGCGATAACCCATGGAGCACCGAGCTAAAAGGAAAAGTGTATTTTGTTGATACCAAAGACAATACAGATACCTATTCCACTAGCCAAATTTATAATAATGGCTACCAGATGGACACTCGAGTCAAAACGGTAGGGATACAGCTTGAAAATCATTCAGAAATTGAATTTAACCATAACAATGTATTAAAAGCGCATTATGGTTTGGAAACTTTCCAAGACAAAGCGAGTAGTAGTTCGACACGTGAAGCGGCGAGTGGAGTGACACCGGACGGAAAACGTTCATTGAGCTCACTTTTCACTAATTTGACTTATGAATACGATGATTGGTTAACATTAGAAGGGGGAATGCGTTATGACTATTATTCTCTCAAAGGCCAAACGAGTATGAGTTATGCAGTACTTCCTTATACCAAAGACAATCCATGTACAGGAAGAAGGTTACGTGATTGCAAGGTTGTTATGACGACGGAAAATTGGGATGTTGATAACTCAGAAGGGGCATTTTCACCCCATATTCGTTTAGCGGTGCGTCCTAATCTTGAATGGATGGAATTGTTTACCAGTTATGGGCGGTCATGGCGCCCGCCAGCGATTACAGAAACGTTAACCACAGGAAGTGCTCACAGTAGTTCGACTCAATTTCCCAATCCGTATTTAAAACCTGAGCGTTCAAATGCTTGGGAAGTGGGGATGAACATCAATTATCCGCAATTGTTTATCGAAGAAGACCGATTTGTGGCAAAAGTTGCCTATTTTGATACACGTGTAGATAACTACATTAACTTAGCGATTGACCGTAAGAAACCAGGGATGGTTAGCCCTAATATTGGAAATGCTGCTTATAGCAACAACTTGGTTGCGACCCGTTTTAGAGGGGTTGAATATCAACTAAATTACGACGCAGGTTTTGTGTATGCAGACCTGACCTTTACCCATATGATTGGCAAAAATAAATTTTGTTCACATCCTGCATGGCTAGGTGGTGTATTGAAGTATGGCGAAGACGTTGGCCCAGGTAACTGGTATGTTGAGCCAAATGAGGCATCAAATAACCATGTGGATTGTGACAGCAGCGCCATTTTCAGCAGTGCAGCGAACTTACCCGGTGACCGTGGTTCCTTTACATTAGGTGGGCGAGCGTTTGATAGAAAACTCGATGGTGGTGTAGTCGTTCGATTCACGCCAGGTTTTCAAGACTACTCAGTACAATCAAATTCCCCTTACTTAGCTGACTGGCCTAAATATACATTGATTGATTTATATGCAAGTTATGCATTAACCGATAATTTAACTATTCGAGGAAATGTCGAAAACTTGACTAATCGGGCGTACGTGGTTAGTTATGGGGAAAGCTTGGCCAATACGTTAGGTAGAGGGCGAACGGTGTCGGGCGGGATAGAATACCGTTTCTAAATACACGTCATACTTTACGCTGTCGTGTTATTGGTTAATAAATTTTGCACCTTACTATTTATTTTTAATTGATATGCCAATTATTCAATTTGAAATATCGGTTTTGATAAGCGTTGAGTGTTGATATTTATAACGTAAACAATTAGATGGGGAGCTTGCTCCCCATTTTAGATCTATATCAATAAATGTTTAATTAAATAGTTAGAGATGTTAATCAATTAGTATGAAATTATGCTTTTTAAAGCCATCTAAAATGGAAAATTATCAGTGATAATAATAGCTTCGGTGATTCTATAATATCTTTTGTAAGTCGCTGTATATAATAGTATATATCGAATTGCAATTCGCTTTTTCAATTTCTATCGGCTAGAATCCTTACATAAATTAAGTGAACAGAGTGACGCATTTTACAGTTTAAAATCAGTGACTCGGTTCCAAATAAAACTCCTAGCCTTTGCGTCTAAGTTTGAATGACTGAATATGATGCACTGGCCGTGGCCTAGAGCCACCAGGGTGCAAGATAGAAATGTCTGCATCTCCCGTACTTGGAAAGGTGTGATTATGCAGCAACTTGTCGATCAATTTGACCGGAAATTTTACTATCTCCGGCTTTCTATAACAGATGTTTGCAACTTTCGTTGCACATACTGTCTACCCGATGGCTACAAGCCAAGCGGTCGTCATGAATTCTTAACATTAGATGAAATTCGTCGTATTAGTACGGCATTCGCAGAATTAGGCACAGAAAAAGTGCGTATTACGGGCGGTGAACCGACCATGCGCAAAGATTTCAGTGATATTATTGCTGCCATCAATGAAAATGAATCGATCAAAAAAATCGCCGTGACCACCAATGGCTATCGTATGGCCAGAGACGTAAAAGAGTGGAAAGATGCTGGACTGAACGCGATCAACGTGAGTGTTGATAGCCTCGATCCACGTCAATTTGCGGCGATCACGGGACAAGACAAATTCTTTCAGGTGATGAAAGGTATTGATGCTGCTTTTGAAGCTGGCTTTGAAAAAGTCAAAGTGAACGCGGTATTAATGAAAAATGTCAACGATATCGCTTTGAAGTCATTCCTAAACTGGATCAAACATCGTCCTATTCAATTACGTTTTATTGAGTTAATGGAAACCGGCGACGGCAGCGATATTTTCCAACGTTTTCATATTTCGGGTGAAACTATTCGCGAGCGTTTAATTGAAGAAGGCTGGTATATGCTTCCACGTTCCCGAAGCGACGGCCCTGCTCAAGTCTTTAGTCACCCAGATTACCAAGGCGAAATCGGGCTTATCATGCCGTATGAAAAAGATTTTTGCCAAAGCTGTAACCGCTTACGTGTTTCCTCACTAGGAAACCTACATTTATGTTTATTTGGTGAAAATGGCATTCCGCTGCGTGATTTATTGGGTGCAGATGACCAAAACGAAGCGTTAAAAGCCCGCATTCAGCGAGGCTTACACCATAAACGAGAAACCCATTTTCTGCATATGGGTGATAGCGGAATTACACCTAATTTATCTGTAATCGGCGGTTAACTCTTTTTTATTTCAGGAGAAGATATGTCCCAACTGACTCACCTCAATGCGTCGGGCGAGGCGCATATGGTTGATGTTTCAGCCAAAGCTGAAACTGTTCGTGAAGCTCGCGCAGAAGCTTATGTCACTATGAATCCAGCAACTCTAACGATGATTGTTGACGGTAGCCATCATAAAGGCGATGTGTTTGCCACGGCGCGTATTGCGGGTATTCAAGCGGCAAAAAAATACCTGGCAGCTTATCCCATTATGCCACCCACTGCTGTTAACCAAAGTTGAAGTGATACTCAAAGCGGAACCTGAGCATAACCGAGTTCGTATTGAAACTTGTTGCCGATTAACAGGGAAAACAGGGGTTGAAATGGAAGCATTAACTGCTGCATCCGTTGCTGCTTTGACGATTTATGACATGTGTAAAGCAGTGCAAAAAGATATGGTGATTGGCCCTGTTCGTTTATTAGAAAAAACAGGCGGTAAGTCTGGACATTTTAAGGTGGAATAATGATCACAGTATTATTTTTTGCTCAAGTACGTGAGCTAGTCGGAACAGAACGCTTAGAACTCACTGACACTTACCAAAAAGTTGAAGATTTACGTCAAGCGCTTTCACAAAAAGGCGATCGCTGGGCGTTGGCACTTGAAGATGGCAAATTACTTGCCGCTGTTAATCAATCATTTGTTTCACTAGACCACCCACTCTCAGAAGGGGACGAAGTGGCCTTTTTCCCACCAGTCACTGGGGGGTGATATGGAAAACACCCATATTGCAGTACAAACAGAAAATTTTAGTGTTGGCGAGCAATATCAATGGCTTGCTCAATGCGATAGTGATGGCGCAGTCGTGACTTTTACGGGGAAAGTGCGTAACCATAATTTAGGTGACAGTGTTGCGGCATTAACACTCGAACACTACCCGGGAATGACAGAAAAAGCGTTAACAAATATAGTTGTAGAAGCAAAAGAACGTTGGCCATTGCAGCGAGTCAGTGTGATCCACCGTATTGGTACCTTACAACCTGGCGAAGAAATTGTTTTTGTTGGGGTGACGAGTGCCCATCGAAATGCAGCATTTCAAGCTGCTGAATTTATTATGGATTACTTAAAAACTAAAGCACCATTTTGGAAAAAAGAAACATTACCTGAAAATGAGCGATGGGTGGAAGCGAAAGAAACCGACGAGGCGTCTGCAAACCGCTGGTAATCGCACTTTTTCCTCTGAAAAATACGAATTTGCTGAATGGTATTGTCAAAAGAATGTGTTAGACTTTGGTTAATTTCTCCGATTACAGTATTTTTACTGGGTCGATTTTTCTTTTAGCGAAAGGGTAACCATCATGGGTCAGTTTGATCAACGTAATGATTCTCTTGTCCAGGGTGCCAATACTGGCGTTCAGGCATTTATGTCGCAAGTATACGGCTGGATGACAGTCGGTCTACTGCTGACAGCTTTTGTTGCATGGTATTCAGTTAGCAGCGGTTTGTACTACACCATTGCAACCAATAAAATTCTCTTTTTTGGAATGATTATTGCTGAGCTCGGTTTAGTGATGGGAATTTCATTCCTACTGCAAAAAATTAGTGGCATGGCAGCAACGGGCATGTTTATGCTCTATTCATTGCTCACAGGCTTAACGATTTCAGTTATTCTTGCTGCGTATACAGGTGAGTCTGTTGCGGGCACATTTGTCATTACCGCGGTAATGTTTGGTGCATTAAGCTTCTACGGCTATACCACTAAACGTAGCTTAACAGGTATGGGTAACTTCCTGTTTATGGCGCTGATTGGTATTGTTGTTGCTTCTTTGGTTAACATCTGGCTGCAAAGCACCATGATGTATTGGGTGATCACATACGGTGGTGTTTTACTGTTTGCTGCTTTAACCGCGTATGACACACAAAAACTGAAAGAAATGGGTTCACAAATTGATGAAAACGACAGAGAAACAATGCGTAAATACTCTATCATGGGTGCATTATCTCTGTATTTAGACTTCATTAACCTGTTCTTAATGTTACTGCGTATCTTTGGCGACCGTCGCTAATTTGGTTGGCATTCCTCATTACTCAGTGAAATGAGGGGATAGCAGTCGTTAAAATTGAAAACCCTTGTTACTTTGGTAACAAGGGTTTTTTGATCTAAATACTATCGTAAAATATGATTTGAATATTATTAGCTCATTTGTAATTCAAGATGTTAATGGTAGTTCCAGCACTTTTAGTTGTACTTTCAAAGCGTAATGTTGTTTCTTTATGATCACGCTATTTTCTTCCTAAATAAATAATAAGCCACTGAACTGGTGATTATCGCAATGATAAATAATGGCCATAAACTATGGAAGATAACTGAAAAATCAGCATTTTTTAGGTATATCTGCTTAGTGATTTCAGTAAAGTGGCGAATTGGGTTAATCCAAGTAATTTGTTGCAGCCAAACTGGCATGTTCTCGACTGGGGAAATATAACCTGATAACAACACCGCTGGCATCATAAATACAAATACCCCAATGAACGCTTGTTGCTGAGTTGAACACAGTGCTGAAATAAGTAAACCAAATCCCACCAATGACAATCCGTAAAATAACATGGTGGCATAAAACAGGAGCAGGGAGCCAGCAAAAGGAATTTGATAGCAAAAGATCCCAATAACTAGGACTAAGCTCGCCTGTGCAGTCGCAACGATCAATGCAGGCACCGCCTTACCAATAAATATTTGCCAAGTGGTCAGGGGAGAAACGAGTAATTGGTCAAGGGTGCCTTGTTCTCTTTCCCTCGCGATAGAAAGAGATGTCACAATCAATACCCCAATCGTCGTTATTAAAGCTACCAATGAAGGTACAATAAACCATTTATAATCTAAATTTGGGTTGTACCAATTACGAACGATTAATTTACTGTTGTTTGGTACGGGTTGTGATTGAGTTAGCTCATGTTGGTATTGAGTGACAATTTGTGCAACATAGTTTGCTGCAATTTGCGCACTATTTGAATTACGTCCATCAAGGAGTAACAGCATATTAGCATTATGGTGACTTGCAATATCAGCACTAAAATTTTGCCCAAAACGGACAACCAGCAGCGCCTTGCGGTTATCAAGCGTTTCACGAATATCGTGTTCATTCTTCAATAATAAAACTTGAGAAAACGCACTGGCTTTAGCGAGACGTTGCGTCAGCTCGATAGAATGCTCACCATTGTCTTGGTCAAAGATAGCAATAGTTGTGTTAGTCACCTCAAGTGTGGCGGCCAGAGGAAATAAAATCATCTGAAATATTACGGGTAAAATGAGGATAACCCGTGTTTGCGGTTCTTGAAGTAATGATTGAAGTTCTTTCATAATTAAGGTGTATAGACGATAAAACATAACTTCACCTCAATCCAAACGACGGCGAGTTTTTAGCGCCGTTAGTCCAATAAATAGTATTGCAGATGCGATTAATAGCAGAAAATCTATCAATAAAACGATATAGATATCACCGGCAAGAAAGAGTGTTTGTAAGCTACTGACAAAATACCGAGCAGGGATAAAATAAGTCACAGCCTGAATAATGGCTGGCATGCTATCAATTTCAAAAATAAACCCAGATAACATAATAGCAGGTAAGAAGGCGGCATTCAGAGCGACCATCGCTGCATTAAATTGGTTACGAGTAATTGTTGAAATCAATAACCCCATTCCCAGTGCGGTTGCCAAATAAAGACTGGTAATGACAAATAAGACCAATAGAGAACCGCGATAGGGTACCCCTAAGATAAATGTGGTAACAAACATGCATAACACCATCACAAAAGTACCGAGAACTTGGTAAGGCAATAATTTTGAAAGCAATAATTCAGTTTTAGTAATCTGAGTTGAAAGTAATGCTTCCATCGTGCCACGTTCCCATTCTCTTGCGATAACTAAAGAGGTCAAAATGGCACCAACTACGGTAATAATGATACTAATTGCACCTGGAATAATAAAATGCTGACTAATTGCAGCTTCATTAAACCAATAGCGCATATTGAGCTCAATTAAGGGTTCTGTTGGGTAGCCTTTATTTTCCCCTTGTTGAATTAGCCACGTTTGCCACACGCCTTGAGTATAAGCTTGTACAAAGTTAGCGGTATTTGGTTCGCTACCATCAGTAATGACTTGAATTGCAGCATTGCCTTGTTTTTTCAACAATTCGGCTGCGAAATTCACTGGGATGACGATAATGCCGCGAATTTCTCCTGCTTGCATTTTATCGATTAATAAATGGCGGTTATTACTAATGGTGGCATCAATAAATGGTGAGCCCGTGAAGGTATCAACCAATTCACGTGCTTGCGAACTTTGTTGCTCAAGTAAAATACCGACACGTAATTTACTTGAGTCTAAATTGATACCGTAACCAAAAATAAATAATAACATCAATGGGATAAGTACAGCTATAAGGGCGCTGCTAGGATCCCGCACAATTTGTTTACTTTCTTTCCAGCATAGCGCTTTAAGCCTACGCCATGAAAAATGGGAAGCGGTGTGAGTCATTGAGCCTCCTGTTGCTTATCATAATTCATGATAAGCTCAATAAATGCATCTTCCATGGAAGGATCAGGGTTTTCAGTACTGGCGATTTGCTGTTTCAGTTCATCAGGGGTTCCTGCTGCAATAATTTTTCCATGGTAAACCAACCCGATACGGTCACAATACTCTGCCTCATCCATAAAGTGGGTCGTAACCATAACGGTAACGCCTTTATCAACCATCCCATTGATATGTAACCAAAATTCCCTACGAGTTAGTGGGTCAACTCCTGAGGTCGGCTCATCTAAAAATAAGATATCAGGCTCATGCATCAATGAGCAGGCGAGGGCTAAACGTTGTTTATAACCCAAAGGGAGGGATTCAGTAACCTGATTGATAATCGGTTTGAAGTTAAAAGCCTCAACCATTTCTTGGATTTTTTTTGCTTGTTGTTGATGATGCAAACCATAAACACCTGAAAAAAATTTCAGGTTTTGCCCTACTTTTAGGTTGCCATACAGCGAGAACTTTTGTGCCATATAACCAAGGTGCTGTCTGACTTTGTTTGAACTTGTTTTTAAATCCATTCCAAGAACGAGTGCTTGCCCATCTGTTGGCTTCATTAACGCACACATCATTTTAAAAGTCGTCGATTTCCCTGCGCCATTTGGCCCCAATAAACCAAAAATTTCTCCACGTTTAACTTGGAAATTTACGGTATCAGTTGCCGCAAATTGGCCAAATTTTTTGGTTAAGTTACGCGCTTCTATGACGGTTTCTTCAGGATTAGGCGGAATTTGCGGTACGATAGCGGCTAATTCTGAACGATGAGATGGACCCCCACCTAATAAGTCAATAAACGCATCTTCAAAACGCGGCTGCGCCTCAATGAGTTTTCCATCTGCCATATTTAATGCAGTTAATAAATTCGCTTGTGACGCATTAGGTTTCAAAATTAAGCGAATATAGCGGCCTTGGATCACGCCATCGGTGGTTTCAGGTAATACGAGTGCATTTTGCAATACCGTGCGTTTTTGTGAGGCAGGTACATCAAGTAAAAACGAACGTCCTGCCATTTTTTGAGTCAATAATTCGGGTTTTCCTGCATAAAGCTGTTTGCCTTTATTTAACAGTAGCACATTTTTACATAGCTGAGCTTCATCTAAATAGGAGGTACTCCAAAGAATTAGCATTCCATCATCGGCAAGAGTATGAACCATTTGCCATAATTCGCGTCGAGCGATGGGATCAACACCAACACCGGGTTCGTCGAGTAAAAGAACTTTGGGTTTTCCTAATAATGTACAGGCTAATCCGAGTTTTTGCTTCATTCCTCCCGATAACTTACCGGCTAGCCTATCGGTAAAAGGAGCTAGGCTGGTGAAAGAAAGCAGTTGTTGGTAGGTTTTTTGCCGCTCTTCGCCGAGTACCCCACGCAAATCTGCATACAAATTTAAATTTTCTTGTACGGTCAGGTCTTCATATAAACCAAATTTTTGGGGCATATAGCCTAGGCTGGCTCGCATAGCAATGCTGTCGTCGATAGGGTCGAGCCCCATCACGCTAATTTTCCCTGCATCTGGCTTTAATAGTCCTGCAATCATACGCATTAAGGTTGTCTTTCCTGCACCATCAGGGCCGACAAGGCCTGTTACAGAACCCCCATGAATTTCGATTGTTAAACTTTCAACGGCTGGAGTATCCAAGCCAACAAATGTTTTCTCGACTTTGGATAGGCGGATACTGTAATCATCACTCATAGCAAACTCTTACTGTTTATTATCAGCAAATTGAATAGTCACTGGCATTCCTTGACGTAAAGCATCATCAGCATCATTGACGACGATACGTAGTCGATAGACTAAGTCGGTTCTTAAATCCGGTGTTTGTACGCTTTTAGGGGTAAATTCGGCAGTAGGGGAAACAAAACCGATGGTGCCATGGTAAGGCTGGTTTGGGCGGCTATCCGTATACAGTAAGACTTCTTTACCGGGGATGGCATCACCAAGGTGCGGTTCACTCACATAGGCTCGAACCCAAACTGGATTTGTTAAAGTGACGCTAAAAACGGTATTACCTGCACCGATGATCGTGCCTGGCTCTATTGCTCGGGTTAAAACAGTTCCAGGGGAAGGCGCAGTTAAAACGGTATCTTGTAAGTCAAGTTCAGCTTGAGCGACAGCTGCCTCGGCTTGTAGCCATTCGCCTCGCGCAGCCGCTATCTCCTCTTGGCGAAAGCCACTTTGGTATTGATTCAGCTTATCTTGTGCTGCTTGAAGGGCGGCAAATGCTTGGTTTCGATTGTTCTTCGCGTTGTCTAAGTCATTAGCTGAAATAACGCGAGACGCAGCAAGCCCTTGCTGACGTTTATAAAAGTTATCGGCATACTGCCAAGCGGCTTGTTTTTGCGCTACTTCAGCTTCAACCTGTGCAATCTCTTGAGTTCGGTAACCACTTTCTTTCAAAGCAAGTTGAGCTTTGGCGCTATCACGTACCCCTTTGGCTTTATTTAAGGCGTTAATGTAGGGGCGATCATCCAGTTGACCAAGTTGCTCGCCTGCAATAATTTTTGCGCCTTCATCAACGTTTAGGGATTTGAGCTTACCTGATACTCGGAAACCAAGATTCACTGTCCGAACATCTACATTGCCGTACAGTGTTAATATTTTGTTTTGCTGTGATTGATAGTAGTAATAACCGCCAATTGCAGCACCGATTAATATGAGAATAATGAAAACAACAATAGAACGGCTTTTATTGCTCATAGCTAACCTTACTTAAAGAATCCACGATATGAAAACAAATTATGTTGTTAGAGGCCGCTGTTTTTAATGGGAAAATGTGGCTCAAGTTGCAATAAAATCATCAGCCTCTAGTTATTATCAATGTGAATGAATCACTTTAATATTTTTATCATATCACTTTTCATATTGTTTGCGATGGCGTAAGCCTGCTAATAATATATTTGTATGTTCAATAAGAACTTGATTAATAATTTTAAATTCATTTTCATTAATATGTTTCCAACCAGTTTGGCGTAATAACGTTTCTCGAGCAATACGAAATGAAAGGGTTTCGCCAAGGATTGCGTGTGTGTGGATTAGCGTTGTTAAATGATTGGGGTCAGCACCAATATAAATCGCTATCAAACGGTTTAGGCGCGAATGTATTGGGCCTAAAGCCTGTTCATGAATTATCGTATAGGCTTCGGTGGGGTTGAGTTGTTCACGTGCTAATATGCGAGAAAAGCTTAAATTTTTCTTTTCCAACTGAAAATGATTATAAGCAATGACTGTTTTTTGTAGTAAATCAAGCGCATCATCAGTTACCTGTACTGACAAAGGTTGATTTAGAAAGTTGTCAATTGCTTGAAAAACATCATGGAAATCGTCCCTGATTGTTTTTGCAATAAGCTGAGCAACAGCTAAGTAAAGCCCTTCTTTTGATCCAAAATAATAAGAAATTGCGGCAATATTTTGCCCTGATGCCTGTGCGATTTTGCGTGTAGTAGCGCCATCAAGCCCTTGTTCTCCATATACATCAGCAGCAGTGAGAAGCAATTGCATTTTCGCATTTTCTCCTCGCAACGTTGACGATGAACTTGTATTCATAACCATTCCTTTAAAAATTCAGAATTAAATAACACCTAATTAGCTCTTAATGGCTTTTCATGTTAATAAAAAGTAAAAAACGACATCTCATAGTACCATATAAGTATATATACTATACGAATGAGATTTTATATTAATTTATTAAGCAAACTAAATTAATATATTTATCATCTGCAAATAATGTTAGAATTTTACACAGTGTCGCACGGCAGTTTGCGCTTTTTCTTCTGACTCACTTCCCCCATAACTGCCACATTCAATTTGAAGCGGTGAAGCCCGGAGTAATTTAATTTGACTACTTTTTCAGACCTCGCGTTAAACGAGGAAATTTTGCTTGCCATTAATGAATTAGGTTATGAAAGCCCTACGCCTATTCAACAACAGGCTATCCCAGCTGTGCTTGCAGGAAACGACCTTTTAGCTAGCGCTCAAACTGGTACGGGTAAAACAGCAGGTTTTACATTACCAATTTTACAAAAGCTTATTACAACTCCTCGTGCAGGAAAGGATCGCAAGCCTATTCGTGCGTTAATTTTGACGCCAACAAGGGAGCTTGCAGCGCAAGTTGCTGAAAATGTAAAAGAATATAGCCGTCATTTACGTATTCGTTCTTTTGTGGTCTTTGGTGGGGTGAGTATTAACCCACAAATGATGAAGTTGCGTGGTGGGGTTGATATCTTAATTGCGACTCCGGGGCGTTTATTAGATTTAGAACACCAGAATGCGGTAGACCTTTCTCAAGTCGAAGTTTTTGTACTGGATGAAGCTGACCGTATGTTAGATATGGGGTTCATTCATGATATTCGTAGGGTGATTAATAAGTTACCCAAAAAGCGCCAAAACTTATTATTCTCAGCAACGTTTTCAGATGAAATCAAACAACTGGCAAATAAATTACTCAATAACCCTGTGACTATTGAGGTTGCTCCGCGAAACTCAGCTTCTGAGCAAGTGACTCAATATGTGCATTTGGTTGATAAAAAACGAAAAGCGGAATTACTTTCGTTTATGATTGGCCGTGAAAACTGGCAACAAGTCCTTGTTTTTACACGTACAAAGCATGGTGCAAACCGTCTGGCTGAGCATTTAAATAAAGATGGTGTCAAAGCTGCTGCTATCCATGGCAACAAAAGCCAAGGGGCTCGTACTCGTGCACTAGCTGACTTTAAATCTGGAGATATTCGTGTGTTAGTGGCAACGGATATCGCAGCCCGTGGTCTCGATATTGAACAGCTTCCTTATGTGGTGAATTTTGAGCTTCCTAATGTTGCCGAAGACTATGTTCACCGTATCGGTCGTACAGGCCGCGCAGAAGCTACTGGAATGGCAGTTTCTTTAGTGTGTATCGATGAGGCCAAGTTACTCAAGGATATCGAGAAATTATTGAAAAAATCAATTCCATTGATGGCGATTGAAGGCTATGAGCCCGACCCTTCCATAAAGGCTGAGCCAATTCAAAAAACACCACAACGCAATGAACGTCGTTCAGGCGGTTCAGGTGATAGGAATCAAAGTAAAGCACCACGTCGTAGCAATGCACCATCATCAAAGCCGAGTTCAGGGAAGGGCGCGGGTTCCCCATGGAAAAACGCACAGAAAAAAGTTAAACAAGGGCGAAGTGACAGCTAACCTTTCATAAGCTTTCGGCTCTTTTTAATGTTAATAGCATTAAAAAGAGCTACTTGCAAAGTCACGTTAAGTTAGTTTTTGGTATCTCCCACCTTAGAAGTTTTTCTGCTCATCTATTAAATAAACGGTATGATAAGCAGGTATTATTACGTTTTTTGTGAGCCATTTATGCGCGTTTTGTTAGCTCCTATGGAAGGAGTTTTAGACCCTCTAGTTCGTTGTTTATTAAGTGAAGTTAATGACTATGACCTGTGCATAACCGAGTTTGTTCGCGTGGTTGATACCCTTTTACCGGCAAAAACATTCTACCGTTTATGCCCTGAACTAAAGTATGGAAGCCGCACCCCTTCAGGGACATTAGTTCGTGTGCAGCTATTAGGGCAGCACCCTCAGTGGTTGGCAGAAAATGCAAACCGAGCGGCTGAATTAGGATCTTGGGGAGTCGACTTAAATTGTGGTTGCCCATCAAAAACAGTCAATGGTCATGGTGGTGGTGCGACTTTATTAAAGCAACCCGATTTAATCTATCGAGCCGCTAAAGCAATGCGAGAAGCAGTTCCAAAAGAGTTACCTATTTCGGTTAAGGTTCGTTTAGGGTGGGATAGTTCTGAATTTGCTTATGAGATTGCAGATGCAGTTCAACAAGCAGGAGCAACAGAACTTACTGTTCACGGTAGAACCAAAGAAGACGGTTATAAAGCAGAGAACATTAATTGGTCTGCCATTGGCGAAATCCGTCGTAAATTGTCGATTCCAGTGATTGCTAATGGTGAGATTTGGGATTATACAAGCGCACAGCGCTGCCTTGAAATCACAGGATGTGATGCCGTAATGATTGGCCGTGGAGCACTCAATACGCCAAACCTTAGCCGGGTAGTCAAATTTAATGAGTCTAAAATGCCTTGGGAGCAAGTTGGCAAGTTGCTATTAAAGTATACGGAACTTGAAAAACAAGGAGATACAGGCCATTACCATGCTGCCCGAATTAAACAATGGCTAGGCTATTTACGCAAAGAATATCATCAGGCAGATGAACTATTTTCTCAAGTTAGATCGTTAAAAAATGCTCAACAGATTTCACAAGTGATAACTGAAATAGTGAACAATTAATTATGAATAATGTTAATTAGCAAGAATTTATAGTTGCGAAATTAACTTATAGGGTCTTTACTTAATTAGTAGGAGAGCGATTTAATTTACTTAAAGCTCTACTATTATATGAGAACATTTTGACATTATAGTGAAATTACCTAGTCTGGGAGGCGTAAGATGGGTGTAATTGCTTGGATTATTTTTGGTCTAATTGCAGGTGTTTTAGCTAAGTGGCTGATGCCAGGTACTTATCACATGGGGTTCATTATGACCACCGTGCTGGGGATTGTTGGTGCCGTTGTGGGTGGTTACATCAGTACTTTCTTTGGTAAAGGAAAAGTTGATGGCTTCAACTTTGGGAGTTTTGTTGTCGCGGTCATCGGTGCGATTGTCGTACTGTTCTTAGCCGGAATATTTGCCAAATAGCCATTTCCTCTACTTGGTAAATGCTCATTCTATAAGCCACTTAAATATCGAGTGGCTTATATTTTTATGGGAGAAGAGAGTTACGATTCGATTGGCAGGCCGTTATCTTGCCCCCATTGGGCCCATGAACCATCATACAAACGTACGTTTTGGTTACCTAATAATGTTAATGCCATTAATACCACAGCAGCGGTCATTCCTGAACCACAGGTCGTCACAGAAGGTGCATGGATATCTACACCTTGCTTAGCAAAGATAGCTTTAAGTTGCTCTGGTAATTTGAATGTACCATTTTCCACCAGAAGATCCCATGGGACGTTTTTGCTCCCTGGAATATGCCCCATACGCAAACCCGGACGCGGTTCTGGCGCTTGGGCAAGAAAGCGTGGCTCTGCGCGAGCATCAATAATTTGAATTTTGCCTTGATTTACAATCTCAAGTACTTGTTCTTGATTCAGTGCGTTACTGTCTTTACGTGTGGCATGGAATTGCTTCGCAGCTGGCGGAGTGACTTCCCCTGACTGAACATCAAACCCAGCAGCTTTCCAAGCATCGATGCCACCGGCTAAAATTTTAACGTTTTTGCAGCCCATCGTGGTGAAAGTCCACCATGCTCTTGGGGATGAAAATAAGTTATTCTGAGAATAAATAATAACTTGGGTGTCATTGCCAATGCCCATGGCACTAACTGCTTGGCTAAAAACTTCAGCACTTGGCAGCATATGGGGTAAATCACAGCTTTTGTCTGCAATTTCATCTTGATGAAAGAACTGAGCGTTAGGAATATGTTCTTCTAAATATTGTTGGCGGTAGTCATAAGGTGCGGTTGGTGGTGGAGAGGAAGCATCGAGCACAATGATGTTATTATCAAATAGATGTGAATTTAACCATTGTGGGGTTACGAAATAATCGTTGTACATAAGCTATCTCCATCCTGGGTTGATATATTATTTTAAAATTACTGAATTTGATTTGGTGCTGGCAGTGCAGAAGGGGATTGCGGTTGCCCTTGCTCAAGCGGTGTTGTTGAACGCGTATAAATGTTCATACCAGCTAAAACAATACCGCCTACAGAACCAAAAGCACATAATGCGCAAAGTGCGATAACAACCTTTTTCATTTTCTATAGCCTGCCTAGTGATAAAAATCCAAATAGTGTAAGAACTCAAAGTATAACCGGATGAGTGTTGCAAACAAGTTAAAAGCTATTTTTTCTGTCGCATAATGGGCGTTTTGCAAAAAGCTTCCCAATTTTTATGTATAATGGGTATTAATACAGTAGTTTTGCGAAGCGGTTGGCAAAAGAGTTTTTTTCATATTTCGTATTGTTGTCAGTTTCGTTATCTTTCATTTTAACTTTGGTCACCTGCATAATTTATGTCCCTGTCGAATAAAACTAAAGAACAAATAACTCAGTGGTATAAAGGGTTGTCCGTACAAATTGATGGGTTTGTTTCAAGAGCCCCGCAGCGGCAGATGATAGCGCAAGTCGCGAAAAATTTAGCGGATGATGACGGTCGCCATTTGGTCATAGAAGCGCCTACTGGGGTAGGGAAAACGCTATCTTATTTAATACCGGGGATAGCGGTTGGTAGGGAAGAAGGAAAAACCTTAGTGGTTAGTACGGCGAATGTGGCATTACAAGACCAAATTTATAGTAAGGATTTACCGTTATTAAGCAAAATTATTCCTGATCTAAAATATACAGGTGCATTTGGGCGTGCTCGTTATGTTTGCCCCCGTAATTTAGAAGCTATTTGTGCAGCAGAAGGTGAGCAAATAGATTTAATGTTATTGGTGGAAGACAAAACGGAAATTGCGAATAGTGAAGAACGGGCAATTTGTCAGCAGCTGCGGCATGATTTTCAAAGCTTTGCATGGGATGGGCTAAGGGATCATCACAAACGGGCATTTAGCGATAGCTTATGGCGTAAAGTCAGCACAGATAAAATGAACTGTTTAGGCCGTAATTGCCAATTTTATCAGCGGTGTCCATTTTTTATTGCTAGGCGAGAAATCGAAGATGCAGATGTAGTGGTTGCTAACCACGCGTTGGTAATGGCAGCTATGGAGAGTGAGTCGGTATTACCTGACCCGAAAAATTTATTATTAGTGCTTGATGAAGGTCACCATGTTCCAGACGTTGCAAGGGATGCCCTTGAAGTTGAAGGCGAAATTACGTTAGTTCAATTAACGGCACAGCTTGATAGCTTTATTCAGCATGTTGGGCAATATATGGGGCAATTTCGTCCAGCAAAGCCACCAAAGTTAGCTAACCCTGAACGATTACAGCAACATGCAGAAAAATTGCGTGAAACATTTCGTGATTTTTCATTACTAGCAAATGCCTTATTGCCAGAAACGTCAAAAGAAACTGAGTATTTATTTCCGCTAGGTGTATTGCCTGAAGCAATGCAATTAAGCTGTCAGGTGCTATTTAAGCAGACAGATGCCCTACAGGGGTTAGCGGAAGCTATCTTAAATGATTTGACGGAACAAACTGCGAAGCAAGATATTGTTCGCTTACATCGGTCGATTATTGTGACTAGTAGGGCTATGGGATACTTTGAAAATATGTCGAAGCTCTGGCGGCTGGCGGCATTAGAGCAAAGTTCAGGTGCCCCTGTGTCAAAATGGTTAAGTCGGCGTTATGAGAAAAACCAATCTCGTTTCTTTATGCATTGTGCAGGGATCCGGGTGAGTGAGCAATTACAACATTTGTTATGGCGAAATATTCCTCATATTGTGATTACATCAGCAACGCTGAGGTCGTTGAACAGTTATTCACGTTTTATGGAACTTACTGGGCTGTCTGAAAAAAGTGATGATCGCTTTGTGACATTGTCCTCTCCTTTTAACCATGTTGAGCAGGGAAAAATTATTATTCCTAAAATGGAATATGAGCCAACGATAAACAATGAAGCGGAACACTTAGCGGAAATGGCGGTGTTTTTTCGTGAACAATTTATTAAAAATACTCACCGTGGCGTGTTGGTTTTATTTAGTAGTCAAAGAGCAATGGAAGGTTTTCTTGAGCACGTAAAAGATTTGCGTTTGCAGCTTTTAGTTCAAGGAGATCAACCACGTTATCGGTTAGTCGAAACACATTGTGAAAGAATTAATCAAGGGCAATCTAGTGCTTTAATTGGCTTACAATCGTTTGCTGAGGGATTAGACTTAAAAGGGGAATATTTAACGCAGGTCCATATTCATAAAATTGCATTTCCACCAGTAACAAACCCTGTGATTATCACTGAAGGTGATTGGTTGAAGTCGTTGAAGCGATACCCGTTTGAAGTTCAAAGTTTACCGAGTGCTTCATTTAATTTGATACAGCAAGCAGGTAGGTTAATTCGTAGTCATGAATGTTATGGTGAAATTATTATTTATGATAAACGGTTATTAACTAAAAATTATGGCAAAAGATTATTAAATGCATTACCTGTATTTCCGATAGAACAGCCTGAAATATCTAAAAACAGTAAATAATTATCATTAAGTTAATGTGTTTTTTTAAGGTATTTAAATTTCAATAATAGTTTGATTTATATAGCTAATTGTTAGTAAATAAAATGGCCACTTTGCAGTGGCCATTGGTCAATTTGAATTGACTCTATTTACGACATTACTCAATATTAGCTTCTAAAAACCAGAGGAATTTATCCATATCGCGGGAAGCCGCGGTAAACATATCTGCGGTATCTTCGTCTTCCACTTCATCAATTGCTTTTCGAATATCATTCGCGACGACCGCATAACGGTCTGCTAATGCTTTCAAATGATCTTGTACACTGTGAATATTAATTGGGTAAGCCTCTAACGAAGTGAAGCGGCTAACTTCTTGGGTTGTACCAATAGCAACGCCTCCCAATTGAACTGCGCGTTCAGCGAATTCATCTAAGTGTTCAACTAGCGTGGTTCTAAAACCATCTAACATTTCATGTACGGCGATAAAATTGCGACCACGCATATTCCAGTGGGCTTGTTTAGTCATTAGAGAGAGATCGGTAAAATGGACTACCATAACATTAAGTATTCCAATGGTTTCCAATTTTACGCTGTCTTCCATATCATTGCGTGTATATAAAAGTTCATTTGAAGATGCTTTAAATAATTTAGCTGTACTCATGATTCATCCTCTCTTAAATATGAATTTGTTTAGTAACCTCATCTGTCAATAAATATAAAATAATAAACCGACTTTGTCATAATGTAATAAACGATTAGTTTAATAGGCCTATTCGATAGGTTTTATTAACTGTTAATTTATTGTGGATCTTGAATGCTGATAGTTTTTAGCAATAAGTGCTATAGCACCAATTAAATAATAAAATAAAAATAAAAAATGATTATTTCAAATTGATGAATAAATCTTTACATGAAAAAAGGTTAATAAATATCAGCATATTGAATTTATTAACCTTAACTGGCTTCGTTTGCCATTAAATTTTGTAGCTAGGACACTTTTTCTATTTTTGACTTTGGTACCGCTGTTGAGGTTGAACCAATAGAAGCACAGACAATACATAACAATGCCAACCATTGAGTCATCGTTAAGTGTTCATGTAGAAAAACGATCCCCAAAAATGCGCCCATACAAGGTTCAAGGCTCATTAATGTACCAAAAGTTCGAGCAGGCAAGCGAGTTAGCGCGATCATTTCTAATGTATAAGGGAATGCGGTTGATAAAATCGCGACGGCTAGCGCAAGAGGTAAAATTGATGGGTCAAACATCACCTCGACTCCTGTTTGCATTAAGCCAATAGGGAAGAAGATCAAGGCAGAAATAAATGAACCGATTGCGACTGTTGCTGCACCGTAGCCAGCACCTGCGCGTTGTCCGAAAATAATATAAATACCCCAACAAACCCCTGCTCCAAGTGCATAAATGGCGCCGAGTGGGTCAATGGAATCGATATTATCGCCAATAGGGAGTAAAAATAACAACCCAACAATAACCAGCGCTATCCACAGAAAATCAATAGGGCGACGAGAAGAAAACATTGCAACGGCTAATGGCCCTGTAAACTCTAATGCAACGGCTATCCCTAATGGAATACGCTCAAGAGACAGGTAAAATAAATAATTCATGGTTCCTAAGGACAAGCCATAAGTTAACAATGGAACCAGTGAATTTCTTCTGAATTTTAAACGCCAAGGCTTAAAAATAACAAATAATATAATCGTAGCAAGCAATAAACGTAAACCAGTAACACCGGGAGCGCCGATAACGGGAAATAAAGTTTTAGCTAAAGAAGCCCCGCTTTGAATAGAGGTCATTGCAAGCAGTAATAACCCTATAGGCAATAGCGGAAATGCGCTCTTTTTAGTATCGGCAGACATAAATAAGTAAACCTCGGAAAACGTAACTTAATTGATAATAAATATTTAGAAAATAGGTATTTAGTGGTGAAAAATAATTTCTTAAAGATTATCTCATAAAACGGCACGGCTTTATATTTCTTTGTGGTTTAGCTATCGCTCATAAGGGGGGAAATGTGCTCTATTGGCTGTCAATATATTGGTTTAGGTGAATTGTAGTGCTATAAACATGAATTAGTCTCATTTTATTATGACAGAGGGCGAAGCTTGAGCTTCTGCATTAGGCTCGTATAATTCAATTCTCTAAAAAGTCACAATAAAAATGGAAAATGAGGAACAGATGGGAAAGATTAAAAGTATTGCAGTGTATTGTGGTTCCAGTATGGGAAATAATGAGGTCTATCAGCAAAAAGCCATTGAATTTGCTAAAGAAATGGTTAAGCGTGATATTACATTAGTTTATGGCGGTGCTAGTGTGGGAATTATGGGGACAATTGCTGATACCGTTTTGTCATTAGGGGAAAAGCGATTGGAGTTATCCCATCATTGCTAGAAGAACGCGAAATTTCTCATAAAAATTTAACCGAGCTATATAAAGTTGAAACGATGCATCAGCGTAAAAGTAAAATGATCGAACTTGCTGATGCCTTTGTCGCTTTACCTGGCGGTTATGGCACACTTGAAGAGTACGCAGAAGTATTTACTTGGAGCCAAATTGGTTTACATGCTAAGCCGTGTGCCTTGTTTAATATTAATAATTATTGGCAGCCATTGATTGATATGACAAATAAAATGGCAGATGAAGGTTTCCTGCATGAAAAATATCGTCATATGGCGATTGTGAATGATTCACCTGCTGAATTATTAGAAAGTTTTGAATCTTATATTGCCCCATCAATTAAAACCTACGACTAGCATCAATACTGAAATAACAGAGAGGAATGCATGATAAGGGAAGCTATCAAAAATGATGTGGACTCTATTCTTTCACTTTACCAAATTTTGTTTTCGGAGATGGCATTACTTGACCCTGAGCGCTTACAACCCGCTGAACAGGCTAAGGAATTTATTGAAAATGCAATTATTGACGATAAATTTTATGTGTTAGTTGCTGAATTCAACGGTGAGATTAAAGGGTTTTGTATTGCACAACAGCAAATCGCTGACCCTTATAGCTGCATTGTTCCTCGAAATTTTGGTTATATTTTTGACCTAGTG
Organism: Providencia rettgeri; assembly: GCA_900455085.1. NCBI lineage: Bacteria > Pseudomonadati > Pseudomonadota > Gammaproteobacteria > Enterobacterales > Morganellaceae > Providencia > Providencia rettgeri. Next base: position 3,229,505 of record UGTZ01000001.1, on the reverse strand, counting down.
GTTGATCCTAATTTCCGTGGTGAAAAAGCAGGGCAAAAATTACTAACTGCGATGAAAGCGTGGGCGAAAAGTCGACAACTAAGCCACTTGGAGCTGTCAGTATTAGCGCAAAATCATAAAGCGATTAAGTTTTATGAACGAGAAGGGCTTACTGAAATCAGTCGTACTATGGGGATCACACTATAGTTTGGCAATATAATCGGTCTTTCCTTTCGTGTTAATCAATTTGCTGAAAACAGCACAAGATCTAAGCGGCGTAATATGGCATAATGCGCCGCTATTTATACCTGCCGTACTCTAATGACCATGCATGGAATGCATTTTACTGCTCAAATCATTATTTTGGGTTATTTTGCACGCCGCAGTCATGGGCCTCTAATCATCGCAGGCTATTTTACACCGTTTAATTTAAGGCATAGCAGTGTTAACAACGAACAATATCACTATGCAGTTTGGCAGTAAGCCACTGTTTGAAAACATTTCAGTTAAATTTGGCACAGGCAACCGTTATGGTTTGATCGGCGCAAATGGCGCGGGTAAATCGACATTTATGAAGATCTTAGGGGGCGATTTAACCCCTACAGCTGGAAATGTGAGTACGACCGATCCAAATGAGCGTATTGGTAAACTTCGCCAAGATCAGTTCGCATTTGAAGAATTTACCGTACTTGATACCGTGATTATGGGTCATAGCGAGCTGTGGGACGTCAAACAAGAGCGCGATAGAATCTACGCCTTACCTGAAATGAGCGAAGAAGACGGCTACCGCGTGGCTGATCTAGAGGTCGCTTATGGTGAAATGGACGGTTATAGCGCGGAAGCTCGTGCCGGTGAATTATTGTTGGGTGTAGGTATTCCTGTCGAACAACACTATGGGCCGATGAGTGAAGTTGCACCAGGCTGGAAACTGCGTGTGCTGTTGGCACAAGCCCTATTTTCTGACCCAGATATCTTATTACTCGATGAGCCGACGAATAACTTGGATATCGATACTATTCGTTGGTTAGAGCAAGTGCTGAACGATCGTAACTGCACGATGATCATTATTTCCCATGATAGGCACTTTTTGAATACCGTATGTACGCACATGGCTGACCTAGATTACGGTGAATTGCGTTTATTCACAGGTAACTATGATGAATATATGATTGCGGCAACCCAAGCGCGTGAGCGACTATTATCGGATAACGCGAAGAAAAAAGCGCAAATTGCTGAGTTACAGTCTTTCGTTAGCCGCTTTAGCGCGAATGCCTCTAAGTCGAAACAAGCGACTTCTCGTGCACGTCAAATTGATAAAATTCAATTGGATGAGGTGAAAGCGTCTAGCCGTCAAAACCCATTCATTCGTTTTGAACAAGAGAAAAAATTGTTCCGAAATGCACTTGAATTAGAAGCAGTGACCAATGGTTATGATCAAGGGCCATTATTCAAAAACATCAATTTATTACTGGAAGTTGGCGAAAAAATGGCGGTTATTGGTGCTAATGGTATCGGTAAAACGACATTCTTAAAAACGTTGGTGGGCGAGCAGCCTGCAACTAGCGGAATGGTTAAATGGTCAGAAAACAGTAACATTGGTTACTATGCCCAAGACCACGCAGAAGATTTTGAAACAGATTTAACCGTGTTTGACTGGATGAGTCAGTGGAAAAATGAAGGGGATGACGAGCAAGCGGTGCGCAGTATTTTAGGCCGTTTACTGTTTTCTCAAGATGACATTAAAAAGAAAGTTAAAGTGTTATCCGGTGGTGAACAAGGGCGTATGTTATTTGGCAAGTTAATGATGCAACAGCCAAATATTTTGATTATGGATGAACCAACCAACCACTTGGATATGGAATCCATCGAGTCATTAAACTTAGCCCTCGAATTATACAAAGGAACGTTAATTTTCGTTTCCCATGACCGTGAGTTTGTTAGCTCGTTGGCGAGCCGTATTTTAGAAATCAAAGAAGATAAAGTAATTGATTTCAAAGGTAGTTATGATGAATACCTGACAAGCCAAGGTGTAGTGCTTTAAATATCGTTTTGGATTAGAAACAAAAAGCCCTCAGTTTTGATTGAGGGCTTTTTAATGGGCGAAGTAAACTTAGTTTTTCTTCACAAACTCAGATTTCAATTTCATTTGACCGAAACCATCAATCTTACAGTCGATATTGTGGTCGCCCTCGACCAAACGGATACCTTTAACGCGGGTACCGATTTTTAGCATTGAAGAGCTGCCTTTGACTTTGAGATCTTTAATCACGGTGATGGTATCGCCATCAGCTAGCAGGTTGCCATTGGCATCTTTTACAATTAATTCATCAATATCAGCTACAGGCTCGGCATCATTCCATTCATGCGCGCACTCAGGGCAGATATACATATCGTTATCAGTATAGGTGTATTCAGACTGGCATTTCGGGCAAGGAGGGAATTGCATATTCATACTCTCAGTAACTTTATCAAAAGAATAAACAGTGGTGATATTTAAACCATCAAGCACCACAAAAGGGGGATAGTATAAGGTGAAAGGGCAATTAAATTATTTTTTCGGATTATTCTTAATTTTGGTGTGATGAAAATGGTGAAAAGGCGAGAAAAGTCTCGCCTGAATGATGAGAAAAGCCAACTTGCTCGAAAATATAGCCTTTAGCCTTTAGCGCAGACTTCACAATGCGGGTCTTTGCTAAGTTTAAATTGACGGAAATCCATAGTCATTGCATCAAATAGCAATACTTTTCCTGAATTAACCTTCCCATAATTAGCTAATAATTTAATTGCTTCCATCGCTTCTAGCGTACCAATAGTCCCGACTAAAGGGGACATGACCCCAGCTTCAACGCAAGTTAAGTTATTGTCACCAAATAAACGGCTTAAACAGTGATAGCAAGGAGTACTTTCTTCATAAGTGAAAACAGATAATTGTCCTTCCATGCGGATAGCTGCACCTGAAACCAATGGTTTTTTATGCGGTAAACACAACCGGTTGAGCTGTTCACGAATGGCGACGTTATCAGTGCAATCTAAGATCACATCATGATGTGTGATTAATTCATCAAGTTGTGCATCATCTAGCTGTGCATTGACGGTATCAATTTGGATATGTGGGTTAATGGCTGCAAGCTGTGTTTTTGCTGAATCAACTTTTGGCATATCAATGGTCGCATCACGATGCAACACTTGCCGTTGTAAGTTAGATAATGACACGGTGTCGAAATCCACCAATGTCAGGTGACCGACACCTGCTGCGGCAAGGTATTGAGTGGCAGCGCAGCCTAAACCACCAAGGCCAATAACCAGCACTTTGCCAGCTTTAAGCTTTTCCTGCCCATCGAAATCAAACCCACGGAGGATAATTTGGCGGTTGTACCGCAACATTTCCGGATCGCTAAGCTCTTGCACAGTTATTATTCACTTTTTAATAAATAGTTAAACATTTCGACTTCAACCATTTCACCCGCCTCAACACGGCCACGTTCTCTTTCAAGGACAATAAAGCAGTTAGCTAAACTAAATGAACTAAACACGTGTGAGCCTTGGTGACCCGTCGTGGCGACTTGCAATTGTCCTTGTTCATTAGCGCTTAGAATTCCTCGTTGAAAATCTAAACGACCAGGGCTTTTCTTCAACGCGGTGGTAACCGGAACTTTGAAGCGTAGCGGGGCACGCCATTGGCTGTGTCCTGAAAGGCGTGCAATCAGTGGTTGAACCAATTGGTAGAAGGTGAGTGCGGCAGAAACAGGGTTCCCCGGTAGCCCACAAAACCAAGCGTCACTTAACTTACCAAATGCAAAGGGTTTTCCTGGTTTAATGGCTAACTTCCAAAAACCAATCGTGCCTAATTCATCCAAAATTTGTTTAGTATAGTCAGCTTCACCCACGGAAACGCCGCCACTACTGATGACCAAATCAGCGTGTTGGTTAGCTTCGATAAAGGTTTGTTTGAGTTTTTCTGGCGAGTCCGGTATCACACCTAGATCAAGTACTTCGCAGTTAAGTTTTTCAAGCATCAGGCGAACGGTGAAACGGTTAGTATCATAAATTTGCCCATCTGCTAAAGGAAGGCCAACGGCTTGTAGCTCATCGCCCGTTGAAAAAACGGCAACTTTAAGGCGACGATATACGGTGACATCTGCAATCCCTAGTGAAGCAATTAACGGCAGTTGGGCTGTTGTGAGTAACGTTCCTGCTGGGAACACTGCATTGCCTTGGGCAATATCTTCCCCTGCTTTACGAACGTTACTACCTTGTTTAATAGGTTGGGTAAATACAATACCTTGGCTCGTTTGCTCTGTAGACTCTTGCATCACAACCGTATCCACACCTTGTGGGATTGGGGCGCCCGTCATAATACGCACGCAGCAACCTGCTTTTAATTCGCCTTCCATTGGGTTGCCGGCAAATGATTTACCTGCCACTGGCATTGGTGTTTCCCCATCCCAATCGGCAAAACGTAAGCCATAGCCATCCATAGCAGAATTATCAAATGGTGGGACATTGATAGGGGAAATCAGGTCTGTCGCAATGATGCGCTGTGCAGAGGAGGTCAATGGAATGATTTCGGTATCTGTGACGGTTTTTGTTTGAGATAGTAATTTTTCCAATGCAACATCTAGAGAAATCAAATCGTTAGTATGACACTGATCCATAAATAATGACCCTCATTATCGTTATCTGCCTTGAGGCTTAAAATGTGTTCGTAATGCATATTATGGCAGAAATCCATTAGTGGGTGAATGAATAGAAATTGATTACAGATAGCTTTTAGTGAGATTTAGTCAATCAGCTGGTATTAGCACAGAGAAAATTATGCACAAAATAACAAAACTGTTGCTGCTATAATCATGTTAAATATTCTAGGCACTTTATATTTATCTTTCAAAATTAATGTATCAATAAAAAATGTGCTATTAATCACCGTATATAAGGTGTAAAACCTTTTAAAGAATAGATTGACAGGGTGAATGAATTGCATGAATAAATGCAAATATTTCACGGTAATTATCCATGTTGTACTGGATTATCTGTACCTGCTGTTTTAGAGTACCGCACACCTGCATTTTATAAAAATAGTTATACCATTTGTGGAGGATCACATGTCATCTCTGAGTAAAGAGGCCGAATTAGTTCATGCCGCACTGGAGGCAAGAGGCTTAGAAACGCCTTTGCGTATCCAGCCAAAATCAGGCGACGAACGCAAGAAACTGATTGAAGGGCACATGACAGAGATCATGACGCTGCTGAATTTGGATTTAACCGATGACAGTTTAGCTGATACCCCTCGTCGCATCGCAAAAATGTATGTTGATGAAATTTTTTCAGGGCTAGATTACGCGAACTTTCCAAAAATCACTCTGATTGAAAATAAAATGAAAGTGGATGAAATGGTCACCGTGCGTGATATTACGCTAACAAGCACCTGTGAACACCACTTTGTTACGATCGATGGAAAAGCAACGGTTGCCTATATTCCAAAAGATAAAGTTATTGGTTTATCGAAAATTAACCGGATTGTGCAATTTTTTTCACAACGCCCACAAGTGCAAGAGCGTTTAACACAGCAAATTTTGGTTGCTTTGCAAACATTACTGGGAACTACGAATGTGGCTGTTTGCATAGATGCCGTGCATTATTGCGTGAAAGCACGTGGTATTCGTGACGCGACAAGTGCAACAACAACAACGTCATTAGGCGGATTGTTTAAATCAAGCCAAAACACACGGCAAGAATTTTTACGTGCAGTTCGCCATTTATAATTTATGACAACAACGACACCGTCAAGTCGTATTGACGCGCTTGACGCCGTCCGTGGTATAGCGATTTTAGGTATTCTTTTAATGAATATCTTTGCTTTTGCTTTACCACAAGCGGCGTATTTAAACCCTTATTACACCAATACAACACCCGAGTCAGAGGCTTACCTCTGGGGTGTTTTCAATGTCCTTTTTCAAGGTAAAGTTCTCGCTATTTTTTCCATCCTTTTTGGGGCAACTCTCGTGTTGTTGCAGCCTCGTTCTCTTCGTTGGAATCAGTGCCGTTTATTTGTTTTAGCTCTGTTCGGGATGATTCATGGGGTTGGCTTTTGGGACGGTGATATTCTTTTGGCCTATGCATTAACGGGCTTGTTGGTAACCTATTTGCTTAATCAATATGATGATGGTTTTTTATTGAAAATAGCATTGTCACTATATTTGATTGGGCTAGTCATCTTGCTCGTGTTGGGAAGTGGTGTAGATCCCTCAGGTTTTTGGCAAACCTCGGATAAGCAATTAGCATTTGAATATACTATACATACCTCTGGGGGAATGGATGGTGTGTATTATCGAGCATCAGAGATGCTCAAGATGGTTGAAATGCTAGTTATCCAATATGGCTGGCAATTATCTGCGTTGATGATTATTGGCGCGTTGTTAATGAAAAATGGTTGGTTACGAGGGCAATTCACCGCTCAACATTATCGCAAAATAGCCTGCATATTTATCTTGCCATCGTTATTGATTCAAATAGTTTCGCTATACACACAAAGCCAATTCAATTGGAGCTATTTTTCAACATCAATTATTGGTTATATTATTAATGAGCTAGTTATTCCATTTCAATCTTTAGGATATATAGCTCTGGTGTATGGCTTTTGGGAATAGTGGTAAACAACAAAGTCATTCATGGACTGCAATATGTGGGTCGTATGGCGTTGAGTAACTATATTTTGCAAACGCTAATTTGTACCACACTGTTTTACCACTTAGGCTATTTTGGGCAATTTACACGGGTTGAATTACTTGTTTTGGTTCCCGTTATTTGGGGGGTAAATTTATTGTTTTCTTATTATTGGTTAATGTTTTTTAGGCAGGGGCCTCTTGAATGGTGTTGGCGCAAATTGACAGGAAAGTTAATAAGTAGATGAAGGTTCATCTACTTATAGGTCTAATTCAATTTATTGACTTCATCCGGTGAAACAGCCGGATAGCCTTTAATTCCTGCAGGCATTTTAATGGGAGCAGGGATAGATTCTTGCTCACCTAAAAATTTAGGTTCGCGTTTTAAAATATATAAATCGGCCAGAGCTCCTAGCCGTGCAAACACTTCTCGTATTCTCACTTTATACATCCCAGAAGGTGTCGGAACTGCTAAACATTGTGCATCAATACCTTTATGTTTGGCGATAAAGACTGCTCGTTCACAATGAAAACGCTGGGTAATAATCGTAAAATTATCTGTATCAAACACTTTTTTAGTGCGCACCACTGAGTCTAATGTCCTAAAGCCAGCGAAATCGAGCACAATTTTAGAGGCTGGAACCCCTTCTTTAATTAAATCTTTGCGCATGTTAATTGGCTCATTGTAATTATGTGCGCCATTATCACCACTAAGAAGTAAATACTTAACTTTTCCACTGTGGTATGCCTCAGCTGCGCCTTTAATACGATAGGTATAGTAGAGGTTATTAACGCCAGAGGCATAATATTTGGATGTGCCAAGTACCATCCCGACATCGCGCGCAGGCAATTTTTCTACATCTTCATAGATATAGGGGGCGGTATCCCAGCTTATCCAGCGATCAAGCAACATTATGGTCGTAAATGCGATCCCTGCAAGAATAATAAGACCAAAAAACAGACGTTTCCTCATGTCCTAGCCTTGATAATAAAGAGTCATAATTTAGAAATTGTTAGCCTCAATAGGCCAGTATCTCTAGGCTACTTGACTTAAATTAGTGACGCAAGTCGCGCAACGTAAAATCATGTCAATGTCTACATTACAATCGGGGGTTAACTAATATTAAGCCTATTAATTGAATCAAAATTAATCAGACATTGGATGAAAAAGATAAATCACATTCTCATCAAAGAGTGAGCAGCTTCACATCATGATAGTTTTTATAGAATGAAGCTATATATTATGAAATTTTAATTCTATATTTTTAGTTGATTGTGAAATATTGTTTCTTTAATGGTTTTTTGTGAATAACAAATTTTTAATCAGGAAAGTGAGGAAAGTATGAAACTAACGACATTATTAGCCACAAGTGCTGTACTTGTTACAGCAAGTGTGGCGGCGAAAGAATACCAAATCAATCATACCGATCAGTTAAAATCACTCAATGATGCGACAAAAAGTACGGAAGTCTGGGAAAAAGCAGAAGTATTAACCGATTTTACTTACCCATGGGAAAAGGAAGCGGCTCCTAAAACAGATTTTCGTGCCCTGTGGAGTGATGACACATTATATTTCCGATTTATTGCAGATGATAAAGATATTCAGCTAGGTGATAACTCAGATAAAGACCAGGCGGTGTTAGATTCTGACCGAGTTGAACTCTTTTTCGCGACTAGTCCTGAATTAAAACCGTATTACACGGCGGAAATGGACCCGAAAGGGCGTACTTTCGATGCAAAAGCTAATTATTATCGTGAAGTTGACCCAAGTTGGAACTGGGAAACATTACAAACGGTGGGTGAAATAACGCCAAATGGTTATGTATTAACAGGAAAAATTGATTTAGATGAATTTACTAAACTCGATTTATGGCAAGATGCGGACAAACAGACACTAATGTGTGCCATTTTGCGCGGAGAGTTTAGTGCAGGTGAGCCAAAGCAAGTGCGTAAATGGATTAGCTGGATCAAACCTGATTCCGTTAAACCTGATTTTCACATCCCATCAGCCTTCGGAACCTGCAAGTTCGTAAAATAGCGTTATCGCCGGTGGCTTTCGTCACCGGTAGCTTTTCAATACAAACGTAATATTGTGAGAAAGATCATAACCTGCAATTAAGTTGTATGAAATCGCAGTGATTTAAATTGAAATAAAAAATTCATTTAATGTATTTTTTAATGAAATTAAATTTCATGAGGGCGTTTGAATGTCTCTAGCCGAAAATACTCTGAGTGACTGTCTACACAATGAATTCAATCAGGAAACGCAACAGTTTTCACGTTTGGATACACTCTCTATGGTGAACGTTATTAACCAAGAAGATAGTACGGTTGCAGGTGCTATTCAGGCCGTTCTACCTGCGATTGCCCAAGTGGTTGATGCTGTTGCTGAGTGCTTAAAGCAAGGTGGACGCTTGTTTTACATTGGGGCGGGTACCAGTGGCAGGCTAGCTGTATTAGACAGTGCAGAATGCCCACCAACATTTGGTACTTCGCCTGAAATGGTACAGTCGATTATTGCGGGTGGCCAAGATGCAATGTTAAAAGCGGTTGAAAATATTGAGGATTCAGCGGAATCAGCGATTGATGAGCTTAAAAAGCGCCAGCTTTGTGCAAAAGATGTCGTGGTGGGGATTGCTGCCAGTGGACGTACACCATTTACTTTAGCAGGTATTGAATACGCCAATGAAATCGGTGCGTTAACGGTGGCTATTACCACGCGAGGCTGGGGATTAGTCAGTGATGTCGCAAAATTAGCTATTGCACCCGATGTTGGTCCTGAAGTGTTATCGGGTTCAACTCGCATGAAAAGCGGTACTGCACAAAAAATGATTTTAGGCATGCTAAGTACCTGTGTAATGGGGGCGATTAGGTCGTATTCATACTAATTTAATGGTTGATGTCGTTGCCAGTAATATCAAATTACTGCGCCGCGCAGAACGGATTGTTAGTGAAGTCTGCGGTATTGATGAACACACCGCGGCAGGGTTATTGGCACAAGTGGATTATCATCCACGACGCGCAATTTTAATGCATGAGCTACAGATTAATGCACAGCAAGCAACGGATATCGTTCAACAGCATCCAAACACCACCTTGGACAGCATGTTAGCAATCACCGTTAAGTAATGGGATAGCGTGATGAAGAGCGGGTTTACTGGCTCAGTCAACATCAGGGGAATCATATGGCTAATAAGATAGAACATCTGGAAGTACTCGCCAGAGAAATAGAAAAATATGCGGGCGGCTTTGAGAACGTGGCAACATTAACTCACTGTATGACGCGTATCCGTTTAGTTTTAAAAGATAACAGTAAATTCGATGCTGAAGCTTTGAAACAAATTGAGGGTGTAAAAGGCGTTATTTTCAATGGTGAGCAACAACAAGTGATTGTTGGAATGGGAACCGCAGCGAAAGTCTTTTCGGTGATGAACAAACGCATGCAAGGTAGTACCTCTGCAACAACGGAAAGTGCAGCACCAGCAGAGAAAAAAGCATTTTCCATACGACGTATGCTAAATACGTTGGCCGCCATTTTTGTTCCAACCATTCCTGCACTGATTGGTTGTGGTTTGATTATGGGGCTGATCAATATTGTGCGTTTAGTGGCACCAGGCGTTGTTGAACAATTCCCTGAATTATTTAAGTTATTAAAATTGATTGGTAGTGCAGTCTTTGTTTATCTTTCAATTATGATTGGGGTGAATACTGCGAAAGAGCTTGGTGCATCTACCTCAATTGGTGCGGTCATGGCTGGATTACTTTCAATGCCAGGTTTAGCGGATATCACCTTATTTGGCTCGAAGTTAGTCCCGGGTAGTGGGGGAATTTTTGCAGTGCTTATGGTGGTCGTTTTCTCTTCTAAATTTGAAGTGTGGTTTAGAAGTATCATTAAAGAAAGCTTAGACCTCATCGTGACGCCATTTGTGACCATTTTAGTCTCAGCGATGGTGGCAATTGTAGTGTTCCAACCTGCAGGGCATTACTTAAATCAAATTTTAGCGCAAGGTGTTTCTGTCGCTTTATTAAATAGTGGCGGTGGTGCCGTGGCGACTGGCGGTATCTTGGGGGGAAGCTTCTTATTTTTATTACTAACGGGTTTACATCAAGGTTTGATCCCAATTCACGCTGAAATTTTACAAACTTTTGGTCTGAATTACTTGTTCCCAATTTTAGCTATGGGGGGAATGGGGCAAGTGGGTTCATGTTTCTGGGTTTATTTAAAAACCAAAAACCAACGCTTGAAGAAAACATTAGTCGGTGCGTTACCTGTGGGTATTTTTGGTGTCGGTGAACCACTTTTATTTGGTGTGTCATTACCATTAGGTAAACCATTCATTGCAGGTTGTATTGGTGGCGCAGCTGGCGGCGCATTAATGGCGTTCTTCCATGTCGGGATCATCATTCCATTTGGTACTGCCGGGTTATCATTAATTCCATTAGTGGGTGATGGCCAAATATTGGATTTCTTAATTGCTGTTGCAGGTGCATGGATTGTCGGGTTCATTGCCAGTATGATAATAGGCTTCACTGATCCAGAAAAATAATTAGAAGGAAAAGCCATGTCGACACTGACGGTAAAACTGGAAAGCTTGCAGACACGCGGTAAAGGCACAGAACAACGTATTGCCACCTTTTTGCTGGATAACCGCGAAAGTCTTATCGCGATGAATGCAGCGGAGTTGGCGCAGGCGGCTGGGGTAAGTAGTGCATCTGTTATCCGCTTTTCACGTCAAATGGGGTACCGTGGCTATCCTGAATTTAAAGTCGATTATTTGTCGGATGAGAAACAACACAAAGCCGAAAGCCTATACGGTAATCTGAGTCGCCACGATGATACTTCTCAGATTATCGCTAAAACGGGGCACATGTTTATTTCGGCTATTGAAAAATCACTGGATCTGCTTGAACCACCAGTTGTGGATACGATTGCGCAAAAAATGTACCAGGCCAAACGTATTGTGCTGTTTGGTGTCGGGTCTTCAGCTATTGTTGCCAGTGATATTTTCCATAAATTAATTCGCATTAATAAACATGCACTGTTTAGTTATGATTTGCATGTTCAGCTAAGTTACTCGGCAAATTTGGGGCCAGAAGACCTTGCTATTGCGGTAACGGCACGCGGAAATACTCAAGAAATCAATAGTATGCTTCGTTCTGCAAAAGAAACCGGATGCCCGACAGTCGCACTGACGCGTTTTGGCCAAGATGAAGCGATGAAGTTAGCGGACTTCGCCTTGCCTTATTTTTATGATGAGCAACACTCCCAATTAGGCATCATCACCCCCCAAGTGTTACAGATGATTACTTTCGATACATTATTTTTTAAATACCTCACGTTAGCAGATAGTGATGCAAATGAAGCATTACAAAAAGGGCGACGAGCACTGATACAAGGCAAGAGTTAATGATTGTAACGGAGTTAGCGATAGGTGCACTGATTGGGCTGATTATTAGCACAACGGGTGTCGGTGGTGGTGTGATTGTATTACCGATACTGACCTATTTTTTTGGGCTAAATGCATTAGCGGCGGTAGCCACTGCCAATTTTCTTTCGATGTTAATGAAGGTTTCTTCTTCTTATATGCATTTTCGACTAGGCAATATTCCCTTTAAAGGGGCAATGATTGTGTTAGCGATTATGTTACCGAGCACCTTTCTCTCTAGTTTGTTTGTGACATGGCTGGGGGGGTTACCGGGGTATGAAAAACAAGTTGAGTGGGGGATTAATCTCTTAGTGGCTGCTGCCATTATTTTTTCGCTCTATTTATTTATTCAGCGAATGTTTTTTGTTTCGATCATCAAACAAGAAACGGCGAAAGGGGACCAGCTAAAATCCATGGCTGTGCCAGCTATCTTGGCGGGTGTTGTACTTGGTGCAACGGGTGTTGGTGGTGGGGTGGTTGTTCTCCCTATGTTATTGCGCTATATGCAACTAAATATTAAGCAAGCAATTGGCACATCGATTTTTGTAACAACCGTGTTATCCGGTTCCTCTGCTTTAGCTTATGCGCAAGATGGCTATACGGATTTAAAATTGGCGCTGATATTGTGTGCAGGGGCATTGATTGTGATGCCACTGGCTAAATATTTACTGATCCGTTTATCTGAACGCACCTTTCAATACATTACATTGTTATTAATTACCTGTAGTGCAGTAATGATGACAATGAATTTATTCACCTTCTAGGGTCATGAGTCCTATTATTGATGTTGTTAATAATAGGACTGACTCTTCACTAAAAACGGTGTGTTTATCGCTGATTAAGCTCTTTTGTCATTTCTTGGTAAATAAATTGGCGCTCATAGTTTAGGTCTTCGTCTTGTAAGGAAGAAAACTGGCTGAGTGTAATAGTGAGTAAGGCGGCGGCTATAAGTACAATTAAGCCACTAGACAGCAGTTTTGCTCGAGCTGTTGCATGGGGGGCAAGTACAAAAGCGCCACTGATAACCGCACCGAGTATTGCGCCACCAATATGAGCTGCGTTATCAATACCTGACTGCAAACCATTGATAAGAGTTAACGCAATCATCCCAATAATATTATATAGCGGGCGTTTTAATTGGTTTCGTTCTTCAAGAGAAAGGTTGGGGTGATTAATTCTTTTTAATAAATCAATGACAGAAGCCGCAGCTAACCCCATAATGGCACCAGATGCACCAATGCCAACAGTAATATACACTGTGTTATCAGGTAAATATAAACTGTTCCATGCATTCATTGATGCTCGACTTGCTGTTTCCTTAATGGCTTCGCTATATTGCCAATAAGCACTAAAAAATGCGGCGCCAATACCTGAAAATAGGTATATCGCGAGCATTCTAAATTTTCCATAGGTACGTTCGCATTCAATCCCAATAACAAACAAGGCCAATGTATTTAAAGCAAGGTGCATACCACCTGAGTGCAATACCATACTGACTGGATAACGCCACCAATCCCCCGTTAATGAAAGTTGGTAAACATTGGCACCAAATAACAATAAGTTATTTTCTTGGGAATCGAGTGGGGCGGCATAATTGAGCTGGTAAAAATAAATAACAATATTCAGTACTGCAATAAAAAGCGTTAGGGCTATTGCCCATAGGGAAAACTTAGGTTTCTGTGGAATAGCAGTATTGAGGTCGCCAGTCATGTAAATGTCCTATTAATCAGTCATGGCCGTTATCTTAAATAAGTGATTTGTTTAGCGCAATTTATCATTATCTGAGAATGCAGATATCATTTTGTAGGGGTCATAAAAAACAAAAAAAGAGCTCTAAAGAGCAGCAAGTCTGATAGGTTTTGAAAATCAATTTATTGATTTTCGGCTGATAACACAAAGCGGGAAAAACCACGCTTTTATCCCGCTTTGTCAACAACCTCAGGAGCTCTAAGAGCTCCTTTCAACGTCATTATGACAAATTAAAACGAAGTTCGTTTATAGGTACGGTACTCAGGCTTCCAGAAATTGCGTTCAATAGCTTCATCAAGCGCGCTATCCGAAGTGACCGTTGCCACACCTTGAACTTGTGCTTCTTTTGCCACTTGTTTAGCAATAATGCGTGAAACATCTTGGATATCAGACAGTAGAGGCAATAGCGCACCTTCGCCATTTTTGGCTAGTGGCGAACAGCTGGCGAGAGCACGGCTGGCAGCCATTAACATGCCATCAGTGACACGTTTAGCACCAGAGGCAATCACACCAAGACCAATACCCGGGAAGATATAGGAGTTGTTACATTGTGCAATTGGGAACACTTGGTCTTTGTAAGACACTGGGCTAAATGGACTTCCTGTTGCGACTAAGGCCTTGCCATCAGTCCAATTGATAATGTCTTCAGGGCGAGCTTCAACACGTGATGTTGGGTTAGATAACGGCATCACAATAGGGCGTTCACAGTGCTTATGCATCTCTTTAATGATTTCTTCTGTGAATAACCCAGCTTGGCCAGACACACCAATCAATATGGTTGGTTTGGCATTGCGTACGACATCTAACAGTGAAATTGAGTCACTGTTAACATCCCAGTCGGTTAAATTTCCACTGCTTTGGGTTAATTTGGCTTGGAAATCGAGTAAATTAGGCAGTTTATCGGTTAATAAACCAAAACGATCAACCATATAAATGCGAGAACGCGCTTCTTCGTCGCTTAACCCTTCAGATTTCATTTGAGCGATAATTTGTTCTGCGATACCGCAACCCGCTGAGCCTGCACCTAAGAAAGTCACGCGTTGGTCACTTAGCTTACTGCCTGCGGCATGGCTGGCGGCAATTAAACTACCTAATGCAACTGACGCGGTGCCTTGAATATCATCATTGAAACAGCATAGTTCATCACGGTAACGGGTTAATAAAGGCATCGCATTTTTCTGTGCGAAATCTTCAAATTGCAATAATACGTTTGGCCAGCGGCGTTTAACTGCCTGAACAAATTCATCAAGGAACTCGTTGTATTCATCACCAGTAATACGTGGGTGACGCCATCCCATATACAGAGGGTCATTCAGACGCTGTGGGTTGTTGGTTCCTACGTCAATAACAATAGGTAAGGTATAAGCAGGGCTGATACCCCCGCACGCGGTATAGAGAGAGAGTTTCCCAATTGGGATGCCCATACCACCGATACCTTGGTCACCAAGGCCTAAAATACGTTCACCATCAGTGACCACAATCACTTTCACATTTTGTTTAGTGGCGTTTTGCAGCATGTCGTCGATGTATTCACGGTTTGGATAAGAAATAAATAAACCACGTGCACGGCGATAAATATCAGAGAAATGCTCACAAGCTTCCCCCACGGTTGGGGTATAGATAATTGGCATTACTTCTGTCAGGTGGGCATCTATAAGGCGATAAAATAAGGTTTCGTTGGTGTCTTGAATATTACGCAGGTAAATGTGTTTATCAATATCTGATTTAAAATCAATTAACTGGCGATAGGCGCGTTCAACTTGTTCTTCGATGGTTTCAACTTGCTCAGGGAGCAAACCATGTAAGTTGAAATTTGCGCGCTCTTCTTCTGTGAAGGCGCTTCCTTTATTCAGTAAAGGGAACTCAAGCAAAATTGGGCCAGCGTAGGGTATATAGAGAGGGCGTTTTGTTTCGTATTCATGTTCCATGAAATATCACTCTTCGGACGATTAATCAACAAAGTCAGGGTAGATCCTAAGCTAAACAGCAAATATGTACAGTAAATAATGATAAAAAAGCGTTAAAAAATTTACTGAAAAATATTGTGCATATGATAAGGAGTTTATGCGCGGAAGGGAATGAAAGCCGATAACGGCATACGCATTACGGTAGGTAGATCACGCTTAGGCAAATAATGAATGTCTCATCGTTATTTTTACGTTTTCAAACGTTAGTTTAGCTTTTCTGCGGGTTCAATTTTTTCATGTTTTTTCTTATTTTTAGTCAGTTACAGAGAGAAAAAACGGATTCAATGAAAGTTAAATTATATTTTTAAATATCATATATTGCTGCAAGTTTTAAATTTATATAAGTTAAATTTTATTTTATATTTCATTTTTCACTAAGGAGTTTTATGAATTTAATTAATGGGGTGTTAAGAAATAAGCGTATTTATATATTAATTATTATGGCATTTCTAGGAGGAATGAATCATTCAAGAGCAGACTATAACCCAATCGAAACACTAAGGAATATTGACAGCTATTTCTATGAAAACAAATATGGCTCATCAATTTTTGGTCGAGTTATAACAGATTATTTTTATTTGGTGATGAAAGAAAAAAACAAAACAATTAATAAAACATTGATAGACAAAATAAATTATGACCATGCATTAGAAATGCTTCAAGTATTGAAGCGAAAAGCGAAGAAACAGAGTACAGGTGAAAAAGTCTCTCATGATATGACTTATAAAGAAGCAGATGAAATACACTATCTGGTCATGTTACGTAATAAAATACCCGAAGAAGCTTGGGTTTTAGGTGTGGTATTTTCTGTATTAGATGAAAAAGAAAAAGAATTTTATTGGCAAAAAATTATGGCAGCTTCTGGAGACCGTGGCCATGAATTATCGGTAATATACAGCTTGATGAAAGTGATGTCAGAAAAGGAAAAGAAGGCCACTAAAAAACAGAAAATAATTATTAATAAATGGTATGAACGTATGAGTAAAACATTAGCTTCTGCTAAATCATAGTTTTCATTTAAATAAGTTTGAAAACTAAATGTTATATAAGTATTAAGGTGTCAATTATTATGAAATTATATTTTTTTTAATTCTACCGTTATTATTATTTTCCTGCATTGTAAATGGCGAGAACCGCCCCGGTTTTGTCTGTGGGCAGTTTAATAAGAATATTATAGAAGTTCCTGGCGAGTATGTTTTTCCATTTGCTGAATATGAAGGGTATAGCTATTTTGACCCAAGGTTTATTGAAAATAAAAAAGGGTGTGAGGCTAATTTTAGAGTGCTGCCAATGCGAATGTCTTGGTCTGATTTGAAACCATCTAATGAGGTAAGTAATGATGTTAAAATTATAGAAGTTTATGCTGAACCATTAAAAGGAAACCCTGAAAAATATTTGAGTTATAGAAAACACGTGTATTTAGATATGGGGTACCTCAAAAGAAAGGGGGAGTTATATTATGATGAAGAGTTGGATCTTTATTTTACTGAAGTGACTGTAACAATACGAAGAAGTATTGGTCATAAAGATGATATGTATTTTAATAAAAAAGGATATTATTGGAAGGAAATTAATAATGAAGTAATTTTTTTAATTGAGTGTGAATGGTTACCAATTGATGAGAAGTATCATAAGTGTTTTCAATATTTTTTGATTCCAGAAATAGGAACTAAGGTTAAATTTTATTTTGATGCTAAAGAATTATCTAATAGCAATATAATGAGGGAAAAAATACGCATTTTTTTACTCGACCATGTTAAAAATTAGGAGATAATATGAGAACTCAAGAAATTAGAAAGGGTGATTTAAAGTTAACTCGTAGTGATGTTTCTAATGCAATTAAAATTTTATACGTAACCAAAGAACCAAAGTTGATGTATGAATATTTGGAAAGTAAAGGAGACCGATATGCTAAATTAGCTAATAGTGTGGTTAAAGGTGATTCTCTTTCAGGTGCTTTTGCGCTTAATTATTTAGATGAAGCTATTTTAGAGCATATTGGAGTGCAAGATGAGTTTATAATTGAGCGTATTCGCTATGATATGGCAATAGCTTATGTTCAAACCCTGAAAAATAGATTTGAAGATGGAAAGGATGTAATCTATGGTGATATAAATCACATAGAGGCTAAATTATTTCATAGTAGTGTATTTTCTTATTATAATCTTCCTTCTGATGCATGAACTTTAGAACCTGTATTTTTTGTGTTACCTAGAGAACAAAGAGAGAGTTATTGGCAGAGAGCTTTAAATTCTGTAGGTGATATAGAAAGTGAAATATTATTAAGTATAAATACTAAAGATATAATGTTTAGAGCATTATATGAAGCTCCAGCGCATATGCAGCCTAAAATACATAGTTGGACTAAACGAGTTCTGGATATTGATAATGTAGTAGATGGCGTGGTGGTTACAGCCAAGAAATCTTATCAAAATATTATATCTCATATAGAAGAAGATAATATGGATAGAATAAATACAATTATTTATAATACAGGAAACCCTTTAATTGATAGAGGAACAGAGCGTTTTTCATTTTGGGATTATCCTTCACAACATTTAGAATCATTTCAAGTACAAACAGATTGGCGTGGCCAAACGGAATTTACACATAAAAATCTATTGTCTGAATATTATTTAGAAAGACCTGACTATATATTACCAGAAACAGGCTTATTTGATTCACCATCAGTTAATTATCAACCAGATGTTGCTCATTATGATCGTATGATTGATGATTTAAGGGGAAATATGCCATCAATAAACAACAAGTCAACACCTCCAATTAAGTATCCACACAATATGGTAGATAAATCGATATTGGAAAGCACTTATCCAAAATCCGAACCGAATAGACAATTAGCACCTCGTACAACAAACCTACTTGATAGGTTTAAGGATAATGAAACACCAACAAATTATTATCTAGAACGCCCGAGTGTTGTTCTTCCGGGAACGCCAGGATTTAAAGACTTCCCTACAGATACCATAAGAAATAACCATCATTTTGAAAATATGATTGGCCAGTTAAGAGACAATATGTCATCAATGAACAATTCAATGGACTCATTTGAAGATAAATACTCAATACCCTCAATGCCAAGTATACCTGAATTTAGTTATAGTGGTTATTCTTCTGGAGGATCTTTTAGTTTTAATTAATATTTAAAAAGTCTACTTATAATAAAATAAATTATTTTAGTTATTAGTAAACGAATGGTGATTACTGATGTTTCTTTTTATGTGGGCAATGTGTTTTTTACATAATTTATTTTTAAGATTATTGGTTTCTAACTTTATGAATCACAAGGATGTATATGAATTATAAATTAATAGTTGTGCTTTCAGTTTTTCTTTTCGGTGCTTGCCAAAATCCTCAAGGAAATAATGTAAAATATAATAAAAAAAATACAACTAATTTTTGTGAAAAAAAAGGTGTTAAAACGCCACGTCTTTTCTTTATGCTACAGATGTTATACTTTTCTGAATCTAAGGATTTAATATTTGATAGAAAAAAATTAGTTATTTTCAAGGGGGGAAAAGATAATAACCCAATGTTAGAATTTTTAAAGTATCCAAAAGAAGCATTTATTAAAAAATTAAGCCATGAACAGGCAATGGATTTTTATCGTGAGAATTTAAATGAAATGGGAATGTCTTATCATGCTTGGATTTTAGCAGATGTTTTAGATATTATTAATGAGAGAAACCGAGAGGCACTATGGCAACAGTTCGTTTTTGTGATGAATAACAACGATCCTGCGAAGGAAGCTAAATTATTCATGATGCTTTGGTATGCAATGGTAAGAGAAGCTTCCAAACCACCATCAGACAAGCAAATTAAAAGCAAAAGATGGCTGGAGAAAATGAGGCGGATTACTTTAGTTAAAAATATAGAAAAAGAATTAGACTTTATGTTTGAAGAAATGATTAATAATTCAATGAATTTTAATAAGAATAAAAGGAGTTCTAATGATGGTTTCTAAATTTATTATTTCTAAATTAATTTTTATAATTTTATCATGTTTAATTCTCATAAATAAAGGTTACTCTTTTAATGAAAAATATAACCCTCAAAAGGTAAATGATTCAAGTGATAAATATTTCAGTATTTTTATTTATCTAGAAAAAGAGTTTTTAAATAATCATATGAAGGCACGGGGTGAGTCATTCACCAGTGAAAAACGGAGTCGGTATCAAAAAGAAGTCAAATTAGCATATGGACGAATTATGAAAAATCGCAAAGAAAGTGATAACATCCCAATTGGTGATATTACACATCAAGAATTTATTAAAATAAAAAAAGAAGCGATGTTAAATTCAGGGATTCCTTATGAAGGTTGGTTGTTTAAAGATGTATTTGAAGTATTATCTATAGATAAAAAGAATAAAATTATAGGGAAACTATTAAATAGCTTTTCTAATAAATCACTTAATGGTGAATCAGCGTTATTTGCTAGCATTTGGCTAGACATGAAAGAAGAAGCCGCGCAATCTGTATCGATAAAACAGCAACAAAGCCAAGCTTGGCTAGAAAAAATGCGAAAGATCCCTTTAGTTATTACATTAGAAGACACGATAAATGAAACAGAAAAATTGTTTAATGAATTTACTTACTAGGGCATATATTAATCAAAACTAGTGAGTCCTATTATGGATGGCCACTTTGCAGGTAAATAGTTTTGTGAACAAGATTAAAGTTCTAATAACAACTATACGGTTATTGCTATTTATTCAAGCTCCCAGCAATAACCGTTATATTTAAATAAATATAAAATTAATCCAAATAAGCTAATTCAATATTTTGGCAACCTAGTGCCTGTAATGTATTTTCGGTAACATACCAATGTTTGATAATTGCATCTTGTTTTTCAACAAACTTAGCTTGGTCGATGGCGTGAATATCTTTACCTGCAAGGTTAATCATAATTAAAGCGGCTTGCAGTGGTGGTAAACTTGGGTTGAATGCGGCATTTTCTGCGTAGCGGCCTGTAAATAATGAACCATCTTTTAACTGTAACGCAATACCTGAATGAGATTGGCTATAAGGCGCATGGGATTGGTTTGCTGCCTCGATTGCTGCACTTAATAACCGGTCACGGCTTTGGTTTTTATAGCCATGGTCAACCGGGTCGAGTAGTAAAGTAGTAATGTTTAAGTCAGACGGCCCAAATGAGTCGGGTAAATAGTGGTGTAGTACTGCGGGTGTGCGGCCCGGTAAATTCACCATAATTTTACCGCCTTCACGCAATTCATTCATAAATTGGCGGCAGTGCCCACAAGGTGTGTAATTCACGGTAATTGAGGTAATCTGCGTTTCACCTTTCATCCAAGAGTGTGTCACTGCACACTGTTCTGCATGGATCACTTGCCCCATTGAAACATGGCTAAATTCCATATTGGCGCCGAAATATAAATTACCACTTGCGCCGCAAGCGATTGCACCAACGTGAAAATGGGAGATTGGAGTAATTGCATAAGCCGCAGCGAAAGGCAACAACGCAAAGGCTAATTCAGCGTCGCTTACACCTGCTTCAGCTTTAATCTGTTTGACTTGTTCCGCTGTTAACATACCTCGGAAATCAGAATTATCAATGATTGGTCTAAGTACCGACTGTAACTTTTCTGGAAGTTCGGCCCAAGCGGCCTTAAATCGTGAATGCATGTGTTACCTCCCTAATTAATTATTTTTATTCTATTCAATAATGCGCTCAACAATATGTGACTTAAGTCACCATTTTAAATGAAACATATGAAACAAATTCTTTAATTGAGAGATATATCTCATGTTTTCTCCGTGTGTTAGTGAGTAAGAGGCTAATAAATTCCTCTTACTCATTTGCTTGGATATTGGCTTAGTGAATTAAGCTTAGCTAAAAAGATGTAAAATAACAGGAAAGATAAACGGGGCTATAAGTGAGGTGATAACCCCACAGGTCATCAATGCAAGGGAACTGTAAGCACCTTCAATGTAATTCACTTCGGCACAGCGGGCAGTGCCTAGGGCGTGGGAAGCGGTTCCCATCGCGAGTCCCCTTGATGCGTGGGTTCGTACACGCAGCACATCAAATAAGCTATGGCCAAACATGGCGCCTAAGATCCCAACAAATAACACGCAGGCGGCACTAATCGCAGGGATCCCACCAACCGAATCAGCAACAGCCATCGCGATAGGGGTAGTAACCGATTTAGGCAAAATAGAACCCGCGATATCAGGGGTTGCCCCAACCATAACGCGATGGCGGCACCGCTAAACATGGCCACTAAACTACCTGCAAAACAAATACTTAATAAAGATTTCCACTGGGCTCGAATTTGGTGCATTTGTTCGTAAAGTGGAAAAGCGAGCGCGACGACTGCAGGCTGTAGTAAATCATTGAGTATTTTGCTACCTGCAAAATAGTGCTCATAAGAGGTATTCGTGATCACTAGTAGTGCAATCAATACCGCAATAGTAATTAATAGTGGGTTTAAAATCGGTAACTTAAATGTGGTCGACAGCTTACGAGCCAAATAAAACACCACAATGGTCAACGGCAATGACCACCAAATATGTTCTAACATTATTCATTCCCCTTAGTTTTATCATTATTAATGACCGAAGAAATTGGGTCTTCGGGGGGTAAAGGAACGTCATCAGGTTGAGCCCCAACGACAGGGCGTTCCTTATGAATATAGTTGGAACTGATGGCGACAACGACCATAACGATTAAGGTACTAACCACGCAGGAAACGATGATAGGAACCATTTGTTGGCTGAGTAATTCATAGTAATTCATTATGCCAACACCAATAGGAACAAACAGGATGGTCATATTTTTCAACAAAATGCTGCAACCGGGTTGTGCCCACTTCGCGGGAATAATTTGTAACGCAAGCAGTATGAATAAAATTAACATGCCGACAATGCTGCCAGGGATGGAGAATGGAAGTAGTGTTGAGATAAGGTTTCCAATAATCAGGCAAAGGTAGAGTATTGCGAAAGCTCGCAAATATTGCCATCCCGTTATCAGTACCTGTTTAAATGACATGAGACTGGTCCTGTAATGTAATATCTATTCATCATACAATTAACTTTATTATTGTGCTACCGATCACAATAAAAAGCCAATAAAAAAGTGGGAAGTATTTAGCTTCCCACTTTTAATGAATAACAGACTAGAGCAAGTATGGGTTATTTAACTTGCATACCGGGTTGTGCACCACTGTCTGGGCTGAGTAAGAAGATATCTTTACCGCCAGGGCCAGCAGCCATTACCATACCTTCCGAAATACCAAAACGCATTTTACGAGGTGCGAGGTTGGCAACCATCACGGTTAAACGTCCTTCTAAAGCTTTAGGGTCTGGGTAAGCTAAGCGAATACCAGAAAATACTTGGCGAGTTTCACCGCCAATATCTAATTGTAATTTCAGTAGCTTGTCTGAGCCTTCAACAAAATCAGCTTGCTTGATTAATGCAATTCGCAGGTCAATTTTCGCAAAGTCATCAAAGGTGATGGTATCTTGAATTGGGTCATCGGCTAGCGGCCCCGTAAGTTGCTGAACGGGTTTGATACTCTCTTTTGAGGCTTCGACCATTGCATCCACTTTTGCCATTTCAATGCGGTTAAACAATGCCTTAAATGGTGCGACGTTGTGGTTCAATAATGGGGTGTTAATCGTATCCCATGATAATTCACTATTTAAGAAAGCTTCAGCACGCTTAGTGAGCCCTGGTAAAACAGGTTTTAGGTAAGTCATTAGAACGCGGAACAAGTTGATGCCCATCGAGCAAATATCTTGCAGCTCTTGATCTTTACCTTCTTGTTTTGCCACAACCCAAGGGGCTTTTTCATCAACATAGCGGTTTGCGATATCGGCTAATGCCATGATTTCACGGATCGCTTTGTTATATTCACGGTTGTTATAATCCTCACCGATAACTTTAGCGGCATCAACAAATTGTTGGTATAACTCTGGCTCAGCAAGGTTTGCTGATAATTGACCGCCAAAGCGTTTAGCAATAAAGCCCGCATTACGTGATGCCAAGTTAACCACTTTATTGACGATGTCGCTATTCACACGCTGGACGAAATCTTCCAAATTAAAATCGATGTCATCAATACGCGAAGACAGTTTTGCTGCATAGTAATAGCGCAAGCAGTCGGCATCTAGGTGATCTAAGTAAGAGCGGGCAGTAATAAATGTACCGCGCGACTTCGACATTTTTGCCCCATTAACCGTGACATAACCATGAACAAACAGGTTTGTTGGTTTACGATACTGGCTACCTTCTAACATGGCAGGCCAGAACAGGCTGTGGAAATAGACGATATCTTTACCAATGAAATGGTAAAGATCGGTTTTTGAATCTTTATTCCAAAACTCGTCAAAGTCGAGGTCACCGCGTTTATTACACAGGTTTTTAAAGGAGCCCATGTAACCGATAGGCGCATCTAACCAAACATAGAAATATTTACCCGGCGCATCAGGAATTTCAAAACCGAAATAAGGTGCATCACGGGTAATATCCCATTGTTGTAGGCCTGATTCGAACCATTCTTGCATTTTGTTGGCGACTTGTTCTTGTAATGCGCCTGAGCGAGTCCACGCTTGAAGCATGTCGCTAAATGCAGGAAGATCAAAGAAAAAGTGTTCTGAATCACGCATGACAGGTGTAGCGCCAGAAATCACTGAACGTGGGTTAATCAGCTCTGTTGGGCTATAGGTTGCGCTACAGACTTCACAGTTATCACCATATTGGTCTTCGGCTTTACATTTTGGACAAGTGCCTTTAACGAAGCGATCTGGTAAGAACATGCCTTTTTCTGGGTCGAAAAGCTGTGAGATAGTGCGGTTTTTAATAAAACCGTTATTTTTCAGTTTCCCGTAAATTAGCTCTGATAAGACTTTGTTTTCTTCACTGTGTGTGGAGTGATAGTTGTCATAACTAATGGCGAAACCAGCAAAATCGTTCTGATGCTCTTGGTTCACTGCCGCAATCATCTCTTCTGGCGTTACGCCAAGTTGTTGAGCTTTAAGCATGATTGGAGTTCCGTGCGCGTCATCGGCACAGATAAAGTGAACCTCTTTGCCGCGCATTCGCTGATAACGGACCCAAATATCAGCCTGAATATGTTCCAGGATATGACCAAGATGGATTGAACCGTTAGCATAGGGTAACGCACAGGTTACCAGTAATTTATTCGCGACTTGAGACATAGTAACTTTCTTACTTCCATTATTTGAAAAGGGTCTTTGATGTTAACCGATCAAAACCATCGCTGCTAGGGGTATAAAATATTAATTGGCAATTTGTTCGAAAAAGAAATTTTTACCTCTTTGTGGTTTTTACTATGCGGGGTAATCACTATTTTTTGTGTTCTCTGTTATGATTAATCTCAGTCAAAGTATATCTGTTTAATTTTATGTAGCTTATTATTCAGGATGTACCTAGTTCAAAAATATAAATAAAGGAGCCGGGATGAACGATAAATCCCCCGAGCAGAACAAACCAGAACTGCTGACTGAACAAGTCTCCAAAGTTTTGGCTTCATTTACACACCCAACACTGCAACGTAATTTGATTTCTATCAAAGCGTTATATCATTGCGCAATGTTGGACAACGTGCTGCATGTCGAATTAGTTATGCCATTCGTTTGGAAAGGGCCGTTTCAAACTTTAATTAGCGAAAAGACCGCTGAATTGAAGCAACAAACAGGCGCTCATGCTGTTGAATGGAAACTGCGCCATGACATCACCACATTAAAACGTGCAAATGATTTGCCGGGCATTAATGGTGTTCGTAATATCTTAGCCGTCAGTTCGGGTAAAGGTGGTGTTGGTAAATCCAGTACTTCTGTGAACTTAGCGCTTGCGCTGGCACAAGAAGGAGCGAAAGTGGGGATCCTTGATGCGGATATTTACGGCCCATCAATTCCAAATATGTTAGGCACAACATTAGAGCGCCCAACCTCCCCAGATGGTCAGCATATGGCCCCAATCATGGCGTATGGCTTGGCAACAAACTCAATCGGTTACTTAGTGACGGATGACAACGCTATGGTTTGGCGTGGCCCAATGGCAAGCAAAGCATTGATGCAGATGCTGCAAGACACGTTATGGCCGGATTTGGATTACTTAGTTATCGATATGCCACCGGGAACAGGTGACATCCAGCTGACGCTTTCTCAAAATATTCCTGTTACTGGGGCGGTGGTAGTGACAACACCACAAGATATCGCCTTGGTTGATGCTATGAAAGGCATAGTGATGTTTAAGAAAGTCAATGTCCCAGTACTGGGTGTTGTTGAAAACATGAGTGCACATATTTGCAGCAATTGTGGGCATGTAGAACCGATTTTTGGTACCGGTGGTGCTGAGAAATTAGCAGAAAAATACCATACTAAATTATTGGGACAGGTTCCTCTGCATATCTCTTTACGTGAAGACCTTGACCGTGGCCAGCCTACTGTTATGCGTGATCCAGAAGGTGAATTTGCCGATATCTACCGTGAAATTGCTTCAGGAATTTCAGCCTTGATGTATTGGGAAGGGGATAAAATCCCAACAGAAATTTCTTTCCGTGCAGTTTAATCGGTTATAGAGCAAAAAGGCTATTTAGTATTATCTCTAAATAGCCTTATTTATTGTTGACCCCTTTCTTTACTAAACACGCCTACTTTAACCTTCTATTTTTCTGAATTGTTCTCGGAATATTTCTTTATTGCGTCATGTTCGCGTAGAATAGCTGCATCTGTTATTTAATCAGTTTTCTTTCTACCTGCGGGTAACCCGAAAAGGTGACTATGAAATTTTTAATTTTTATTGTTGTCGTGGTGCTGATCGTTATCTATTTTTATAACCGTATCGTTGCATTGCGAGAAGCTGTTATTTCGAGCGAAACAGAGATTTCAGTTCAATTAGACCGTCGTGGAAAAGTATTTGATAGCTTATTGGCAACAGTTAAAAAATATTTAAGCCATGAAACCGAGGTGTTCAGCAAAATTACTGAACTACGGACACAAGCACAAAATGCGACAGGGGATAAAGCCCGCGAAGCCGAAGATGCATTATCAAAAATGGTGACCAGTGGGGCGATTAATGTCGCAGTTGAAGCTTATCCGGAGCTAAAATCCGATGCAATTATGGCAAATTTACAAGAAGAAATCGTTTCTTCAGAAAATAAATTGTCATTTGCTAAACGTGGTTATAACCGCTCATTAGAAACTTATAATGCGTATATTGCGTCTATGCCTGCGGTACTAATTGTTGGCATTATTCCTAGCTTAAAAATTTCCAAGGAATATTGGCGTCTTGATGAAGAAACCATCAAGACTGAGGAATCACGTCGCATTAATTTTGATTAAAAACCGCTTAACCGTTGAAGTTATCAATCATCGGAATGCCTTATGGTGTTCCGATATTATATGAGTGGTAGATAACAGGTCACATTATGGATTTTAGAAATGTCATTCGTAAAAATAATCTTCGCACGCGTTTGGTGGTGATGAGCTATATTTTTTTAATGCTAATTATTGGCTTATTGGCAGATATTGCAACACATCCAAATGAGCAATTGGACTTAGTCGATAATGCGATGATGTTTGTGACATTTCATGAATTACCTATCGCCACTTTTATTGTTTTAGGTTTAACCTTTCTTGGGCTGATTTATATTCATTTTAGAGGCCATAAAATGATGTTAGCTGGGATGAATGCCAGAGAAATCACCCAAGAAAATGCGAGTAGCCCTCAAGAAAAGCAACTTTTTAATATTATTGAAGAATTAAGCTTAAGTGCTAGTTTAGGTTATATTCCCCGTTTATATATTTTAGAAACGGATGAGCCGAATGCTTTTGCAGCAGGGTGGAATAAGCGTAATGCACTTGTGGGGGTAACCAGAGGTTTGTTACAAACACTTAATCGGCAAGAAGTTCAAGCCGTTCTCGCTCATGAAGTTGGGCACATTATTCACGGCGATTCAAAATTAACGCTGTATGTGGGGATTTTGGCAAACGTGATTTTAACGGTAACGAATTTATTTAGTCAGATTTTTATCCGAACAGCAGGGCGCAGCCGCAATAATGCTGCTAATAAAGCGCAAATGATCCTATTGGTTCTAAATTTTGTTTTACCGTGGATAACCCAAATACTCTATTTTTATTTATCTCGTACCCGTGAATATATGGCTGACGCCGCGGCAGTGGATTTGACTTCAGATAACCAAGCCATGATAAGTGCGTTGAAAAAAATCTCCGGTAATCATGAAACCCATGAATATGATAACAGTACCACAGGGCAAGCTTACCGCAAGGCCGCTTATATTTTTAATAAAGGCGATTCTGTATTTTCTACTCACCCTTCGATTGAAAATCGCATTGCGGTATTAGAAGGAAAAAAACAATTTTAGTGTATAAATGACATTTTGTACGCTCCGATTTACGGCATTTCCTATCCAATGGGTGTTTTTTTAGCGAACTTTGTTGAGGTATGCTGGAACAACACGCCATTACCCCCTATAATTCCGCCAACATAACATTTTTCTGTTGTGTATCTCATTTCTAAATATTTAACCAGGTTATCATTTTATGACTGACATAGCGCATCACTGTACCATTGTAGGTATATCGGGAGCCTCTGCATCTGGCAAAAGCTTAATTGCAAGCACGTTATACCGTGAATTAAGAGAACAGGTCGGTGATCATAATATCGGTGTTATTCCAGAAGATTGTTATTATAAAGACCAAGCCGATGTCCCAATGGAAGAACGTCTTAAAGTAAATTATGACCATCCTAACTCGATGGACCACAGCTTGCTTTATGAACATCTCAAATCACTGAAAAGTGGCCAAGCAGTAGAAATCCCGCAATACGACTATGTCGCTCATACACGTAAACAAAAAACCATCACGTTCAAACCTAAAAAAGTCATTATCATTGAAGGTATTTTATTATTAACAGATAAACGCTTACGTGGTGAAATGGATTTTTCTATTTTTGTCGATACACCACTTGATATTTGCTTGATGCGCCGTATTAAACGTGATGTAAATGAAAGGGGCAGAACACTTGATTCCGTTATTGACCAATATAATAAAACGGTTCGCCCAATGTTTTTGCAATTTATTGAGCCATCAAAGCAATATGCCGATATCATTGTTCCTCGCGGTGGGAAAAACCGTGTAGCGATTGATATCTTGAAAGCGAAAATTGGCGAATTCTGTCAAGATTAAACCGCGCAGAAATTAAAATAATGAAGGGGGAAACAACCATGCGTCTTTGTGACCGCGATATTATTCAATGGATGGATGATGGTAAATTAGTTATTAGCCCACGCCCACCAGTTGAACGAATCAATGGTGCAACTGCAGATGTTCGTTTAGGAAATCAATTCCGTGTTTTTCGTGGACACACGGCTGCATTTATTGACCTGAGTGGCCCTAAAGATGAGGTTAATGCCGCATTAGAACGCGTCATGAGCGATGAAATTGTTCTTGATGAGGATGAGCCATTTTTCCTGCACCCAGGAGAATTAGCACTTGCAGTGACGCTTGAGTCTGTTACGCTCCCTGATGACCTTGTTGGTTGGTTAGACGGGCGCTCTTCATTAGCGAGATTAGGTTTGATGGTGCATGTAACAGCACATCGAATTGACCCCGGTTGGCATGGGCAAATCGTGCTAGAATTTTATAATTCAGGTAAATTACCGTTAGCATTGCGTCCTGGCATGGTGATTGGCGCATTAAGCTTTGAGCCATTATCTGGTCGTGCCGATCGCCCTTATAATAGCCGACAAGATGCTAAATATAAAAACCAACAAGGTGCTGTTGGTAGCCGTATCAGTGAAGACTGATAACCGGTGAACTTTGCGGAAGTTGTTGTGTTTAATGGAGATTAAACCGGTAATTTCCGCCATTTTCAGGGATAGGTGTGAGTTCATTTTTGTGGCGAGCGCAAGCGGAATTTAAGAGAGGGAAGGATGAAACGTTTTTTGACGACACTGATTATTTTACTTGTGGTGATTGTTGCAGGGTTAACAACACTTGTAATGTTAGTGAACCCGAATGATTTCCGTCATTATATTGTTGAACAAGTAGAGAAAAAAAGTGGTTATCAACTTGAATTCAACGGTGATATGCGTTGGCATGTGTGGCCAACCTTAAGCATTATTACTGGGCCTGTTTCCCTTACTGCACCGAATGCCGCTAAACCCATCCTAAGTGCAGATAATATGCGCTTAGATGTTGAATTATGGCCTCTCATTTCCCATAAACTCTCTGTTGAGCAAATTGTTATTGATGGTGCTGTTATCCGCAAGACACCCGATAGCGAAATCCAAACTCACCGTAACGCCCCTGTAGCGCCTGGTGGTGTGCCAACATCAACCTCTGCACAAGAGAAAAATGACTGGTTATTAGATATAGAAAAAATTAATATTTCTAATAGCTTAGTTATTTGGCAAACTGCTAAAGATGAATTTAACCTGCGCAACATTGATTTATCACTGAAGAAAAGTGATAAAAAACAGGTCGCAGTTAAATTCAGTGGAAATCTAAATAAAAACCAACAAGAGTTTGTATTTAATCTACGCGCAGATATCGATTTATCAGATATTAATCAAAGGATTAGTGGCAAATTAACTCAGTTTGACTATAAATTGAGTGGTGTTGATTTACCTGAAAGTGGAATTGAAGGGCAAATAACAAGTGATTTCCTATATACCAAAGGGAAAGTGGAAAGTGCGAGTTTAAGCAATTTGTTAATAACAGCTAACGAAAGTGGCCTATCAGGTAATGGCAGTATCCAATTAACGAATACCCCAGAAATTAGGGTTAATTTAGTCGCCGAGAAATTAGATTTAGATAATCTATTAGGAACAGCGCCTGCCAGTACCCGTGTAGAATCAGAGACGAATAATAACCGTGTCGGTGTTAAACCAGTTATTTCTGGTGCAAATCCTCAACAGTATGATTTATCAGGCTTGCAGGCATTTTCGGCCAATATCAATTTAGCCATTAACCAGTTAATCTATCGTGGAATGACGGTTAGTGACGTAGTTTTTGAGGCACAAAACCAAACACCTCGTTTAACTGTTTCAAAACTACAAGGTAAGGCATTTGGTGGTGATTTTTCATTACCGGTGACATTTAATTATAGTTCAACTCCTACTTATGTTTCAGCAAAGCCAGATTTAAAAAATATCGACTTAACACCGCTATTAAAAGCCTTCGATATGCCACAAAAATTAAGTGGAATAATTTCGTTAAATGCGGCGTTATCTGGTGTGGGTTATGATGACAATGCAGTAAAAAACCAGTGGCAAGGGCCTGTTAATTTTGAGTTAAGAAATGCCAAACTACAGGGGTTGAATATTCCGTTATTAATTCAGCAATCGGTTTCCAGAGTAACGAATAAAATTAATGCGCCCGTGAATACGGGGAACGTCACTGAGGTTGATTCCTTCACGGTGGCAGGTAAATTGAATAAAGGTACGTTGAACATTTCCTCTATGAATGCGATGTCATCCTTAGTTAACATCAGTGGGCAAGGTCGTATGAATATCCCTAATGAAACCATTGATGTCAATTTAGGGGTTAATATTGCGAATGGCTGGGGTGGGGATTCACGTTTAGTTCAACAATTGCAAGCTATGACCATTCCACTGCGAATTTATGGTAATTGGCATAATTTGAAATACCAATTAGATGTTGAAAAATTACTGCGTAGTGAGTTACGTACACAAGCTAAAGAAGCCCTTGGTAATTTTTTAAAGAAAGAAGAAAATAAAGGGCTCAACGATTTATTGAATGCCCTTTAAGACAACAAAACGCCCTTAAATGGGCGTTTGAGGTTGTTGGCAAAGCGGGATAAAAGCGTAGTTTTTCCCGCTTTGTGTTATCAGCCGAAAATCAATAGTAGCCATTTCCGAGACCATAATCTTTTCGCCTTTGCAGTTTATCTGCAGAGGTCCTTGACGTTTTATCAATCGCATAGTCTCCAGATAAAAAGTCATTTTTGTCTTGGCCTCTTTGAAACGCTGCGGTTGCATTAGTTAGTTTATCTTCTAATTTATTGAGTGTTTTTTCTTTATTACTATTGTGTTGATAAGTTGAACGTTCTAAATCTTTCTTATAGCTTTGAATGTTATCTTTTAATTTTGAGAGCTGATTATTCAATGTAGTCATTGTATTTTTAGATAAGATGACCTTACATCCTCGTCCATCTGAGGTGCCGATACTTTTTATTTTTTTTGCGATTGTTGATAAATTCTTAGATATTTCATTTCTCAATTTTTTAATATCTTGATTGTGTACGGTTTTTTCATCTGTTTTAGTGAGAGTACTAATAGACTGGTTTTTTGAAACTTCAATGTGAGCGTCTTTACTAGAAAACTCTTTCATTTGGCTGACGTCTGAAAAGCAGACTTTCTTTTTAGAGGTTACTGGGCATTGCTCCGCATTATTTTGAATGCGACTTGCTGTAACTGCAATTTTTCCTGGTGATTTATCAGCACTTTTATTAATATTTGATGTTTTTAATGTATTTACATTTAGAGGCTGGGTATTTACTCGCATAGCATGACCTTTATTAGAGTTTGGGTGTATTTAATTGCTATGAATTATTCAGTTTTTCAATGTTTATTTCTTTTAAAAAACGATGTCGGTTTTTTATTTAAGCGATTAAATCGCCATTTTCACTAAAATTAAGACAAAAAAATACCGACACAGAGGTCGGCATTCTTGTATTAGCATTAAAGGTTAGTCATCTTCAAATTCATATCCATCCCCCTCAGGGGCTGGTGGGGTGATTAACACTTTATTGACTCGGTGGCTGTTAACCTCAAGAGGTTGGAATATACAACCGTTAATTGTCACTTGTTCACCCACTTCAGGAACACGTTGTAAGTGTTCCATTAAAAGACCCGCAATCGTTTCATACTCACGTTTATCGTCTAATTCCATAGGGATAAACATGATCAGGTCTTCAAGTGGCATAAAGCCGTTGGCAATCCAAGTACCATCATCCAGTTTTTGAATGTCGTGGCGAGAGTCATTTTCTTCATCACCAACCGGCAAGTTACCTGCGATGGTTTCCATTACATCGGTCAATGTCACGATACCTTCGATAGAACCAAACTCATCCACAACAAAGGCAAAGTGAGTATGCGCCTTACGAAACTGCTCTAACGCTTTTAACAGAGACAACCCTTCTGGGAATATCAATGGTTGGGTAATCAATGCACGTAAGTTTAATGGCTGGCCTTTTAATTGCTGTTTAACCAAATCCATTACATGTACTACCCCAACAGGTTCATCGCTGATAGTTTCATCAATGACCACTAAACGCGAGTGTGGGTTTTTCTCCATTAATTGCAGTAAATCTGAAGATGATTTATTAATGTCGAGGTAATCCACATCATGGCGTGAAGTCATAATGCTTTCTACGTTACGTTGTGCCATACCGAGCACTCGAGCAATCATTAAACGCTCTTGTGGGTCAAAAACGGATTGATTATCAGCGATAAGATCAGAAGTATGTGGGTCTAATTCTCCACGTTCGTTATTACCACTAAGAATGCGTAATACCGCCTCTGCTGTACGTTCACGTAGTGGACGTGAGCCTTTAAGGAATTTACGTCGATTAAATTGGGCAAATTGGTTTAGGACTTCAATCATGATAGAGAAGCCAATTGCAGCGTATAAGTAACCTTTCGGTATGGCATAGCCAAACCCTTCGGCAACTAAGCTGAAACCAATCATCAGTAAGAAGCTCAAACACAGTATGACAATGGTTGGGTGCTGGTTAACAAAGCTCGTTAACGGTTTACTTGCCCAAATCATTAATGCCATTGCAATGGTCACAGCTGCAATCATTACACCGATATGGTCAACCATACCGACAGCGGTGATCACGGAGTCCAGTGAAAACACGGCATCAAGAACAATAATTTGCGCAACAACAGCCCAGAAATTCGATGTCTTTCTTTGGGTATTAGTGTGTTCGTCTTTCCCCTCCAACCGCTCGTTTAGCTCCATTGTGGCTTTAAACAAGAGGAATAAACCACCCACCAACATAATTAGGTCTCGAGCACTAAAGGCGTGATCAAAGAGGGTTAATATCGGTTTCGTGAGGGTAATGAGCCATGACAGGCTAAATAGAAGCACAATACGCATAATCAGGGCTAATAAAAGTCCAGTTACACGGGCTCTATCACGCAGCTTTGGCGGGAGCTTATCGGCCAGAATGGCGATGAAGACGAGGTTATCAATACCAAGAACGATTTCTAGAACGATAAGGGTAGCGAGGCCCGCCCAAATCGAAGGATCTGCGATCCATTCCATACAGTTTGTTTTACCTTCTGATATGACGGCTTATACCGACGAGTGAATAATGCGGTTTGTTGAACGAAATATCAATAAAAAATAACGTTAGTTGGACAATTCTTGACAAAAATGGCCTTGTATACGTCATCGATTGCATCAATAACTACCATGCAACACAATCCTAGGTTAATATGTGATCCCGTTAACAGAATGTCAGCACGGTCGAGGCTGACTTGGTCCTAATCAGACAGGAGTTGTTCATGTCAAAGCAGCAGATTGGTGTTGTCGGAATGGCAGTCATGGGGCGTAACCTTGCGCTCAACATTGAAAGCCGTGGTTACTCAGTGTCTATCTTTAATCGTTCTAAAGATAAAACAGATGAAGTGATTGCCGAAAATCCAGGGAAAAAATTAGTTCCCAACTATACAATTGAAGAGTTTGTTGACTCTCTGGAAAAACCTCGCCGCATCTTGTTGATGGTAAAAGCGGGTGAAGCAA
Source organism: Providencia rettgeri (assembly GCA_900455085.1). NCBI lineage: Bacteria > Pseudomonadati > Pseudomonadota > Gammaproteobacteria > Enterobacterales > Morganellaceae > Providencia > Providencia rettgeri. The sequence continues at coordinate 3,194,918 of UGTZ01000001.1, read as the reverse complement.
CGGACAAAACAATTGCCTCGCTGACTCCTCATCTGGACAAAGGGGATATCTTAATTGACGGTGGTAATACCTTATTTACTGACACTATCCGTCGTAATCGTGAATTATCTGAGCAAGGTTTTAATTTCATCGGTACTGGTGTTTCAGGTGGTGAAGAAGGCGCATTAAAAGGTCCTTCAATTATGCCTGGTGGTCAGAAAGAAGCTTATGAGTTAGTTGCACCAATCTTAAAAGAAATTGCAGCACAAGCAGAAGGCGAACCTTGTGTGACCTATATTGGTGCAGATGGTGCGGGCCACTATGTTAAAATGGTTCACAACGGTATTGAATACGGTGATATGCAATTAATCGCAGAAGCCTATTCATTATTAAAAGGTTCATTGAATCTGAGCAACGAAGAATTAGCTGGCATCTTTGCTGAGTGGAACAAAGGTGAACTGAGTAGCTATTTAATTGAAATCACAGCAGATATCTTCAAGAAAAAAGATGAAGATGGTAAATATCTGGTTGACGTGATTCTTGATGAAGCGGCTAATAAAGGTACTGGTAAATGGACTAGCCAGAGTGCGCTGGATTTAGGTATCCCTCTGACGTTAATTACTGAATCTGTATTTGCACGTTATATTTCTTTCTTAAAAGATCAGCGTGTTGCAGCTTCTAAAGTATTAACAGGTCCAGTACTGAAAGCGGTTGAAGGCGATAAAAAAGAGTTTATTGAAAAAGTTCGCCGCGCACTGTATTTAGGTAAAATTGTGTCTTATGCACAAGGCTTCCAACAGCTGAAAGCGGCATCAGAAGAATATAATTGGGATTTAAACTACGGTGAAATCGCAAAAATATTCCGTGCAGGCTGTATCATTCGTGCGCAGTTCCTACAAAAAATCACCGATGCGTATAACCAAGATGCAAAAATTGCCAACTTGTTGTTAGCGCCATACTTTAAACAAATTGCTGACGAATACCAGCAAGCACTGCGTGATGTGGTGTGCTATGGTGTACAAAATGGTATCCCAACACCAACATTCTCAGCTGCTATTTCTTATTATGATAGCTACCGTTCAGCGGTATTGCCTGCAAACTTAATCCAAGCGCAGCGCGACTACTTCGGTGCTCACACTTATAAGCGTACTGATAAAGACGGTGTTTTCCATACTGAATGGATGGAATAACCCGTCATCATTGATTGTTGATGACATGAAAGGCGCTAAGTTTAGCGCCTTTTTTGACTTTTAAGCACCGTAAAATGTTTAATTTATAACAATGAGTATTTTCTAAATTACATTTTATCGAGTCTAGGCATGGTTTATGCGTAATTTTCTTATCTTATTACTTTTATTAGTCTTACTTGGTCCATTAGGGATTGATTTATATTTACCAACAATACCTGATATTGCGAAGGATTTAGGTAGCAGTGAGTCGGTGATCCAGTCAACGATAGCACTGTTCATTCTTGTTCTGGGGCTAGGGCAATTGATTTCGGGCCCATTAGTCGATAGATATGGACGAAAACCTGTCGCGATTGCGGGTATGCTGTTATATATCATTGGTGCAGGTGTTGCTATTGTAGCAACAACACCTACTGTATTTATTGCATCACGTTTATTGCAAGGTGTTGCGGTTTGTTGTACTTCGGTAGTGGCATTTAGTTGTGTACGTGACCGGATGAATGGTACGGAAGCCGCTCGCGCTTTTGGTTTCTTAAATGGAACATTAAATATTGTTCCAGCATTAGCTCCGCTACTTGGAGGTTTGCTGGCAGAGGCATGGGGCTGGCGGGCACCGTTTTGGTTTCTTGCTTTGTATGCGTTGGTTATATTAGTGCTAATTGTTGCTTTTTTACCGGAAACACGCCCAGTTAATTTACCTAAAGCAAAGGTTATTCCGCTGAAAACCTATTGGCGAATTTTGGGAAATCATCAATTTATTATTTTTGCCTTAGTGAATGCAGGCACGATGGGGATGGCATTAACTTATGTGTCACTTGCACCAACAGTGCTGATGGGGGATGCGCGGTTATCTCCGCTAGCATTTTCTATTGTATTCGGCATTAATGGTTTTTGGATCATGTTTGCCAGTTATATTGCTAATTATTTTATTCATAAAATAGGGCGACCAACCTGTTTATTAGTGGGTAGTTTAATGATGGCATTTGGTTGCTTAGGATTATTGCTAGGTTTTGTCGTATTGCCGGTAGAAATACAAAGCCATTGGTTAGTCTATATGTTACCTGTCGCCTGTGCTTGTACAGGGCTGGCCTTTATGATGGGAACGGCAACCAGTTATGCTTTAGAACCCTTTGGTAATGAAGCGGGTACCGCATCTGCCTTAGTGGGTTTTGTACAAATGACCGGGGGAGCCGCTCTTGGGTTATGTGCCATTGGTTTGCCAATCGCCCCGAAATTATCACTGGCGATTGTGATGTTGGTTGGGTGTATTTTTGGTTTAGTTGCCAAAAAAGCCAGTTTGAGGTTAGCAGAGCCCCATTAATGATGTAAGAGCAGGACGATAAGCCTGCTCTTATTCATATTGGTTTAAATGGTTAGCCCATTAATGGTCGTGGGTAATTTAAGTTCTCTAATTTCAATATCTTTAGATTCTTTTAGCTCACCTTTAATAAAAATTTTAACTTTAACGGGCTTTAAGTCTCTCTCAATATTTACATGAAAACGGTTCATATGAGATGTTCTGAAATTGGTACCATGAAGTTTGTATTGTCGCGTTGTTCCATCTTCAAGATCGAACTCCAAATAAGAAGAACAAGAATCTAGCTTCTTATTGTCTTTATAAACCATGCCTGAAGAGCCATATAAAATATCTTGTACATGGTTTGATTTTTGTTTTTCAGGATCGGTGACTAAAATTTGCCCTTCAGGATCATAAAAACCGAGTACGGTAATAACGGGAACATCTTGTTTTATTGGTTTTTTTGTGTAACCCATGGAGATGAGATTTAACCCATGACTTACCATCGGAAATATAGGTTATTTTTTCATTTTTCTTAATTTTTTTCAGTTTCACCATTAAGGTGAACAGTCGTATCCCAGTCAGTACAAGTTTCTATTATGATGGTATCTTCCGCATTTCTAGACGATGCGTCAGGTAAATGTATATTTTTACTATGATAGTCATTACCTAATTTTATTTTTAGCACATCGTACTTTTCGAGTGCTTTACATAATTTGTATAGAGAGATATCTTCACCATTTTTAACTGGAACATTAAATTGGAGAAAGCTTGGTAATTCTAAATAGGCATCTTCCATTTTGCTTGTTTCAGAATTCCATTTTTGATAACCCGTTGAGGAATCACTATTAAAAGCGTGAAGTTTTTCTAGTCGCTGTTGGATGGCGGCTAATGTATTTGGCGTATAAAGTGAATAAGCATTATTGCTTTCATCTTTCGGGCTTCCACCATTCATTGCATCATGGTCTGCTATCCCAGACCGTTCAAAATTTGGGATAAACATATTGTTATCCGCGTCCCAGCCCCACGTTGAGTTCTTCTGATGAGAAGGGCGATGGATACCAAGTTCTGTATGCCCACCGTAAAAGTCAATAATATCAAAATTATGACCTAATTCATGGCTAAACTCATTGCCTATCGAATCCTCAACAGAAGCTAGCCCACCGGTATAACTACCCATCCCCCCATGGATAACCCTACCATTTTGATATTGGCCAACAGAGTTATAGACGACTATTTGCGGGGTTGGTACAAAGGTGGGGCCATCATCTGGTGAACTATTAATACCAGACGTCGCCATATGAATGCCTTCCCCATATGCCCAGCGAGTTATTTTTGAAATTGACTCTTCATGCCAACCACCATTTTCAGGAATAACCTCTTTTAAAATCGTTCCATCACCGAAGACAAATTGATCGACCCGTGTTGATTCATAGCGGTTTACGAGGAGTATTGAGGCTGGAATTTGTTGATAATATTGCCGATTAAGCTCGGGAGTATCCCTAAAATCGAATTTATCTCTCGGCTCAGTAAAAATACCAATATCCAAAAGATGTAATCTTAACATCGTTGGTGCACCTATCGTGGTCTTCGGTAAGATCCCCATTTTATTTTTATGTATAAAATCAATTTTTATATTAGGCTGAATATATTCACCGGGAATTGTTGTTGACCAAGTATTCTCCATATATTCAAGATTATTCATATGTTCAGGAAGGACTATTAATGGGTTATTTCTCCATTTCTTAGTCTTAGTAACAAAATCGAGATTGAGATGTTCCCCTTTTTTTAGCTCTAAATAGGTCCCATTAATATGAATCTTTGTGTTCTTACTTGCCGTTGTATTAAAGGTGATATAGCAATAACGATTGCCATTTGGTAATTTGATGGAATCAACCCAGTTTTCATCATTAATGTCTATTCTGATTTGTCTTTGATTTCGTAATAGTAAGTTTTCCATAAACTGAGTATTTTCTTGCATTTGCTCTAGTTTTTCTTTTTCATTTATGACTTCATCATATTCGAAACTTTTCCCTAAGCTCAGTTTTGATGCATCAGTATTGATTGACAATTTTCTCCAAATGCCTTTTTTATCGCAGACAAAATAAAGAAAATCTCCTTTTTTTAAAGTTATCTCCTTATTATTAAAATTAATTTTTTTCTTCTCCATAGACTCCGAGGAAAATTGTATTATTTTTGATTCGTATTGTTTATTGTTTGTTAATTTAATTTTTTTTACATCAGAATTATCGTGAATATTTATTTTTATACTTGAGTATCTTTTTAGCAAAAGGGGGAGCGCTATATCATAGTTTTCTATCTTATCTTTATTATGTAATTCATAATCAAAAGTTTTAGGAATTTTTTTACTCACAGACAGTTCCTTTAGTTTTTTGGTTTCAGGTTTTGTTAGCCACCTCCCGCTATTATCACAAATAAACTGGATAGAATGATTTTGTTCTATTGTATGATATTTATTACTATATCTGATAATAATATTTGAATTGGTACTATTATAAAAAACTATATTTTTGCCTCGGTATTTTGGGTTTGAGTTAAGATGAATAGGCTTAGTCCAATTATCGTATTTTATACCACTGAAATTAAATTTGATATTATCAGCTTTAGAAATAAGTTGATTAAAATAGTTGGGGCTTTCTAGTACCTTATTTAGTTGATTTACATTTCTGACTTCTAAATCAAAAAAGCTAGGTTTTTTAAAGTCTCGAGGCCTTAGATTTGTTTCATAAATGCTTAAATAGGATAGCTGGGGGAGTTTTGATGGAGGTGAAAGCTTTTTAATATATGACCCTGTTCCCTTACTATCTGTTATTTCTATATAAACATCTTCGTTATCGGGGATTTTATGTTGTGGCTTAAACATAATTAAGGTTTTTCGATTAGGCACTAATGTTGGTTGTATATCTCCTTCAATTCGATTAACAGCAGGAATAATTGAGTTTTGAGCAAAATAAACGCTTCCCTTTAATTCACCACTTGTATCACTGATTTCTTTATGTGTTATTGGGTCAATAAACTTATTTTCATTAAAGTAAATAGCTTTATCTGGTCGTATTCCACTACTGCCTTTTTCATCATTTCTATCTAAGTGAATAAGCGGATTGTTTGTTTTATATTCATGGGAAATTATTTCCACGTTTGATTCGCTATTTTCATTATTTAATATTTGAAATATTTCACAAATATTATTTTCCAAGCTTGTTGAATAAGGGGAGGCTAATGAGTTAAAAGGAGGGGTCTTAATAATATTTTGGATTATTTCGTTTTTCTCTATCATTTATTATCTTCCTGCTATTTTACAATTTTATGAAATAATTTTCATATAATTTACAATAAAATTTATTAATTATGTGTTTTTTATTTGAAAGTTAGTCTTAAATACTATTCGTTTATTTTCTATTAATTATTAATTAATTATTTGAAAACTATTTTCTATGATATTATTTATACATGTAATTTAAATAATAACGGTTTTGTTAGGATGAATAACATGTTGAATCCATTATTAAAACAACCCCGAGTGGCTAAAGGTGATGTATTTTGAACGCGAATACATCACCATAGAATGCGTTCTATGGTAAATATAAACGAATTAAAAGGTTTAGTGCCATGAATCAAAAACATTGGTCAAAATACGAACTACTTCATGAGGTCGTACAAAATCCCAATATCCATATTAAAGGTAAGCATAGTTATTACAGCGGCTGTTGGGATAGCGGTTTTGAGCAGTCAGTTGTGCGTTATTTACAAGGTGACGAACAAAGCCGAGATTGGCAGCTAGCATGGGATGTTGACCAACTTTATATCGGTGATTATGTCTGTATTGGTAGCGAAGCTGTGATATTAATGGGAGGGAACCATACTCACCGAATGGATTGGTTTTGCTTATATCCTTTTCTTGAATTTATTGAAGAAGCTTATGTAGGAAAAGGCGACACAGTGATTGGTGATGGAGCCTGGGTTGGCATGCGTGCCTTTATTATGCCTGGAGTTAAAATAGGTGAAGGGGCTGTAATTGCGGCTAATAGTGTAGTGATCAAAGATGTCGAGCCTTACTCCATTGTTGGGGGGAACCCTGCAACAACCCTTAAATACCGTTTTTCACCTGAAGTGATCACTGAATTATTAGCACTGAAAATCTACGATTGGTCGGAGGAAAAATTTACCGCATTAAAGCGGTTTATTTGTAGCTCAGATTTTGTGGCATTAAAAAATGCCAGCCAGAAATATGACCAGCGATTGATTAGCTAGCTTTTCTTATTAAGGTTAAGGGGGATTCTGTGGAATCTCCCTTTTTACATATAACTAATTTTCTTCTGTGCGAATAAATTCAACTAAACTAGGCGCTGCTATTCTTTGATAATCTTCTGTATTTAAAATAATAGAGCGTTCTAATGTACCAGCATTAAAGGCGAGTTCCTCAAAACGTTCAAAAAGTAGCGGGTCAGCAATTAATTTTAAATTGGGATGAAAGCTAAAGGGGGGAATAGCCCCAAATACGCATTGAGTGAGCTCATCGACTTCTTTTGGGCTTGCTAAAGATGCACGAGTCCCGCCAATTGCTGTGGCAATTTTACTCAAATCAGCTTGTTTATCGGCAGGTAAAATTGCCAGTACGTGTTGGCGTATACCATTTCCTTTGACATGGCATACTAATCCTTTTGCCCCTTGCCCAAGTTGCGTGCCACGTATTTTTGCCACTTCTTCTGATTTCCCCGCAGTGGAATGTTCCATCACACGATATTTGGCATTATTTTTATCAAGTAATTGTGTGAGTTGCATAAAAATAGAATTTTCAGACACTGTTTTTTTCCCTTTAAAACCACATCAATAACAGGGAATGATAACAAGTTTGGAAGTAGATACAACCTTGGAGCCGAAGGCTGCTAAAGCGTTAAAATAGGTGAAATATTAAAAAATAAGTATCAGATGTATTTTGTGTCTGTTATTACTAATATTCTTGGGTATTTATTCAGTCACGAGCAAATTGAACACATCTTGCATCTATGATAAAGCTGCCAGTGAGACTGGCAGCCTGTTGTTTACTGATGACGCTCTTTTAACCGTTTGATTATCTTGCTTAAATCCAGCTCTTGGTCTTGTAGTAAGACTAATAAGTGGTACATCAAATCAGCGGCTTCATTGGTCAATTCTGCGCGGTCATTCACGGTGGCTGCCAATGCAGTTTCAACACCTTCTTCACCGACTTTTTGCGCAATGCGTTTAGTCCCGCTAGCGTATAAACGTGCGGTATAGGAGCTTTCAGGAGAGGCAGTTTTGCGTTCTTTTAGTAACGTTTCTAACTCAAATAAAAAGCCCCAGTCGCTTTGTGCTGGTGCGAAGCAGCTTTGTGTGCCGTTATGGCAAGTTGGGCCATCTGGCAGTGCGAGAGCTAGCAACGTATCACTGTCACAATCTGGGTAGATATCCACTAAATTTAAAAAATTATTAGAGGTTTCGCCTTTTGTCCACAAACGTTGTTTTGTGCGAGAGAAAAAGGTGACTTTACGGCTATCTAAAGTGACTTGTAATGCTTCTGGGTTCATATACCCAAGCATTAGCACATCACCTGAAACGGCGTGTTGCACGATAACAGGCATCAGGTTATCGACTTTTTGCCATGCAAGCTGGCTAGATTGTTCTGTGGTTAACATACTCTAATTTGAACTCCATTTTCGGCTAGGTATTGTTTTAAGTCACCGATATTAATAATTTGTTTATGAAATACAGAAGCGGCTAAAGCACCATCAACGCTTGCGTCAGTGAAGGCATCAAGGAAATGTACTTTTTCGCCTGCACCACCTGAGGCAATCAATGGCACTTGGCATACTTCGCGAACTTTTTTTAGTTGCTGTAGGTCATACCCTTGACGAACACCATCTTGGTTCATCATATTTAACACAATTTCACCCGCGCCACGTTGTTGAACTTCTTTTACCCAATCAAGGGTTTTCCACGTAGTTTGTGTGGTACGTTTTTCATCACCGGTAAATTGGTAAACGAGATATTCACCCGTACTTTCATCGAACCAAGTGTCAATGCCGACAACGATGCATTGTACGCCAAAACGCTCCGCTAAGCGGCTGATTAATGTAGGGTCGGATAATGCTGGGGAGTTAATGGAAATTTTGTCAGCGCCAAAAGACAGAATTTGTGCAGCATCATCGACACTTTTAATTCCACCTGCAACACAAAAAGGAATATCAATCACTTCAGCGACTTTGGCAACCCAGCTTTTATCTACCACTCGACCATCAGAAGAGGCGGTAATATCATAAAATACCAGTTCGTCTGCACCTTCTTGGGCATAACGCTGTGCTAATGGAACAATATCACCGATAATTTCGTGATTACGAAATTGGACACCTTTAACCACTTGCCCATCACGGACGTCTAAGCAAGGAATTATGCGTTTTGCCAACATTTGATTGCCTCCGTAACGGTGAATTTACCTTCTAATAATGCGCGACCAACAATCACCCCTGCAGCCCCTGAAGCTGGAATAGCGGCGATATCGTCTAAATTGCCAATGCCCCCTGATGCTTGGAAGGCAATGTCGGGGAATTTTTGGCTTACTTCTTGGTATAAGTTCACATTAGAACCCGCTAAGGTGCCATCTTTGGAAATATCGGTGCAAAGGACATGTTTTAAGCCATAAGGACGATATATTTCAATGGCTTGTTCTAATGTTAAATTTGAATTTTCTTGCCAGCCGCTAATGGCGATTTCTTTTACGCCTTTGTTATTAATGCGTACATCTAACGCAAGTACAATGGCTTCCCCACCATAGGTTTCAAACCATGTTTTAACCAATTCAGGTTTGGTCACCGCAGTTGAGCCAATGACAACACGAGCTGCTCCGGCTTCCAGTAAGGCCTTAACATCTTCTTCGGTACGAATACCCCCACCAACTTGTACTGGAACATTCACGCCAGCCAATAATTTTTTCAGTAGTGGAATTTGGCGTTTTTGTGGATCTTTGGCGCCCGTTAAATCCACTAAGTGTAGGAGCTTTGCCCCTTCTTTTTCATATTGCTGCAAACGTGGGAGCGGGTCATTGCCATAATCAGTTTGCTTGGCGTAATCCCCTTGGTGCAATCGCACTAGGGTGCCATCGATTAAATCTAATGCGGGAATGATCATGGTAATTACATCTCCAAAAAGTTTTGAATCAAGCGTGAACCTGCGGTGCCAGAACGTTCTGGGTGAAATTGGACACCGTAGAAGTTATCGCGATTCACCGCGCTACTAAACGGGTTGCCATACTGAGTTTGTGCGATGGTATTACTGGAAATTGGCATCGAATAACTATGTACAAAATAGAAATAGGCGTTATCAGGGATATCCCTAAACAAAGGGTTTCCTGCTAGGGCTTTGACTTGGTTCCAGCCGCTATGTGGAACTGGAAGCCCATTGGCATCCATTTTTTGTACAGGGCTATCAATTAACCCCAGTAGTGGCACCGTTGATTGACCTTCTTCACTGAAAGAACCGAGTAATTGCATACCTAAACAGATGCCTAACACGGGTTGAGTCAGGGCTTTAATTAACGGCACTAATTCACGTTCAGTGAGTTTTTCCATGGCCGCGCTAGCCGTACCGACACCCGGTAAAAAGACTTTGTCGGCTTGTAAAATGGTATTGGTATCCCGGCTCACCACAGGGTCATAACCTAGGCGTTTCACCGCATAAGCCACGGAGGCTAAATTTGCACAGCCAGTATCAAGGATGACAACGTTCATCAAAGAACCCCTTTTGAGCTAGGTAACGTATCCCCTTCAACACGAATCGCTTGGCGTAGTGTGCGGCCGAAAACTTTAAACAAGCTTTCGGCTTTGTGGTGATCGTTTTTCCCTTTGGTTTTCAGGTGTAATGTACAACCCATAGCATAGGAAAGTGAGCTAAAGAAGTGCTCAATCATTTCAGTGCTTAAGTCACCGACACGTTGGTATTTGAATTCTGCTTTATATTCAAGGTGTGGGCGACCTGAAATATCCAGTGCACAGCGTGCTTGGCATTCGTCCATTGGCAGAACGAAACCAAAACGTGCGATACCGCGTTTATCACCAAGCGCGATTTTCAGAGCTTCACCTAAAGCAAGGCCCGTGTCTTCGACAGTGTGGTGGTCATCAATAAATAAGTCGCCACTGACTTCAATGTTTAACCGGAAACCGCCGTGAGTCGCGATTTGGTCTAACATGTGGTCAAAGAAACCCACACCGGTGCTAATTTTGCTGCCGCCTTCTTGGTCTAGCCACACTTCGACTTGGATATTAGTTTCTTTTGTCACGCGTTTGACTAGCGCATGGCGGTCGCGTTTGGTTAACTGCGTGGTGATAGCTTCCCAGTCTAGTTCCGTTGGGTTATAACGTAACCCTTTAATTCCCATATTTTTAGCGAGTTGAATGTCCGTTTCGCGGTCACCAATCACATAGCTATTTTCACTGTCTAGCACGTTGCTATCTAAATAGCGCTCAACCAACTGAAGTTTAGGTTTACGGCAAGCGCAGTTATCTTCAGGCTTATGTGGGCAAATCAGCACGTCATCAAAATTTATGCCTTGTGATTCAAAAACTTGCATCATTAGGTTGTGTGGTGGTTCAAAGTCAGCGGTCGGAAAGCTATCTGTTCCTAAGCCGTCTTGATTGGTTATCATCACTAAGCGATAATTGGCTTTTTGCAGGGCAAGTAAGCTAGGAATGACTGCTTTTTCAAAGGCGAGTTTACTTAAGCTATCAACTTGGAAGTCAGTTGGCGGCTCGGTAATTAATGTTCCATCACGGTCGATAAATAAAATTTTCTGGCTCATGAGTCATTCCTAATTAGCAAAGTGCGGCAATAGCTTCAATAACACGGGTATTTTCAATTTCTGTCCCGACAGTAATACGCAGGCAATTAATGAGACCCGGCTGTTTGCTTTGGTCACGTAAAATAATGCCTTGATCCCACAGGGCTTTAAAGACTTTACTGCCATCGGTGAAACGTACCAAAATATAGTTAGTTTCACTCGGATAAACATGTTCAACCACAGACAAGTCGCGCAGAGCTTCACTGAGTGCAATACGGTTTTCGGTTACCGCTACTACACGACTTTTCATTGTTTCAATGCCTTGTGGTTTAAGGGCTTGAGCGGCAATCATCGCAACAGGGGTTGATAAAGGGTAAGGGGCGATAACCTTTAATAGCACTTCAATCACTTCAGGAGAAGCTAAGGTAAAGCCACAGCGTAAACCGGCTAATGCAAAGGCTTTAGATAAGGTTCTTAAAATCACCAAATTGGGGTATTGTGCAAGCCAGCTTGCCACACTGTATTGTGGACAGAACTCAATATAAGCTTCATCGACAACGACTAATGCGCGGCCTGCTGCCATATTTAGCACTTCACGCAAATCTTTATTATCGATGATATTGCCCGTTGGGTTATTTGGGCTGCAAATATAAATCAGTTTGGTATTAGATAAATTTTCACGGATCGCGTTAACGTTTAATGCCCAGTCAGGCAACGCCATGATTTTCTTTTGTTCAACGCCAAAGGTCTCCGCACTGACGCTGTACATGCCATAGGTTGGTGGGCAGAACATCACCGCATCTTTACCCGGCTCACAAAATGCGCGGATCAATAATTCGATAGACTCATCGGCCCCACGGCAAACCAGGACTTGTTCTGGTGTGATTTGCGCATAAGCCGCATAGTTATTGATCACGGCAACCGGTTGGCATTCAGGGTAACGGTTCAGGTTACGTTCACTGAATTGATAATCAGGAGCAATAGGATACTCGTTGGCATTGAGCCAAACATCTCCACTTCCCCCTAAGCGGCGCGCCGACATATAAGGGTCATGGTTTTAACATTTTCACGTGCAAGACTGGCGGCATTAAATGGTTGGCTCATGACTTACTCCTGATTTTGTTTTTTTAGTTCGTTAACGCGTAAGGTAACGGCATTTTTGTGAGCGGTGAGTTGCTCTGCTTGCGCTAAAGTTTCGATGGTGTTGGCTAAGCCTAATAAGCCTTGCTGCGACAGTTTTTGTACCGTCATTCGCTTCATAAAGTCAGCGAGGCCAAGGCTTGAATAGGTTGCAGTATACCCGTAAGTCGGTAATACGTGATTGGTGCCTGAAGCGTAGTCTCCTGCAGATTCGGGTGACCAGTCTCCGACAAACACGGAGCCTGCGCTAGTGATAGAATCGACTAGATCATCAGCATTGCGTGTTTGTAAAATCAAGTGCTCAGGGCCATAGCGATTGCTAATTTCAACACATTGTTCGATCGAATCAGCGATGACGACACGGCTGGCACTTAGTGCTTTTCTGGCAATTTCTGCACGAGAAAGCTGCGCTAATTGTTTTTCTGTTTCTTCTATCACGCGCTGGGCAAAGTTTTCATCGTCAGTTAATAAAATGACTTGTGAATCAGGGCCATGTTCCGCTTGTGATAGTAAATCAGATGCGGTGAATGCAGGGTTTGCTCCGTTATCCGCAATCACTAACACTTCAGAAGGCCCTGCAGGCATATCAATGGCAAGCTCCATCATGGCTTTGACTCACTTGGCGTTTTGCTTCAGTGACATAGGCATTACCGGGGCCAAATATTTTATCAACTGTAGGAATGCTTTGGGTGCCAAATGCCATTGCAGCAATCGCTTGCGCGCCACCTACTTGGAAAATATCACTGATGCCGCACAGTTTCGCTGCATACAAAATTTCATCGGCAATAGGTGGGGGGCGAACACAAAATGATTTTGCGACAGCCTGCGATATTCGCCGGAGTTCCTAACATCATGACTGTTGATAACAAGGGCGCAGAGCCTCCCGGAATATATAAACCGACCGCATCTATTGGGCGTGTGACTTGTTGACACACTACGCCTGCCTGTGTTTCCACTGTAATCGGAGTGGGTTTTTGGGCTTCGTGAAAACGACGAATGTTGCCAATGGCGGTTTTCATTGCTGTTTTGATTTCATCGCCAAGACGAGCCTCTGCCGCGTCAACGGCATTTGCAGGTACTCGCACTGTGTCGATTTCAGTTTTATCGAAACGACGGCTTAGTGCTTGGAGGGCGGTGTCGCCCTCGTTACGGACTTGCTCAATAATTTGGCTCACCGCAGTACTAATGCTGCCAGAGGCCGCAATTGCGGGGCGCATCAGCAAAGCACTTTGTTGCTCTTGATTACAAGCCGACCAGCGAACAGGTTGGTTAAATCCCATTTTCATGGCGGCTTACTCCATCATTTTTTCAATTGGTAATACAAGGATTGAGCTTGCCCCTAATGCCTTGAGTTTTTCCATGGTTTCCCAGAACAAGGTTTCTGAGCTCACCATGTGCATAGCGACGCGGTTGTTGTCACCTGCTAATGGTAAAATAGTTGGGCGTTCAGCGCCTGGTAATAAGGCAATGATTTCTTCTAGTGTTTCACTTGGCGCGTGTAACATGATGTATTTAGATTCGCGCGCTTGGATAACACCTTGGATACGGGTCATCATACGGGTCGATAAGCTGTTGTTTATCAGCTGACATTTCACCGTCACGTTGAATTAAACATGCTTTCGAACGGTAAATGACTTCCACTTCTTTTAGGCCGTTTGCTTCTAATGTGGCACCAGTAGAAACAAGGTCACAAATCGCATCCGCAAGCCCAGCACGCGGGGCAACTTCAACCGAACCATTTAACAGACATGATTTAAACTGAATGCCTTTTTGGTCGAAATAGCGTTTTAACAAGTGTGGATAAGAAGTCGCAACACGTGAACCATTCAGGCATTCTGCACCCGTGTAGTTAAAGTCCAATGGCGCCGCTAATGACAAGCGACATCCACCAAAATCGAGGCGGCGCAGTGTTTTGTATTGTGGGTTTTCGCCTTGCGCGCGGCGGTTTAATAACTCTTCTTCAAGAACGTTTTCACCAATGATCCCTAAATCAACAACGCCATCCATGACCAGTCCTGGAATATCGTCATCACGAACACGAAGTAAATCAATAGGCATATTTTCTGCATAAGCAATCAAACGTTGTTGTTGTAAGTTGATTTTGATGCCGCAGCGAGCCAGTAGTTCTCTTGATTCTTCACTCAGACGACCTGATTTTTGAATTGCAATACGTAAACGTGATTTATCCAACATGACTTTACCCTTATCCCTTTAAAATTTTTTGTTTAGTAACTCTTTGTTCAAGAATAAAAAAACCCTCGGAAGATTATCTTCCGAGGGTTCTCTCAATTTGCATTTCAGCCACCGGAAGATTCGTTGAACGTCTTCCAGCACACATCGCCCGAAAGACTAGTCAGGATGATGGTGATGATGATGGTTGCGTGAAATACGATTCATAATGTCTTCCGTTCTGTTATTTAAGTGAATGACTAAACATTCATTGTGCTAACTAAATACTCATTGGTATTCAACCTATCCGATTTCCCCCTATGAATGCAACCTTTTTTTAAAAAATAACCAATAATAATTAGTTGATGCGCTTTTATAGTGATTAATCTCTCAGAAATTGTGTTCGGAAGTTTTATGGTTTTCAGCTACTCTGTGATTAATTTCAGTCAGTTGGTCGATTGAGGAGTTATCGTATGAAGAAAATCACCATTATTGGATTAGGGTGGGTAGGGTTGCCCCTTGCCCAAGCTTTATTGTCCCAAGGCATTCATGTGGTTGGAACTAAAACAACACCAGATGGTATTGAAGCCGCTCAAGCGGTAGGAATTGAGTGTTATGCATTGAAATTAACCCCTGAACTTGAATGTGATAACGATGATTTAGCGCAATTGATGATGCAAAGCGATGCTATCGTCATCTTGCTTCCCCCTTCTAAAATTAATACCGAATACTATATGGCAGCGATTGAAACACTGGTGAATAGCGCAATAGCATTTCAGGTACCCAAAGTTATTTTCACGTCATCAACAGCGGTTTATGGGGAGCAAAATGGTGAAATGACCGAAGATAGCCCATTGGATGGAGTGACGGATTCAGCTAAAGCTTTAGTGGCGACAGAACAGTGGTTGCATCAATTACCGAACATATCGGTAGATATTCTGAGACTAGCAGGATTAGTCGGGGAAAAACGACATGCAGGGCGTTTTTTAGCAGGTAAAACCGGAGTGAAGGGGGCAAATCAGCCTGTCAATATGGTGCATCAAGACGATGTAATTGACGCCATTTTATTATTGCTCCAGCAGCCACAGGGAGGGCATATTTATAACCTTTGTGCGCCAATCCACCCGACACGAGCTGAATTTTATACTCATGCCGCTCAATCTATTGGTTTAGTTCCACCACAATTTATTGAAGAGGGGAATGCATTAGAGGGGAAAGTCATTAACGGTAATAAAATTTGCCAAGAACTTGAGTTTGAATACCAGTACCCAAACCCAAGTTTGATGAGTATGACCTTGTGATTACTTAATTGGGATCATGACAATTTTTTGGAACGCAGGACGCGTGGTCAGCTGCTGATACCAGCGTTCCAAATTGTTAAATTCAGGGCGTTCAGTCACAATTTCATGCCAAGGGTAAAATAGTGGCGCGATAGCAATGTCTGCGATACCAAATTTAGCACCACTGAAATAGGCTTGGTTGGCTAATGCATTATCAGCAATTGTGAGTAATCGATTAATATTGCCATATATAATTTTAGCTTGTTCTGGGTCTCTATCCGCTTCAGGAACACGCACAATTTTGTTCATCATTTGCTTAATGTGGTCGAATAAATTAGCACCACTCCAAATCCATCCATTTATCGGCGGCAGCTCTCTCTTGTAAGTCTTGTGCGAGTAATAAGTGAGAATGATCAAATTTTTCCGTAAGGTAACGTAAAATCGTATTTGATTCCCACAGCGCAAAGTCATCATCCTGTAGAGTTGGAATAGTGCTGTTTGGATTCATTTTTATATATTCAGGTGTATCTAGTCCACCAAATGGGCCACCCACATCTTTTTGATTGTAAGCGATATTTAATTCTTCTAAGCACCAAAGTACTTTTTTGACATTGGAAGAGTTGACGCGTCCCCAAACAGTTAACATTGCAGTCTCCTAAATTGATTTTTTGGTATCGGCCATGGTTAAGATAGATTAAATTCACTCATAGGCAAATGTTTATTTGTTAGCGGTGGCCTCTGTGAAATTAAAGTCTTATATTAGGTCCAGTTATCAAATTTTGTCACGGCGATGGGTTCTCGTTTAGTGACGCTGAGTCAATGACTGTATTTTAAATGTGTAGAATTAAGTGAAGGAATAACCGATGAGTAAGAAAATGTTGTCTTTAAAAACCCGCCGAGCAGGTATTGGGTTGAGTCTTTTGGTTGCCGTAAGTACCAGTGCTTATGCGGCGCAGACACCGGTTGCTCCTCAAGTCGATGCAAAAGCATTTGTTCTGATGGATTATAATAGCGGTAAAATTTTAGCTTCTGGGAATCCAGATGAACGCTTAGACCCCGCAAGTTTAACCAAAATTATGACCAGCTATGTGATTGGTCAGGCAGTAAATGCAGGGAAAATTACCCCACAAGACATGGTCACGGTAGGGGAAGATGCATGGGCGACGGGTAATCCTGTTTTGAAAGGCTCTTCTTTGATGTTTTTGAAGCCAAAAGACCGCGTTTCTGTATTAGATTTAAATAAAGGGATTGTGATCCAGTCAGGAAACGATGCCAGTATCGCGCTTGCTGATTATGTTGCTGGTAGCCAAGACTCATTTGTGAGCTTAATGAATCAATACGTGCAAAAGATTGGTTTGAAAAATACTCACTTTAAAACGGTTCATGGTCTCGATTCTGAAGGGCAATACAGCACGGCTCGGGATATGGCATTGTTAACCCAAGCGATGATCCGTGATGTACCGGATGAATACGCACTGCACAAGGAAAAGGAATTTACCTTTAATAAAATTCGTCAACCAAACCGTAATCGTTTGTTATGGAACCAAAATTTAAAGGTGGATGGTGTAAAAACTGGGCACACGAGTGGTGCAGGTCATAATCTAGTCGCCTCTGCAACAGAAGGTGATATGCGTTTAATTTCAGTTGTGTTGGGGGCACCAAGTGACCGAGTGCGTTTTTCTGAAAGCGAAAAATTACTGACATGGGGTTTCCGTTTCTTTGAAACTGTCACGCCAATTAAAGCTGATGCCACACTGAAAAAGCAGCGTGTCTGGTTTGGTGATACTTCAGAAGTTGATTTAGGTGTTGCCGATGATGTTTCTATTACTATTCCTAAAGGGCAATTGCAAAACTTAAAAGTGGATATTCAACTCACCAACGATTCACTTGAAGCGCCTCTTGCTAAGAACCAAACAGTGGGAACGATTAACTTTATTCTTAATGATGAAGTTGTCGAACAGCACCCTTTAGTCGCAAAAAATGCGGTTGAAGAAGCGGGGTTCTTTGGGCGTATTTGGGATTATATCATGAAAACCATTAGTGGCTGGTGGAGTGCCATTTTCGGTTAATAATGGTTGAGTTGAAAATGATGTGAACAAAAAAATGCCTGCGAATGCAGGCATTTTTATAGAGACGATAGATAAACAATACTATTCGCAGTGAGCCAATTTAATCGCTAAGCCGCCTTGAGACGTTTCACGATACTTAGCGTTAATATCTTTACCAGTTTCATACATGGTTTCAATGACTTTATCGAGGCAAACACGTGGGTCACTGACGCGACGCAGTGCCATGCGTGCCGCATTCACGGCTTTAACGGAAGCGATGGCGTTACGTTCAATACAAGGTACTTGAACTTGTCCTCCAACAGGGTCACAGGTGAGACCTAAGTTATGCTCCATGGCAATTTCTGCTGCGATACACACTTGCTCAGGGCTACCGCCCATTAATTCGGCGAGTCCCGCGGCGGCCATCGAACAAGCAACACCCACTTCTCCTTGGCAACCCACTTCGGCGCCGGAAATTGACGCATTCATTTTATATAATGCGCCAATCACGCCAGAAACTAAAAAGTAACGGGTATAGGAATTTTCATTCACAGGGCGAATAAATTTATCATAATAAGCTAATACCGCAGGAATGATGCCACATGCACCATTAGTTGGTGCCGTGACAACACGACCACCCGCTGCATTTTCTTCGTTAACGGCAAGCGCATACATATTGATCCAATCTATGACGGCCATTGGGTCCATATTGGTGTTATCCGTTGTCACGAGTTGACGGCGTAATGCGGCTGCTCGGCGTGGTACACGTAATGGTCCGGGTAGTAAACCTTCGGTTGTCACTCCCCGTTCAATACCGGATTTCATGACATCCCATACGGACGAGAGATATTGTTGGATTTCTTCTTTACTACGTAATGCTAATTCATTCTGCATCACGAGTGCGGAAAGTGATAAACCTGTGTCTTTACAATGTTTTTGCAGGTCGGCCGCATATTTAAATGGGTAAGGGACTTGCACTGCATTTTCATCAGATTGGCCAAAGTGCTCTTCATCGACGATAAAACCGCCACCGATAGAATAGTAATTTTTGCTGTAAATAACATCATCACCACTGAATGCCGTAATACTCATTCCATTTTCATGGAGTGGTAGGTTGGTAGTATGAAAATTCATGCCACCTTCAGTAGGAAAATCAACTTCATGTTGCCCGTGTGCAAGGGAGAGCCTTTCAGTTTGCTCTACATTACGCATAAAAGCAGGAATAGCGTCAATATCAATGGTGTCTGGTAAGTTACCTGCAAGGCCCATAATAATCGCCATATCCGTTGCATGGCCTTTACCCGTTAAAGAGAGTGAGCCATACACGTCAACTGAAATTCGTGTCGTGCGAGTGAGTAATTTTTGCTGGATAAGGTCGTCAACAAACTGTTTGCCTGCTTTCATTGGGCCGACAGTATGGGAGCTTGAGGGGCCGATACCAATTTTGAAGATATCAAATACACTAATCATATTCAGTGCTTCCTTTTGTAGAAAGTCATTGAAATTAGGTAGCTTCCATTACTGGTTGCTACCTAGTGGCTTCAATTAGAAGAATAACTTATATGTTGCCGCAGAGATAGCGACCAGACCCATAATTACGATAAATACATTACTGATTTTACCTGAGTATTTACGCATCGCAGGTACTTTGCTAATTGCATACATTGGCATTAAGAACAGTAAGATAGCGATAACTGGGCCACCGAGGCTTTCAATAATATCCAATACACCCGGGTTTAATGTTGCTACTATCCAAGTGGTGACTAACATGAAAATTGCAGTACCGCGGTTTAACTTACGAACATCAATGGTTTTACCTTTTGCACGATAAGCACGTTCAACTAAGCCATTGAAACCTTCACGAGCACCTAAATAGTGGCCGAGGAAAGATTTAATAATTGCGATAAATGCAATGATTGCTGCAGCATATTTGATGAATGGCTGGTCAAAATAGCCAGACAAGTAGTCAAGGATACTAATATTTTGTGCTTTAGCTTGTGCGAGATCCGCTGAAGATAAGGTAAATACACAGCTGATCACGAAGAACATGACGGTCAGCACCATCAAAATGTGTGCGGAGGCAAGGATCCGTGAGCATTTTTGTTCAGCGGCATCACCGTATTCTTCACGTTTTGCCACAGAGAAAGCAGAAATAATTGGTGAGTGGTTAAATGCGAATACCATCACAGGGATTGTCAGCCAAATAGTGACCCAAATGCTTTGCCCACCCGTATTTTTTGTTGCCTCAGTGATACCTTCCCAAGTTAAGGTATTTAGTACATCGCCAGACCAGTGTGGGATCATATACAGTGAGAATGCAACCAGTACGGCGATAAATGGAAACACTAACATACTCATGACTTTGACGATGTATTTTTCACCGAATGCCACAATCGCCATGACTCCACCGACAAGGATTAAGGCAAGTAACCAGCGTGGCGGTGCGCCAACGCCCAATAATTCGGTTAAGAATTTATTGACGTTATTAGTGATGGAAACACCATAAACAAGAAGAATAGGGTAAATAGCAAAGAAGTAGAGTAGGGTGATCCAGTTACCTGCTGTGCGACCAAAGTGTTCCTCGACGACTTCAGTAATATCACCGTCAGGTTTTGAACCAGAGAGAACGAAGCGTGTTAACCCACGGTGAGCAAAAAATGTCATTGGGAAGGCTAATACCAGCATCAGTAAAACAGGTAATAAACCACTCATACCTGCGTTGATTGGCAAAAACAGCACCCCAGCACCGATAGCTGTACCATATAAACCCAGCATCCATACTGTGTCAGTTTTGCGCCAAGCATTACTCGTTACTGTTTGCGAGGCTGTTTTGTCGATGGAACCAACTTTTGTTGCATCCATAATAGTCTCCGAAAATATAAGTCAAAAAAATCATTTAGCGTAACGGCAATTGCGTTACGAACTTTTAATCTTTAGGTACGAACAATTACTCAATAACAATTGTTTTCTTTTGCGTAACAATCTGATTGGAAATAAAACTAAAATTTACGGTAAATTGATTTTCAATCAGTTTTGTATTTTTATCATTTAATTTTAACAGTGGATTTTGAGTGTGTGAATTTATATTTTACCAGAATAAAATGCCGTGATCATTATCTCAAAAGAGAAATATCCCCCAAAATTGCGCAAAATAATCACATTTTATAAAATTGTTAAATAAATTTGCGTTAAGTTTATTTTTGTTAGCAATTAAATACTGAGTAAATAAGTTTTGCTTTGCTGGAATATGAGCAGAATAATATTCTGTTAGAAAAATATTATTATATTAATGATCGAAATATAGCTGGCTAAAATATCATCTATATCAATGTGAATATTGAACTGTACTGTAATGGTAGTACGATTTTCTAGGCTGTGTATTTTTGTATTTATATGAAAAACAACGAGATATTTTTTATTTGCTGATTGGTTTATTGCGTGATTAATTAGTTTAAAAATTGGAGAGAATAGAACTATACATTAATTATTTTACGTTTTTCTCAGACCTATATTTGTCACTTTTTTCGCAACGAAAAAAATAATTGAAAAAGGTAACGAAATATTTGTTAATTAATTGTTTTAATAATTTTATTGATAACTTAAAAAAAGTTTTAATGATGAAAGTGAAAATAAACAGAAACTTTGATTTAGCGCAATTTTTATAATGCGAAGAATACTGGCATTAATTAATGCCAGTATTTGAATATACGTTGTTATGGCTGAAACCAGCCTTTACGAATAAGAGGAGCAAAAATAAAGCTATATAGTTGCGTGATAGGTAATTGAATTTTATTCGCACCAAGAGACCAGAGAATTTGAGCTAAGCCGCATGCCACCATTGCAAGTATGAAAGCACCAGCCATATCTAAAGGCCAATGAACACCGAGGTAAATACGTGACCAAGCAATCACAACCGCAGGGATCATCATTACAAGCCCTACCCAAGTCCTGAGCCAGAAAAGAAACGCAAAAGCGAATGTAAACACAATCGTACCATGGTTACTTGGGAATGAAGGCGTGGCCTTATGTTCGGAGAAATTGGTGCCAATTCCCATGACAAATGGGCGGTCATATGGAGCAAAATAACCAATTAACCATGAGATAGTTAAACCAATGACGATAGCAATAGCGGCTTTACAGGCAAAGGCACGTTGGCGAGTCATATTTGGCTGGGCACCCCAAAACCAACAGGCAACCGTAAAAAGTGGAAATAAGAGAATTAAGCGCTTAGCAATCACATTGGCTATTGCAATGGTTCCACTTGCGGTCTCGGGTGTGGCATTGATCAAATTGAAAAGATCAAGATTCAGTTGTTCCAGCACAGTTCAGTACCTCGGGCAAATAGTGAGTAAGACAGGGTAGATACATAAAGATAGGAGGTTAAAGTGTCTTACCTCGCAGGTAAAGTCCCTTTGTCTTATTATTGAAAGCTTTGTGCGACAAATTTACTTGCGGTTTAACTATTACTCAATAATTATTTAGTGCAGTAACAGACATAGAAAAGTAAAAGGAAGAAAAAGTGATGTGGTGGCAAAAAGAGATACAACTTAGCGCAAAAGCAAGAGGATTTCATTTAGTGACAGAAGAAATTTTCAAGCAACTTCCCGAACTTAGCTTAATCAATGTTGGTTTAGCCAATATTTTTATTCAACATACATCGGCATCTTTAACGATAAATGAAAATGCGGATTACACTGTCAGAGAAGACTTCGAAAGTTTTTTTAATCAGGCCGTTCCTGAAAATGAGCCTTATTATAAACATGATTATGAAGGAAGTGATGATATGCCAGCTCACCTAAAAAGCAGTTTATTGGGTGCAAGTTTGACTATTCCGATTACTAAAGGGCGTTTAAACTTGGGGACGTGGCAGGGGATTTATTTATGTGAGCATCGAAATTATGGTGGAAAACGTAGGTTAATCATTACATTACAGGGTGAACTCAGCCGTTAAAAACAAAAAACCCGATAGCAGGAAAACAAAAAGTTGGCTATCGGGCTCCTCAATATGGGGACATCAAAGAAAAGCAGTGGCATTAATTAAGACTCCGTCTAAAAAAGAAAGTTCTCACTTAGATGAAAAAAAGTGCAATATTTTTATTAAATTTGGCTTAAATAGCACAAAAAGAACAAGCAAAGTGTCAGCACCTATAAATAAGTGAACAACTTTGCTTGTTGAGATGAAAAACGGATATGGCTAACTATTTGTAAAGATTTAAATTTTCTTTTGCGTAAGCTTCGAAATCTGTGCATCCACCAATGTGTTGCTCATCAATGAAAATTTGTGGAACGGTTTCAACAGGTTTGCCGACAGTTTTAGATAAATCTTCTTTAGAAATACCTTCTGCTTGAATATCAACATAGCGGTAGTCAAAATCTTCACGCTCATTTTTCAGTTTTTCAGCGAGTTCTTTTGCACGAACGCAGTATGGGCAGCCAGGACGACCAAAAATAACAGTATACATAGTATCTCCTTTTTATCTTGAACTCAGATTCTAATTGCAATGCTCAATACTATGCCTACATAAATTATGAAATAAAAGTCGAATTTTCCTGTTATACCTATAGGTATGGCATATAATCCTCAGTTTGAGGAAAAGACACAATAATGAGAGGAGGAGAAGAATGAGTAATAAACCTCAGTCTAAAGGGACGATGCGTTCATTGGCGGATATGCCAAAGCCCATTATCGTGTTAGAAGGTGTTGGGATCATTCTGCTTATCATTGTGTTGTTGGCATTAAATGACTATATCACGCTGCCGGAGCCTTTAATGCGGCCAGGAGCGATCGTCAGCATTATTATGGTCGGTATTGGCTGTTTGGTACCAGCAATGATTAATATTGTCTGGCGGGCAATTCATAGCCTGAGTTTTTTGGGGATAGATAATAAACAACCAGAAAAGAAAGCTTCTAAAAAGTTGGACTCTACAGATAATAAACTCGATGAATAAGCAGATTAAACGCGGTTTTACTGGTGTTTCGGCCTACAATATGTGAGAATTATTCGTTTTTTCGTTAGGGGGAAAATGTGCCAAAACCCTAACAAATCAATATTGCACGACTATTTTGAGTTGAAGAAGGTTACTGCCCATGGATTCTATTTGTTACCCTGACATCACTAAGTTACGTGAATGGCTAGACCAACT
Source organism: Providencia rettgeri (assembly GCA_900455085.1). Classification (NCBI taxonomy): domain Bacteria; kingdom Pseudomonadati; phylum Pseudomonadota; class Gammaproteobacteria; order Enterobacterales; family Morganellaceae; genus Providencia; species Providencia rettgeri. Next base: position 3,170,865 of record UGTZ01000001.1, on the reverse strand, counting down.
CAAAACCTCTTATTTCGAGTGTGATTCCTGCTCTGCATTACATTTACCTCATATGCAAAATATTGACGGTATTTTTGATGCGAAGCTCGATATTTTAAATAATGTTTTGGTGTTGTCTGCATTAGCTGAGCTCAAACCGACAGCGATTGTGACGTTAGTGGCGAATATCAGCCAAATTAATGCCAGCTCATTAACGGCAAAAGTTTTCCTTGAAATAAATAATGAAAACTTGCCTAAATTGATTGTTAGCCAATCATTTTCATTAGCAGCAGGAATGACGTATCGTCAATTCGGTCATTTTTTACAGCAAGCAGAAGAACAAATTTCAGCTATTGTATTTGAAATTTTTAGCAATAACTTGCTGTATGCGAATCAAGATGATTTCAGTGAAGACGATGACAATTCTGATGAAGACTCTGAGCATTCTCTTGACGACAAACCTTCGATAATACTCCACTAAGTCTTTGTTATGCATTGTGAAAAGTATGCCACTGGGCAATGCCATTCATGCCAATGGCTGACACTAACTCCTGAACAGCAAATTATTGAAAAGCAGAGCCAACTACAGGCTCTTTTACCTGCTATTGATACCTCCCTATTTCAGCCTCCAGTTACAGGGCCGCAAACGGCTTTTCGCAATAAAGCTAAAATGGTCGTTAGTGGTAGTGTTGAGAAGCCAATTTTAGGTATTGTTGGGCGAGATGGGCAAGGTGTAGATTTAACGGACTGCCCGTTGTATCCAGATGCCTTTTCTGATGTGTTTAGTGCAATTATTCCTTTTATTGCAAGGGCAGGGCTGACGCCTTATAACATTGAACGCAAACGTGGTGAGTTAAAATACCTATTATTGACTCAAAGTCATTATACTGGGAAATTTATGCTGCGGTTTGTGTTGCGCTCAGAGAAAAAAATTGAGCAGTTAAAAAAGGCACTGCCATGGCTACAAGGACAGTTGCCACAGCTTGAGGTGATCACCGCCAATATTCAACCCGTGCATATGGCAATACTTGAAGGTGAGGATGAGATTTTCTTAACGGAGCAGCACACACTCCGTGAAGAGTTTAATCAAGTCCCTTTATTTATTCGCCCGCAAGGTTTTTTCCAAACGAATCCTATAGTGGCTGCCAAATTATACCAAACTGCAAGGGAATGGGTTAAAGCGTTAGATATCGATAGCTTGTGGGATCTGTTTTGTGGCGTGGGCGGCTTTGGGTTGCACTGTGCTGAAAAAGACACTCGCTTAACAGGGATAGAAATTAGTGCGCCAGCGATTGCCAGCGCACAGCAATCCGCGGATGAACTTGGATTAAAGCATGTTGAGTTTAAAGCCCTTGATTCAACGCGTTTTGCCACGGCGAATCAGGATATCCCTCAGCTTATTTTAGTCAATCCGCCACGCCGAGGAATTGGTAAAGAGTTATGCGATTACCTTACGCATATGCAGCCTGAATATATTCTATACTCTAGCTGCAACGCACAAACCATGGCGCAAGATTTACAACTGTTGGCTGGCTATCAAGTCTGTAAAATCCAGTTATTCGACTTATTTCCTCATACTGCACACTTTGAAGTGCTGACATTGTTAAAGCGTATTGTACAGTAAAAGCCATGTGATGGACTTTACTGTACAGAACCGACAATACAATATTCGTTATATCATTTGGGTAATTAATTTAATTTTTTAGCAGGAATGAATCCATAGATAATACTCTAAACTTAAATTCATCTATATGATTAGGTGCCAGTTTATCACTATGGTAGGTGAGCAAATATTTTAGGTTCTCTAAAAAATCATTTTCGTTATCATATTTTTTTATACCTCTGTTAGGGTCAAAAAACTTATATATATGATTGTTTTTATCGTATTTAATTGAAATTGCCATGCAATGACCATCATAAGAAATCAATGAATAATAATCATTGTTAGATTTTAATTTATTCTCTATTTCAGCTTTTAGATTTTCAATAGTTGATTGGTTTTTATTTATTTGTAAGTTTGTATAGTCACAAATAGGTAGGCTTATATCATTGATTAATCCAAAATTTATATTTTTAGCTGTATTTTTATACATTTCTAGTTTAGATATAAACCCAAAAGCATTAGCTAGAAAAATTTTAATTTCCTCATCATTTAATGGCAAGTCAGATATTATTTTATTTTTTATTGTCTCATTCAATATTTCATGGCAATAGTAAATTTCTATTGAATCCTCTTTATTTTTTTTAACTAAATTATAGTAAAAGGTAATCAAATCTATAATTTCGTATTTATTATCTAAGTAACTTACATTTTTATTGATATGAGATATGTTTTTCTTTAGTAGATGGGTTATATCGTATAGATTTCTTATATTACGACCCTTTTCCTTGTTTTCTAATGATATTAAATTTTTATCAATTTTAATATCTGTATTTTTATTGATGAATGATGATTTATTCTTTTTTTTATCAATGAGTAATGAGTCTATTTTGTGTGCGATTTTATTGAAATAATATGCGCGTTCATAACTAATCTGAATATTCAGGCCATTGACTATTTGTTTATTTAATAAACTTATTTCAACATCATTTTGTTTTTTATTTCTTAAACGATCTCTTTGGGATTTTATAGATTTTAAAGCAGCTCCCATCGATTCAATTAGTTTATCTCCTTCATTCTTGTTTTCATTAAGAAGGTATAGGTTTGATAAACCATGGCAAATCCCATTGCTAGCGTTAGAGGTGTTTCTGACTTGAGTGAGTTTTTTTCTTAGGGAATTATTTTCTTTTTTATTAAAGTATGTAAGTAGTTTTTCTTGCTCAAAAGGAATATCAAATTGAATTTTTTTCATAATAAACTCATTAATCATATCTATTTAATTAGTTTAATTATTACATTTGCAAATAAAGTACTCTTTAAAAATCCGATTGAGCGAATAAAAAAAGCTTGGCATAATACCAAGCTTTTTTTACTTGTCGGCGAGAAAGAAAGACTAACCTCTGTGCTCAAATTCCAACGCTTTGCGTTCAATTAAACGCATTAGAATGGTCAAAATTGCATTGACCACTAAATAAATAATTCCCGCAGCAACAAACGCCATCACATTCCAGCTTTGACCAAAGATCAGTTGGCTGTAGCCCATGACATCTAACATTGTAATCGTACTGGCAAGCGAAGTACTTTTGAAAATCAGGACAACTTCATTGGAATAGGACGATAACGAACGTTTAAAGGCATAAGGCAAAATAATACGCATGGTTTGTATTTTGCTCATCCCGAGGGCTTGGCACGATTGCCATTGGCCTGACGGAATAGCTTTAACTGCACCGTGGAATAACAAAGTAGAATATGCTGCACTATTTAGTGCCAATGCTATCATGGCGCATACCCAAGGGGTTGAGATAAACTCCCATAGCATTGGGTAATTCTGCAGTGATTTAAATTGGCTTGGACCATTATAAATTAAGAAGAACTGCACCAATAAAGGAGTACCAGTGAAAAGCGTGATATAGACTTTAACGGCTTGAGAAACCACGGGGGTTTTAAGTGAAAGAATTAAAGTAAATAATATCGCTAAGATAAAAGCTACAATAAGAGCACTAAATGTCAGTGATAAGCTGGTTGGTAGCCCGGGAAGAATATCTAAAATTAAATCCATCATTTTGATTCACCTCGCTCAAAGCGAGTCGTACGCAATTCAATACGTTTTAAAATAACTTGGCTGACTAACGTAATGGCAAGGTAAATCAAACCCACAATGGCGTACCATGTGAATGGTTCGTGAGTTCTATTGACGATTGTTTTTGTTTGTAGCATTAAATCATTAACGCTGATGAGTGAAACTAACGCAGTATCTTTTAATAATACAAGCCATTGGTTACCTAAGCCAGGAAGCGCATGGCGCCACATTTGCGGCATAATGAACCGAAAGAAAATAGTGCGTTTGTTTAAACCTAATGCAAAACCAGCTTCCCACTGACCATAAGGTACTGCTTTTAAAGCCCCTCTTAATGTTTGTGATGCATAAGATGCGTACAACAAGGCGAGGGCAATAACACCGCAGACAAATGGGGTGTAATCAAATTCACCGCTATCAGCAAAGAAAATGCTAGGATCAATTTGAATAGTGGTTTGCCAAAAACCGAGGTTTATATCGAACCCATCACCAAACAAATTGATCAGTTGTAATGTACCGAAATAAACAAACAACACGACCAATAATTCAGGCAGACCGCGGATCAAAGTAACCCAACAAGTCCCTAAAAAGGCAATAGGTTTAAAACGGACGGACTCCCACGCAGTAAATAACATGGCGAGGATCAGCCCCAAAACCAGTGCAGAAACAGCAAGGCCGACGGTGATACCGGCGGCACTTGTTAAAAATAGAAAGTTGCTCATTAATTATATCAATTACTGTTGAAACCATTTTTTGTGGATAGCATCATAAGTGCCGTCTGCTTTAACTTCAGCTAAGGCTTTATTCATTTTATCCAACAGCTCTTTATTTCCTTTACGCACTGCAATGCCTAAACCAATACCGAAATATTGTGGATCAGTCACTTTTTCACCTACAGCGGCTAAGTTTTCGTTACCTTTAGCTTTTAACCATTCGTCAGCAACTGCAGTATCACCGAAGACGGCATCGATACGGCCATTTTGCAGGTCTAAAATAGCAGATTGGTAGTTATCATAAGGAACGGTTGTCATACCTTTATGTTGTTCCATGATATATTTTTGGTGAGTGGTTCCGTTTTGAACACCAATTTTTTTATCTTTTAATTGTTCTACTGAGCTGATTTTTTCTTTTACAGCAATAAATTCTGCTGAGTTAGGGTAGTAAGTCTCAGTGAAATCCACTTGCTGTTGGCGCTCAGGGGTAATATCGATACCTGCCATTAATGCTTCAAAGCGACGGAATTTTAAGCTAGGAATTAAGCTGTCGAAAGATTGGTGAGTAAATGTACAAGTTGCATTCATTTTTTCACACATGGCATTGGCTAAATCAACGTCAAAGCCAACGATTTGGTTATTCTTATCGAACATTTCAAAAGGCGCGTAAGTCGCTTCTGTTGCAAAACGGATGGTTTCTTTTTCCGCAGCAGTTGCAGATAGGGTTACAGCGCCCAGTAGTGCAGCTAATATAATTTTTTTCATTGCTTAATCCTATATCTATTAATGTGACAGATAATTTGCAAATGCTTCTGTTTGAGGTGCAGTGAAATGGCTTGCATCCCCTTGTTCTACTATATGGCCATTTTCCATATACACTACACGGCTAGCGGTTTTTCGAGCAATTTCCACTTCGTGAGTAACGATGACTTGTGTAATTCCAGTCGCAGATAGTTCGCGAATAATATCAACAACTTGAGCGGTAATTTCTGGGTCAAGTGCAGCGGTTGGTTCATCAAATAATAAAACTTTTGGTTCCATCATTAGTGCTCTTGCAATCGCAACACGCTGTTGCTGCCCACCCGATAAATGTAAGGGGTAGCGATCAGCAAATTGAGACAACCGTAAGCGCTCTAATAACTTAGAGGCTTTTGCTTGCGCTTCCTGCTTGGACAATTTTAACACGCGGCAAGGCGCTTCAATTAAGTTGTCCATAACGCTCAAATGAGGCCATAGGTTATATTGTTGAAATACCATTCCCACATTTTGACGCAGCTCACGAATCGCTTTCGCATCTGGAGCTGAAGAAAAGTCAAATTGCTGACCCACAATATTTAAGAGGCCTGAACGTGGCATTTCTAATAAATTGAGGACACGCAACAACGAGCTTTTACCTGCTCCGCTTGGCCCGAGTAATACCATAGTCTCACCAGCAGAACACTCTAGATTGATATCAAAGAGTGCCTGATGGGAACCATAGAAACAGTTGATGTTTTTTAATTGAATGCTCATGTGTACCAATAATATCTTATTTCACTACCTGCGATATTAATCCTATGAGCATATTTATGCAATAATTTCTGCATAAAAATTTGGTTTTTACGCTAAATTTATTCTGATTTAACGGTCAGTTGCTCTGCTTGCTGTTGTTTAGCGAGTTGTTTATCCCGCTCATAAGCTAGCTCACTGATGCGTTTTGCCATGCCTTTAAAAATAAACAAATGTGCAGGCATCATGGCAAACCAATAGAGTAAACCGCAAAAGCCAGCGGGGTGCCACCATGCCCGAACATCGATTGAACGGCGGTTTCCGCTATCATGAATAGTAAAAGTTAGGCGGCCAAGTCCTGGTGCTTTCATACCAAATAACAAGCTAAGTTGTTTATTAGGCTCAAGATTAATCACGCGCCAGCCGTCAATCTCATCTCCGAGTTGGAGCTGTTCACGATCGGGGCGGCCGTATTTCACTTTATTCAACATCATATCATCCATGATGGCGCGGGTTTTCCACAGACCATTGGCATAGAAGTAGCCGTTTTTTCCGCCAATCTGTTGCACTGTATACCAGAGCGATTCTGAACTGGCCGTTGTTCCAAGGGTTGCTCCCGCTTGTTTTGGGTAATAGCCATAACCAGGACGCCAACGTTTTCTGACTTCTGGGTCATAACCCCAATCTGCGTTATCAACGGCATCGGCTTCTTCAGCTAAAGTGGTTCTAACAGCATCATCAAAAGAAATTAAGGTTTGTGGGATCAGTTCTCGTAACGCTTTATCATCTGCCGGGAGGTCGTGCTGCAAGCCTTGGATTAGCTCCTTAGCAATTGACGGTGGCACAGAGGTGATCAAACTGATGAAATGCACAGAGATCATACTGATGGGGATCGGAATGGGAATAAGTAAACGCCGTTTACCACTGACTTTAATAAAGCGTTTAAATAGTTCTTGGTAACTAATAAACTCAGGGCCACCCGCATCGAAAATTCGGTTCTCGGTTGTTGGTATTTTTGCCAGTTGCGTTAAATAATACAAAATATTCGACAGAGCGATAGGTGACGATTTAGAGCGAACCCAACGTGGTGGCGTTAAAATCGCTAAGTTGTAGACCATATCGCGCATAATTTCGAATGCGGCAGAACCAGAGCCAACGATAATTGATGAACGAATTTCAGTAACAGGGATTTGGCTTTCACGTAAAATATCACCGGTTAAACGCCGTGCTATTAGGTGTGGTGAATAGGTATGCCCGTGTTGTAATGCGCTGAGATAGATAACATGTTTAACGCTTGAGCCTTCAAGGGCTTGTTGCACATTGCGAGCGGCTGCGCGCTCACGTTCGACTAAATTGGCTTGGTCAGCCATGCTATGAACGAGGAAATAAACAATATCGATGCCTTCCATGACACCTTTTAATGTTTCGGGGTCGTGAAGATCCACATAAATGCATTGGGTATCTTGCCAGCCTTGAGATAGCATCCAATCAACACGGCGAGCACCTGCTGTTACGTCATATCCTTGCTCAATGAGTTTAGGGATCAAATTCTGACCAATATAGCCACTAGCGCCCAACACTAAAACACGTTGTTTATCTGTCATGTTAATTTCCTGTTTCACGCAAATTAACGGCTATTGTGACTGAAATTTTACCTATGTAAAGAAGGCCATAAGAATTGGCGTAATTAGACTAAGTACGAAGCCGTGAACTATGGCGGCAGGGACAATTGAAACTCCACCGCTGCGTTGTAAAACAGGTAATGTAAAATCCATTGATGTTGAACCGCAAATGCCAAGAGCCGTTGAGCGGTAACGGTTGATAATAATAGGAATGAGCATGATGGCAGCAAGTTCCCTTGCTAAATCATTGAAAAAAGCCGCACTTCCCATGACTGGGCCATATGCATCGGTAAGTACGATGCCTGTTAATGAGTACCAGCCAAAGCCAGAAGCCAGCGCTAGCCCCATTTTCACCGGAAGATCGAGTAAAAACGCAGCTAATGCGCCACCGGCTAACGCACTGATTGCCATGACAAACGCGATGGTGGTACCACGGCGGTTGATTAAAATTTGCTTGATACTCATGCCACTATTGCGTAGCTGGATACCGACAAGTAATAGCAATAGCATTAACGCCACTTGGCTACCTTTATCGGCATAGTGTAGAAAGTCAAAATGCGTCAAGCCAACGGCAAATCCGAGCAGTAGCACGCCGCATAACTGTAAGGATTCGAGAACCATTTTGATTCGTGAAGGTGGTTTTTCTTGTTTATGTTGCGGAATTCTCCATGGATCAAATTTATCGAGTAATAACAGTGAGATTACATTCAATGAAAATATACAACCAAAAAAGGTAACTGCATAAATTAAAATAGAAAATAAGTGAACGCTTAAGTTTTCAAGCAGTGCGAGGGTAATTCCCATTAAAAATAAAATAACATATACCATTGAATTCAGGGATTGATGAACTCGATGGAGAATGCGTTTATTTTTAATAGGAATAAGATAACCGAGTGTTAACGGTAGAAGAATAATTAAGAGTCCTGAATACATGGCCGTTTCCTTAGAGGTTATCCCATCGACTAGGTTAATGTAAACAAAGGGTTATGCTTATTTTTTTTATTTAGGTTATCGAAGCATAAACCTGATTTAGCGCCCTGTGCTTAAAGAATTTATTGTTATAAAATTTTTTTATTGGCTAAAGAAAGAAAAATAGGTCAAAAACACTAAAAATGAAAGTTTTACTATTTTATAACACTGTAATTAGATGCTCAACACAGTTCGCTGTTTTGTTATAAGTATTTTTATTTTGCTTACATATTTATAGTAATAAAGGCGCTTAATCGGTAAGCTCTAAATAGTGTCTTTTAGTCTGTTCAATTGATGGAATCACCCGGTATGTAATGAAAACTAATAATATTGAGGGTGAATTAAAAATCTTCCAAGGAGAGTAATATGTACCTGGAACGTGTGGAAATATACGGATTTAGAGGGATTAACCGGCTTTCTTTAGAACTGAATAATAGTACGGTTTTAGTCGGTGAGAATTCCTGGGGAAAATCGAGTTTACTGGACGCACTTGACCTTCTTCTTTCCCCTGAGCATACAGATTACCAATTCAGCCTTCATGATTTTCATCACCCAGCAGGGAACGATGAATCGCGTTACCGCTCATTACAGATCGTTCTAAAATTTTGTGAGCGTCGAAAAGGACGTCATCAATCATATCGTTTTCATAATCTTAACTCTGTTTGGGTCGATAACGGAGATGGCCTGAAACATATTTTCTATCGTGTTAGCGCAGAGCTGAGAGATGATGACACGATAGTTGTAGATAAAAATTTTTTGAATTCAGGTGGTAATAAGCTTTCTTTGGATAATGTAGGTAAATACATTAAAGAAATTATTAGGTTGTATCCGGTTATTCGCCTGCGAGATGCCCGCTTTTTGCATACACTTAACACTGAAACTATTGTTACAGGCCAAAAAGATTTACGTGATTTGTTCAACGTTCGCATTAAAGAATTAACCCATGCATTGGTCAATAATCCGGAATGTTTAAGTGATGAAGACCTTGGTGATGGTATTGATGCAATGCAGCAGCTGCTCAGCCATTATTTTTCAGGGCAGAGCGCACATCTTATAAAGATGGATAGCTCAATTGTTAATATAGAACCGCGCAAGCGCGGGTGGAAAGCGCTTGATAATATTAGCCGTTTAATTGCAAAACCAAATCAACGCAATATTCGATTAATTATCTTAGGAATGTTTTCTTCGTTATTACAATCAAAAGGTAATATTCAGTTAGATAAACATGCTCGGCCATTGATAATCGTTGAAGATCCAGAAACGCGCTTACACCCGATTATGCTCTCCATCGCATGGGGGTTATTTAGCCTATTTTCTTTACAGCGGATTACCACGACTAACTCAGGGGAATTACTTTCATTAGCACCTCTGGAAGATTTGTGCCGTTTGGTGCGCAATACCAATAAAGTTTCAGCTTATCGATTGAGTGAAAATGATTTAAGTGCTGAAGAATTACGTAAAATTTCTTTCCATATTCGCTTTAATCGCCCATCAGCGCTGTTTGCTCGCTGTTGGTTATTAGTGGAAGGGGAAACGGAAATTTGGTTGATGAATGAATTTTCGCGCCAGTGTAACTATTACTTTGAAACTGAAGGAATAAAAGTTATTGCATTTGCACAAAGTGGTTTGAAACCATTGCTGAAGTTTGCCAATAAAATGGGCATTGAATGGCATGTTTTAACCGATGGTGATGAGGCTGGGCGTAAGTATGCAGCAACCGCGACACATTATGCCAACAAAATTAATTCATCAGATAGGGATCGGCTAACGATGCTACCCGCACCAGATATGGAACATTTCCTATATCGTGAAGGGTTTAGAAGCCTTTATCATGAAATTGCTGATATTCCAGATAATGCAAAGGTTTCAACTAGGCGAGTAATTATTAAGGCGATTTCTCGTACATCGAAACCAGATTTAGCGCTAGCTACTGTAAATAGAGCCGCAGAATTAGGGCCAGATAGTATCCCGCTGCAATTGAAAAGTATGTTTTCTCGCGTGGCATGGTTAGCAAGGGGGAAAGCAAATTAATGGTGATATCGATAAATTTTACTGGTTGTTGATTGATTATTGAGAAATGGTTCTATCTGGTTTATCACATGTTGAATTAATTGATAACTTAAGTGATATATAATCTGATCATTAGTTTTTAGCTGGCAACTAATTGGAACCGCCTTTTTAAATGTTGTCAGCAATCTTAGAGGGCAAGGCCCTCTTTTTGTTCATAGGAAGCAAGTAAACATGAAGGCAAAGCCTAAGAAAAAGTGGCCGATTTATTTGGCAATCATTATTGTTGCCCTAATCACCGCTGGGTTTCTTTTTAATCGTGAGGAAGCTGAGGTTTTTCAAACCGTAGATGTCACGCGAGGTGATTTAGATAAACAAGTACTGGCAACGGGGAAACTTGATGCCGTACGTAAAGTCGATGTGGGAGCTCAGGTGAGTGGGCAACTGCAAACCCTGTATGTCAAAGAGGGCGATTATGTTAAAAAAGGCGATTTATTAGCAGTGATTGACCCGAAAAAAGCCCAAAATGATGTTATTGAGTCAGAAGCAACAACACGTGAACTCGAAGCCAATTTATCACTAGCTCAAGCCGAGCTGCGTCTTGCTCAGGTGACTTATCAGCGTCATTTAAGCCTAGCAAAACAGCAAGCAGTTTCTCAACAAGAACTTGATAAAGCTAAAACCGATGTGGAAGTAAAAAAAGCGCAAGTCGCCACTTATCAAGCTCAAATTAAGCGTAACCAAGCCACCCTAGATTCGGCAAAAACAAATCTAAAATATACGCAAATTACGGCCCCAATGGATGGTATTGTCACCTTTATTAAAACACTACAGGGGCAGACGGTTATCGCTGCCCAAGAAGCACCAACAATTTTAACACTTGCGGATTTGGACACGATGCTAGTGAAAGCTGAAGTTTCTGAAGCCGACGTAATTTATTTGGAACCGGGTCAAGATGCTTCTTTTACTGTTTTAGGGGCTCCAGATAAAAAGTTTGCTGGGCAATTAAAGGATATTTTGCCGACTCCTGAAAAAATTAATGATGCTATTTTCTATTATGCGCGTTTTGAGGTGCCTAACCCGCAACATTTGTTGAAATTACAAATGACCGCTCAGGTCACGATTGAATTAGACTCACGTAAAAATGTGCTGTTGCTACCACTATCTGCATTAGGTAATGAAATTTCACCACAAACCTATGAAGTGGATATTCTGCAAGACAATAAAGTCGAGAAAAAACAAGTTGAAATTGGTGGTCGAAACGATGTGTATGTAGAAATTACCAAAGGCCTAAATGAAGGTGACAAAGTCGTCATTGGGCACAGTGAGGCGGAATACTAATTATGGCTGCGTTAATTGATCTTCAAGGGATCACTCGCCGCTATGGGGAAGGTGAAAACCAAGTTACGGTCTTAAAAAATGTCTCACTGCAAATTAATGCAGGTGAGATGGTAGCAATTATAGGTGCTTCTGGTTCAGGTAAATCCACACTCATGAATATTATTGGGTGCTTAGATAAACCAACAGAAGGGAATTACTGTATTGATGGCCAAAGCGTTGCAACATTAGATAACGACCAATTAGCAGAATTGCGTCGAGAACATTTCGGTTTTATTTTTCAACGTTACCATTTATTAAGCCATTTAAGTGCGGAGCAAAATGTTGAGGTACCTGCGGTATATGCAGGGGCGGGGTAAAAACCAACGTCGTGAACGAGCTGCTCAACTATTACAGCGTCTAGGGCTTGGGGAGCGAATTGAATATCGTCCAAGCCAGTTGTCTGGTGGGCAACAACAGCGCGTGAGTATTGCTCGTGCCCTAATGAATGGCGGGCAGATAATTCTCGCGGATGAGCCAACAGGGGCGCTGGATAGCCATTCGGGGGAAGAGGTCATGAGTATTTTAAAAGACCTTTGTGCTCAAGGGCATACCGTGATTATTGTCACTCATGATCCCGAAATTGCTCAGCAAGCGGAACGTATCGTAGAAATTAAAGATGGCGAAATTTTGAAAGATTCGGGGAGTAAAGCCTCGATACGTACGAATTCATTACCAAAAGCCCCTGCAAGAAAACTCACATTAAATCAAATGTATGGCCGATTTAGTGAGGCATTGTTGATGGCTTGGCGTGCCATGGTTGTCAATAAAATGCGCACGCTGCTAACGATGCTTGGGATTATTATTGGTATTGCCTCTGTGGTTTCAATTATGGTGATTGGCGATGCGGCGCAAGGCATGGTACTCAATGATATTAAATCGATCGGAACCAATACCATTTCTATCTATCCCGGGAAAGATTTCGGCAGTGATGATGCGGAAAATCGGCAATCATTAAAATCGTCGGATATTGACGCGATTGCTAAGCAGCCTTATGTCCATGCTGTCTCTGGGGAATTAAATAGCTCAACTCGGCTAAGAAAAGGCAATTTAGATGCATCAGCTCAACTTTCAGGTGTTGGGCGTGATTATTTTAATGTTTATGCTTCGAAGTTCTCAGAAGGAATGGGGTTTACTCAAGATATGGCGGACAGACGAGCCCAAGTGGTGGTCATTGATGCTAACACCAAGCGCCGCTTTTTTCCTAAGCAAGAGCATGTTATTGGCGAAACTTTACTTATTGGTAATATGCCGGCAACGGTCATCGGTGTACTTGAAGAAAAAAAATCGGCTTTTGGTTCGAATAAGTCATTATCCATTTGGTTACCAGACACCACGGTAAATAGTAAAGTGCTTAACCGGCCATACTACGACAGTATCACTGTGCGGGTTAAAGAGGGCTATGATGCTAAAACAGCGGAGCAGCAACTAATCCGCTTATTGACATTGCGTCATGGTAAGAAAGATATTTTTTACCTATAACCTAGATACCTTTATTAAAACGGCTGAGAAAACAACCCAAACTATGCAGTTATTCCTCACACTAGTGGCTGTCATTTCATTAGTAGTCGGGGGTATTGGTGTGATGAATATTATGCTGGTTTCTGTGACAGAAAGGACACGAGAAATTGGTATTCGTATGGCGGTAGGGGCTAGAACCAGCGATGTGATGCAGCAATTTCTCATCGAAGCCGTACTGGTATGTTTAATGGGCGGCCTGATGGGAATCAGCTTATCGTATGGAATTAGTTTATTGGCTCAAATGGCGCTACCGGGCTGGACTTTTTCTTTTGATCCTGTGGCGTTAATCAGTGCCTTTGTTTGTTCAACAGCCATTGGTATTATTTTTGGCTTTTTACCTGCGCGAAATGCGGCTCGCTTAAACCCAATTGACGCATTAGCGAGGGAATAGTTTATAGCTTAATCATTTATAACCTAATCATTTATAACCTAAATAATTACTGTGTATCTTCTGCATCACAGGGTTTGGTGCAGAAGATATATAGAAGGCATTAAATGCTAACGTGAAAGAGATATCTGCTCAAGAATAGTCTCATTTATTGGAACCGAGTTCCTCAAATAAATTCTGCTAATTAAATGCGTTATTTTTAACTCCTTCATTTCCTGATAATATTTTTTTCAATCTATATATTCCCTCGTTTCTCAAAATATTTCATAATAAAAAACTATCTGAAAAGATAAATTCTGCTTGCGAATTGGTATCGATCATGGATATCATTTGCCTTGTAGAATAAATGAAACCTAGTTCCATATAATGGAACTTATAATAAAGCCAGTAAAAACTAAGCAAAGACAACCACACAGCAGGTGCGATATGGCGAATAAAGCAGGTGAAGATTATTCTTTGGCTCGAGTACCCCAAAGTGCTCGTAGACCGTTCTATGAAGTGTTAATTCTACGAATTGGTGCGCTAGCTTGTGTTTCACAAGTGATGTTAGGTGCAGCTCTTGGGTATGGGTTAACTTTTTGGCAGGCGTTTTGGGCAACAATGCTTGGCTCTGTAATTTTACAGGTTGTCAGCTGGGGGCTTGGAGCGGCTGCGTGCCGTGAAGGAATGTCGATCAGCCTACTGTCTCGGTGGGCGGGTTTTGGTAAGTTAGGCTCAGCTCTCATTGGTGGCGCGATTGCTATCTCCTTAATGGGCTGGTTTGGCGTCCAAAATGGTTTCTTTGCGGATGGAATGTATAAAGCGACTAATGTGCTAACACCAGGGACTTGGTCACTTATTACAGGTATTGCGGTGACGGTTATAACAGTATATGGGTATCGATTTTTATCTATTACTGCCAATATCTCAACGCCGCTATTTTTATTCGCGTTAGGCTGGGCGACATATAATTTATTATCAGGTCAAGATATTGGTACACTTATCAATGATACTGAACCCGCCGGGCCATTAATGACTATGCCTGCGGCCATCACAATGGTTGCTGGTGGTTTTATTATTGCAGCAGTAACAACACCCGATATCAGCCGCTTTATGAAAGGGCCTAAAGATGTGTTTTGGATGACTCTCATCGGCACATTTTTTGGTGAGCTACTGGTCAATATGATAGCGGTACTAATGGCATTATCATTACGTACAAGCCAAGTATTTGATTTAATGATGGCACTGACTGGCCTATTAGGTGCATCGATTGTTATCTTCTCGACAATAAAAATGAATGACATCAATCTGTATTCGTCATCTTTAGGTTTTTCAACACTGCTAAATGCCATCTTCAATAAGCGCTTTGACCGCCGCTATTTAACGTGGGTGATTGGTATCTTCGGCACAATTGCTTCAATGTTAGGGATCTTAGATAACTTTATTGGTTTCTTAATTTACTTAGGAATAGCCATCCCGCCTGTCGCAGGGATTATGGTTGTTGACTATTATTTATTGAAGCGTGACCGCAAAGAATTAGATATCACTCGAGAGCAAGGCATATTGCCACCAAGCTGTGAAGCATATAACCCTGTTACCTTAGTTGTGTGGGTGATTGCCGTAGCTGTTGGATGGGGAACCTCAGAATTAGGCCCATTGCACGCTGACTATGGTATCCCTGCGCTTAACTCTTTGATTACTGGTGCAGTAGCCTATTGGATAGGCATGCGCTGGCAGGCGAAAGCGAAAGGTGTTGAAACGGTACACTTTCGCAAAGTCTCTCATTTAGATTAAGGATTAAACAATGTCAGGTACAAAAGTTAAAGTTGCTCTGGCTCAGTTTGATTCAGAACTTGGTAATAAAACCAATAACTTACAACGTATGGCACAGTTGTGCCAACAAGCTGCGGATTCAGGGGCAAAACTAATTTGTTTCCCTGAACTGGCGACAACGGGTTACCGTGGTGACTTACTGACCACTAAGTTGTGGGATTTAAGTGATTCCATCGGAAGTGAAACTTATACGCTATTTAGCGAGCTTGCTACTCGTCTAAATATCACTATTGTGAGCGGCTTTGTTGAGCGTGGTGAATATTTAGGCGATATCTATAACTCTGTCGGTGTTTGGAACCCGGGGTGTGAGGGTATTAGTGGTATTTTTCGTAAAGTTCATGCCTTTGGTCTAGAAAAACAATGGTTTGGACGAGGTGATAGTTTCCCTGTATTTGAAACACCGATTGGTAAAATCGGTATCATGATTTGTTATGACATGGGTTTTCCCGAAGTCGCACGAATTTTAACATTACAAGGTGCGGAATTGCTATTAGCTCCTTCAGCTTGGTGTGTTCAAGACCGAGATGTCTGGGATATTAACAGCGCCTGTCGTGCATTAGAAAATGGAACTCACTTACTTGCTGTGAACCGTTGGGGCCATGAAGAAGATCTCCATTTATTTGGTGGTAGTAAGGTTTTAGGTCCTCGCGGCCAAGTACTTTGTGAAGCCGGCTGTGAAGGTGAGGTGCTGTTAATCGGTGAGGTTGATTTTTTAAACCAAGCCCATACCCGCTTAAAAGTGCCTTATCTGAGAGATAGAAAGCCACAAAGCTACAGTGTATTAACCCAAGGTTTAGGGTCATGAGTATTTTATCTAGCGTTGTTGACGTTTACCAACTGTTCCTGCGTTCAGGAAATGAGCTGACTGTGACAACGTTGGTTAATGAATTAGGTATGCCTAAAAGCTCGGCTTCCCGCCTTTTAAAGCAAATGGCAGAGCTTGGGTTGCTAGAAAAGAAAAACAATGCACCGATATATCGGCCAGGTTTGCTGATTATGGAATTAGCGCATCGAGCTAGGGGAATGAATCCGTTAATCGATATGATGCTTGAAGCGCTTGATGAACTTGCGAAAGATAGCGGTTTTACCAGTTATGTGTCAGCACTTGACGATGATATGGTTCGTGTCGTTCATGCACGCTTTGGCAATAGCATGTTGCAAGTGATTACTCAACCGGGGACACGTTTACCTATACTGGGAACGTCAACGGGGCGTGCATTATTAGCAAGGTTACCGCTAAATGAGCGGTCAAAAATTATTGACCGTGAACCCAAAGAAGAGCGCGGTAAATTAGTTGAGCGTTTGGATTTAGTGGCTGAGCGCGGCTGGGAATTTTCGATGGATGAATCCGTTGCTGGAGTCGCTTCCATATCTAGCACGGTGTTCGACCCAGCGCAAAATACGTTATATGCCTTGTGTTTAAGTTTGCCTGCGACGCAAATGAATGATGAGGTTATGGCGCTGTTATCCAAGAGTCTTTGCCATAAAGCCGCTTATCTTGGTTGTATGGTGGGTGACCCATATTGGTTGCAAAAAAGCATAAATAAGTCATGAACTTATTTCGTGTCATAAAAGCAATCAGTAGTAAGAAGTAGGTAGTAGAAGTAATCAGTAAATTATAAATATTTATATTGTTAGTATTTTAAGTGCGTGAATACGCCTTCATCAGGAAAAATGGAACCTCAATTACGTGAGGCTCCATCTAGAGCGAAATGAGGTTAGCTCGCTATTTTATGCGAGTTAACCTCAAAGTAGCTCTTCACTCCCATAAAAAAATTAAAGGAAGTACAATGAGCCTAAAACAAACTCTTTGCGTATATGAGCTAATCGATTGCGCTAGTGTTAAAGGTGAAGACATTGTTGCATTGTTCCAAGATTTCCCACACATTGAAGTCATGTCTAAAACGGTTAAGGATAACAAAGGGCAAAGCGATTTTGTTCGTATTCTTATTCCAGGAACACAAGGTAAATCACACCATAAAGATGCGCCAACGCTGGGGATCATCGGGCGGTTAGGCGGAATTGGTGCTAGGCCTTCTCGCATTGGTGTTGTCTCTGATGCAGACGGTGCGATTGCCGCACTTGCAGCAGCGCTTAAACTGGCACAAATGCATGAAAAGGGCGATCGGCTACTCGGCGATGTCGTGATCACGACACATATTTGCCCCCAATGCGCCAACACGTCCGCATATACCTGTTGATTTCATGGACTCCCCCCTTGAAGATGCCACGATGAATCAACATGAAGCGATCCCTGAAGCGGATGCTATTTTGTCTGTAGACACCACAAAGGGAAATCGTTTACTCAATCATAAAGGGTATGCGCTGTCTCCAACGGTAAAAAAATGGCTATATTTTACCTGTATCAGAGGATTTAATCCGTTTGATGGAGTGGAGCAGTGGCCAAAAAGCGGTGACATTCCCGTTGTCAATTCAAGATATCACGCCATATGGTAATGGCCTGCATCATATCAACAGTATATTACAACCTGCAGTATCTACATCTGCGCCAGTGGTTGGTGTCGCTATTTGTTCAGAAACAGTGGTGCCTGGTTGCTCTACAGGGGCTAGCCATGAGGTTGACATTGCAGCGACAGTGAAATTTATGATAGAAGTGGCCAAAGCATTCACAGGAAAGCAATGTGCGTTTTATGATGTTGAACAGTATGATTTATTAACGTCACTATATGGTGATATGTCGCACCTGCAAACTGCGGGCAATGGTGTAGTAAAGAAGTGATTAATTGATAAATAGTCACAGTTAATTATTAGTGTTGTCAGTGTTACTAAAATAATTAACTGTGCTCTATTGCTGAGCTATTGATTTAATTCGGTAATGTTGTCTGGGACATTCTCAGTGTTAATAGGAACAATGAGGTCTGCATGATTACCTTTTGGGCCAATAGTCACGCTAAATTGAACTTTTTGGCCAGCTTTTAGTGTCCTGTAACCGTCCATTTGGATACAGGAATAATGAGCAAAAATATCTTCTCCGCCATCAGCCGGGCAAATAAAACCAAAGCCTTTTGCGTTATTGAACCACTTAACGATACCCGTCTCCATATTTCATCCTTCAGATTTACCAATATTTGCGTTTAAAGTAATGTATAAAAAACACACAAAATAAGTATAAGTACGATGTTATTTGTTCGTAAAATATACTGTAATAAATTGCCTTCTAAGGTCAAGAGGTGAGGTACAGGAATTAGTGGAAAGTGTTAAGAATTCGCTAATCAATAGCGTTCATTTTCTATAATATTTGATGTGGCTCACAGATTGCTAACCATGGAAGCAAAGGTGATTCCCATGGTACACTGTGACTTGAAGCAATATAGACAAAAACAGCATGGTTACGAAATGGTATAGTTTTGTGGTGTTATCAATATGATTGATAGAAATCGTTGATAATAAAGACTATGCTTAAATTGAAGTTAAACACTGAGCAAGAAAGTAATGAGTGATTTTCTGGGCACATTTAAAACTGATGTCATTTTTAAAGATGAAATAGAACAAACCTTACAGCCACCTTCGATGTATAAGGTGCTATTAAATAATGACGATTACACTCCGATGGATTTTGTTGTCGAAGTGTTACAAAAATACTTTTCTTTTGATGAAGAACGCGCTACACAGATAATGTTAGATGTCCATATTCAAGGAAAGGGAGTTTGTGGAATTTTTACTGCAGAGGTTGCTGAAACAAAAGCGTCACAAGTCAATACTTTTGCTCGTGAACATGAGTACCCTTTGCTTTGCACTATAGAGAAAGTCTAATTTGGCTTAATATCAATTTTGGGAGGTGCTTATGCTCAATCAAGAACTGGAGCTTAGTTTAAACGTAGCTTTTACGAAAGCGAAAGACAGCCGCCATGAGTTTATGACTGTAGAGCACCTATTGCTAGCGCTACTGAGTAATATCTCTGCTCGCGAAGCTTTAGATGCTTGTAAGGTTGATCTTGTTGCATTACGTCAAGAACTTGAACACTTCATCGCGCAAACGACACCTTTGTTACCCGAAAATGATAGCAGAGACACCCAGCCTACGTTGAGTTTTCAGCGTGTATTACAGCGCGCCGTTTTTCATGTGCAATCATCTGGCCGTAACGAAGTTAGCGGCGCAAACGTATTAGTCGCAATTTTTAGTGAGCAAGAATCCCAAGCTGCGTACTTATTACGTAAACATGATGTTAGCCGTTTAGATGTGGTTAATTATATATCCCATGGCACGATAAAAGGCGAAGAGGCGTCATCAGAACAAGATATCCCTTCTAATACCATGCAAAATGAAGAGCAGCCGGTCCCAGAAGACCATATGGACAACTTTACGACCAACTTGAACCAGCAGGCCAAGAAAGGGAATATCGACCCTCTAGTTGGACGTCAGGCTGAATTTAGAGCGTACCATTCAAGTACTGTGCCGCCGTCGTAAAAATAAACCCACTATTAGTTGGCGAGTCAGGTGTCGGTAAAACCGCGATTGCCGAAGGGCTAGCATGGCGTATTGAGCAAGATGATGTTCCTGACGTAATGAAAGGCTGCACAATTTATTCATTAGATATTGGCTCATTACTGGCGGGAACTAAATACCGTGGTGACTTTGAGAAACGCTTCAAAGCATTATTAAAAATGCTGGAAAAAGATCCGAAGAGTATTTTATTTATTGATGAAATACACACTATCATAGGTGCAGGGGCGGCCTCTGGTGGGCAAGTTGACGCTGCAAATTTAATTAAACCGTTGCTATCCAGTGGCCGAATTCGTGTTATTGGTTCTACAACATATCAAGAATTTGGCAGTATTTTTGAGAAAGACAGAGCATTGGCACGTCGTTTCCAGAAAATTGATATTGTAGAACCAACTCCAGAAGAAACAATTCGCATCATCAATGGGTTAAAGCCTAAATATGAAGCGCATCATGATGTTCGGTATACCGCAAAAGCGATTCAAGCCGCGGTAGACTTATCCATTAAATATATCACTGATAGACATTTGCCTGATAAAGCCATTGATGTGATCGATGAAGCTGGTGCGCGAACGCGATTGGTTGCACCAAGTAAGCGTAAAAAAACCATTGGTGTACCCGAAATTGAAACTGTTGTGGCGCGTATCGCCCGCATTCCTGAAAAAACCGTTTCTTCAAGTGATAAAGACAAACTCAAGACACTCGACTCTCGTTTGAAAATGTTAGTGTTTGGGCAAGACAAAGCGATAGATTCGTTGTCTGAGGCAATTAAAATGAATCGGGCAGGTTTAGGGTTAGAAAATAAGCCGGTGGGTTCTTTCTTGTTTGCAGGTCCGACGGGGGTGGGTAAAACGGAGGTTACTGTTCAGTTAGCCAAAGCGCTGGATATTAAATTATTACGTTTTGATATGTCCGAGTATATGGAGCGTCATACTGTTAGTCGTTTAATTGGGGCTCCTCCTGGCTATGTCGGCTTTGATCAAGGCGGTTTACTGACTGATGCAGTTATTAAACATCCTCACTCAGTGGTGCTGTTAGATGAAATCGAAAAAGCCCATCCTGATGTATTTAATATCCTCTTACAGGTAATGGACCACGGTACTTTAACGGATAACAACGGCCGTAAAGCAGATTTTCGAAATGTTGTTGTGGTAATGACAACCAACGCAGGGGTACAAGAAACTCAGCGTCGTTCTATTGGTTTTGCTGAGCAAGATAATAGTACTGATGCGATGTCAGAAATCAAAAAGGCATTCTCACCAGAGTTTCGCAATCGCCTTGATGGTATCATTTGGTTTAACTCATTAACTCCGGAAATTATTACGCAAGTTGTTGATAAGTTTATTGTGGAATTACAAGTTCAACTTGATGAGAAAGGCGTATCAATTGAAGTTAGCGCGGCGGCTCGCCGTTGGTTATGTGAAAAAGGTTATGATAAAGCGATGGGTGCCCGACCTATGGCTCGCACCATTCAGGATAACCTGAAAAAACCATTAGCAAACGAGTTGCTATTTGGTTCACTAACGAATGGTGGCTCTGTAAGTATCGGGCTTGATGAAAAAAGTAACACACTGACATACAGCTTCAGTAGCGTGCACAAGGCCTCTCCGGAGGATGCGGTATTCTGACGAATAGACCACAGGTGTATCAATGCACCTGTGGTTGTCAGGCCTTGCCTGAAGCGAATATCAACGGCTACGGAAAATGATTCGGCCTTTGCTCAGGTCATAAGGTGTTAACTCTACAGTTACCTTGTCGCCTGTCAGGATGCGGATATAGTTTTTACGCATTTTTCCAGAAATATGAGCAGTCACCACGTGACCGTTTTCCAGTTCAACACGGAACATTGTGTTTGGCAGGGTATCTAAAACTGTGCCCTGCATTTCAATATTGTCTTCTTTGGCCATCTAATCCTCTAAGTTTAATAACCGTGATTTTTAACGGGCAAGATAATGCCCAAAAACCCGCACTAAGTAAAGAAGTGTCGCATTTTAACGCGATCTTTATTTTTAAGTGAAGGAATAAAATTAATGTAAAACCAAAATTCATTAATCGAAAATTGGCGGTATTTCAATCGATTGCGGTATCCAGCAGGCGGGGTCAATCGCTTTGTC
Organism: Providencia rettgeri; assembly: GCA_900455085.1. Lineage (NCBI taxonomy): Bacteria > Pseudomonadati > Pseudomonadota > Gammaproteobacteria > Enterobacterales > Morganellaceae > Providencia > Providencia rettgeri. The sequence goes on along the minus strand of UGTZ01000001.1, from coordinate 3,148,736 downwards.
ACGCCACCGATAAAGAATATGTAAAAAATCCCTACGGGATATCTCTTTTGCGCCCATTGAGGCGGTATGGTGGTTAAGTACCTGACAATCAAAAAGTTGCCCATTATAGCGCAAAAAATGAAAATAGAACGTAATAAAAGCAAATTTGGATGCATCATTCATTCTACTGAACATAGATTCCCCACAAAATAGGTGCCCCATGTTCACACCATACAGGCCTCCAACGAGTTTATCGCCATACCAAGCTTCAATGGAATGAGCCATTCCTGCTTGGTGTAATGCCAAATACCCAGCTTGAACTTCGGGTAAAATCCATGTGCCTTCTTGGCGTACAGAACAAGCTTCAATAACTTGCTTGAATGCATGGTTAACGGTAATGCGATAAGTCTGCTTTTTTAATACTTTTTTCATTGACCGGCTAATATGAAGCTCACCAACCATGAGTACTGCTCTAGGGTCCGGAGACCACCATAAAGGCATCTCTCCAGGATTAAACCAAGGAAAGATACCATCATAATAAGCGGCTTGCAGCCTTTTTGATGAAAGATCTCCGCCAATCGCTAATAAACCATTGGGCTCCCGCATGGCTTCAGACACGGGAGGGAATAAATAGGAGTCGTCATCTAATTGATACATATACGCCTCAGAGCGGTTGCTGTGCCCAGTGGCGCTGGCGGAACTGATAATACTGGCCTTGCATGCCTAACAGCGCTTGATGAGTACCTTGTTCGATGATTTTACCATTATCCATCACACAAATGTTATCCATTTCCTCTAAGCCCTGCATGCGGTGAGTAATGACAATTAATGTTTTATCAGCACATTTTTCTTTGAGTAGTGCTAAAATCTGTTGTTCTGTATGCGCATCAAGCCCTTCCGTTGGCTCATCCATTAGAATTAATGGGGTATTATGTAACAAAGCACGGGCAATGCCTAAGCGGCGCTGTTCCCCACCTGAAAGCTGTCGACCGCCTTCTCCCATCCATGCATTAAGCTTTAATTCGTTTTCTAATAAATTGCCCAAGCCAACTTGTTGCAATACTTCATTTAATTCGATATCAGTCGCTTGTTCATTGGCGAGTAATAGATTATTGCGTAATGTATCACTAAAGACATGAACCCGTTGTGGCACAACAGACATCATATTGCGTAACGATTTTTCGCTAAATTCGTTAATAGGCGTGCCATTTAAGTAGATGGTTCCGCTATCAACATCCCAAGCACGAGTTAATAATTGAAGGAGCGTTGATTTACCGCAGCCAGTTTTACCTAATAAAGCAAGGTGTTGGCCTTTATTTAACGTTAAAGATACATTGTGAAGAACGGCAAATGGCTGCTCTGGATAGGTAAATGAAATATTGTCGACAGTCAGGCTTTCCAATGTTGCGATTGAAGGGCTTTCACTTGGGAAAGTTACCTCCGGTTTCGCGGTCATTAATTGAGAAACGCGAGTAGCAGACGCAATCACTTGCCCCATATGTTGGAAGGCTACCGCAACTGGGCCTAGTGCTTCGAAAGCAGCCAGCGCACAGAAAACAAACAAAGCAATGAGTGCACCTGGTTTGGTATCCCCTCCCACATGGTCGGCAGCCATCCAAAGAAGTAGTGTAGCAGTCACACCAGAGGCAAATAAAATAATGGCTTGAGATAGCCCAGTAAGTGCCGCTTGCTGTTGTTGGCGTATTTGCCATTTGTTTTCAATATTAAGCAAGTTTTGACGAAAACGGTCAGTGGCGCCAAACAATGTTAGCTCAGCTTGCCCTTGCAGTGCAGAGGTTAAAATAGTGCGATAACTTCCACGTAATTCGGTTAGTTCACGGCCGATGGGTTTGCCAGCACGATAAAATATAAATGGCATGGTAAACAGTAAAAACAGCATGATGCCACCAAGAGTCCACGCAAGACGAGGGTCGAGGTAACTTAAACCAAAAATAAGGACAAAGGTAACAAAAAATGCAGTAATGATCGGCGATAAAACACGTAAATAGAGGTGATCTAGAGTTTCTACGTCAGCGACGAGGCGATTGAGTAACTCCCCTTGACGGAAACGGCTGATACCTCCCGGTGAAAGGGGTAATACTTTACTAAAAGCAAAAACCCGTAAATGAGCAAGTACCTTAAAGGTGGCATCGTGGCTAACTAGGCGTTCTCCATAACGGCCAGCGGTACGAAAAATAGCGGCGCCACGGACACCCGCAGCAGGTAACATGTAATTAAAATAGTAAAGACCCGGAAAACCAGCAATTGCGGTTCCGGCTAAAAACCAACCGGAAAGGGTAAGTAAACCAATACTCGCCAGTAAGGTCACAATCGCTAAGATGATACCTAATGTAATTAAAAACCAATGGCGGCGGTAAAGGGCTAAGAAAGGTAATAAAATTTTCATTATCAAAGCTCCTCACTGCGATGGGCAAGTAACTGGGCAAAAGCGCCTTCTGATTGACTTAGTTGTGTGTAATTACCTTGCTGAATGATTTGACCATTAGCCATTACCCAAATTTGGTCATAATCAAGGGTTTCTTCCAGCAAATGGGTGACTAAAAGGGTTGTTTGCTGACTTGATAGCTGGTTAAGTGTTTGCATAACACGTTGCTCACTGTGGGAGTCTAAGCTCGCAGCGGGCTCATCTAGAAGTAGCATACGAGAAGGTTTCAACAGGGTTCGTGCAACGGCAACACGCTGAGCCTGCCCGACCGAAAGGCGGGCGGCATAGTCACCTAATTTGGTATTTAGACCGTCAGGCAAATGGGCTAAGAATTCGGAAACATATGCATTATCAATAGCCTGTTGAATTTCTGCCTCTGTAGCATTTGGCTTGCCTAAACAGATGTTTTCAACCAGTGTTTGCTCTGGAAGGTGAGGGTTTTGCCCAACCCAACCAAGTAATTCACGCCATTTATCAGGACATAATTCACGAAGTTCAACACCATTTACGGTGATGGAGCCACGATAAGGTAAAAAGCCTAACAATAAATTGAGTAATGAGCTTTTCCCTGCGCCACTTTGACCAACAATCGCAATACGCTGTTGTGGTTCAATATTGAAATCTAATGGCCCAGCAAGGCGCACGCCATCATGGGATAAAATTTCTAATTGTTTAGCCTGAATATAGATAGCATCATCGCTCAGTGTTTGGGTTCCTTGTTGAGTGTTTTGTTCTCTATCACTGTTTAACAATGTTTCGAGTGTTTCAGCGGCACCAACAGCTTGTGCTTTGGCGTGGTAGTATGTGCCAAGATCTCGTAGTGGTTGGAAAAACTCTGGAGACAGTATCAGGGCAAGAAAACCGGCAAATAGTGTGACAGGTAGACCGTAGCTACCAAAGTTCATTTCACCTAGGTAAGAAAAACCAAAATAGACGGCAACAACAGCAATAGAAATCGATGCAAAAAACTCAAGTACACCAGAAGATAGAAATGCCATTCTTAGTACTTCCATCGTTCTAGAACGAAAATCCTCTGTTGATTCGCGAATTTGCTTAATTTCTGCTTTTTCACGAAAAAATAACCGCAAGGTATCAAGGCCTCGTAATCTATCGAGAAAACTACCGCTTAAACGGCCTAATGCAATAAAATTACGGCGGTTAGCATCCGCAGCACCTAACCCGACTAATGCCATAAAAATAGGAATTAGCGGGGCAGTGACGAATAAAATAAGTGCAGCAGCCCAGTTAAATGGGAAAATAGCAATCAGGATCATAATGGGGATGATCCCCGCTAAATACATTTGTGGAAGATAGCGTGAATAGTAGTCTTGCATGTCTTCAATTTGTTCAAGAATAATCGTGGCCCAGCTACCCGCAGGCTTACCTTTAACCCATACAGGGCCGAGTTCTTGAAGTTTATCGAGTACCATGGTGCGTATTTCTTGGCGCACCACTTGGCCACAACGAAAGCCAACACGTTCTCGTATATAGGTGACAATTGCACGTAAGATGAAAACGCAAATCAGAAGAATAAAGGGAGTTAATAGCTGTTCTCGAGGAACGTTATCCATAATCAATGCTTGTAAGATAACAGCTAAGAACCAGGCTTGAGCAATAATCAGTAATCCGCTCAAAATACCTAGTAACATAGAGATCCGCAACCAGCGCTTGGCAGGGGCACTGTGTTGTTTTAACCAACGTACCAATTCAGTCTGTCTTGATTTATCCATAATGATTTAGTTAGCAGGTGTAGTTTTAATGTCATTGAGTATAGTTAGGAAATACCAACCTAACGTTGCTTTTACCATGCGCTATATTACAGTTGGACTATTTTATACCGCATGAGAACGATAATTTTTTGATCTGGTAACGCAATTGGTGGTTATAAGAAAATCTGCGTTTTTGATCTTACCCATAAATTCGGGTACTAGGGTACATCATAACAGCTTCACCACGATATGTTACATAATAAAAGTGGGTTATTTACGGTGAGTTGTGTTTTGTTATTAAATTGTTTTATAAAGGTAAATTTAATATTTCAGTAAGGTTTGGGATGTAATAATCTTGAGATGTTACTGTATTTTTACGTAATGAAAAGGTGGCTTAACAAAGAAATGTTAAGTCACCTGCATTTTTAATTAGTATTAAGAAGTGGGGTCTATCATTAACCATTCTTTGGGTTTTAATTTAAAATTTCCTTTTAATAAATTATCCCAAGCCTGAGCTTTTTCTTGCATGGTATTAAATGTGCGAGTTTGCGTATCCATTAACTCCCAGCTCTGTTCCGTTTGTTGCCATATATTGCAATCAATACTCGAACTACTTGGGTAGGAATAGCACATAACCACATCATTTTGGTTGTTTTGGTTTACATCGGCCATAAAGCCTACACATGGGTATGGGTCGTATTGTGAAGTGCAATACCACGCACTGCTAAGGTTTTCTCCGAGATCGAACCAGTTGTCCGGTATTGTGGGGCTATTTTTAGCTTGAATTAATACTAATTTCAGCGGCTTACGCTGTTCTTCTTCATAAGGACTAGTTTGGAATAGTTTTTGATATTCAGGGTTGTTGTTGAGTTGCTCAAAAGCCTGTTGCCCCTTTTCACCTAATTGTTTTAAGTCATAAGCAAGCGAACTATTGACTTTAATTTTGCCATTTTCAACGCCAGCAAGAATACTGTTTAGTGTGATGCGTTTAAAATCAGCAATAGGGCTGTTAATGACCAATATAATGGCAATTAGAGACAAAATTCCCGCTTTATTGATAAACCCTAAATAGGACATCCAAGCTGATCTTTTATAAATAATGGCAATACTGTAAGCAAAAACCAATACAAATAGAAATAAGGCAATAGTAAATGCATACAGGCGTTCAACGCTCCAACTATACTGGTTTACTCGTACCAGAATGCCATAGAGAGAAAGTATTGAAAATGAATTGAGTAGAATAATGCTAATTAAGACAAAACCATTTAGACCTGTACGGTATTGATATTGGCTCGTACCATCACCATACACAAAATTGATGAAAATGAGGTTTAAAATTAAAAACCATAGCATCACCGCGGAGCCTAAATTCGTGGAGCTTAAACCTGAAAAGTAGGAAACAACAAAACCACCTAAGAAAATAACGGCAACAATATTTAAGAGGGGTAAGAAAAAACGAGCAATAAAGCTAGCAAAATTACTGAGCTGTACATTTAGTGTTGCCCGTAAAAAAACTAAACTCACGTTGAAGCCAAGTGCAAAGCTCACCCAGTAGATAACGTCGTTATCAAGAGCTTCACTCAAAAAATTAAGGTTAACAATATCAAATAGGAAACTGGCTATTTTTATGATTAGAGTTAGCAACCCACCGATAGCAGCAGCTAGAACACCTAAAAAGGTATTTTTAATATATAGCCCCATTAAGCAACCGTAATCGATTTTCCATGTTCTTGTTACTTGCCACAGTTGCATCCAAGGAAGCATAAAAAAGAACAGGACGGTTAGGGTGATAAAGGCGAAGAATGGGTCTGTATCTGCAGGATTTTTAAAGTCTTGGGCATGCCAGTAATTGAGCCAGAAAATTAACCCAATAATAACGACGATGTTGAGATAAAAAATACCGGATTTTGCATTGGTAATTAGGTAACTTATTGCTGAAGGAACAAAAATAGCGAGCAAAATCGGCAGATATAGAGTACTCGCGCTTAATTGGCTTTCTATACGGATGGCGTAATCAGTGGTGGCAGTGATGACGATACCTTGCATCACGGCAAGTATGACAATAATAAAATAAGAATAACCGCGAATGGCATCACGTTCTAATTGTTGCCCCATACCTACACCTATATTCGTAAATGTTATGTAAAAACAGTATAGGGAGTATTCGAGAAGTACAATATAAACTTGCTCTTAAAAATATATGTAAAACCAATAGTTAAGATGGGTAATATCAGTAACAAAAAAGGCTTCAATTGAATAAACATTGAAGCCTATTTAAATCACAATAATTTATTGATTATTTAGATGCTAAGCCATCAAGATATCGCTCTGCATCTAAGGCGGCCATACAGCCTGTGCCAGCAGAGGTAATGGCTTGACGGTAGATGTGGTCCATGACATCACCGGCAGCGAACACACCTTCAACAGAGGTTTGGGTCGCATTGCCTTGGGTGCCTGATTGCACTTTAATATAACCGTTGTCTAAATCGAGTTGACCTTCAAAAATGCCCGTATTTGGACTGTGGCCGATGGCAATAAATGCGCCCATAACAGGGATATCTTCAGTTGCGTGTGTTTTAGTACATTCTAAGCGCACACCTGTAACCCCCATGTCATCACCTAAGACTTCATTTAATGTACGGTCGGTATGCAGGATAATATTACCGTTTTCAACTTTATCCATTAAACGGTTAATAAGGATTTTTTCTGCGCGGAAGCTATCACGGCGATGAATTAAATGGACTTCTGATGCAATATTAGAAAGGTACAGCGCTTCTTCTACCGCGGTGTTTCCACCGCCAACGACAGCCACTTTTTGATTACGATAGAAGAAACCATCACAGGTTGCACAAGCTGAAACTCCACGGCCTTTGAACGCTTCTTCTGAAGGCAGACCGATATAACGTGCGGAAGCGCCTGTCGCAATAATTAAAGCGTCACAGGTATATTCATTTTCATCGCCAATTAAACGGAAAGGACGTTGTTTTAAGTCCACTTTTTGGATATGGTCAGAAATGATTTCAGTATCAAATTTTGACGCGTGCTCATGCATGCGTTCCATAAGCCCTGGACCGGTTAATCCTTCTGGGTCACCAGGCCAGTTTTCAACTTCAGTTGTGGTGGTCAATTGACCGCCTTTTTCCACCCCAGTAATCAATGCTGGGTTTAAGTTTGCACGTGCAGCATAGACAGCCGCAGTATAGCCAGCTGGGCCAGAACCAAGAATGATTAACTTGCGATGTGTTGTTGTGCTCATGAATTCCTCTTTAATCTAAAAAGCATTTATCAGATTGTAGGAGAAATAAGAGGCTAACAAAAGTGGTTTAAGTGCGACTTAGTTTCATTTGGCTTATTTCATTAATAGGTAAAACCGACAAAATGTAAAAAAGTGTGACAAAAAGTTGCTTGTGTCACGCATCACAATTTTTAGGAATTATCTTGAATTAAGGCTGCGAAACGTTTTACTGGAAAAAAAAGCGAAATCTTGTACTGATTTTTATTCATTTGCTTTGACAATCGGCTGCGCATTTGCGAAAACATCAGTGTAAGAGTTAATTATCTAGCGGATCAATGGAAATGGCGCATTTTTGTTCTCACTGGAAAATTAACTTTACACTACTTACAAATTTAAAATACAAGTAAAAATTGTGGGTGATAATTACATTCACACTAACTTCAGCATTACGAACAAAATTTGCTCCTGAACACGAATTCCTAAATAAAAAAGGTGGTGGCTAAGGTGCTTATTTTTAGATGTAGAAAATAACAATTAGAGAAAGAGAGATAAAGAGATGATTGACAATAAAAAGCGTCCAGGCAAAGACCTTGACCGTATCGACAGGAATATATTAAACGAGCTACAAAAAGACGGGCGAATTTCTAACGTAGAATTATCTAAACGAGTTGGTTTATCCCCAACACCTTGTTTAGAGCGTGTGCGTCGTCTTGAGAGACAAGGATTTATCTCTGGCTATACGGCGTTATTAAACCCACACTACTTAGATGCATCTTTACTCGTGTTTGTTGAAATTACACTCAACCGCGGTGCAGCTGATGTGTTTGAGCAATTCAATACTGCAGTTCATGGTTAGGAAATTCGATGAACAGTTTAATGAGTTAATAACGATAAGTTTCGGTATCAAAGTCTGTTAAAGGGTCTCTATCGTATTTAAACCTAACCATGATAACGTGTAATCGCGCTTTTTTTAACCAAAAACTGAAATAATAGGCACACTGATCTTAGGCCGCGGTTTGTAACCATCGCTTTTTAGCCATTTTATCCCGCCTTTCTGACAGCAAAGTCACCGCGTGTAGACCTTTTTCCGCACTCATAAACCGCAGTCGGTTGCCACATAAAATGCATTGGTACGGATCGGTGTTTAAAAACCCTTTGATAAGCGCTGCAAAGCCCGGTTTTTCAGGCACGTTAGGGTGTATCATGTCCAACGCGTCATACACTTTAGATAACAAGCGTCCACGTTTTCGATTGGCTAAAAAACCGTAATAACGGATCATCTTAAAATGTCGCGCTGGGATATGACTGACGTAACGTCGTATCATTTCTTCTTGAGATAAGGTCTGTCGTCGGTATTGTTGGCTATGGTGGTCATAATAATGATGAACCACGGCGCCCCCACTGTAATGTTTCAATTGAGAAGCCGAGATAGGCGGTCGTTTTAAGTAACGCCCAAGATATTTGACGTTGTGCCAGGCGCCTCGGGTCTTTTTAGCAAAATGCAGTTTCCAATAGCGCTGGAACTGGGCATTGAGGTAACGACACCAGGTCGGATAATCGCGAATATGCCCGAAGCCAGGCAATTTATTCGGTAGTAACTGAAAATAGCTGTCACGCAGGAGCCGAATGACGGCACTGCGCCAGACTTTTTCGACGTCTTTCTTTTTGAAAAAAATGGGCTTCCAGGTATCGTATTTGGTGAGACCGCCTCGGGTCACTGATAAATGAATATGCGGATGTTGATTGAGTTGGCGGCCGTAGGTGTGGAGGGCGCAAAAGATACCGATTTCGAGTCCAAGGCGTCTGGCATGTTTGAGCATAGCACGCGTTGCACAGCGAAAGAGTTGGTTGAGCAAGAGCCAATTATTGTTGAAGAAAGGCCAAAGCAGATGAGGCATGGTGAGGGTAATATGCTGCCATTCGCAGTCCGGCAAAATATGGCGCTGCTGGGCGATCCATTGTTCGGTGCCTTTGAGACCACAGGCACTGCAGGCTTTGGATTTACAGGTTTGACAAAAGAAACGAGAATGTGTGCAATCAGAAGAAGAGCAGCAATAACGTCGAACGCCCATAGCACAGGTGCTACAGGCGAGCATCTTTTCAACACAGAGGAGTTGCCATTCATCGACGTGATTATTTTCGATGAAGCGATCCCATCCGTCATCGTATTGAAATAGTAATTTAGCGGGTCTGGGAATATACATAGAGCAGAGTATAAAAGACGGGAAGGGAGTTGCCTAGAAATAGAGCGGCTTCGCCGCGATGCTCACGCCAAAGGCGTGCTTATGTTCAAAAATTGGAAGAAATTCAGGAATGTCACTTGGTTTCTGGTGACTTTGACTACCTGTTGAAAACGCGTGTGCCAGATATGTCCGCATATCGTAAACTGTTAGGTGAAACTCTGTTACGTTTACCAGGTGTAAACGACACTCGCACCTATGTAGTTATGGAAGAAGTTAAACAAAGCAATCGCTTAGTGATCAAAACTCGCTAATCATAGCTTTTTAACCTCGCTTCAGCACAGCATTTCAGCTTTGTTGCCGCACTGCAGTTTCAACGCTGAGTTTACTCAGCGTTGTTCCGTTTTTCTCACCTCATTTGCTGCTAGATAAAAACGTAATGTCTCGTCTTTAAAAGGCATTGTCTGACCGCAATCCAAGTCTTTCTGTGTTATCTTGCAAAAATTACTTAGCAATTGATAAATTTTATTTTCAATTTATTGATTCTAAAGCTATAAATATTTAGGACTTTTGATGAGAAATAGAAATTGAATCGTCATACATTAGATGGAATACTGCACCTTAGCGTTTTCATAATGCCCTGATTTACCTTAGATGTTGTAAAGCAGGCAGAGTCAGTCGTTTAATGGTAGAATAAACCTAGGTTAGTCAAGAACATCAGTTAGCAAAGAAACAATAATGAGCCAAGAATATACAGAAGATAAACACATCAAATTTAAAAAACTAAGTAGCGGAAGGCGGCTATTAGAGGTTATTTTGCTCGCAATATGCTTGAGCGCACTCTTCTTAATGGTGGCTTTATTGAGCTTCAGCCCTTCAGATCCAAGCTGGTCACAGACAACTTGGAATGCCCCAGTGAAGAATTTAGGGGGAAGTGTTGGTTCATGGAGCGCTGACATCCTTTTCTCGGCTTTTGGTATTCTTGCATTTGCTATTCCCCCCTTATTACTTCTAGGGTGCTGGGCGATTTTTCAATACGAAAGTCAGCGCAGATATATTGACTTTTTCTCTTTATCATTAAGATTAATCGGTGGTTTAGCACTTATTTTATCCTCTTGTGGACTCGCGGCTCTCAATTTTGACGACTTACCTAACTTCGCCTCTGGTGGAGTGATTGGCAGTGTATTTAGCAGTGCCATTATGCCGTGGTTCAATTCATTAGGCGCTACGTTAGCATTGCTATTTTTATGGGCAATAAGCTTTACCCTGTTTACTGGGTGGTCATGGCTTACAATCGCAGAAAAAAATTGGTGCGGCTGTGCTTCTCCCAATTACGTTGCTGACAAATCGAGCAAGGGGAGATGATTTAGATAACTATGATTATGACGTTGAAGAGACTGAAGGGGCTTTACAGCGTGCGCAAGAAGCTGAGCACAGGGCCAATGACGATCTAGAAAATATTGATGCGGATGATATTTTATTTTCTGCTCCCACAGTGGCTGAATTAGTCACTGAAATCGCTCCAACAACGGAAAAAACGACGAATGAAGCGATGACAGCGACAGAAAACGCAATCCCATTGGTGAATCAAAGCGTGTCTGAGCAAGTTCCAGTAACGGCCTTCTCTGCAGTGGATGAGCCGAGCACATATCATTTTGAAGTACCAGAAGATTACCAACCTAAGCTCGGTGCTGGTTTTGATGCAATATCAGAAACAGCTAATGAGCCGTTAGTTCAATCGTCTGCGTATGTTGCACCAGAAGAACCGATGTTTGGTGTTCATCATAATCAACAATCAGAACCACAAAAACACGATAATATCGCTTCTCCTGGGTACTCGAATAATCAGGCAACATCTGTTAATCAAGCGGCGTTTGAACCACAGGCGACATCAGTGTCATCACTTGATCCTTCAAATATAACGCAAAACATTATTCCGTCATCTGTCACTGAAAGGGTTTCTAACCCGGCTGCATTAGCGGCTGCAGGTATTTCAGTCGCGGCACTGGAGCGTCATGCTCAAGTTAAACAAAATATGGAACCAGAGCTTCCGCGACCTAATCCTGTTCGTTTACCGACGCGTCGTGAATTATATGGCATTCGCATTCCGTCGTTACGTGATGCAGAACTACAACGGCGTGAAGAAGAGGCCTCTAAACGTGAGCAGATATATCAGCAGTGGTCTGCGAGTGAGTCTGAGCAACTTGAAACTGATGATGAAGCACAACAAGGTGAATTACTACGAGCACAGTTTTTAGAGCAGCAACGTGAACGTTATGGTGAAGTTGATGAAACGGATTATGAAGCGCCATTAAATAGCGTACATTCAGATGAAGAACAATTGCAAAATGAGCCAATGACGGAAAATAAAATCAGCTCATTTACACAGCCAGAAATTGAACACCGTTGGGCGTCGGCTTCACAACAGTCCAATAATATGCATACAATTCCAGAACCTGAGGAAGTTGCACCCGTCGTGGATAATGGCTATCAACCTCAGTTCACGCAAGAGTATTCTTCGCAAGTACAAGAGGACTTTGAGCCTAGGATTGACTTAAGAAAAGAGTTCTCTGTGCTGGATAGTTTTACCCCTATTGATGACTTGGTTGATAACGAGCCTGCTGACCCATTATTTATGCCGTCATTTAGTGCGTCTTCTGTTCCACCTGCGGCTCCACAAAAATAATATTGATAATATTGCTGAAGGGCTTGGCAACCCACCATCAGTAACACAAACTTTTGCACAGCCACAGCAGCCACAGCAGCCACAGCAGCCACAGCAGCCACAGCAGCCACAGCAGCCACAGCAGCCACAGCAGCCACAGCAGCCACAGCAGCCACAGCAGCCACAGCAGCCACAGCAGCCACAGCAGCCACAGCAGCCACAGCAGCCACAGCAGCCACAGCAAGATAGCTTATTCCACCCGTTCTTAGTGCGTAATGACCAACCATTACCGAAACCAACAACGCCAATGCCATCTCTTGATTTGCTGGCAAGCCCGCCAGCGCAAGAAGAGCCAGTGGACATGTTCAAACTTGAACAAACAGCGAGGTTGATTGAAGCAAGGCTCAATGACTATCGTGTTAAAGCGGAAGTGGTTGGGTTCTCACCAGGTCCAGTTATCACTCGGTTTGAGCTTGATCTAGCGCCGGGAGTAAAAGCAGCAAGGATATCTACATTGTCACGTGACCTTGCTCGTTCGTTGTCAACCGTAGCCGTACGTGTTGTAGAAGTGATACCGGGCAAACCTTATGTAGGCCTAGAGCTCCCTAATGAGAAACGGCAAACTGTTTACTTGAGTGAGGTATTAGATTGCGATGACTTCCGCAAAAATCCATCTCCTCTCACTATTGTCTTAGGGAAAGATATTGAAGGCGATCCTGTCGTTGCTGATTTAGCAAAAATGCCACATTTACTCGTTGCGGGGACAACCGGCTCTGGTAAATCTGTAGGGGTCAATGCAATGATCCTCAGCATTTTGTATAAAGCGAAACCAGAAGATGTTCGCTTTATCATGATTGACCCGAAAATGCTCGAATTATCCATTTATGAAGGTATCCCGCATCTATTGACAGAAGTGGTTACTGACATGAAAGATGCGGCAAATGCCTTGCGCTGGTGCGTGAATGAAATGGAACGTCGTTATAAACTCATGTCTGCATTAGGGGTACGTAACCTAGCGGGTTATAACGATCGCATCAAAGCGGCAGAAGAAATGGGCCGGCCAATTCCTGATCCGCATTGGAAACCTGGTGATAGTATGGATACAGAGCATCCAATGCTGAAAAAAGAACCTTACATTGTTGTCATGGTTGATGAGTTTGCTGACTTAATGATGACGGCAGGTAAAAAAGTGGAAGAGCTAATTGCACGATTGGCGCAAAAGGCACGTGCAGCGGGTATCCATTTGGTATTGGCAACCCAACGACCATCGGTTGATATTATTACAGGGTTAATCAAAGCAAATATTCCAACGCGGATTGCATTTACGGTATCCAGTAAAATTGACTCGCGCACGATCCTTGACCAAGGCGGTGCGGAGTCTTTACTCGGTATGGGGGATATGCTGTATTTACCGCCAAACTCTTCAATTCCAGTGCGGGTGCACGGCGCCTTTGTCCGTGACCAAGAGGTTCATGCCGTTGTGAATGATTGGAAAGCTCGCGGTAAACCACAATATATTGATAGCATTACAACCTGTAGTGATGATAGCGAAGGCGGTGGTTATGATAGTGGTGGCGAAGAGCTCGATCCACTGTTTGACCAAGCTGTTGAGTTTGTTGTTGAGAAACAACGAGTTTCCATTTCTGGGGTTCAACGCCAATTCAGGATCGGTTATAACCGTGCTGCAAGGATTGTTGAGCAAATGGAGGTCCAAGGCATTGTCAGTGAGCAAGGGCACAATGGTAACCGTGAAGTTCTTGCTCCTCCGTCAATGGGACATTAATAATTTAGTGTGCTGATTGCTGGTTTAATTTAAGGGGTGTATAAAGACGGGACGCCTCTTAAGGTAATAATTTTAAGGTCTTTCATCGATGAAAAAAATGATGTTATTGGGTGCGTTAGCCCTGAGTTTACATATTGGCCAAGTATTGGCAGACGCAAGCCAAGACCTTCAAGAACGTTTGAATAAGGTCAATAGCTTCCAAGCTAGCTTCTCGCAAAAAGTGACAAGTCCTGAAGGGGATTTGATTCAAGAAGGTGTTGGAGATTTATGGCTTGAGCGCCCAAATTTATTTAATTGGAACATGACATCACCGGATGAAAGTGTACTGGTGTCAGATGGAAAAAATTTGTGGTTTTATAATCCGTTTGTAGAACAAGTGACCGTAACTAATTTAGCGGATGCTACGCAGGATACGCCATTTCTACTAATTACACGTAACGACCCGAAAGATTGGAAACAGTACTCAATCATCCAACAAGGAAATACGTTTGATTTAAAACCAAAACAAACTAATGGAACTTTAAAACGTTTTTCCATTACAGTTTCTCCCCAAGGGACGATTGAGCAGTTTTCAGCGGTTGAACAAGATGGCCAAACCAGTGCTTATCAATTAAAAGAGCAAAAAAATGGTCGCGTTGATGCAAGTAAATTCAAGTTTACTGTGCCAAAAGGTGTCACTTTAGATGACCAGCGCTCAAACGCAAAATAAGCTTGATTAGAAAAAATATTAACCAGCAACATGAGTATTTGCTGGTTAATATATAAGGTATTTTAAGAGGTAAAAAAGAGGATATAGTGGGTAACCTGTCTCTTGATTTTTCGCAGAATGAATTTCAACCTTTAGCAGCAAGAATGCGGCCTGAAACCCTTGAACAATATATTGGCCAAAAGCATTTATTGGCAGAGGGCAAACCGTTACCGCGTGCGATTAAAGCGGGTCATCTGCACTCCATGATTTTATGGGGGCCCCCAGGAACAGGCAAAACAACCCTTGCTGAAATTATTGGCAATTATGCACAAGCCGATATTGAACGCATCTCAGCGGTTACCTCTGGTATTAAGGAAATCCGAGAATCCATTGAAAAGGCTCGGCAAAATCGTAGTGCAGGGCGAAGAACCATTTTATTTGTGGATGAAGTTCATCGTTTTAATAAAAGCCAGCAAGATGCATTTTTACCGCACATAGAAGATGGCACGATTACATTTATTGGTGCGACAACAGAAAACCCATCATTTGAATTAAACTCTGCGTTGTTATCACGTGCTAGGGTGTATTTGCTTAAATCTCTTGAAGAGAATGATATTGAACAAGTATTGCTGCAAGCGCTGGCAGACTCATCTCGTGGCCTTGGTGGGCAAAATATTGTTCTACCTGACAGCACGCGCAAAATGGTTGCTCAGTTGGTTAATGGGGATGCTAGGCGTTCATTAAATCTGCTGGAAATGATGGCGGATATGGCCGAAGCGGATGGCCAAGGGCAGCGTATTTTAACCGCTGATTTATTAAAAGAAGTCAGTGGTGAACGAACCGCAAGGTTTGATAACAAAGGCGACCGTTATTACGACTTAATTTCTGCGCTGCATAAGTCTATCAGAGGCTCAGCACCGGATGCCGCACTATATTGGTTTGCAAGGATCATCACTGCGGGTGGTGACCCTTTGTATGTTGCTCGTCGGTTACTTGCAATTGCATCAGAAGATGTGGGTAATGCGGATCCTCGTGCGATGCAAGTAGCCATTTCAGCTTGGGATTGCTTTACTCGAGTGGGGCCTGCCGAAGGTGAGCGTGCAATTGCCCAAGCCATTGTTTATTTAGCTTGTGCACCAAAAAGTAACGCGGTTTATACCGCCTATAAAGCTGCGATTAAAGATGCACAAATGCAACCGGATTACGATGTGCCAGAACATCTTCGAAATGCACCAACTAAACTATTAAAAGAAATGGGAGCTGGGAAGGAGTATCGTTATGCGCATGATGAACCTAACGCTTATGCGGCAGGGGAAAACTATTTTCCTGAACCTATGCAAACAACACGTTATTACTACCCTACGAAACGGGGTCAAGAAAGCAAGTTTGCTGAAAAACTAGACTGGTTAGCCCAACAGGATCAAATTAGCACCACAAAACGCTATCGCTAAACTGGGCAATGCGGTAAGGTTATATAGCGAAATACTTTACTTTATTTGTTGTGCTGGAACGCACCTCAAAAAGTATCATTAATTACTAACAATAATCACAGGATAAGCATGCTCGATCCCAATTTACTGCGTACGGAGCTAGACGCGGTTGCTGAAAAACTGGCTCGCAGGGGTTTTACCCTTGATGTGGAAAAGCTGCGTGAATTAGAAGAACGCCGCAAAGTTTTACAAGTTGAAACTGAAACCCTGCAAGCAGACCGTAACTCGCGATCGAAAACTATTGGTGCGGCAAAAGCACGTGGTGAAGATATCGAACCATTACGTCTAGAAGTTAACCAATTAGGCGAAAAATTGGATTCTGCAAAAGCGGAGCTTGAAAAGCTGCAACAAGAAATCCGTGATATTGCCTTGAGTATCCCGAATATCCCTGATGACCAAGTACCTGACGGTAAAGATGATTCTGACAACATTGAAGTGGCTCGTTGGGGTGAGCCTCGCCAGTATGACTTCGAAGTTAAAGACCATGTTAGCCTTGGTGAGCTATCTGGCGGCTTAGACTTTCCAGCTGCGGTAAAACTGACGGGTGCACGTTTTGTTGTCATGAAAGGGCAAATTGCTCGCATGCACCGTGCCTTGGCACAATTCATGCTTGATTTACATACTGAACAACATGGCTACCAAGAATTGTATGTTCCGTATTTAGTCAACCATGACACGCTGTACGGAACTGGCCAATTACCAAAGTTTGGTGAAGACTTATTTCATACTAAACCACTGGAAGAAGAAGCAGACAGCAGTACTTATGCTTTGATCCCAACAGCTGAAGTACCTGTGACTAACTTGGTTCGTGATGAAATTTTAGATGAAGACTCACTTCCTCTGAAAATGACAGCACACACACCTTGTTTCCGTTCTGAAGCGGGATCTTATGGCCGTGATACACGTGGTTTGATCCGTATGCATCAATTTGACAAAGTTGAGTTAGTGCAAATCGTACATCCAGAAAAATCTATGGATGCATTGGAAGAGCTGACTGGCCATGCAGAAAAAGTATTACAATTACTGAACTTACCTTATCGTAAAGTGATTTTATGCACCGGTGATATTGGTTTTGGTTCACGTAAAACTTATGACTTAGAAGTATGGCTACCAGCGCAAAATACTTATCGTGAAATTTCATCTTGTTCAAACATGTGGGATTTCCAAGCGCGTCGTATGCAAGCTCGCTTCCGCGGTAAGAGTGATAAGAAAACACAACTTGTTCATACTCTGAATGGTTCTGGTTTAGCGGTTGGTCGTACATTAGTGGCGATTTTAGAAAACTACCAATTAGCAGATGGCCGTATTGAAGTTCCAAAAGTATTACGCCCATATATGAAAGGGTTAGAGTACATCGGTTAATTTCCGTTACTTCGTCAAAAGTAAAACGCGACTCGTAGTAGTCGCGTTTTTTTTTGCAAATTTTAAGCATTTTGAAAATGTATCCTCAGGCTAAACCTGATCCCCCCTCAATATTTTCCAAATAGCGCTATTCAATGTAGGGCATTACTCTACGGTAAAGTAAATTTATTGAGGTGATATAGATGGGTGTAATTATTGGTGTTTTCTTACTAGCAGGCCTTGTAAAAGGGGTGATTGGGTTAGGGTTACCAACAATCGCAATGGGGTTATTAAGCACGTCCATGGAGCCTGCTGCCGCTGCTAGCTTGTTAATTATTCCCTCGTTAATCACGAATATATGGCAATTATTGATTGGCCCACAATTTATGGCACTAATCAAACGGCTCAGTGGTTTTATTATTGGGGTGGTACTAGGCACCGTATTCAGTTTTTTACCTTCTTTAACCTCAGCATCTGGTTGGACACTACCTGCACTTGGTATCGTGCTTATTATCTATGGAATATGGGGGTTAATCGCAAAAAAAATGCCATCATTCGAGAAACATGAAATATGGCTTTCCCCAACAGTGGGGTATATCACCGGTGTGATTACGGCTGCTACAGGTGTATTTGTTATCCCAGCAGTCCCTTATTTGCAAACCTTAAAATTAAATAAAAATGAGCTTATTCAGGCTCTAGGGCTAGCCTTTACCGCATCAACAGTTGCATTAGCAATCAAGTTATCCATTGACCAGCAACAATATGATATTAATTGGCGTTTATCTGCCTTTGCCTTAATACCTGCTATTAGTGGAATGTACCTTGGTCAATATTTTCGCAAGATTATTAGCGAGAAATTATTCCGTCGTTGCTTTTTTATTGGTTTGATCGGATTAGGAATTTACATGGCGACAAAATTAGCTTTCAGATGACCAGTTAATTAAGAAATTAACAAACTCGTTAGTGTAATCAGGTAATTGGTTGAAATTTCGTGCACAGATAACTAATTTTCGACATGCCCAAATCTCAGCCAATTGCACTATTTTACTCGCAGAGAATTGGCTACGCTGTGCCGCTTGTTTGGGAATAATAGCTATGCCAATGCCATCATTAACCCCTTGCATTACAGAATCTAATGTTGGCATACGTACTCGGTAGTTTAGCCGCCTGCCTTGTTGTTTGGCGTTATTATCAATATGTTTTTGTAATGGGTTATCTTCCATTAAACCAATAAATTCAGCATCAATAATGTCAGAAAATGGAACATTTTCTCGGTTTGCCCAAAGGCTATCTTTATGGACAAAAACAACTAATTCATCTGAGCTGACTGGCCGGATATCCAGCCCGGTGAGATCAGTAGAATCTGCGATAACACCGATATCAGCAATTTTATTTCTGATTGCAGTGACGATATTAGTACTTGGCATTTCCTTCACTGACACAGACATCGCAGGGTGCTGGCGTAAATAAGCACTAACACGGGCAGGTAAAAACTCCATTTGAGCAGAGGTATTACAAAGAATATTAATATGCCCACGCAGGTGTCGACTATATTGCTGCAGTTCATCTTGCATTACTTCAATTTGCTGCAAAATTGTTTTCGCATGCTCAATAAATGTATGACCTGCATTTGATAATGAAACCCCTTTCACTGAGCGAACAAAAATATCTACGTTTAATTCATTTTCTAACCCACGTATCCGTTCACTTGCAGATTGCAGTGTAAGATAAGTTAGTTTCGCTCCATGGGTGATGCTCCCTGCATTAGCGACATTAACACACAGTTTTAAATCAGTAATATCGAAATACATGGAAAACAGCTCCAATTTATGAAAGGAAAGAGGGAGATTACTATTTAAAGGAATATATGTGAATTTGTATGGGATAGCAAAAAGGAAAGCAATTGCTTTCCTTTTTTAGATTTAATGATTTAGCAAAGTCGTTAAACCATCACACTTTGGTTTATTTTACTTGTGAGAAAAACAGGCTGCGGTAGCTGCTGTAATAGCAAACATACATAATTGGCATAGAAACTAATAAACCTAAACCTAAAGGAATTACTGAAATTATCATTAAGATTGATAAAACGATAAAGAACAGGAGACCTGGCAGGATATTTTTCTTAACAGCTTGTAAGCTTGCAGAAATTGCAGCGCCAACAGTGAAGTCGTGGTTCATAACCAATGCTGGAGCAAACCATGTCAAGGCAGTACCTACTAACGCAGCAACGGCCATGATAATAATTGCAAAGAAGAATGTACCTGAAGATGCAAGGATAGCCGCGTCAGATGGTGAACCATATTGGTTGCTTTCCATCAATAAACCAAACATAGCAGAACCACCGATAATAAATGCGATGATCATGCCTACTAAGTTAGCCGCAAAGTTGATGGCACCAACGGCAAATAGGGTACCGAATTTATTTTGGAAACCAGCAAATAATAACCCAATTTCTGCTTGGCCAGTTTTACGTTGATTTTCACTGATAGCAATAATACCACCAATAAAAATAGGCGTAATAAAAGTAATCAGTAAGTTCAAGAATGGGATCATTGAAATGATAAAGATCACCGCAAACAGAACGATGTTAATTAGGATCCACATTCCCAGCTTTTCTTTAACAAGAGACCATGATTGGCTGATCCAGTTAACACCTTCACCTGCATCTACTGTGCGAGGTTCTGCGTGAAAAACGAATGTATCGGCTTGAGTTTGTGCGTTAATTGTAGGTGCAGGGTTGTTATCTGCACTGAAGTTTTCATTATTCATGATAAGAAAGGAACCTGTTAGTCGTAGTGAATTAGCAATATATTATTATTAATAAGTTTTCTGGGCTTATACCCATTATTGTAACTTATCGGCAGTAGTATGCAGATAAGTTAACTTATTATAAAGCAGACTATTCTGGTAAGGTATTTTTGATTAAAATTTTCTTGTATAAGATATTTTTTATTGTAATAAGACCATTATCTATACCTTAATGTATTGAATAGAGTATGAGTATTTAGTAGTACAGTGAAAACGGCTGTTTTTTTTATTCTATACAGTAAGACCAAACCCTAATTTAATAGTGAATAGTAAATTAAATAATCATTATTATTAATATGTAAGCAAAATGCCATTTACCCAGCGGTTAAATGAGCGATATGGGGTAAGCATCCAATGGCTTAATCTCTTTTAGTACAAACATACTTTGCATTTCTTTGATACCCGGTAACCGGCGAATAACCGTCATCGCGAAGTCGGCGTAGGAGTCTAAATCATGAGATACAACCTGCAATAAAAAGTCGGTATCACCACCAATACTGTAGCAAGCGACAACATTTTCGAGCTCAGTCACTTCTTGTTCAAATTTTTGAGCTTCAGCCTCGCTATCGCTATCAATAATAACGCGAACAAATACCATCACACCTAAGCCAATTTTTTTACGATTGAGAATAGCGCGATATCCTTCAATAACATGTTCTTCTTCTAGTTTTTTAACTCTTCGCCAACAGGGAGAGGCTGACATGCCTACTTTTTCAGCAAGAACTTGATTCGTTATTCGAGCGTCATCTTGTAGTAATTTCAATATTTTTATTTCTGTCTTATCTATTGCCATAAATGAAAGCCTTTACCTTAAAATTGCATAAAATAGGATAAAATTGCCTAAATTTTAGCGTGTAATGACTGAGTTAGAAAGCTTATTTCTTTCTTTAAATGCAATAATAATGAGGTGTTTTAGAACAATAATAAACAGTAAAAGGGAAAAGAGAGATGATTTTTAATCCAACAGAACACCGTTGTGCCATCGTGGTAAACCAAAACTTATCGAATGGTTTAGCGATGAATGCAGCGAGTGTAATTGGTGTGAGTTTAGGAAATAAAGTCAATAATATGGTAGGGAATGATCTTAATAGTTTGGATAATATGAATTACCCAGGGGTGATTTATGCACCATTACCGATATTAAAATCCGCAGAGCAATATATGAAAGAGATTGAAGTGGCCGCTTACCAGAAAGATGATATTTATATCATTCCTTTTAGTTTGCTCGCTCAATCTTGCCGTACTTATGATGAATATCAGCAGAAATTATCTGAACAGCAATATAAAGATATTCAATTGGCAGGGATAGGCTTGGTGGGAAATAAAAAAGCAGTTACTCAGTTAATTGGCCATTTACCGCTTTTCAAATAAATAAGAGGCTCTGCAAAGAGCCTCTATAATTTTAGTACATCACTTTGTGACCATAACTTTCAAGAATACTTTTGACTCGTTCCATCGCTTCTTTTGATGGTGGTCTAACGCCATCTAGCTTGTATTCTTCACCCATAGTTTCCCATTTGTGTTTACCAAGCTCATGGTAAGGTAATAATTCGATTTTCTCGATATTGTTCATATCTTTGGTAAATTCGCCCAGTAAATGTACTGAATGGTCGTCATCGCTCCAACCCGGCACGACAACATAGCGTACCCAGGTTTTTTGGTTGCGTTTGGCAAGGTAACGGGCAAATTCCAAAGTACGGTGATTAGAAACACCCACTAATTTTTGATGAATTGCATCATCGATTTGTTTTAAATCAAGCATCACTAAGTCAGTGACATCCATCAGTTCATCAATCACTGGGTCGTAGCGGCGCACAAAGCCATTGGTATCAAGGCAAGTATGAATATTTTCTTTTTTACATGCACGGAACCAGTCACGCACAAATTCGGCTTGTAAGATAGCTTCACCGCCAGAGGCGGTAACGCCGCCGCCAGTCGCATTCATAAAGTGGCGATAGGTCACGGCTTCTTTCATTAATTCGTCAACAGTGACAATATTGCCACCATGAGTGTCCCAAGTATCGCGGTTATGGCAATACAGGCAGCGCATTAAGCAGCCTTGGAAAAAGACAATAAAACGGATCCCTGGACCATCGACCGTTCCGCATGATTCAAATGAATGAATGCGGCCGAGTGTGGTTGGGGTTTCTGTCATATTAGTTATCGCTATTGTTTTGGTTTTAGTATCATCGATAGACATAGCAGGCACTCCAAAATATCTGTCATACCGCAAACTTTAGAGAAAAATATCGTTGCTGGTATAGATAAAAAGACCCCGTAAAGCGGGGTCTTTAATTTACTTTATTTTAATGAGCTAATTATTACATTGTACTGGTGAAAGTACGAGTAATAACGTCTTGCTGTTGTTCTTTAGTCAGTGAGTTGAAACGTACAGCATAACCTGATACACGGATAGTCAGTTGTGGATATTTCTCTGGGTTTTCCATTGCATCTAACAGCATTTCACGGTTCATAACGTTAACGTTTAAGTGCTGACCGCCTTCGATAGACGCTTCGTGGTGGAAGTAACCATCCATCAGGCCGGCTAAGTTAGTTTTACGAACGTCATCATCTTTACCTAACGCATTTGGTACGATAGAGAAAGTATAAGAAATACCATCTTTCGCGTAAGCAAATGGCAGTTTAGCAACAGAAGTCAGTGAGGCTACCGCACCTTTTTGGTCACGACCGTGCATTGGGTTTGCACCTGGTCCGAATGGTGCACCTGCACGACGACCATCTGGTGTGTTACCTGTTTTCTTACCATACACAACGTTAGATGTGATGGTCAGGATTGACTGAGTTGGCACTGCGTTACGGTAAGTAGGCAGTTTCTGAATTTTCTTCATGAAACGTTCAACTAAGTCACACGCGATATCATCTACACGAGAGTCGTTGTTACCAAATTGTGGATATTCACCTTCGATTTCGAAGTCGATAGCGATACCGTCTTCGTCACGAATTGGTTTAACTTTCGCATATTTGATTGCAGACAGTGAGTCAGCAGCAACAGATAGACCCGCGATACCACAAGCCATGGTGCGATATACATCACGGTCATGTAACGCCATCAGTGAAGCTTCATAGCTGTATTTATCATGCATGAAGTGGATGCAGTTCAGTGCAGTGACGTACTGAGTTGCTAACCAATCCATGAAGTGGTCCATTTGGTTCATCACAGTATCGAAATCTAAGACTTCGTCCATGATTGGTGCATGTTTAGGACCTACTTGCATTTTCAGTTTTTCATCAACACCACCGTTGATGGTATACAGCATGGTTTTCGCTAAGTTTGCGCGAGCACCGAAGAACTGCATTTGTTTACCAACAATCATTGGGCTGACGCAACATGCGATTGCGTAGTCATCGTTATTGAAGTCTGGACGCATCAGGTCATCATTTTCATACTGAACTGATGAGGTATCGATAGACACTTTTGCTGCGAATTTTTTGAAATTCATTGGCAGTTTTTCTGACCACAGGATAGTCATGTTTGGCTCAGGAGATGGGCCCATGGTATACAGTGTGTTCAGGAAACGGAATGTGCTTTTTGTTACCAGAGTACGACCATCAAGGCCCATACCTGCTAATGATTCAGTTGCCCAGATTGGGTCACCAGAGAACAGCTCATCGTATTCAGGAGTACGTAAGAAACGTACCATACGCAGTTTCATGACTAAGTGGTCAATTAATTCTTGCGCTTGTTGTTCGGTGATTTTACCTGCTTCTAAGTCACGTTGGATATACACGTCTAAGAAGGTAGAAACACGACCAAATGACATTGCAGCACCGTTTTGTGATTTAACAGCGGCTAAGTAACCGAAGTAAGTCCACTGTACTGCTTCTTGTGCGTTTGTTGCTGGTGCAGAAATATCGTAACCGTATTTTGCAGCCATTTCTTTCATTTGACCCAATGCACGGTGCTGTTCAGCAATTTCTTCGCGCAGTTGGATAGTCATTTGTAAGTCTTCACCTTTTTCTAATCTTTCTTGCAAAGAGGTGAATTGGTTAAATTTGTCTTTCATCAGGAAATCAATACCGTACAGTGCAACACGACGGTAGTCACCGATGATACGACCACGACCATACGCATCAGGCAGACCCGTTAAGATACCTGATTTACGGCATTTTAAGATGTCTGGCGTGTAAACGTCGAAAACACCTTGGTTGTGAGTTTTACGATATTCAGTGAAGATTTTTTTGATTTCAGGGTCTAAAGTACGGTCGTAAGCTTTGCATGAGCCTTCAACCATTTTGATACCACCGAACGGGATAAGACCACGTTTCAGAGGTGCATCAGTTTGTAAACCAACAATTTTTTCTAATTCTTTAGTAATGTAACCTGCATCATGGGAAGTGATGGTTGAAGCGACATCTGTGTCAAAATCAACTGGCGCATGAGTGCGGTTTTCGATTTTGATCCCTTCCATGACTTTATCCCACAACGTGTCAGTTGCTGGAGTAGAGCCTGCTAAGAAAGATTCATCACCTTCATATGGAGTGTAGTTTTTCTGGATGAAATCACGTACGTTGACGTTATTCTGCCAGTCACCTTGGTTAAAACCTTGCCATGCTAAAGCGAATTTTTCATTTAACTCGGACATGATACTTTTACCTTTTAACAATGGATCTTTTAGGGATCTTAATAAATCTTTTCGTGTGTGTCAGTGGCTATTAATGTTTTTGGCCACTACGTAAATGCATAAACCAATAAATGAGGCCGACTAAAATCGCGCCGCCAATAATATTTCCGATAGTAACTGGAATTAAGTTATCTGTAATAAAGTTACCGACTGTTAGGTGTGAAAATTGATCAGGAGACATATTTATTTGAGACCAATATTCAGCAGGTGCAAACTCTTTAATCATAATACCTAATGGGATCATGAACATGTTTGCAATACTATGCTCAAAACCACTCGCCACAAACATCGCGACAGGTAACACTAGAACGACCAGTTTATCAGTTAAACTACGGCCGGAGTAACTCATCCAAACGGCAAGGCAAACCATTAAGTTTGCTAAAATTCCTAATGCAACCGCTTCAATAAAGGTATGGTGCAATTTATGGCTGGTGGTTTGTAATACATTTAATCCCCATTGGCCATTGGCTGCGGTGTATTGTCCTGCAAACCAAATCAGTGCAACAAAGAACAGCGCGCCAATTAAGTTACCAATATAGACATTAAACCAGTTGAGAAACATTTGCCCCCAAGTGATTCTACCTGTGGCTTTTGAGACGATAGTGAGTACGGTGGAGGTGAAAAGGTCTGCACCACATACAACCACTAACATCAGGCCTAAGGAGAAACAAATCCCGCCAATAAGTTTAGTGAAACCATAAGGCGCTTCAGCTGCCCCGGTTGTTGCCGTGATATAGAATACAAATGCGATAGAGATAAAAATACCGGCAGTGAATGCTGACAAGTAAGTAATTGCAGGATGTTTATTTGCCTTATAAACAGAGGCATCATCTGCGACTTGCGCCATTACAGCTGGTGGCAATAAATTAAAAGGGTTGTCAGCTTTCATACCAACACTCTCTTACAAAGTTGATTAATTATAGCACGCAATAATAGTAACAAAGGGGAGAATTGATAAATTTGATATGGATCATGAACTCTCTAGAGAGAGTGGTGAAAACGGTTAATTTAATGTTAAATTACAACTTATCCATTTGATAAATAAGGTTTAAATATTTTTTAAAATTTATATAAAATTTTTATAAAGTCAGTTTTGGCCAGCAAAATAAGTAAAAATATACGCGTAAATGTTAACTATTTAAGATGAATATGATCTCTTTGGCATATAATTTAACTTATGTTTGCATAATGCCCTAGTTAATTAGGGGAGATTCCGATATATATTCCTTAGCCAAACCATATTTTTGCAATATTTATCTAACAATTATGCAAATAATAAAAGATTAATATAAATTAATCGATAAATTAAAGTGATATATCTTAATAAAACAATCCGTTTTTAACGTTGTAACTAGGTATAAAATTCAATATTGTCAAGAGTGTTTAGTTCTTGCTCAATACGTTCTCGACTAGTTAAGAGCGTTTTGATGACTTGGTTCACTTTGGGTTCATCGATGCGGAAGGTTGGGATAGACACACTGATTGCCGCAATGATGTTATTGCGTTGTCGTAATGAGACAGCATAACAAATGGTTTCTTCATCAATTTCTTTATTATCAACGGCATAACTATTTTCGCGAACCGCGTTAAGCTGTAGGCGCAGTTCAGCCAAAGTTTGCACGCTGTATTGGGTTAACGGAGTAAAACCCGAAGGATAAAGTTCGGAAATTTGCTGGTCACTGTAGTTAAAAATCATAGCCTTACCCAGTGCCGAGTAAATCGCAGGCAAACGAGTTCCAATATTAGAGATTAATTGGACCTTTTGCGCCGATTGAACTTTATCAATGTATAACACATTAGCACCGTCTAAAATCCCCATTTGGCACACTTCATTGCATTCATCAACGATATGTACCATTTCCCGATGAACCATTTTTAGCCAATAGGATTTTTCGAAAAATGAGCGGGAAAGAAGCGAGCAGGCGATACCTAAATAATATAACTGGCTATTATCATCGTAATTAATATATCGATGTTCAACCAATGTTTTTAAGATAGGATAAATCGTCCCTTTTAATATTTGTGTTTTATCAGAAAGTTGCGTCAAAGAAAGCCCAGTATTTTCAGCCGATAAAACTTGCAGTATTTCTAATACCCGAATTGTCGGCATGTGCCCCGTAGACATTAAACCACCTCCCTGATTAATTTTGTCGCTATTCTAGGTTTAAAATACCACTATGTAAATCATCTCAGGAATACGTTTAATCTCAAATTGGTCACTCTTAATAATGGGTAAAGCCATCCAAAAGGCGTGACCTTGCTCAAAATTTAGTAATAAAAAAGTATTCTTTAGTTAGCTTTATGGCCATTTAATCCCTTCAAATACCTTTTTAATCAAATCATTACATAAAATTTTTATATGAATTGGATGAATTTGACTCAATCAATGATTCATGATTTCTTGTTATTGGTTTTTATTTATGAATGAAGTTTGTATATATGAACAAAAAGTTTATGAGGAGATTATCAGTATGGAAAGTCGTTATATCACTCCAGTAGTGACCATCTTTGATGACAAAGGTCGAGTGGATATAGAACAAAATATACGTGTTTATGACTCATTGAAGGGCAAAGTCTCCGGTTTTGTCACTATGGGAAGCACGGGGAGTTTTTTGCGCTCAATATGCAGAGCTCAAAAAAACTCATCGACCTATGTGGTCGTTATCCCAAGGAGGAAATGCGTGTTTATGCAGGGGCAAGCCGCCTTGATGTGGAAGAGTCGATTGAATTGGCTAACTATGCATATGAAAAAGGAATCGATGGGGTGATGATTATTAGCCCATATTATTTCCCGCTAGATGATGAAGGTATTTTTCGTTTTTACAGTGCGATAGCAGCAAAAACATCTGCTAACATTTTCATTTATAACTTTCCTGAACGAACTGGTTATTCTGTCTCCCCTGATGTTTGCCTACGTTTAGCGGATAAATATCCCAATATCATCGGATTGAAAGATACCATTCCTGACACGACTCATACCGCCCAGGTGATTGAAACGGTGAAATCACGCTTGCCTCATTTTGAGGTATACGCAGGTTACGATAATAACTTTGCTCATGTGTTGTTATCGGGGGGAAATGGGTGCATTGGTGGGCTTTCAAATATTGTGCCGCAATTTTTTGCATCATGGATGCAGGCGTTTACCCAAGGTGATTTAGCGTTAGTGGCAAAACACCAGCAACGAGTAGACCAATTGATGGCTATATATGGCGTCAATGCGCCATTCATCCCAACCTTTAAGAAAGCATTGCAGCTAAAAGGTGTGGTTAATTCAGATTATTGTACAGCACCATTTATTGGGTTGAACAATATACAGATTGAGCAACTTCAGCAGTTGTTAACCCTTGCTGATTCACCGCTCTGACCTTTCCTGAATCAAACACAATAGAACATCTTACCAACAGGGAAAAATATCATGGCGACAACTAAAGCTTATAACAATCCTGTTTTAAATTCTGCGATAGCCAAATCGTGGAAACGTTTAGTACCCCTGATGTTTATTTTGTATTTTGTTGCATTTATTGACCGAGTCAACGTAGGTTTTGCGAAAGATGCAATGCAAGTCGACATTGGTTTATCTGATTCAGCGTTTGCTTTTGGTGCTGGTATTTTCTTTGCTGCATATGCGCTATTTGGCATTCCCGCTAACTTAATTTTAAACAAAATTGGTGCGCAAAAGTGGCTGAGTATTACCACGGTAATCTGGGGCATTCTGTCGGCAATGACAGGTTTTGTCACCAATGAAACGCAATTTATTGTTTTGCGTTTCTTGTTGGGACTTGGGGAAGCTGGCTTTTATCCAGGTATTCTATTATTAGCCTCAATTTATTTCCCCAATAATGTACGTGGGTCTGTAATTGGGATCTTTGTTCTAGGTGTACCTTTGGCATTGACATTGGGTTCGCCATTATCAGGCGCGTTACTGGAATTGCATGGTTGGTTAGGTCGGCCGGGTTGGTTCTGGATGTTTGTCATTGAAGGACTTCCTGCCGTTGTGATTGGTATTTTTGCTTTCTTTTATTTGGATGATAGCCCTGAAAAAGCCCGTTTTTTAACCGAAGAAGAGAAAAAAGCGCTAACTGAACAATTAGCCAAAGAAAATGCAAAAACTGAAACCACATCGGTATTATCTGCACTAAAAAATATCAAAGTTTGGCACCTTGCACTGATTTACGGCACGATACAAATTTCAGTATACGGTTTGATGTTCTTTCTGCCTTCCCAAGTTGCGTCCTTAATGGGGGAAAGTTTAGGCTTTAAACAATCCTTAGTTGCTGCCATACCTTGGGCTTGTTCTGCATTCGGGGTGTATTACATTCCTCGTTTTGCTGACCGCCATCCAACTCGTCGCATCGAAATCTCAGTGCTGTGTATGTTAGCCGCAGCATTAGGTTTGGCATTGTCAGCATTTGCAAGCCCTGTTTTTGCTATTGCAGCATTATGTTTAAGCGCTGTTGGTTTTTTATCCGTTCAACCAGTGTTTTGGACGTTTCCTCCTCAGTTATTAAGCGGCCCTGCATTAGCAGCAGGAATTGGTTTCTGTACCACCATGGGGGCATTTTGTTCATTCCTCGCGCCAATCATTCGCGTGGAAGTCGATAAAATGATGAATAGCAATACCGCAGGTATCGTGACATTAGCGGTGATCACCGTAGGTTGTGCCGTCTTAATCGCATTACTTAAAAAAAATACGCATAACAAGAATCTCAACGCATTGTCATCTAACTAATGACAATTTTTAGGAAGGTGTGACATGCAAAAAATTCTCAAAATTGATGAGAGCGATAACCTAATTGTTGCCTTAAAGGACCTGCAAGCAGGGGATATTTACCACTGGGGAAGTGAAGATGTGACCCTCGTGACTGATGTTAAAGCAAAGCATAAATTTGCCATGGAAGCGATACCCGTTGATGGCATTGTTTCTATGTATGGCACAGCAGTAGGAAAAGCAACAAAGCCAATTGCAAAAGGTGAAGTTATCACGGTCAATAATATTCGGCACTATGCAGCCCCAGTTTCTTTAGAGCAAGATGCGCCGTACGAGTGGAATCCACCTGATGTATCTACATATCAAGGACGCATATTTAAAGGCTATGTACGTGAGGATGGGCGAGTAGGAACCGCAAACTACTGGTTAATTTTTCCATTGGTATTTTGTGAAAACCGCAATGTAACAAAACTTACGGACGCCTTAAATGAAGCATTAGGTTATACCAATAATAGTTTGAAAGATTTTGCGTTGGATTTAACAGCTGGTGAGCAAGGGGGCACTGCAAAACCTAAATTATTCCCACATATAGAAGGTGTACGTTGTATTACGGTCACGAGTGGTTGTGGTGGAGCGACCTCTGACAGTAAAACGATGTGTGATGTGCTTGCTGCTTATGCGGATCACCCTAATGTCATCGGTATTACGGTATTCAGTTTGGGCTGTGAAAAAGCACAGCGTAAAATGTTTAAAGAGTCACTTGTTGCTCGTAACCCTAATTTTGCTAAACCTGCACTTTACTTTCGCCAGCAAGAGTGGAGTAGCGAAGAAGAAATGATGCAAACAGCATTGAAGCAAACCTATGAGTGCATGAAGGCCCTCATACCGCAATCTCGTGTGGACGTTCCGTTGTCTCATTTAAAACTCGGTGTGAAATGTGGCGCTTCTGACGGTTTTTCTGGGATCTCGGGTAACCCTGCGATGGGGCTAGTTTCTGATTGGCTAGTGACTTTGGGGGGCGCATCAGGGTTAGCTGAATTTCCGGAATTATGTGGTGCAGAAGGGGATATGGTGAAAACGGTGCGTCTCTTTTGAGGATAAGAAAAAATTCTTAGATTTGATGGAACGTTATGAAAAAACAGCGAATTTCTTTAATACTACCATTGCCGATAACCCAAGTCCCGGAAATATTGCGGACGGGTTAATAACCGATGCGATTAAATCGACCGGAGCGGCTAAAAAGGGCGGAACATCACCGATTAGTGCGGTGTGTGACTATGCGGAGCCTATGCCTGACAGTGGGTTATCCTTAGTTTGTACGCCAGGTAATGATGTTGATGCAGTCACAGGACTTGTTGCTGCAGGGTGTAATGTGGTTATTTTCTCAACAGGGCTTGGCACTCCCACAGGGAACCCGATTGTACCTGTTTTTAAAAATATCGACGAATAGTGCCATTGCAGAGCGCCTATCGGACATAATTGATTATGATTGCGGGCCAATTATTGATGGGGTTCCATTACCAACAATAAGTAAAGGGCTATTTGAACGGGTAATTGATACGGCAAGCGGTGACTATCAGGTCCAAGCGGATCGCCTAGAACAGTTTGATTTCTTATTATGGAAACGTTCATTGGATTTATAATTAATATAAACCAATAAAATGTAAAAATGTTGACGGGGCAAGTTCCCCGTCAACGCTTTAATTCACATTATGCAGTATCACGCTTTGCTTTTTGCAGCTTTTCATAAGCCGTCAGCAAGGCTTGATGCGCAGGAAGTGCTTTAAGTTCTTCGTCAATAGACCACAAGCCATAGAAGCATGATTCCCCAGCGATAGCGGCTGATGCAGCATCTACTGCCTCTTGCCCATACATACGCACAAAGGCGTTGTAGTATTGCGCAGGGTCACGTTCTTCTTCTTGAGATAACAGCAGCAGGGTTTGCAGGCAACGATAATAATTTGCACGCTCGGCAGTAAATACTGAGCTATTGAAGTCTTGTGTCCATTCAACCCAAGCAAGTGCTTGCTCAAGATCACCACCCGCTAGTGCCAACATGGATTTTAGTTCGCCAATGCGCAGGTTACTCCACCCATTGTCTTTACCCACAGCCAAGCCAAGTAATTCACGAACACGGGTAAAATCATCTAAACCGTCGTCATCTAATTGCTCGATAAGGGCAAGATAGTCTTGTTTTTCCCATTGGCTATCAGGTAGGTTGATAATGGTGTCACGTAAATAAGCGCCCATCGCGTTATTGGCGATATGTAAGTCTTCTACTGGGTAAATATCAGACATACCAGGGACTAAGATTCGGCAAGCGTAGACACCCAAGTGGTTATAATCTGCAATATAGACTTCAGCATCTAATGTATTGAAAATACTGATAAGTGTTGCAAACTCTTCTTGAGTTGTACCTTTAAAGCTCCAATCTGCAAAGGCATAATCGGCATCATCTTTAAACAGATCCCAGCTAATTAAACCGCTTGAATCAATAAAGTGAGTTTCAAGATTCGTGTGCTCAGCCACTTCTTCGTCATCAAAGGTCGGTGCATTAAACACATCGAGGTCTTTTAAGCCACGGCCTTGCAGTAATTCCGTGACGGTACGCTCAAGGGCAACACCAAAGTCGGGATGAGCACCAAATGAGGCAAAACAAGTCCCATTTTGTGGGTTAAATAACACCACACAAATCACAGGGTACTGGCCACCGAGTGATGCGTCATAACAGAAAATTGGAAAACCTTCTTTTTCTAAGGTTTCAACCGCTTCAACTACCGCAGGGTAGCGTGCCATGACGTCTGCTGGGATAGCCGGTAGGCTAATACTTTCAGCAATGATTTTATTTTTTACAAAGCGTTCAAAGACTTCGGAAAGGCCTTGTACACGAGCTTCGTTGGCTGTATTGCCCGCAGACATTCCGTTAGAAACATAGAGGTTTCCAACAATATTCATTGGAATATATACGGTTTGGTTGTCTGATTGACGGGTAAATGGCAGTGCACAAATACCGCGTTCTTCATTACCGGATTGCAAGTCAATTAATTGGCTGGCGGCTAAGGCGTTGTCGGGGTCATAAAACTTAATCAAACGATTGTCTAATAACCCTTCAGGTAAGCTATCATCTTCGGTTAATGGGAACCATTTTTCATTAGGGTAGTGGACAAAATCCCCTTCAGCAATAGATTTACCTAGGTAGAAATCCGCAAAGAAGTAATTTGTTGATAAACGCTCAAAATACTCACCAAGCGCTGAGGCTAATGCAGCTTTCTTGCTCGCCCCTTTACCATTAGTAAAGCAAAGTGGGCACGCTTTATCGCGGATATGTACAGACCAAACGTTAGGTACAGGGTTTAACCAAGAGGCTTCTTCAATATCAAACCCTAATTTCTTTAATTTGGTTTGAAATGCATCAATGGAATCTTCAAGAGCGGCATCTTTGCCGGGAATAAAAGTTTGGCTCATTGTCAGTCACTTGTGAATAGAGTGTTTCAAACGGGCTATGATACGGATTTTTGCTGCAAGCCTCACGCTTTTTATTCATTCATAGATAAATCATCTTAAAATTCATTATTTATCCTAAAATAATTGTATAGGTCACATAAAATTCAGCACAATTCCACATAATAACCGAAGTTTATTAATGAAAGGAAAATAGGATGAAAAACAGAAATAAAGCGCTTTTGGCGACATTGGTTTCACTGTTTGCCATATCTGCTATCGCTCAACCGAATATTACGGTATTGGCGACAGGGGGAACGATAGCAGGTGGTGGTGATTCAGCCACATCTTCCAGTTACCAAGCAGGTAAAGTAGGGATTGATGCTTTAATTAATGCGGTGCCAGAAACCAAAAAAATCGCTAATTTAAGCGGTGAGCAATTGGTGAATATTGGTTCGCAAGATATGAATGACCAAGTTTGGCTGGCACTGGCGAAAAAAATTAACCAAGATTGTGATAAAACAGATGGTTTTGTAATCACTCACGGTACTGATACTTTAGAAGAAACGGCATTCTTCCTTGATTTAACCACGCAATGTAAAAAGCCAATTGTCTTGGTTGGTGCAATGCGCCCTTCAACAGCTTTGGGCGCTGACGGTCCTTTGAACCTGTATAATGCAGTCGTTTTAGCGACGGATAAGTCTGCTGGAGAGCGCGGTGTTCTGATGGCAATGAACGATAAAGTCGTGCAAGGCCGTAATGTGATGAAAATGAGCACCACTGAAGTACAAGCGTTTGATGCCGTTAATAGTGGGGCAGAAGGCTTTATTCATGATGGCAAAGTCACCTATTTTCAAGCACCACAACCACGTGGTGATAAAGCGGCATTTGACATCAGCAAACTTGAAAAGCTCCCTGCGGTAGGTATCGTTTATAATTATGCCAATGCATCAGCAGCACCTGTGAAAGCCTTGAAAGAAGAAGGGGTTGAAGGAATTGTAAGCGCAGGTGTGGGGAACGGTAATATGTATAAAACAGTATTTGACGCTTTAGCAAAAGCAGCGAAAGAAGACGTTGTGGTCGTTCGCTCAAGCCGTGTACCAACAGGGTATACGACAAGAAATGCCGAAGTGGATGATAACTTATATGGTTTTGTTGCTTCAGAAAGGTTAAATCCGCAAAAAGCGCGCGTATTGCTGCAATTAGCCTTAACTCAGACTAAAGATCCTCAGCAAATTCAGGCATTATTCGAAAAATATTAATTATCAAAACGAGTATTTATTTCATACAGCGGGGTGCAGTAGCCTGTACCCCGTTAGTTTTGCTGTGACAATAAGGCAATATTATTGAATGCTCGAATTACACAATGTCATCGATAACGCCACCATCAACACGTAAGGCTGCACCGGAAGTCGCTGAGGCTTGTTTAGAGCAAGTATAAACTACCATATTCGCGACTTCTTCGACAGTCGCTGCACGTTGGATTACAGAGCTTGGACGGTGGGCCATTACAAACTCTTTTGCTAGGGTTTCGATCGACTTCCCAGTTCTCGCGGCTTCATCCTCCATCATATTGGCAAAACCGTCAGACAGTGTTGGTCCTGGCAAGACACTGTTTACAGTAACACCTGTGCCCGCCACATACTTAGCGAGTCCCGAGAAAGGGAGAGCATTGCTGTTTTAGTCACGCCATAGTGGATCATATCCGCAGGGATATTACGCGCCGATTCCGACGAGATAAAGACCACTCGACCCCAACCTTTTTTCACCATTGCGGGGAGAAGGGCTCTGGATAAACGTACAGCGGACATCACATTTGTTTGCCAGTAATTATCCCAGTTTGCATCATCCATTGTATAGAAATTTTCTGGCCCATAGATACCTGCGTTATTAACTAAAATATCAATTTCACCAATTTCGCTAAGTAGTTTATCAACGCTTTCAGAATCACTGACATCTGCGATAGCAGGAAACACTTTGGTGTTGGGTAATTCTTTTTTCAAACGAGAAACGGCATCATTAACACGTATATTGTTACGGCCATTAATCAAAACTTCTGCGCCACAATTAGCGAGGCCTTTAGCAATTGCATAACCAATTCCAACTGTTGATGCACTGACTAATGTGCGTTTGCCTGTTAAGTCTATTTTCATTTACGAACTCTTTATATTGAAAAGGAGAGTTCATAATAGCAAATGATAATGCGGTGCTTTTCTTAATAATGCTGTACATTTTATTTGATTATTTATTGAGAAATTTTATAGCTATGTATGTTATTTTTCAGCATAACAACATTTATCCTTATTATTTGACTCAGTAATCTGATCTATTTTAAGGCAATTAGGTCAATGTGGTGATAGAACTTAGCGAATTCCTGCAGAGTAGACGAAATTAAGGAACAATTGGTTAATTTATTGATTTTTTCTTAAACACTTACTTATACGTATCCCATACATATTTTTTATATTTATCAATCAATTACTTTTTATTTTTAGCAAGGTCATCATCGGTGATAATGACAGTTAATTAAAATTAATGTGCCGTTGATCATATTTTGGCAACAAAGCCTGTATCTGTGTTGATAATTCGCGTTGCAAAAAATAGGCTAAATACATCGCAAGAGATATAACTCATTGTGAATATTTAGATTTAAATGGAAAGTTAAATCGTATTTCGGCCGAAAAATAAAATTAAAAAATATTAGAGGAATACAAGAATGGTTAATAAAAATGTCAATACTGGCAGGAAATTGCTCGTCTTAAAAATTGCAATAGCAATGCTTCCTATTGGTTACCAACCAATCATGCATGCGGAGCAATTTATTGAAGATTCAAAACTTACAGGAGGCCTTTACTACTGGCAACGTGATCGTTCACGTAAAGATTTAGACCCAAATAGCGATAAATATAAAAAGTATGCGGATAATCTTAAACACTCAACATTTAATGCCAGTCTCGATTTCTCATCCGGCTATTTTCAGGACATCATCGGGCTAGATTTAGCGGGTTTTACCGCTATTGAGTTATCAAATAGTGGGCCAGCTGCACCCAATGAAATCGGTTTTAGTGATGCAAAATCACGTTGGGATGAAAAATGGACAGGTGATCGCAGTGGTGTGACTTTTTATAAGGCTGCTGCAAAATTGAAATATGGCCCTTTCTGGGGTAGAGGTGGCTATATTCAACCTACTGGTCAAACTTTACTCGCATCCCACTGGAGCTATATGCCGGGTACATATCGCGGATTAGAGGTAGGCGGAGTGTTTGATTTTGAGCAAAATGGTGAACTTAGCATGTCCTATATGTGGACTGACCGCTATAAAGCACCTTGGTATCGCAGTATGTATGATTTTCGTGAAGCGGATGGTGAAACTGGGATCAGCTATTTACACTCAATTGGCTTTAAATATGACTTTAAAAACAATTTAGTCCTAGAAGGGGCGTATGGGCAAGCTAAAAGCTATATGGATCAATATTTTGCCAAGGTTTCCTATGCAGTTCCTGTTGTTGACCGTGACTTACGTATGTCTTATCAATTTTATGGTGCAAAAGATAAGGTTTCAGGCGGTGGAGTTAACGATGTTTATGACGGTTTAGCTTGGTTGCAAGCGATGACACTAGGCTACACTTACGATGAATTTGATTTTAAATTAGAAGGAACCTATGTAAAAGCCAAAGGTAACCAAGGTTATTTCCTACAGCGGATGACCCCCGGTTGGGCAACATCAAATGGTCGTATGGACATTTGGTGGGATGGCCGTTCGGATTGGAAT
Source organism: Providencia rettgeri (assembly GCA_900455085.1). Taxonomy (NCBI): domain Bacteria; kingdom Pseudomonadati; phylum Pseudomonadota; class Gammaproteobacteria; order Enterobacterales; family Morganellaceae; genus Providencia; species Providencia rettgeri. Next base: position 3,111,848 of record UGTZ01000001.1, on the reverse strand, counting down.
GCTAATAATGAAAAAGCTGTTATGGCCGGTGTTATGTATGATTTAAAAAATTGGGACTTAGCTGGATGGAAGGTTGGAACCTCATATATTTATGGATGGGATGCTAAACCAAGTACTAATAGCCAATATGCTCAGGATGTACGCTTAAAAGAAAGTGCATGGAACTTTGATATTTTATATACCGTACAATCAGGTCGAGCAAAAGATACGCTATTTAAACTGCATTTTACCAAGTATGATAACCATACAGATATTCCGAGCTATGGCGGTGGTTACGGAAATATCTTCCAAGATGAAAAAGATATTAAATTTATGGTGATGATGCCATTCACGGTATTCTAATTTGTAAAATCTTTTAGTAGCAATGACTGCTATAAAGAAACCATAGCAGTCATTTGCCCTGATAGCCAAAGGACTTATCATATATTTTTAATATTGAATGGAATATTAAGACAAGAATAAACCCTTATATTAAGGGGTTAGAAATAAGATGAATTTATTCACCTTATTTTATTTTTGATTACAAGGATACGGTATTTACACTTTCATTGAGTATAAGGGGTCTTGTTTTAATTTATCTTTTAATACGGTAACTTTTTCTGATTGATGGGGTGGGTTTTTAATTTGTGCTTGGCCAGACAAAATTCCCCCTTTTTTAATTGATAAGCTACTGTAATGGATAGTACCGTGGATTTCTCCATTATTTTCAATACAAATAGTATCAGATAAGCATTCACCTTCAATACGACCATTCACCACCAGTTCTTTGCAGGTGATATTTCCCGTAACTTGGCCGTTTAACATAACTTTAACCGTATTTTCTTTTCCTGTTATATTTCCAATGACTTTCCCATAGATATGCACTTGTTCATTAGACGTAATATTTCCTTCAAAAATAACGTCCCTAGAGATAATTGTATTCGATTTTTCTTCACTAATAGTCGGAGTTGACAGTGTTATTTGTTCTTCTATTTTTGCAGTCACTTCTGACTCATTACTTATAGAAGGGGACGTCGCTGTAGGTGCGGGCTTGTTTTGTCTTTTGGTGAACATTTTACTTACCTTTTTTTGATTGAAGTATACGATCAAGAACAGTATTGATAATACAAACGAAAATAAGGTGATAGACGAATAGCTAAAAAACCACCCTATTAAAGTAAGAAACCAGAAGAAAAAACTTGTATTGAGAAAAAGATAGGTTTTTTTCATCAGTTAATCTCTTACAAATTACTAAAATACTCAATTAGTTTAGTTATTAAATTTAATTACGCGATTAAGTTGTAATTTAACTTTGTGATTACATTTTAACTATTAACTCTCTAATTTAGAGTTAAAATTATAGTAATGTAATTAAATAATTTTAAATAGTATGAAATATTGGAAATCATCTATGATGTTATTTATATACAACTTTGATATGTAGAGCATTATTCTAGATAACAGAATATACTTATCTTTGAAATAATATAAAGGTTTTGATTTGAATTGCAACTATTATAGTTTTTATAAAAATCTTACATTATCGCTAAAATGTAGTGATAAATAGTTATATTTAAGTTATTTACTAGAGATTATTACTAATCGAGAAAAAAGAAAATATCAATACTTAAAATAAAAAACCCCGATAAAATTGTATTATCAGGGTTTTGGCATTTTTAACCATGATGTTTTATCAACGATGGTTGAATACTATTACTCTTTTGCTTCGTGTGCGTCAGCATTGTCACGGCAATCACCATCTGCGCAATGACCATATAGATATAAACTATGATTAGATAGTTTAATGCCATGGCGAGCAGCGATATTTTTTTGGCGGGTTTCAATGGATTCGTCAGTAAACTCAATCACTTTTCCACAATCTAAACAGATTAAATGGTCATGGTGATGCTGCTGAGTTAGTTCGAATACAGATTTACCACCCTCGAAGTTGTGACGGGTTACGATACCGGCATCATCAAACTGGTTTAACACGCGGTATACAGTTGCTAACCCGATCTCTTCACCCATATCGATCAGCTTTTTATAGAGATCTTCCGCACTGACGTGGTGGCACTCAGGCTCTTGAAGTACTTCCAAAATCTTTAATCTTGGAAGAGTGACTTTGAGTCCAGCATTTTTCAATGCTTTATTGTTGTCTGTCATGCGGGTTTGTCCTGTATCTTAAATCATAAATTTAACAATAATGAGACATTTTTAACATCAATACAGTTGTCTTCTAAACTGATTTACAATTATAGGCATGGAAAATAAAAATAGAAACCATGCATTGTCTCATTATTTTGATAATCTCTTGAGAACCTATCCTATTAGGATACCTTATCGGTTATTTTAGACTACGCCACTGGCTTTGGGGTTCATTTTGTGTAAGACAGTGGTGTAATCTATGGGTAAGGGTTCTTTATGTAGTCTATCAGCCTAAAATTTCAGCTAAAGACATCTCTTCAGAGATTTGTTTTACCCATGCATCAACACGTTCATCAGTTAGCTCAGGTTGACGATCTTCATCAATAGCTAAACCAATAAAATGGTTGTCATCTGCCATGCCTTTGGATACTTCAAAGTGATAACCTTCTGTTGGCCAATGACCAACAATAACAGCACCACGTGGTTCGATAATATCGCGGATCGTACCCATAGCATCACAGAAATATTCAGCGTAGTCTTCTTGGTCTCCACAACCAAATAAGGCGACAAGTTTACCTTCGAAATCAATCTCTTCGAGAGTAGGGAAGAAATCATCCCAGTCACATTGGGCTTCACCATAATACCAAGTTGGAATACCAAGAAGTAGAATGTCAAAAGCTTCAATATCTTCTTTGCTGCATTTCGCGATATCGTGAACTTCTGCTACATCTTTGCCTAATCTTTCTTGGATCATTTTGGCAATATTTTCTGTGTTACCTGTGTCACTTCCGAAGAAAATGCCTATGACTGCCATAAAGTGATTAACCTCTTGTTTTTCTAAGAGAGCTAGAGGTGAAAATTCGCCTTCTATAGCCCGTTTAGAACGAAAATAGATAGAATATTACGCCTTATTTTGGCGAAAAAATGTTGCTAAGTCTGTCAAATTTGTGTGATTTATCAAGATAACGTTACTTGAGTATTGATGTATCAACATGTTCAAGTTGTGACATCAAAATTTCTTCGATCAATTCACTACGGCTTATATTTTTATCTTCAGCTAACTGATTCAATACCGCGACAGCGTCTTCGTTCAGTTTCAATTCAACTCTGCGCAATCCCTTCACTTTATCTCGTTTCAGTTGGTTGCGTTTGTTGATTCTCAGTTGTTCATCCCGTGATAGCGGGCTTGTTTTAGGTCGCCCAGGCCTTCGTTCCTCAGCGAACAAATCTAGTGTCGTTCGATCCGTTTGTTCTTTTGCCATGTCTATAACTGCTAAAAGGGTGTGCCAGTAATTCAGCGCGCCATGATACCCTAGCTAATCCCCTTGTGCTATAGCTTCATCAATGATGATTGGGTTTAATTGGTTGTAAAATGAACGCTTTTGGTAAAAAAGCACCACTTGCTATAAGCGTGATGCTTTTTTATTCGTATTATTGTGTCTGCTGGTGCCATAAATTGGCGTATAAACCATTTGATTTGAGTAAGTTTTCGTGGGTATCCATCTCGTGTACTTCTCCTTGACAAATCACACATATCCTATCAGCGTGCATAATCGTATTTAGCCGATGAGCAATGCTAATGACGGTTCTTCCTTGAGTAATTAATGGCATATTCTCCATAATGGCGGCTTCTGACTCGTAATCGAGTGCAGAAGTGGCCTCATCGAGAATTAAGATATCGGGTTCGGTGAGTAATGCACGCGCAAGTGCAATCCTTTGACGTTGACCACCTGAAAGATTGTAGCCTTTTTCTGATAAGGGATAATTAAAATTATCAGTCAATGTCATGATAAATTCATAAGCTCCCGCTAATTTTGCTGCGTGAATCACCTGCTCGTCAGTCGCTTGTGGATGACTCAAACGGATATTATCTGCGATAGAACCAACGAATAAGGTACTTTCTTGTAATACGACGCTCATTTTTCGGCGTAATGATACGGTATCTGCGACAGCTAAATCCATGCCATCAACAATAACTTGCCCATGTTGTGGGACATAAAGCCGCTGTAATAATTTCGTTAAGGTACTTTTTCCTGAACCTGAAGGGCCAGTAATACCAATAAATTCACCTGCATTAACCATTAAGGATAAATTATTGAGAACTTCAGGTGTATCAGGTTGATAGCGAAAACGGATATTTTGAAACTCGATTTTTCCGTGAATATTTGATGTATTTGCAATCCCTTTACGTTCATTTTCTACCGGTTCATCAAGAATATCTCCCACTCGGCGTAATGAAATAATGGTATGTTGGAAATCTTGCCAAACTTGGGCAAACCGCAATACGGGCTGCGTAACATGCGCACTTAGCATATTAAATGCCACTAATTCGCCAGGAGAAATCCCACCATTTAATACCTCTTTGACACCGACCCACAAAAGGATCGCAGTCGTTATTTTGCTCACAAATGTCATTAATTGAGAGGCTACTTCACTGCGCATTGAGACTTTAAAGCTTTGAGTTAGCTGTTTGCTAAATATTTTTTTCCAACGTTGATTAAAGTATTTTTCTGTTGCGGTTGTTTTGATGGTTTCAATCCCAGTAATACTTTCGGTGAGAAAAGTGAGACCATTTTCATCCGCTTGATAAGATTTTTCAGTTTGCTGGCGAATAATGGGGCCGAGTATCATCCATAAAACAAAAAATACCCCCATTGAGCCCAATAAAATCCAAGCCATCAAACTACTGTAGGAAAATAAAACTGCGACAAAAAGGATGACAAAGATAAAATCAATAAACAGCATCAGTGTTGAGCCCGTTAAAAATTGCCTTATATGGGCTAATTCACGGATTCTGGCAATAATTTTCCCTGTTGGCCTTAACTTAAAATAATTTAACGGTAAGGCCATTAAGTGGCGATAAATTTTCCCTGACAACTCAGCACTGATCTGGCTACTACTATGACTAAAAATTTTATTACGAATAAAACCATATATCGGTTCTGCAACAGCAATGGCAAAAATCGCCAATGCAATGACATGTAAATTTGAGAGACTGCGACCAACTAACACTTTGTCGATTAAATTCTGAAACAACAGCGGGCTAATTAAGGCGAAAAGCTGAATAATGGCAGAGAGAATAAAAATATTTCGTAATTTAACATGTTGTCGCAAAACAGAGGGAATAAACCAGCTAAAGCCAAAGGCCTTTTTTTGCTCTGGCTCTAATTGCTCCTTAATGAGTAATACATCATATTCAGTTTCTTGATGTCCAATAGAGTTATGAATAGGTTTTCGTTCCTCATTAGTAGGGTTAATGATAATTAATTCATTTTCTTGGTTAATAACTTGCCAAAAACCATCTATATAGATTAAAGCGGGTAAAGGAAGCGTTTTTAATTGTGTATATTGCACAGCAATAAGTTTGGTTTCATACCCGAGTGTATGTGCACATTCTCTAATTTCCCACTCTGTCGGAGATAAAGTTTGCATACCAATTGCGTGCCTGAGTTGATCTGATGAAACATTGTTTTGGTAATATTTAGCCACCCAAACTAAGGCATCCAAGCCATGATTATTAAACTGTTCCATCGATTATTTTTCTCTCATCGCGTTTGAGGTGTATTCATTAATAGGGCTAAGCAAGTAGTCAATAATACGGCGTTTATCCGTTTTTATTTCTGCCACAATGGATAAACCGGGAGTTAGTTCAATAGATTCACCATCAACGGATAGTTCTTTTTGGTTAAGACCAATTTGCCCTAAGAACACTAATCCAAGCTTTTCATCGAGAGTACTGTCGCGCGATATGGAAATCACTTCACCTTCAATCGTGCCATAACGCGTGTAAGGGAATGCATCTATTTTCACCTCTGCTCTCAACCCTTCATGGATGAACCCAATGTATTTGTTCAAGATTTTAATTTCAGCTAATTGAACATTATTGTTAGGAACAACAGCCATTAGTTGCTGTGCGGGTTGCAATACAGCTCCTAAAGTGTGTGTAGCAAGCTGTTGAATAGTGCCATCAACGGGGGCCCGTATAATTTCTAATTGATTTCTTTCTTTATTTTTTAATAGTTCTTGCTCAAGGGAAGCCCGCTTAAAGTCAGCTTGTTTGTATTTTTCATCCCACTCTTGGTTTTTTTGGGCTTTTATCCTGTCTATCTTTTCATTTAAGGCATGGTGCTGGCTTTTTAGAATTGAAAGCTCAGATAATTTGGTCACTTTTTCTTTTTTAGCGATTAATAGCTCTCGCTCTTGTTCTAAAAATTCCTTTTGACTGATTAACTGTTTTTCAGTTAACGAATGGTGTGCATCGAGGCGTTTTTTGATATTGACAATAAGGGAGTTGATGGTAAGTAATTCATCTTTTCGGGCTTGTTGATTGACTGTATTCAATTGAATTTCATTATTAAGTTCATTCATTAATGAATCAAATTCTAATTTTTGTGTTTGATAGCTAGCCCGCGTGTTGTTTTGCTCTAGTTCAGTTAATTGATTAAATAGAGGTAACTGCTCAATAGGCTGTTGTGAAATCAATGCTTGATAAATTACTATTTCGGCCAAATGGAAGTTGTGTTGATAATTTAAACTTAGAATATCTTGGTCAACACCTAACACATTGACGGTAATTAAAGGATCGCCTTGTTTTACGGTTTGCCCATCAGTAACATGAATATGTTCTAAACGGCTTAATTCAAACGCTTGGATTAATTGTGTTCGCCCTGAAACAATAAGTTTACCCTGCGTGGTGGCTTGAATATCCAACTTACCAAAAAACGACCAAGTCACAGCAAGAAAAATACCCACACTAATAGAAATAGCGACGTATAGTGCCAAGTAAGATGGGGGAGTTTTTAATATCGCCAAGTGTGAAGGCAAAAAGCTGTTATAACGGTTTTTGTCTAATCGATGTTTCATTTTACGTCCATGTCTGATTTCAGAGACTGCTGTAGAGTCCACAAGTGTTTATAAAAATTACCTTGTTCAATAAGTTGCTGATGGCTACCTTGCTCAATGATTTCACCATGTTGCATCACAATGATCCGCTGGTGATTGCGAATGGTTGATAAGCGGTGAGCAATTGTGATGATGGTTCTTCCTTTGGCAATGAACTGCATATTTTCTTGAATAACCGCTTGGGACTCGTCGTCTAAAGCGCTAGTCGCCTCATCAAAAATAATTACTTTAGGATTTGAAAGCAGCGTTCTAGCAATTGCAATGCGTTGGCGTTGACCGCCAGAAAGAGATGATCCCCCCTCAGCAAGAACGGTGTCGTAGCCTTTGGGTAATTTCAAAATAAATTCGTGTGCTCCCGCCATTTTGGCGGCATGAACCACTTCATCCATGGAAGCATTAGGTGAGGTTTGAGCAATATTATGAAAAACAGATTGGCTGAATAAGAAATTCTCTTGCAACACAATACCAATTTGCTGACGAAGAGAGTGTAAGTTAATCGCGGATATGGGAGTGCCATCCACAAAAATGGTTCCACTTTCAGGGGTATAAAGCCGTAGTAATAATTTAGCAAGGGTGCTCTTACCTGACCCTGAAGTACCAACAATGCCAATGGTTTCCCCCGCTTTAATATTTAAATTAAAGTTTTTTAGAACAAACGGCATGTTCGGTTGGTAGCGGAACGAGATATTTTTTAGGTTTAAATGCCCTTGAAGAGGTAATTTATTTTCTTGCTGAGATTGTTCGATGGGTAAGTTGATAATCTGGGAAAGTTTTTCGATAGCGACGCTAGTGCGAATATAGTCTCCCCATAGCTTGGTCAGTTTGATGAGGGGCTGGTTAGCGTGATTAACCATCATATAAAAAGCAATAAGTTGGCCAATTGTCATCTGCAATGCTAAAACTTCAGAGGCACCAACCCACAATACAATCGCACTGGTAATTTTTTCGATAGCCATTACGAGATGTTCGGAACGGGAGCTAATTTGTCCTGCTACAAAGTTAGTTTGGCTCATATCTGAGGTTTGACCATCCCAGCGACGCGTAAAATTCGGTTCGACGGATAAACTTTTGGCGGTTTCTATCCCATTAATACTTTCGGTCAAAAAAGAGGTATTAATGGCGATATTAGTAAACTGTTGCTGTGCGGCAGATTCGATTTTAGGCGTTAGCCACCAAGCCAATAAAAGATAAAAAGGTATAGAGCACAAAAATATTATTGTGAGTGTCGTGGATATCAAATTCATCACGAAAATGAATACAAATAAAAACAACACATCAACACATAGCGTGAAAAAACTACTGGTTAAAAATTCACGAATAGTTTCGAGCTCTTTTACGCGAGTGACAATCGCTCCTATTTGCCTACTTTTAAAAAAGGGAATAGGTAATCTTAATAAATGATTAACTAGCTTTAAGCCCAGTGTCATATCAATACGGTTAACTGTATGATGATAAATATATTCACGTAACCCTTTTAACGTTACTTCTATTAGTGCAGCAACCATTAACCCAAAAATTAAAACGTCCAAGGTGACTAAGCTATTATGAACGAGCACCTTATCCATAATCACTTGCATAACAATAGGGGAGACTAATGCGAGGATTTGCAATATAAATGAAAAAAATAAAACCCACAAAATAATGGATTTGTATTTCATAAATTCAGCTTGGAACCAAGTGATGTCAAATTTCCCTTGTTTAAGGTTTACCTGTAACCAATGGCCACTCCATTGTTGGTTTAGCTCGTCAATGCTCCATATCTCTGGCGGTTTATTCCCAAATTGCTGAATGAGAACTTGTTCTTGATTGCGGTTAGCTAATAGAAAAGCTTCGCCTTTGGTATTATATAAAATTGCTGGGCAAACGATTTTAGCTATATTTTTATCTTTCTGATATTTATTCCTACAGCGAATGTTGTGTTTCGATTTAATAATGTTAATTTTTTCATTATAACCAATAGATTGATTGAGTGTTTGTTCTAGTTCTTTAGGATTTACTTGCCCTGATAACTTAGCAATGACACTAATGAAATATAATGTTGATTTTGATTTTAGACTATCCATTTTCTATATTAATAAATTCCTTAAGTTATTTGAATTTTTAAATCCAAACTTGCATTAATAAAATATGCACTAGATAGTAATAAGGTAGAGTAGAATTTGGATAATACAGGGTTTATAATTCGCTGTGTATTGAAGTTAGTCTTATTGTGTAATTAATAAAGTAATTATATTTAACTACAAATATATTTAAAGATATTGAAAAGATACATGTCTTTTCAATATCTATATTTAAATATGATTAATTATTCAGGATCAGGAATAGATAAAAAGCGATGGATAGCTCTTAATACATGGTCTGGTTTTTCTGCATGAACCCAGTGGCCCGTATCGGCGACAACCCATGCTTTGGCTTGTGGAAATTGTTGCGCTATTTGCTCTTTATATTCTGCTTGCACATAAGGGGAGTTTCCTCCGGGGATTAACAATACGGGTTTATCCCAAGCGGGTACGGTTTCCCAACCAATAATATGTTCATAATTCGCTTTGAGGGCAGGCAAATTAAATTTCCATTCACCTTGTTTAAAAGATTTAAGCAGAAATTGGATAACGCCATCTTCGTTAATGTAATCACGCATAATCACGGTAGCTTCTTGGCGAGTTTTCGCATTTTTTTCCGTGACGGCATCAAGAGCCGCAAATATTTTATCATGACGACGGACTTGGTAAGCGACAGGCGCCATATCAATAGCAACGATGCTATCAATAAAATTAGGGGCGATTGCAGTTGCAGCCATGGCTATTTTGCCACCCATTGAGTGACCAATTAAAATAGCATTTTCGTACCCTAAAGATTTTATTAATGTAATAACATCTTGGGCCATTTGCTGGTAACTCATTTGCTCATCACGGAATGAGTCACCGTGATTACGAACATCAATTTGAATCGTATCGAAATATTGTTGTAAATTACGACCTAAAACACCTAAGTTATTGAGGTCACCAAATAACCCATGTATGAGTACTATAGGGCTATTTGAGATTGGATTTTCAGGTTTATGGATAGTATGGTTAAGTAACACAGTCATATTTATTTGATCAATTCGTCAGTGGTACATGTGGTCTTATCATGTCACGGCTCTGAGTAAAATCCAAATGGTCGAATAAACTGCGATCCTGGCTAAGGTAAGTTTATAGTCGATAACTAGGAGGTTTATAGCCAATAAATTTCAGAAAATTGAATTCGCTCACGGAAGTAAAATATTGAAATTAATGGCATGATAACCACTGAATTATCTTTGAACTTAGAAAAGTGTTTACTTTAAGTTATTGAAATTTTAATTGTTTTGTTTTTTTTAAATCTGTCTTATAATCACACCGCAAATTTTAGTTAAATAAGTACTGGGAAAAAATGAAAACGATAGAAGTTGATGAAGAGCTTTACCGCTATATTGCGAGCCATACACAGCATATCGGTGAAAGTGCATCGGATATTTTGCGCCGTATGTTAAATTTCAAATCCGGGCAGCCAGTACAAGCAAAAGAAATTAGTCAGGAACATGCCGTCATTAAGGCTGAACCTGCGATGAGTACACCTGCTGTTGCATTAAATCCTGTTAGAGTCATTAGAGAGCTTCTGTTATCTGACGCTTATGCAGAAAAAAGTAAAGCGATTGACCGCTTTATGTTGATTTTATCTACCTTATATAGTTTAGATGCAAATCGTTTTGCGAGTGCAACAGAGTTAATGCATGGCCGAACTCGTATTTATTTTGCTGGTGATGAGCAAACATTACTTGCAGCTGGCAAGCAATCTAAGCCGCGTCATATACCAGGAACACCCTATTGGGTGATCACAAATACGAATACTAATCGTAAGCGTAGTATGGTTGATGCAATCATGCAGGAAATGCAATTTCCAGCCAATGTGATTGAAAAAGTTTGTAATACTATTTAAAAACTGACAGGCCACTGGTGTTGATAACAAAGCATCAGTGCTTTGGGAGAAAACAAGTGACAATACATGAACGTGCAGGGCAGCTTCCGTTTCAAAGTGACTTGATCAATGTCGCTCAATTAACCGCTCAATATTATACGCAGCAACCACAACCTGGAAATGCATCTCAGGCTGTTAAGTTTGGAACATCAGGGCATCGCGGTAGCTCATTGCGTAAAAACTTTAATGAAAACCATATACTAGCTATTGCACAAGCAATTGCTGATTTACGCAAAAAGCAAGGCGTAACAGGCCCTTGTTTTGTGGGCAAAGACACCCATGCGTTATCAGAAGCGGCATTTATGACTGTGGTTGAAGTGTTAGCGGCAAATCAGGTTCATGTTATTGTTCAGGAGAATAATGGGTTTACTCCAACTCCAGCTATCTCTCACGCTATCTTAAGTTATAACCAATCACACCAAGATATTGCAGATGGCATTGTGATTACACCATCACATAACCCACCTGAAGATGGCGGTATTAAATACAACCCAGCAAATGGCGGGCCGGCTGATACCGATTTAACCTCTGTGATTGAGAAAAATGCCAACCAATTGCTAGCCAATAACCTCGAAGGTGTAAAACGAGTCAGTTTTGATACAGCAATGACAAGCGAATATGTGACCCAGCAAGACTTAATCATGCCTTATGTCTCTGCATTGGGTGATGTTGTTGATATGCAAGCAATTGCTAAGTCAGGTTTAAAAATTGGTGTTGACCCTCTAGGCGGCTCCGGTATTGAATATTGGAAAAAAATTGCAGAATATTATCAACTCGATATTGAAATCGTAAACGACCAACTCGACCAAACTTTCCGCTTTATGCCACTTGACCATGATGGTGTTATTCGCATGGATTGCTCATCCAGTTGGGCGATGGCGGGTTTGCTTGGGATGAAAGAAAAATTTGATCTTGCGTTTGCCAATGACCCAGATTACGACCGTCATGGCATCGTCACGCCAGATGGTTTAATGAATCCAAATCACTATCTTGCTGTTGCTATTGATTATTTATTTCAACATCGTCCTCAATGGGGTAAAGATGTTGCGGTCGGAAAAACATTGGTCTCGAGCGCCATGATTGACCGTGTGGTTAATGACATCGGTCGTGAACTAGTCGAAGTACCTGTAGGGTTCAAATGGTTTGTTGATGGCTTATTTAGCGGTAAATTAGGTTTTGGTGGCGAAGAAAGCGCTGGAGCATCGTTCTTAAAATTTGATGGCACACCGTGGTCAACGGATAAAGACGGTATCATTCTTTGCTTACTCGCAGCTGAAATTACGGCTGTTACAGGTGAAAATCCTCAACAACGTTATAATAATCTCGCTAAGAAATTCGGCGCGCCGATTTATAACCGTATCCAAGCGAAAGCTACTCACGAAGAAAAAGCAAAGCTAAGTAAATTATCACCTGAAATGGTTGCAGCAGATACATTGGCGGGAGATAAAATTACACAGCGTTTAACCGCTGCGCCAGGTAACAATGCAGCAATCGGCGGTTTAAAAATCATGACGGATTATGGCTGGTTTGCAGCAAGGCCATCAGGCACGGAAGAAGCCTATAAAATTTATTGTGAAAGTTTCCGTGGTGAAGAGCATTTACGTCAAATAGAAAAAGAAGCGATTGAAATCGTAAGCAAAGTTATTCGCTAATTTTTAATCCTCAATAAAAGACATTACAATGAATATCCCGGAATACAGCGCAATGACGTAATTCGGGATATTATCGCTTATTTATTGTTAATTTCTCCATAAAATGATGCTTGTCGAGAGTGTGACAAGATTAACAAAATTCTTTTCCTCATTATCAAAAAATAACCCCCTTTCTTTTTTAGGCTTGCTGACAATAACCGTTGCAGCTAAAGGCTTGGAGTGGTACAACTTTAACTATCTGAGTGAATTTTATTAACCATAATTGAAGATGGATAGGGTGAGGTCAATGAGTCAGGTTTATAATTTCAGTGCAGGTCCAGCTATGCTACCTGTTGAAGTCATGCGTCGTGCTGAACAAGAATTTTGTAATTGGAAGGGGTTAGGCGTTTCTGTGATGGAAGTGAGTCACCGCGGAAAAGACTTTGTCGAAGTAGCAACAGAAGCAGAGCAAAATCTACGTGATTTATTAAACATCCCTGATAACTATAAAGTTTTATTTTGTCATGGCGGGGCACGTGCCCATTTTGCAACGTTACCAATGAATTTATTAGGTGATAAAACGACAGCAGACTATATTGTAAGCGGCTATTGGTCCGAGTCTGCAGCAAAAGAAGCTGAAAAATACTGCTCTCCTAATGTGATTCAAATTACTGAAGAAAAAGACGGTGTAGTGAGTTTAAAACCCATGAAAGAATGGCCATTAAGTGATGATGCAGCTTATGTCCATTATTGCCCAAATGAAACCATAGGCGGTTTAGCTATTCATGAGGAACCTGACTTCCCTGAAGATAAAATTATTGTTGCTGACTATTCCTCTTCTATCTTATCTAAACCGATTGATGTAAGCCGTTATGGTGTAATTTATGCAGGGGCTCAAAAAAATATTGGGCCAGCAGGACTAACTATCGTTATTATCCGAGAAGACCTACTCGGTAAAGCTTCACCTCAGACTCCATCCGTATTTGATTACACGGTATTAGCAAAACATGATTCAATGTTTAATACTCCACCGACTTTCGCTTGGTATCTCGCAGGTATGGTCTTCAAATGGTTAAAAGAGCAAGGCGGTTTGCAAGAAATGGCTAAGCGTAATTATGAAAAATCACAATTACTCTACAATGCAATTGATGATAGCCAGTTCTATATTAACCGTGTTGCGGTTGAAAACCGTTCTTGGATGAATGTACCGTTCCAAATGCAAAACCCAACTCTTGATGCGAAATTTATTGAAGAAGCCAAAGAACAAGGCTTACTTTCGCTGAAAGGCCACAAAGTGGCTGGTGGTATGCGCGCATCAATCTATAATGCGATGCCATTAGCGGGAGTTCAGGCTTTGGTTGATTTTATGGCTGATTTCGAACGTCATAACGCTCAATAACGAGATTTGCCGATTGAAATAGGATGTTCAGTCGGTTATTTGTGCTCTTTGCATTTGACTTAAAAGAAAATAGAGCCAAATTTTATTTACTTGCAACCTTCACTGGAGAAACTGCTTTTTATGCAATCCCTGACATTACAACCTATTCCTTCAATTAACGGCACAATTAATTTGCCAGGGTCAAAAAGTGTCTCAAACCGCGCACTGTTATTAGCAGCGATGGCTAAAGGAACGACCACACTCACTAATTTATTGGACAGTGATGATATTCGCCATATGCTGAATGCATTAACCCAGTTAGGTGTTAGCTACCAACTGTCTGAAGATAAAACACGTTGTCGTGTGGAAGGTTTAGGCGGAAATTTATCTCATCCAGATGAGCTAGAAATATTTTTAGGCAATGCGGGAACGGCAATGCGCCCACTGACTGCTGCGCTATCACTAAGTCATAATAATATTATTTTAACGGGTGAGCCTCGCATGAAAGAGCGCCCAATTGGGCACTTGGTCGATGCATTAAGGGAAGGCGGTGCAGAGATTGAATATTTGGAACAAGAAAACTATCCGCCACTACGTTTAAAAGGTGGTTTTATCGGTGGCCAAATTTCAGTTGATGGGTCTGTTTCCAGCCAGTTTTTAACCGCGTTGTTAATGGCAGCTCCTCGTGCAGAGCAAGACACAACAATTACAATTATTGGCGAGTTAGTCTCCAAACCTTACATTGATATCACGTTAGCACTGATGAAAACATTTGGTGTGAGTGTCGAAAATCATCAATATGAACATTTTGTCATCAAAGGGCAGCAACAGTATCAATCTCCGGGTGAATATTTGGTTGAGGGTGATGCTTCATCCGCATCTTATTTCCTAGCTGCGGCTGCCATTAAGGGGGGCGTGGTACGAGTCACAGGAATTGGGCGCAATAGTTTGCAAGGAGACACGAAATTCGCCAATGTATTAGAAAAAATGGGGGCGACTATTCGTTGGGGTGATGACTACGTTGAATGTGAACGCGGTACATTGACGGGCATTGACATGGATATGAATGCGATCCCTGATGCGGCAATGACCATTGGCACCGTCGCTTTATTTGCTGAAGGCGAAACAGTGATTCGAAATATCTATAACTGGCGAGTAAAAGAGACCGACAGGTTATATGCGATGGCGACAGAGCTAAGAAAAGTTGGTGCTGAAGTGGAAGAAGGGCATGATTATATTCGTGTGGTCCCACCGAAAAAATTACAACATGCTGAAATTGAAACCTATAACGATCATCGTATTGCAATGTGTTTTTCATTAGTTGCATTATCAGATACGCCAGTAACAATTTTGGATCCCAGCTGCACTGCAAAAACGTTTCCTGATTACTTCGAACAGTTGGCACGTTTAAGTCATTAATCTATTGATTAGGTTGATATTATTTTGTTTGATATCAACCTGATTTTTATGGTTCAAATATCAATTTTTTCTTATTATTTAGCAATCATCAGAACCTGCTTATTTCACAAATCTGCTGAATTGGTATAATACCTTCACAGATTTTTAATTGCGGGTAGCTCGGCTATTTGCAGAAAAGGAGATTTTTTATGGTGGCGATAGCCCCTGTAATCACCGTTGATGGACCAAGCGGAGCAGGTAAAGGTACACTTTGCCAAGCATTAGCAAACGAATTTGGGTGGCAACTTTTAGACTCAGGCGCAATTTATCGTGTATTAGCGTTAGCTGCGTTACATCACCATGTTGATATCCAATCCGAAGATGCGTTAGTTCCTTTGGCTGCAAATTTAGATGTGAAATTTGTTCCTGAAGACAATGTACTGAAAGTCATTCTGGAAGGGGAAGATGTTTCAAATCAAATTAGAACTGAAACAGTAGGAAACACGGCATCCCAAACAGCTACTTTTCCTCGCGTACGTGAAGCGTTACTTCGACGCCAACGTGCATTTAGAACTCTACCTGGGCTTATTGCTGATGGCCGTGATATGGGAACGGTGGTTTTCCCCGATGCACCAGTAAAAATTTTTCTTGATGCCTCAGCTGAAGAACGGCTCATCGGCGGATGAAGCAGTTGCAAGAGAAAGGTTTTGATGTTAATTTTGAACGTCTTTTGAGCGAAATTGAAGAACGTGATTTTCGTGATCGTAACCGTTCTGTTGCCCCCCTTATTGCCGCGAAAGACGCATTAGTGCTGGATTCCACAAGTATGTCTATTGGGGAAGTTATTGAAAAAGCACACACCTATGCAAAAAAAATTCTACAATTATCGTGATAATAGGCTTTATTTTAGCTTATAATTAGATAATATACGCAGTTATCGCTATGTGATTATATTATTAGCATAGCATAAACCTTGCGACATGGAATGTTGTGGGGTATGTGAAACAACCCCATTTGGCGGGAAGCTAAGTGGACGTTAATTTAAAACTCTTGAAGATCATTAATATGACTGAATCTTTTGCTCAACTCTTTGAAGAATCCCTGCAGAATATTGAAACTCGTCCTGGTTCTATCGTCCGTGGTACTGTTGTTGCCATCGATAAAGACGTAGTCCTTGTTGACGCAGGTCTTAAATCAGAATCTGCTATCCCAGTAGAACAGTTCAAAAATGCTCAGGGTGAGCTAGAAATCCAAGTTGGCGATGAAATCGATGTAGCTCTGGATGCAGTAGAAGATGGTTTCGGTGAAACTATCCTGTCTCGTGAGAAAGCTAAACGTCATGAAGCATGGCTGATGCTGGAAAAAGCTTACGAAGAAGCTGAAACTGTAACTGGTGTTATCAATGGTAAAGTTAAAGGTGGTTTCACTGTTGAACTGAACGGTATTCGTGCGTTCTTACCAGGTTCACTGGTTGATGTACGTCCAGTTCGTGATACTACTCACTTGGAAGGCAAAGAGCTTGAGTTCAAAGTAATCAAGCTGGATCAGAAACGCAACAACGTTGTTGTTTCTCGTCGTGCTGTAATTGAATCTGAAAGCAGCGCTGAGCGCGATCAACTGCTGGAAAATCTGCAAGAAGGCATGGAAGTTAAAGGTATCGTTAAGAACCTTACTGACTACGGTGCATTCGTTGATCTGGGCGGTGTTGACGGCCTGCTGCATATCACTGACATGGCTTGGAAACGTGTTAAACACCCAAGCGAAATCGTCAACGTTGGTGATGAAATCAATGTTAAAGTTCTGAAATTCGACCGTGAGCGCACTCGTGTTTCTCTGGGTCTGAAACAACTGGGCGAAGATCCTTGGGTCGCAATCGCTAAACGTTACCCAGAAGGTACTAAACTGACTGGTCGCGTTACTAACCTGACTGACTATGGCTGCTTCGTAGAAATCGAAGAAGGCGTTGAAGGTCTGGTTCACGTTTCAGAAATGGATTGGACTAACAAAAACATTCACCCATCTAAAGTTGTTAACGTTGGTGATGTTGTTGAAGTTATGGTTCTGGATATCGATGAAGAACGTCGTCGTATCTCACTGGGCCTGAAACAGTGCAAATCTAACCCATGGCAGCAATTTGCTGAAACTCACAACAAAGGCGACCGCGTTGAAGGTAAAATCAAGTCTATCACTGACTTCGGTATCTTCATTGGTCTGGACGGCGGCATCGATGGCCTGGTTCACCTGTCTGACATCTCCTGGAACGTTGCAGGCGAAGAAGCAGTTCGTGAATACAAAAAAGGTGATGAAATCGCAGCTGTTGTTCTGCAAGTCGACGCAGAGCGTGAGCGTATTTCTTTAGGTGTTAAACAGTTAGCTGAAGATCCATTCAATAACTACTTAGCAGCAACTAAGAAAGGCGCAATCGTGACTGGTAAAGTAATCGCAGTTGATGCTAAAGGTGCAACTGTTGAGCTGACACTGGGCGTTGAAGGTTACCTGCGTGCATCAGAAGCTTCACGTGACCGTGTTGAAGATGCAACTCTGGTTCTGAACGTTGGTGATGATGTTGAAGCTAAATACACTGGTGTTGATCGTAAAAACCGTGTAATCAACCTGTCTGTTCGCGCTAAAGATGAAGCTGATGAGAAAGACGCTGTCGCAGCTGTGAACAAACAAGAAGATACAGCATTCGGCAACAATGCTATGGCTGAAGCTTTCAAAGCAGCTAAAGGCGAATAATTAAGTGGGGACAACAGTAGTGTTGTCCCTTTGTAACGGTAGTTTAGGGAGGTACTATGACCAAGTCTGAATTAATTGAAAGACTGGCTAGCCAGCAGTCTCATCTTTCAGCAAAAACCGTTGAGGAAGCTGTAAAGGAAATTCTTGAGCATATGGCGGATACGTTAGCTAACGGTGAACGTATTGAAGTCCGTGGTTTCGGCAGTTTTTCTCTTCACTACCGTGCTCCACGCGTTGGCCGTAACCCGAAAACTGGTGATAAAGTGGAACTAGAAGGTAAATATGTTCCTCATTTTAAACCAGGTAAAGAATTACGTGATCGTGTAAATATTTACGGCCAATAATTAGGCTGTAAATCTTAATTATTACATCAAAACAGTGCTTGTATTCTATACGGCACTGTTTTTTATATCTAACCAACACCAACACCAACACCAACACCAACACCAACACCAACACCAACACCAACACCAACACCAACACCAACACCAACACCAACACCAACACCAACACCAACACCAACACCAACACCTCTCTATATTTATAAAAGATATTAAAACCAATTCAAAACCATATTGAGTGGTATATCCATATTTTGCGAAGCTCCTCGCAAACGAATATGTACTTTTTTGTAGGTGAAAAATATATTGGAAAGCGCTACGTAAAATAAAAGAAGGAAACTTTAAAAAAATAATAGAAATAAATAAACTAAAGCGAATAAATGCTATGTAGGGATACAAAAGTTGATAGAAAATATCAGCTACATAATAAGATGGCTAAATAATTCACTCAAAAAATATAATTCAATCTTTAATGAAAGTTTACCTATTTCGATGACAATGGTTTCCATTGCCTTGATTTTTGGTTCGTTACCGCTTTTATTTATACCTAAAATTATAATGTTGAGTGAATTGTTATTTGTTTTTTTATTTCTTACGTTATTAATAATATTTTTTCTATTTGGCAAGTTAGGCAAATTTTTAGCACTAATTATTGTATTTTTTCTATGGGGCAATTGGCATGGAATTAACATCATTAATCATATTAATCACCTGTCTAAAAAAAATAACGATATTGATGTGGTTGTTGTCGGTATTCCCTTGAATAACAAAGAGCAAAAAATCAAAGTACGTATTGAAAAAATTAACAACCGTATTGTTTTTCCGCCTTTATATGCTACATGGAAAACAAAAGAATCTGTTTGCGCAGGGCAATCTTGGCGAATCAATGGTAAAGTAAGGCCATTACACAGCTCACTAAATGAAGGTGGATTTAATCTACAACGCTACTATTTAGCTAATAGAATTATAGGGGTTTTGAAAAGCCAAAAAGTAAAACCATTACAAATGAGGTGTTCTGTAAGGCAAAAAATCATTTATAACTATATGGAACTAATTAATCCATTGTCTAATAAAGGAGTTATTTATGGGTTAATGTTTGGTGATAGAAGTTTATTAGCCGCAGATCAAGCCTATTTACTACAGAAAACGGGCTTAACACATTTAATGGCCATATCAGGTTTGCATATTGGCTTAGCTTACTTGTTTGGCATTTTTATTACTCGAGGAATTCAATATTTTTTACCAATAAAATATATCAATGAAATACTACCAACAGTAATAGGTTTGGGCTTAGCTGTTTTTTATGCGTGGATCTCGGGGTTTGCTATCCCTGCGACTCGAGCATTATTTGCCTTACTATTATGGATATATATTAAAAATAAACCAGCAAGGTATTTTGTTTGGCAATGGGCTCTTTGGAGTATAGCGGGAATATTATTATTTGATCCATTGGCGATTTTGTCAGATAGTTTTTGGTTGTCTAGTTTCGCTGTTCTAGCCATTCTTTATTGGTTATCGATATTTCCACTACCATATCATTTAGCTAAAGGTGTTCAGGGAAAAATTATAGGATTAATACACTTACAAATTGGCTTACTAGTATTACTTATTCCAATGCAACTTATCATATTTAATGGTATTAACATAATGGGTTTAGTGGCTAACCTTTGGTTTGTCCCGCTCGTTTCTTGGTGTGTTGTTCCTGCTATTTTTGTCGTATTTTTAGTGCCAATAGAAGTAGTTCAGCAGTCGCTTTTATATGTGATAGATAGCGTTATAGCCTTAGGACTAAAACCATTACCTTATTTAAGTACTTTTTGGTCAGAATTCTTCAATGTCTCCTATTATTTATTCTTAATATGTTGGCTAAGTATCATTGTCGTTTTATTTAAGTGGTATAAGCGTTATTTCGGGCTTGTTAGTTGTGTGGTTATTTTGATTTTCTTAGAAAGGGGAAGTGGTAAAGAATTCAAAGAAGGCTGGAGAATGACGGTATTAGATATCGGACACGGTTTGGCAGTTGTGATAGAACAAAATAATGTGGCATTACTCTATGATACAGGTAATGTATGGAAAGGGGATAGCAATGCACAGCGTCAAATTATTCCTTTCCTTAAATATCATGATATAACCCCAATTGGAGTAATTTTAAGCCATAATCATTTAGATCACACTGGAGGGGCTAATTATTTAATCCAGCAATATCCATGGCTAAGTGTAAGAAGTAGTTTTGGGCCACAAAACACTTCGGCATACAGGAAAAAAAATAATAAACTTAATAAGATAAAAAATATGGCTCACCTTCCATGTTTTAAAGGTCAAAAATGGCGGTGGGGAATATTAACTTTTGAAGTATTATGGCCTGAAAAGTTAGCGCCAATATCGCATAACAATGATTCTTGTGTCATTCAATTAACGGATGGCTACCATAAAATTTTATTAACAGGAGATATCGAAAAACAAGGGGAGAAATCACTTGTTGAAATGTACAAGAATCGATTACGTTCGACTCTTCTTTTCGCTCCACATCATGGAAGCAGCACTTCATCAACAGATTTATTGTTAAGAAATGTTCAACCTTCAATGGTGGTAGTATCATCAGCAAGGTATAGTGCATGGAAAATTCCATCGCCAAAAGTCTATTTTAGATATAAAAATAGTAACATTAAATGGTTAAATACAGCAGAAGATGGGCAGTTAACTTTATGGTTTAAAAAGGAAAAAATTCAGATTTCGCGTTATCGCTATGAAATTCAGCCCCGCTGGTATCATCTGTGGTTTGGCTTACCGCTATTTCCCGAGTAGAATAGTGCGCTTACATTAAGTCTGGTAATTAAAAGTATGAATGATAAAGACCTTTCGACAAAACAAACTTTTCGTCGCTTGTGGCCAATAATAGCGCCTTTTAAAGCGGGTTTAATCGTTGCAGCAATAGCACTTATCATAAACGCAGCAGGTGACGCGTTTATGATTTCTTTATTAAAACCTTTATTGGATGAAGGCTTTGATAAGGCAGATAATGACGTTTTAAAATGGCTTCCGCTCGCGGTGTTAGGATTAATGATTGTTCGTGGTGGGTCTAGCTTTGTTTCAACCTATTGTGTTTCGTGGGTTGCAGGTAAAGTCGTGATGAACATGCGCCGTAAATTATTTGGTCATATGATGGGAATGCCGGTTAGTTTTTTTGACCAGCAATCGACAGGAACACTGTTATCTAGGATTACCTATGACTCAGAACAAGTTGCATCCTCTTCTTCTGGGGCATTAATTACAATTATTCGGGAAAGTGCTTATATCATCGGGCTGTTTGCGATGATGTTTTATTATAGCTGGCAACTCTCCCTTATTTTAATCGTGATCGCCCCCGTTGTATCCGTCACTATTCGTATTGTCTCCAAACGTTTTCGTAAGATCAGTAAAAATATGCAAACGGGTATGGGGCATGTGACGGCTAGTGCTGAACAAATGTTAAAAGGCCATAAAGAAGTTTTAATTTTTGGTGGGCAGAAAGTTGAGACTGAACGTTTTAATAAAGTCAGTAACAATATGCGCCGTCAAAATATGAAAATGGTAACAGCTTCAGCAATTTCAGACCCTATTGTTCAGTTAATTGCATCATTTGCATTAGCATTTGTCCTATATGCTGCGAGTTTTCCTGAAATTCGTGATGAATTAACATCGGGTACAATTGCTGTTGTATTCTCATCAATGTTTGCATTGATGCGTCCGTTAAAATCATTAACGAACGTTAACTCTCAATTCCAACGTGGAATGGCGGCTTGCCAAACTTTATTTGCTATCTTAGATTCTGAACAAGAGAAAGATAACGGAACTAAAGAACTTAAAGAAGTTAAAGGTGATGTTAAATTTGAGCATGTCACCTTTACCTATGCAACCAAAGAGCATCCTGCATTAGACGATGTCTCGTTTACTTTGCCAGCAGGAAAATCAGTTGCTCTAGTTGGGCGATCGGGCTCAGGTAAATCTACAATTGCAAATTTGATTACACGTTTTTATGACATTGACGAAGGGTCTATTCAAATTGATGGCCATGACATCCGTGAATACACATTGTCTTCATTACGTAGCCAAGTCGCGTTAGTTTCTCAGCATGTTTATCTATTTAACGATACAATAGCGAATAATATTGCCTACGCAACAGATGGTAGTTACAGCCGTGAGCAAATAGAGAAAGCTGCAGAAATGGCCTATGCAATGGATTTCATTGCTAAACTTGAAAAAGGTCTAGATACTGTTATTGGGGAAAATGGTGTTATGCTTTCTGGCGGACAACGTCAAAGAATAGCAATTGCTCGAGCACTTCTACGTGACGCTCCAATTCTTATTCTTGATGAGGCGACATCAGCACTAGATACAGAGTCTGAACGTGCTATTCAAGCAGCTCTCGACGAGTTACAGAAAAATAGAACATCTTTGGTCATTGCCCACCGGTTATCGACGATAGAAAATGCGGATGAAATATTAGTTGTACAAGATGGACGAATCATTGAACGTGGTAACCATGCATCGCTATTAGCTCAAGATGGTGCATATTCACAATTACATAGTATTCAATTTAAACAATGATAGAACGTATTTGGTCTGGTAAATCATGTCTGTATCTCTTATTACTGCCGTTATCTTTCCTTTATGGGTTAGTAACGGTAATTAGAGATATGGTTTATAAAATCGGGCTAAAACGTTCATGGAAAGCCCCAATTCCAGTAGTAGTCGTTGGAAACCTGACAGCGGGGGGAAATGGTAAAACCCCTGTTGTTATCTGGTTAGTGGAATCACTTACTAAAGAAGGCTACCGTGTAGGGGTTGTTTCTCGAGGTTATGGTGGTAAATCTGAAAAGTACCCGCTGATACTCGATGAAACAACGACAACTGAAGTTGCAGGGGATGAGCCCGTATTAATTTTTCATCGTACTAAATCTCCTGTAGCGGTTGCCCCCAAGCGTAGTGATGCAGTTAAAGCCTTACTAGAGAAATTTCCATTAGATGTGATTATTACTGATGATGGGCTGCAACATTATGCATTGCAACGTGACTACGAAATTGTCGTTATTGATGGCCAACGTCGGTTTGGTAATGGTTGGTGGTTGCCTGCAGGGCCTATGCGCGAAAGGGCTGGGCGTTTGAAGAGTGTTAATGCTGTCGTTGTTAACGGCGGTGAAGCTCAAGAAAATGAAGCCTTAATGGCCCTTGAAGGTGATGTTGCTTGTAACCTTGTTAGTGGTGAAAAACGAGCGGTTACACAATTACCTGCGGTTATCGCAATGGCAGGTATTGGTCATCCAGCTCGTTTTTTTACCTCATTAGAAAACAAAGGTGTAGATGTCATTAACACTTATGCTTTTGCTGACCATCAGTCATATGAATTAAAACAGCTTTCGCGGTTAGTTAAAAATGAGCAAAACTTATTAATGACCGAAAAGGATGCGGTGAAATGTCGTGCTTTTGCACAACCGAATTGGTGGTTCCTGCCTGTCCAAGCACAATTACAGCCGACAGACGCTGAAAAAATCTTAAGTGGAATAAAAAAACTTATTACAAATAACAAAAAAACTTGTCTATAACGTTCCTCTGTGATAATAATATCGCCAATGTGATATAGATCCACTTATTATGTATCTAGATGCAATACATTGATAATTGGATTTCATACTAGCTTAAATTTCACGCTCCGTTCTTTAGTTAGTTTTCATATCCTCGCACAATCTATACTGTAAAGTCGCTGTCACTGCGTTTTGTCATCATAATGTCAAAATAGACTGTTAACTTCTCAGTAGATTTGCGGTGTCTGAAATCTACATTTATGAGCGTTATAAAATATGCACAATGATTTGTGCGCATGAATTGGTAAAGTTTAATTACTCTTTGATGTATTAATAGATCGGCAATTTATAAATGGGAAGCAAGAAAGAGTAATGATACAAAGATAAAAATATTGTTCTCAGAACAAAAGGAGTTTTAATATGAATTTTCAATTACATATGGGTCGAGTTAAATGGTTTGACGCAAAAGAAGGTTACGGTTTTATTTCCCCATTCAATGGTGGTGATGATGTATTTGTGACAACAAAGTCAATTGCTAATAAAAAAATCAAATCATTATTCGAAGGTCAAAACGTTGAGTTCTCTGTTACTCGTAATTCGGATGGCGTAACGGCAGCTGACGTTATTGCTTATTAAATAATAAACAGAACAATTTCTCCTGCTTTATCCTCTCATCTCCAGCAGGAGATCTTATTCAGGAAGATTAAAGTTAACGGTGATATCTGCATGTGATATCCTGACTCCAAGTGAGTTAAAATCCATTCGGGAGAAAACATGGATCACCGTTTACTTGAAATCGTTGCCTGTCCTGTATGCCACGGCAAATTGAGTTATAACAAAGAAAACCTTGAACTTATCTGTAAGTTTGATCATCTAGCCTATCCAATTCGTGATGGCATTCCTGTATTGCTAGAAAATGAAGCGCGCCCTATTTCATTAGATGAAGGCCAGTAATCATCATGTTTACGGTTATTATTCCTGCTCGTTATGCATCAACACGTCTACCTGGTAAACCTTTGGCCGATATCCATGGCAAGCCGATGGTTGTTCGAGTGATGGAGCAAGCTATTAAATCGGGGGCGAGTCGAGTGATAGTTGCGACAGATCACTCTGATGTTGCTAAAGCGGTGATTGAAGCAGGTGGTGAAGCTTGTATGACGGATCCAGATCATCAATCTGGAACTGAAAGATTGGCTGAAGTTATTGATACTTACGCTTTCTCTGACAATGAAATCATCGTGAATGTACAAGGTGATGAACCTTTAATTCCACCTGAGATTATTAGCCAAGTTGCTCATAACCTTCGGGGGAGCAAAGCTGAAATGGGGACACTAGCTGTGCCTATTTATGATGCCCATGAAGCATTTAACCCAAATGCGGTGAAGGTTGTTACTGATCACGAAGGTTATGCATTGTATTTTTCTCGGGCAACCATTCCTTGGGATAGAGACAACTTTGCGAAAAGCCAAGACACAATAGCTGATACCTTTTTACGTCATATTGGTATATACGCTTATCGTGCAGGGTTTATTCGCCGTTATATTAAGTGGGAAGCAAGCCCATTAGAAAAAAATCGAAATGTTAGAGCAACTTAGAGTGCTTTGGTATGGAGAGAAAATTCATGTGGATGTTGCGAAAACTGCGCCAGGTGCTGGTGTTGATACCCCTGAAGATCTTGAACTAGTTAGAAAGCAATTTATTCAGTCGTTAGCATGTCCCTAATAACTGAAATAGCCAACATGCGATTTAGCTAAACGAAAGGTGTAATCTCAATAGATTACACCTTTTTTGTTACTATTCTGCGGTAATAACTTCAGGCGTGGCAAGCTGCTCTTCTAACGTTTGTGTATTATTGGGTTTTAAATGCCACCAAAGCGTACCAAGAAATTCATACCAAGCACGTTCACTATGACCGAAGTAATACGAGGAAGGGATATATTTCTCCCATGGATTGATTTCACTCGTGATAACTAACTGATTTGCAGGGGCTGGGAAAGGGTTCATTCCCCGTTGAGTAAACATAGTCATCGCTCGAGGTAAATGGTTAGCAGAAGTTACTAATAAAAAAGATGATTTTCCAATAATTTTTTCAACTTCATAAGCTTCTTCTTGTGTATCTTTGGGTTCAGTGAGTGGGATCGTATCCTGTGCGGGAACCCCCAAGGATTGAGCGACTTGTGCGGCAACTTCGGCACTGCTGATAGGGCTACTTGCTTTACCACCAGTGAAAATGAGTTTACTGCCGGGGTGTTTTAGATAAAGGCGGACGCCTTCAGTCACTCTAGGTAAGCTATTATTCAATAGGTTAGAACTTGGACTCCAATCAGGGTTATATGTAAAACCGCCTCCGAGTACAACAATGTAACGTACCTCTTGAGGTGGAGTTTCAGTGATAAGTTCATAGCGTTTATTAAATTGCTTTTCTGCAGGAGCAAGCAAAGTATCTGAAATAGGCTGTAACCCTAATAGGGTTATTAAAACTAAACTTAGGGTAGCAAATGCTTTCCCACAACGTTGCCAGCGCGTGAACCAAAGCAAAAGTAACCCGATAAACCCGACGATGAGCAATAATGGTAATGGCATCAATAGCGAACCAATATATTTTTTTAAGAGAAATAACATAACTAAGCCTATTCTTAAGGGTTATCGAACAATCGTTGTGGTGGTGTTTACAGAAAAAAAAACGCAATAAAGCAGCTAAATTGGCGTAAAAATAACAAATTAGTGTTTAATAGCACTAAATTGAAATTTGCTGAGTACAATAAAGTACTATGCAAAAATATAGCGATTATCTGTTATAATTCCTGCTTTAACTGTCGCTTCGCATTGTATGTGATAAGTGCAATACAATGTGAGAATATTTCTGGTTAGCATTAATTTTCCCAGTATCAGGGTGTAATCAACCATTTTACGTTTTTTCGCGACAAATTGGCGCATAAACCGCTTTAAATAATAGATGATAGGCAACCGGATAGCACATGGCAGACCGCAACTTTGATGATATTGTCGATAAATTTGCAAAAAATATCTACGGAACGACAAAAGGAAAAATACGAGAAGCGGTAGTTTGGCAAGATTTAACTCAATTATTGTGCAGCCAATTTGAAGGGAAAACCCTAAAAATACTTGATGCAGGCGGGGGAGAAGGGCATTTTTCACGCAAACTAGCCGAAATGGGACATCAAGTGATACTTTGCGATTTATCCGAAGAGATGTTGGAGCGCGCCGGTGAACTCGCCAAGGAACAAGGCATAAGCGATAACATGCGTTTTATTCATTGTGCAGCGCAAGACATAGCTCAGTATATTGATGAACCGGTTGACCTTGTTTTATTTCATGCAGTACTTGAATGGATTAGCGATCAAAAATATGCAATTGAACAACTGGTAGATATAATTAGACCTGAAGGCGTATTTTCTGTCATGTTCTATAATGCAAATGGCTTGGTGATGCGTAACGCAATTTTGGGAAATTTTCATCTTGCAACGCCACATATTCAACGTCGTCGTAAACGCTCGTTATCACCACAAAAACCGCTTTTTCCTCATCAAGTTGATGCTTGGTTGGGTGAGTGTAATATGCAAATTATCGGTAAAAGTGGTGTCAGGGTATTCCATGACTATTTACAAAGTCGGCAGTTACAGCAGAAAGATTTTCCGGCATTGTTGGCATTAGAACAGCAGTATTGCCGTGAAGAACCCTATATTAGCATGGGGCGTTATATTCATGTCATGGCACGCAAACAAATACAAAAGGACGATTTATGAGTGATTTTTCCCAGACCGTCCCTGAACTTGTGTCTTGGGCACGAAAAAATGATTTTTCAATTTCACTTCCTGCTGAACGTTTAGCATTTTTGCTGGCGGTAGCGGTATTAAACAGTGAAAGAGTCAATGGTGAAATGAGTGAAGGGGGAGCTGATTGATGCCTTTCGTGAGGTTTGCAAAGGGTTTGAACAGACGACTGAATCTTTGGCGGTAAGAGCCAATAATGCTATCAATGATATGGTTCGCCAGAAGATATTTAACCGTTTTGCTAGTGACATTGTTGAAGGTAATGCAATTTACCGCCTAACCCCTTTGGGGATTGGTATCAGCGATTATTATATTCGTCAGCGAGAATTCTCAACATTGAGACTATCCATGCAGCTTTCTATTGTTGCAGGAGAACTACAACGTGCAGCTGAAGCCGCTGAAGAAGGGGGCGATGAATTTTATTGGCATCGTTATGTGTTTGCTCCACTAAAATATTCAGTTGCTGAAATTTTTGACAGTATTGATTTATCACAACGCATTATGGATGAACAACAAAATTCAGTAAAAGAAGATATTGCGGCATTATTAAATCAAGACTGGCAGGCGGCTATCGCTAACTGTGAGCAATTACTCTCAGAAACATCAGGTACATTGCGCGAATTGCAAGACACCTTAGAAGCCGCAGGGGATAAACTGCAAGCGAATTTATTACGTATTCAAGAAGCCAATATGAATGCGCCAGCATTCTCGGATTTAGTGGATAGGCTGGTTTTTGACCTGCAAAATAAATTAGACCGTATCGTTAGCTGGGGTCAACAATCTATCGATTTATGGATTGGTTATGATCGTCATGTTCATAAGTTTATCCGTACGGCCATCGATATGGACAAAAATAGAATTTTTTCTCAGCGGTTACGTCAATCTGTTCAGCATTACCTTGATAGCCCTTGGGCACTCACTTACGCCAATGCAGATCGATTATTCGATATGCGTGATGAAGAGCTTGCGTTGCATGATGAAGAAGTCATGGGTGAACTACCCCCAGAGCTTGAATTTGAAGAGTTTAGTGAATTAAATGACAAGCTTGCTGAGCTAATGGAGGTTGAGTTAGCTATTTATAAAGCAGAGCAACGGCCGCTCGATGTGGGTCGTGTGTTGCATGACTACTTACTGCAATATCCACAAAAACGTCATTTTGATGTTGCTCGAATTATTATCGACCAAGCTGTTAAATTAGGTATCGCAGAGGCTGATTTGGCGGGATTACCGGCAGAATGGCAAGCTATTAATGATCACGGAGCCAAGGTACAGGCACATGTCATCGACAAATATTGAACAATTTATGCCAGTTAAACTGGCTCAAGCATTAGCTAACCCGATTTTTCCAGAGCTAGACAGCCAATTGCGTTCAGGTCGCCATATTAGTGTTGATGACCTTGATAATCACGCATTTTTAATGGATTTTCAGGAAGCATTAGAACAATTTTATGCACGATATAACGTAGAGCTAATTCGCGCCCCTGAAGGTTTCTTCTATTTACGTCCGCGCTCAACAACTTTAATACCTCGCTCCGTGTTATCTGAATTAGATATGATGGTCGGCAAAATTCTTTGTTATCTCTATCTCAGCCCTGAACGCTTGAGTAACCAAGGTATTTTTACCTCACAAGAGTTATTTGAAGAATTGTTATCATTAGCGGATGAAAGCAAATTACTTAAATTTGTTAATCAACGTTCGACAGGTTCTGACCTAGATAAACAAAAATTGCAGGAAAAATTAAGAACATCACTCAATCGCTTACGCCGTTTGGGAATGGTGCATTTTCTGCAAAATGATTCAAGTAAATTTATTATTAGCGAATCTGTATTCCGTTTTGGTGCCGATGTACGCAGTGGTGATAACCCACAAGATGCACAGTTACGGATGATCCGTGATGGTGAAGCTATCTCTCTTGACGGTGAATTATCACTAAAAGATGGTGATGAAGAGGATGGCGAAGAGAGTCAAGAACCGGCAGAAAGTGATGAGGATGAAGAATAATGATTGAACGCGGAAAATTTCGCTCACTGACGCTGGTGAATTGGAACGGTTTTTTTGCCCGAACCTTTGACCTTGATGAATTAGTGACCACGTTATCGGGTGGTAATGGTGCGGGTAAATCAACCACAATGGCGGCGTTTATTACCGCAATGATCCCCGATTTAACCTTACTTCACTTCCGTAACACAACGGAAGCCGGTGCGACATCTGGTTCGCGGGATAAAGGCTTACACGGGAAATTACGCCCAGGTGTCTGCTACGCTATTTTGGATGTATTAAACTCGAAGCATCAGCGTGTCATGGTGGGTGTGCGTTTACAGCAAGTCGCTGGGCGCGATAAGAAAGTTGATATTAAGCCATTTATGGTACAAGGCATTCCATTGGCGACAGTTCCAACGGAAATATTGACGGAAGTTATCGATGGGCGACAAGCCAAAGTCATTCCACTCAATGAACTAAAAGAACGTCTTGAGGAACAGGAAGGCGTTTTATTTAAGCAGTTTAGCTCAATTACCGATTACCATTCGACCCTGTTTGAATTAGGGGTTTTACCTAAACGTTTACGCTCCGCGAGTGATCGAAGTAAATATTATCGACTGATTGAAGCGTCACTATATGGCGGTATTTCTAGCGCAATCACCCGCTCATTACGTGATTATTTATTGCCAGAAAACAGTGGGGTACGTAAAGCATTCCAAGATATGGAAGCGGCTTTGCGTGAAAACCGTTTAACATTAGAAGCCATTCGTGTCACTCAATCAGACCGCGACTTATTCAAACATTTAATTAGCCAGGCGACTGATTATGTTTCTGCGGATTATATGCGCCATTCCAATGAAAGACGCATTCACCTTGATGCAGCACTAGCTGCGCGCAATGAGTTATTAGCTAGCCGTAAACAATTGCGAATTGAACAAGTCCGCAGTGTCGAAATGGCGCGTGAGTTGAATGAGCAGAATGGGGCTTCTACAGAATTAGAAGCGGACTACCAAGCAGCCAGTGACCATTTGAATTTAGTGCAAGCCGCGCTGCGTCAACAAGAGAAAATTGACCGGTATCAGGCGGATATCGAAGAGCTAACTTATCGCCTTGAAGAACAAAGTGAAGTCGTTGCTGAAGCGACTGAAACTCAAGAAGAATATGAAGCACGAGCTGAAGCCGCTGAAATTGAAGTTGACGAACTAAAAAATCAACTCGCCGATTACCAACAAGCTTTGGATGTACAACAAACACGCGCTATTCAGTACCAACAAGCGTTGCATGCTTTAACGCGTGCTCGTGAATTGTGTCAACTTCCTGAATTATCCATTGATAATGCAGATGAATGGTTAGATACCTTCGAAGCGCGTGAGCAACAAGCAACTCAAGCGTTATTAGCGCTTGAGCAAAAAATGAGTGTGGCGGATGCTGCTCATAGCCAATTTGAACAAGCCTATCAATTAGTTAAAAATATGATAGGGGAAGTTAGCCGCAGTGATGCATACCAACAAGCGCGTACATTATTACGTGATTGGTCATCTCAACAGCATTTAGCGGAGCGAGTGCAACCGTTACGTATGCAACTCTCTGAATTACAACAGCGTTTGAATAGCCAGCAAAATGCAGAACGTATGTTGGCGGAATTCTGTAAACGTCATGGCCAAAGCTATGAGCCAGATGAGCTTGATGCACTGATGGCTGAGCTGGAAGCGCAACAAGAAGAGCTCAGTATTGGTGTGAATGAGAGTGGCGAAAGACGAATGCAAATGCGCCAAGAACTGGAACAAATTCGCCAGCGTATTAGCCAACTTTCATCTAAAGCCCCTGCATGGATTATGGCCCAAGAAGCGCTAACACAGCTTAATGAGCAATCCCATGAAACGTTTGAGTCAAGTACTGCTGTGACTGAGTTTATGCAGCAACTCCTTGAACAAGAAAGAGAAATAACGGTTGAACGAGATGAAGTTGCTGCGCAACGTAAAGATCTCGAAAAGCAAATTGAGCGGCTAAGCCAGCCAAGCGGTGCGGAAGATGGCCGCATGTTAGCGTTGGCAGAGCGCTTTAATGGTGTTTTGTTATCTGAAATTTATGATGATATTACCATTGAAGATGCGGCTTATTTTTCTGCATTATATGGCCCTGCTCGTCATGGTATTGTGGTTCAAGACTTATCTGTGGTCCGTAGCCAGCTCGAAACATTACAAGATTGCCCTGATGATGTTTATTTTATTGAAGGGGATCCTCAATCGTTCGATGACAGCGTTTTTGATGCACAAGAATTTGAAAGTGCGGTATTAGTCCGTTCGTCTGAGCGTCAATGGCGTTACTCTCGTTATCCTGAATTGCCTTTGTTTGGTCGTGCAGCTCGTGAAAGTCATTTAGAGTCGTTAACTGCTGAACGTGACGAGCTTGCTGAGCGTTACGCGAACCTGTCATTTGACGTACAGAAAATTCAGCGTTCACACCAAGCATTCAGTCGGTTTATTGGTCAACATATTTCGGTGGCCTTTGAAGAGGATCCTGAAGCTGAAATTCGTACGCTTAATCAGAAACGTTCGGAAATTGAACGTGCTTTGGCACAGTTTGAAGAGCAAACTCAGCAACAACGTCAACAATTTGCACAAGGCAAAGAAAGCCTTGCGGCTCTTAATCGCTTATTACCTCAGATGGGGTTATTACTCGATGAAACATTGGTGGATAGAGTCGAAGAGATAAGCGAAGAGCTAACGGAAGCGGAAGAAGCAGCGCATTTTCTGAATAAGCATGGTCATGCGTTAGAAAAATTAGAACCGATTGTGACCGTCTTGCTCAGTGACCCTGAACAACATGAGCAATTACGTAAAGATTATGAGGCAGCAAAACACAGCCAACAAAATGCTAAACAACAAGCTTTTGCATTAGTCGAAGTCGTTCAGCGCCGTGCTCACTTTAGTTACAGTGATTCAACGGGGATGGTGAATGAAAATGCGGACTTGAATGAAAAACTACGCCAGCGCTTAGAGCAGGCAGAAACTGAACGTACACGTGCTCGTGAACAATTGCGTCAGCACCAAGCACAAAGTGCACAGTTCCATCAAGTTCTCGCTTCCTTACGCAGTTCTTTCGATACCAAACAAGAGATGTTGAAAGAACTCGAAGTTGAAATGCAAGAGATTGGCGTAAAAGCAGATCCTGATGCTCAAGAACGTGCTCGCATCCGACGCGATGAATTGCACCAGCGGGTCATGGAAAATCGTAGTCGTATTAACCAGTTAGAAAAACAGCTGACATTATGTGAAGCTGAAATGGATAACTTACAGAAGCGTCTTCGTAAGTTAGAAAAAGACTACTATATGCTGCGTGAGCAGGTCGTGACGGCAAAAGCAGGTTGGTGTGCGGTCATGCGCTTGGTGAAAGACAATGGCGTTGAGCGTCGTCTACATCGCCGTGAGCTGGCCTATACTGACGGTGATAGCTTACGTTCGATGTCAGATAAAGCCTTGGGTGCGCTGCGTTTGGCAGTTGCGGATAACGAACATTTACGTGATGTACTGCGTTTATCTGAAGATCCAAAACACCCTGAGCGGAAGATAAAATTCTTTATCGCGGTATACCAACACCTACGTGAACGTATTCGCCAAGATATTATTCGTACAGATGACCCGATTGATGCAATCGAGCAAATGGAGATTGAACTGGCGCGTTTAACAGAAGAGCTAACAGCGCGTGAGCAAAAATTGGCGATCAGTTCAAAAAGTGTGGCGAATATTATTCGCAAAACCATTCAGCGCGAGCAGAATCGTATTCGTATGCTAAACCAAGGGCTGCAAGCGGTGGCGTTTGGCCAGGTTAAAGGGGTTCGCCTCAATGTGAATATTCGTGAAAGCCATGCATTGTTACTTAGTGTGCTTTCTGAAGAAAGTGAAATGCATCAAGACTTGTTCACCAGCCAACGGTTAACATTCTCTGAAGCGATGGCGAAATTGTATCAACGCCTTAACCCACAAGTGGATGTTGGGCAGCGGTTGCCACAAACGATAGGTGAAGAACTACTTGATTACCGTAATTACTTAGAGTTAGACGTCGAGGTGAACAGAGGTTCAGATGGCTGGCTAAAAGCGGAAAGTGGGGCGTTATCAACGGGTGAAGCGATTGGTACTGGGATGTCGATCTTAGTGATGGTCGTACAGAGCTGGGAAGAAGAGTCTCGTCGTTTACGTGCGAAAGATATTATTCCTTGTCGTTTATTATTCTTAGATGAAGCTGCGCGATTAGATGCTAAATCTATTGCGACGTTATTTGAGCTGTGCGATAGGCTTGAAATGCAATTGATCATTGCAGCACCAGAAAATATTAGCCCAGAGAAAGGTACGACGTATAAATTAGTTCGTAAAGTGATTGGCACACATGAGCATGTGCATGTTGTTGGCCTAAAGGGATTCGGGCAAGAAAACCTGAATGTACAAGCACCAACATTGCAGTAATAGTTTTTATAAATGAAATAAAAGCCGGTATTTATTACTAAATACCGGCTTTTATATTTAAGAAATAGTATAAAAGCGATTTTACAAAATTACTCATTAATTTGAATAAAATTCGAAAACATATTTTCCTCATGATAAAAACCACTTTTTATATATGGAATTAAGTGGCGAAGAAAGCATTAGTTAAAGCTTTTAATTAAAATAAATTTCATCTATGTTTAAAGTATGTTTAAAGCACCAATAAATGTTTGAATTCATCTATGATGAAAATAATTCTTTTTCTCACTAATTGTTAACGTAACTGCATATAATCTGAAAAAAGGAAAATTAGTCTATTCCTATAACATTACTGCTAAAATCAAATACAATAAAATTGTAATTATAATAAAATATTGTTATCCATGTAGTAAATTAAGGTGGATGTATGGCGAAGAGAAGAGTGCGAGCTCTGCAAGTCTCAGTAATATGCGGGTTGATGGCGTTACAATTTCCTGCATTTTCAAACGAAGAAAATACGCAGCAAAGTGTTTCTGAAGTTCAAACGATAGCTTCAGTTAAACCAACAGAAAGTTTAGCCAAAATAACACAGTCGCTTCCTGCGGATGTGAAACCCATTTTTTCTACGCAATTAGCAAAACTATATGCTGATAGGCAAATGCAGCTATTGTGGCAAGATGAAACAGCAATTAGCCAATTTCAACAGCAATTGGCAGAATTATCTCTTGCTGGCGTTCAGCCGCAATTCGGGGAATGGTTGGCGATATTGGAAAATAACCAATTAAATGAGTTGGGCCGTGACGCTATTTTGTCTGATGCCATGCTTGGTTATTTACAGTATTTATCTTCGATAGAAGCGAGTGGGCAGTATTGGTTATACACGAATCGGCCATATAAAATTATTGCGCCCACGACGGCTCAAATGAAACCATGGCTAGATGCAGTTGAGTCTAATAACCTAAGTAGTTGGGTAAAATCACAGGCGCCAAATCATCCAATGTATGTGCCAATGCGCAAGGAAATGTTGAAATTATTGGCGATGCCTGAAGATAATTTGGAAATTGTGGGAACGAAAACATTAAAGCCAGGGCAGTCTAGCGATGATGTGGTTATGTTACGTCAAATCTTACAACGTGAAGGGTTACTTGAAGGTGGAAGTGTAACCGAAGAAATTGAACCTCCTGAGACAATGGCTCAAGTCGCAGAACAGGCGGTTGAACAAACAGTCGAACCAACAGAAACACCAGCGAGCGCTGTGTCGAAAGTTTATGACCAAGAACTCGTCGAGGCTGTAAAAAAATTTCAATTACAATATGGTTTAGAAGCAGATGGTGTGGTAGGAAAAGGTACGCGTGTTTGGCTAAATATGCAGCCTAAGCAGAAAGCGGGTTTAATGGCACTTAATATTCAGCGCTTGCGTATTATTCCTGCAAGTAGTGGTACCGGAATTTTAGTCAATATTCCTGGCTATTCTTTAGATTTCTATTTAAATGATGAAGTGATTTTAGATTCTAAAGTGATTGTTGGTCGTGCTGATCGCAAAACACCGATCATGAGTAGTGCACTAAATAACGTGGTTATTAATCCGCCTTGGAGCGTGCCAACCAGTATGGCTCGTAAAGATATCGCACCAAAAGGAAAGCAAGATCCAAGTTATTTTAGCCGTAAAGGGTATACAGTGTATTCAGGTTGGGGCTCCGATTCGTACGAAATTGATCCTTATGCGATAGATTGGGAAAATATCACCCCAGCGAATTTCCCATATCGCATTCGACAAGCACCTGGCCCTACCAATTCATTAGGGCGCTACAAGTTTAATATGCCGAGTTCAGATGCGATTTATTTACACGATACACCAAACCATAGTTTATTTAATCGTAATGCACGTGCAATAAGCTCTGGATGTGTGCGAGTGAATAAAGCAAGCGAATTAGCCAGTATTTTGTTAGGTGATGCCGGTTGGGAACAAAAACGAATTGATGGTGCATTGAAAGAAGGCGCAACACGGTATGTTAATATACCCGATAGGATCCCAGTTTTTCTGTACTATCAAACTGCTTGGGTAGATAAAGACCAGCAACCACAATATCGAGCCGATATTTATCAGTATGATAATTCTATTAATAATGCAGATAAATATTTGCCAATATTGAAAAAGATTTTACACTAATTGTTTATTTAAAAGGGGGGTTTTTCTCCCCTTAGATATTTAAATTAACTGTCTGAATATTCTTTGCTGTACATTTCCATTCAGCAAAATTCCACTAAAATCCGTTTTTATCCTGTTTATTCTATTGTTTTATGGCTATTCAGCCATTACCATTTTATTCACCTTTGAAAAAGGCAGCATAATTTGTGTTTTAAATTGCATGTTTCGAGCGGTTTGAGTGACAAAACTCTCTTTTTTGACGAAAATTGCAATAAAATTTCTGTGAAGTATGCATATCTTTACATTATTATACATTAAAGCTAGGCATGATTTGCTAGACTCAATAGGTTGCCAAAATTTTATCGATTAATACTGAATTTATTAGAGTCTGAGCTATCACCTATGGATATAATTGATCAATCCCGCAGAAAATGGTTAGGTATTGGGGCCGCAACGATTGGCCTTAGTTTATTACCAAGCCATGTATTTGCTGCAATGACGACCCCTCGACCACGTATTTTACGTTTTCAAAATATTAATACAGGCGAATCGTTAAAAACTGAATTTTTTGATGGGCGCCGCTACAATAAGTCTGAACTAGCACGTTTAAATCATTTTTTCCGTGACTACCGTTGTGACAAAGTGAAAACCATCGACCCCAAACTGTTTGATCAAATCTATTTATTACAAATGATGATGGGAACAAATAAACCTGTGCAGCTTATTTCTGGTTATCGTTCTCTAGAGACTAATAATAAATTACGCAGTAAAAGCTCTGGTGTGGCGAAAAAAAGCTACCACACACGCGGGCAGGCAATGGATTTCCATATTGAAGGTTTACAGTTGAGCAATATCCGTAAAGCCGCATTGAAAATGAAAGCGGGTGGCGTTGGTTATTATCCTCGAAGCAATTTTATACATATCGATACAGGACCAGCAAGAACGTGGTAATCTGTGCATAGGTGACATAGATTACGGAGTAATTGCTCGATGAAATATACTATTATCCCAGTAACACCGTTTATGCAAAACTGCCAAGTTATTTGGGATGAAAATACGTTAGATGCAGTTGTTGTTGATCCCGGCGGAGAAGCGGAAAAACTAATTTCTACTATTGAAAACCTTGGGTTGAAGTTAACTAAAATCCTGTTAACTCATGGCCATTCTGATCATATCGGTGCATCAGCTATCCTCTCTAAGCACTTTTCAGTGCCTATTTATGGCCCACAAAAAGAAGACGCTTTTTGGATTGAAAACCTTGCAGAGCAAAATGCGATGTTTTACATTGGCGAATGCCCTGATTTTACGCCAGATTACTGGTTAGAAGAAGGGGATAAAGTAACTTGTGGCAATATCACATTTGACGTGTTGCATTGCCCCGGTCATACACCTGGCCATATTATTTTTGTGAATCATGCTGATAAATTAATTTCAATGGGTGATGTATTGTTTAAAGGGGGAGTCGGGCGAAGTGATTTTCCTCGCGGTAACTACCAAGACTTAATCTCCTCTATTAAAAATAAAGTATTACCTCTTGGTGATGATTTTCAATTTATACCAGGTCACGGGCCGATGTCTAATCTCGGTTTTGAACGAAAAACAAACCCTTTCTTGCAAGATGAACAACCAGTTTGGTAATTAAAAACTATTCATATTATCCATTGATGCCTCATTATTGAGGCATTTTTATTTTTATGAGTGTAGTTAAATTTACTCCTAATTTTATATTACTTATGGAATGAAAGTATTGGTTTTGCTATTTTTCTATTTTAAATAATAATTATGGATAATTACTAGATGAAAGAAAATGACCAAACTATTAATTTCATGCAATATAATTTATATAATTATATTAATGCTCCTAAAAACAAAACATTTTTTATCAATATGATGACTGAGTATGGTATCAATCATAGTCAATCACCAGGTTATTGTTATGGGTTGACAAATGAGTTTTTAATCTATGAAATAAACAATAAAGGTGCTGATTACATTCAGCAATTGAATTATTTATATGATATTATTAATTTTGATAGCGAGGGTTTATCTGCAATAGATAAAGTAAAGTATGATGCTTTGAAAATGCACGCCCAAGTTTTATTGAATGACTATATTTATGGTTTTATTAAAATTCAGGAAATTCATAATAACTCATTAAGGAATGAAACTTATTTTGATAGCCTAGCCTATGATGAAATTAATAATAGAGTTTTTCGTGATTATCTTAATGATATAATTGATAAAAATTTTAATAAAGCAGTAAATGAAAATAAAAAAGAT
The DNA here is from genome assembly GCA_900455085.1 of Providencia rettgeri. NCBI lineage: Bacteria > Pseudomonadati > Pseudomonadota > Gammaproteobacteria > Enterobacterales > Morganellaceae > Providencia > Providencia rettgeri. The sequence goes on along the minus strand of UGTZ01000001.1, from coordinate 3,073,114 downwards.
AAAGTGTATTATCAGTATCTTTATGAATCTCAAAAAATAAAACTTAAAGAATATATCAATGCACTATATGTAGGAGAAGATTTCTTTAATACAAAGGAAGGAGAGATTATTAGTTCTGACCCTATATTTTTAAAATTAAAAGATAGATTTATTCGGGGTGGGGAGGTATTAGGAAATAAATACTCCGTCTCTGATGCAAATTTTTTTATTGATTCGATATCTGAAAGTGTTAATAGAGATAATTATTTAAAGTTAGAATTAATAAATAAAAAACGAGGTGTTCAAGGAAATAATATACATCAGAATTATTCATTCAATACATTAAAGGGAACGACAGTCAAGAGGTTTAAGGACGTCGTTATTGGCCATACAGCTAAAAATAAAACACCACTCTATTATCAATTGATTTTAGGTAACCACGCAGTTGTTGTTAGCGCAAAGTATAACAATAAAAATAAATCATGGGAATATAAATTCTTTGACCCTAATTATGGTGTTGCGATGATTAACAAACAGGTCGATTTTTTTTCTTATTTAGATAGTCATATTAAGAAAATTGCTAAAGAAAGCAAAATACCTATTTTTGAGAATGATTATAATATAGCTGTTAGTGAGTTTGTAAAAAATGGAAATAGTGGGATTGATTTTAAAAAAATAAATAATACCAGTTTAAAAATAACTGAAAATGTACTTTTAGCTGAGAGGGGAATCACTTATCAGAAGAAGGGGAGTAAGTGTAAAATAATATATAAAGAATTTAATCCGGAAAATTGTTTATTAAAAATTAAGGTTGTCACAGGGAGCACAGAGTTTATAGCATATACGGATATTTTAGATGGACAAGACCTTTATACACGGATAATTAATAATCCTGAAACTATAGCAAAAATTAAAAAAGATGTTTTTATCTCTCAAGATGGATATAAAATATATTCGATAAATAAAAATTTCGACATCAAGACCTTTGAAAATATCAATAAAAGCCATAATAACCAAAACATTGCAAGGGATTATATTCGTACCAACTTGCATTTAAAACCGTTATCCAGTAATGAACCTAAGGCTATTACAGGGATCCCAGAAAATCATCAACGAGCCATTACGCAAGTTGCTAATGACTATAATGTTATTATAGGTATGCGACCTATTGATTATAAATCGACAAGTTTAATCGCTTCTGGCTTATATGGCAGTAAAGGGCTCACGATTAAAGGTAAAAGTTCAGATTGGGGGCCTCATAGTGGCTTTATTCCTATTTTGCAGCAGTTTGCTAAAAAATCAGGCCGGGATGAGCAAGAAAAATATAATGGTTATATAACGCAGTCTATTGAGCAAGGGCATGCAAAGCCGGTAATACTTGAAGTAACTCATGAGCGTATGAATGAGCTACTTAAATATGGGGCTGTGACTTCATTGGAGGATATAGGCAGGGGGGACCATATAAGAAGAACAACTGCCAAAGTGGATAATGTACCACATAGTTTTATTCTGAATAATATAACACGAGGAGAAACTAAGTTATGGCAAGTCTTTTATCAGTCTGGTCATAAAACAGCTCCTTTCCTGGTAGTCGGTGACCCTAAAACGGGGAAAGCTATGACAGCAGATTATGATCTCTTTAGTGTTATCTATCCAGTTTCTGAGCTAGAGCATTACGTTAAAGTGTCAGAAATGCCTTCATGGCAAGAGTGGAAAGCGAGTGTTAACTATGATGAACTCACAAATGAACAGAAAAAGCTTTATCACAATGAAGCTGAATATAATAAAAGAGAGGGGAAAGATAATGGTATTACGAATGCAAAAATCAAGGAGATTAATCAAGAGTTAAATAAAAAATTAGAGCGCCCCATTGGATTAGAGTTAGTACATCATGGGGCTGATGATGCCAATCCTGGAAGTGTGATGAAAGATAACTTTCCGATTACTTTTTTCTTACCGGATAAATTAAAAGGAAAAAATAAATTATCAGGAACACGTCAGTCGATAGATACATATTTCCAAATGAATTCATCGGGTGCGGTTATTATTAATGATGTTGAAAGCCTTTCAAATTTTCAACAGTTATTAATCAATGAGGGATATCGTGCTCCTCTCAATGCTAACTGGCGTGAAGGGGAATATGCTGAATACTTTAATCCAAAAAGAAAAATATCGGATAGCTATATTAATGCAAGTAGAGAGATACAGCGTAAGAAAAGTATTCCTATCGCTGTGCGAAATTTTATTGAAAGTAAAGAAACTCAAAGTGGATACATTGATAATATTGAAAATAATTTCGGTAAACCGTTTGCCAAATTAGAGTGGCAGCCACACCACCAGCTAACTGTATTACTAGAAAAAATATCGTTAAAAGAAATTTCTATTCAAGATATCAATAAGACAGATCACGCTTATTTATTGACGTATTTTTCAGATGGAAATGGAAATATAGATATTAAAAAATTAAAAATTGCAGTATCAGACCCGTTAGTTAACCGAAAACTAAATGAATATCTAAGTCAAAACGCTGAAACGAATATATTATCACTAGAGTTGCTCTTAGAACCCTCAATATCAAGTAGTTATCAACAACAAGCGAGTGATATTCAGACATTATTGATCGCGATAAAAATGATTTATCAATATTAAATCACTTAAGTGAGCGTTCGCAGAATATATTAATGAAACTATTTCCTGCTGGGGATAGAATAGATAAAGGTAAAATTTTAGAGTTAGTGACTGATAATCATAAACTGATTTCATTTAACAATAGGTTAAATGAGTTTAGTGAACTATCTTCAGCTAATTTTATTGGGGAAAATGCACCATTCAAAAAATATTCTTTTACAGAAGCGTTTTATTTTTATGAACAGAGCCAAGCACAGCGATTGGCACAATTTAACCAACAATTAATGTATGGTAATAAGGTTGAGTTACTGAACCATGGGGGTTATTCGTTCTGGCTCTCAAAGCCGAGGTATGGATCAAACGTTGGGGGGGACATACGCGATTGAATTTTATTTAGCAGACGGTCATTTAGCACGAGACTTTATTGAACGTAAATCGCAAATAGAGCAAGCTATAGTGAAAAATACATCGACATCAGCAGAAAGATCACTGTTGAAAAAGATGGAACAGTATAGCCAATATATTAATATTGAAGTTCACAAAAATGGAATATCAATAGCGGATCAACCGATAGGAAATCTGTTTTCAGCAGTTACAGATACGAATAACGTAATAATATTCTTAAAGGGGAAATCGGTAACTTACACCGTCACTCATGTGCAACGTAATGGAGGTTATGAAATCAGCTTATTTGATCCTCAAGGGATTCAGTTAAGTGTAAAAAACAGATCTTCTCAGCAAGCTCAACAGCAATTCCAACGGCAAATTAAGCATTATTTTAGTGAAAACCTCCAACTTTCTGATGGCGAATTTAGAGCAGACTTCCAGTTCATTGACTTGGATTCGACAGGTTTTAAAACCGTATTGTCTTCTATGCGTAACCAACGACAAACAATTATTGACCAAGCTGAATTTACACTACCAAAAAACCGCTGGGTCACGCTCAATGGTGAAAAAATTGCTTTTGCCAAATTACAACAATTAGGTGCAACTATTAAAGGAAAACCGATTTCTCTAGGCGACCTAAAATCCATTGATTTACATAATAAAATCCGTTTTTCTCCTGATAAACTAGCGATGTATTTCACACTGATGGAAGGTGGAAAAGAAGATCTCGCTTTCATTAAAGTGTTCCATGAGCAATTAAAATCAGCAGATATCCATCAGCTAGTCGAGCGCCAAGTTAATTTTGCTGAATCGGGGGTATTGAAAAGACAGTTTAAATATTTAGCGAATAATGTTGATGCTCAACAGGAGACTATAGCGCTTTCCACTTTAGCTAAGGTTCGTCAAGCAGGTCATAAGCTTCCTCAACTTCAGCGCATAGCAAATCGTGCTGGTCAACTAATGGGTGCAACCGGTGCTATCCAAAGCCTGATCAGCGCGTATGCAATTTTGGACAAATTAGATAACCCAGATCTTAGTGACGAAGAAATTAAAGAGCTAGAAAAACAGTTTTATTTACTTGCTGCGTCTGCTCTATTTAATTATGGCGATATGATAGTGCAACCAATGCTATTAAATATCGCATCAGGTAAGGGTGCGACTTCGTTAGTCCGCGCGAGGATCGCCACGGGGACGGTGGTGATTTTCAATTTGGTGGGGATGGGAATTGATATCTATCAAGCTTACGATAGCTTATCTAAACTGGACAGTGTAACAGACCCTAAACAGCGCCAAGACCTTATTGTGAATGCTTCTTTCTCTATTGCGAGTGCGGTGATCAATGGGGTCACCGTTATTGGTATCTTAGTGGGGTCTTCTACAATTCCAGTCGCTGGGCTAGTTATTGGTGGGATCTTACTGGTAGGAGGCTGGATTTATAGCGGCGTTCGTGCGGTTGAAAACATCAAACAAGTTATTGATATTGATTGGGATCGTGAATTAGAAGAAGGGATCCGCGGTGCTTTAGGTTTAGACCCAACCTTACGTAGCCAGCAAGAGATGAATATACAGCATTATATTAATGCGTTCAAAGAGCAAGATTGGCATATGGATCTAGCTTTATTTGAAAATAATATTCTACAGGCAGGATTTGCTCATCACCTCAGTATTATTGAAAAGCCGACTTATGAAAATGAGCCGAAATATTATTTAGTTGATAATTATGGTAATTATTTCTACGGTAAGCTGGGCAATCTCTATATGGGGGCGGGGGATACTTCTGTGCGGTTTGTACGTAAAGGGGCTCCCACATTTACGGCTGATGAGATTGATTTTATTTTAAAAAATAAAATTGTCGGAACCACCGCGTGGTTTAAAAATTTAAAGGTTTTATATGAAAAAATGGGCTGGTCTATTCGCTATAATTTTCGCCTTCAATCAAAAGAGAAAGCGGTATTTGACCTTAAAAATACCGGAAGTATCGCCACTCACGAGCGTTACTCTTTAAATTCTGCTTATAAGAGCCCGTTATTTGAGGCATTTAAAGCACGACATCAAATTTTAGATAATGAATTATCATTACCCCTGCAATATCAGTTAATAAATTCTAACCCGGAACAAATTAGTTTTTATTCGAAAAAAACGGAGTTTGGCGTCTTAGGGCAACATATGCTCAGAGAAAACGAACGTGCTTTTAGTGAGCATATAGTGAATAACAGCCAGCGGACAGCGTTATATATTGAAAATACTAATAGCGAAGGAACCAGCTGGAATACAGCGAATGGTAATGATGTTGTCATTGGTAAAAAAGCACAGAAAAATGCCTTTCAGGTGTTATCAGGTGAGAAATACTTTGCGGGAGGAGATGAGAGCGATCTATTTTTTATCCGAGATAGCTGTTTAGCCTCGTTAACATCGCGAGAAGATAACAAGCCGACTAAGTACCTTGACGGCCAAGGAGGGCAGGATATCGTCATTATTGATAACCTACCCGATGGCTACCGAGTGTCTGTAGACTTAAACGAAAATAGGCTGCATTACCAAAGAGAAGGGGATCATCCTTTTATTCCCGTTGCGCATTTGCAAAATATGGAAAGTGTGATGGTCAGGGGGAATAGCAATGATCATTTACAGGGGAATGACACTGCAAACATACTGGATGGTGGACTAGGTAAGGATATCTTAGAGGGTAAAGGAGGGGATGATAAACTCATTTTAACGCAAGGAATTGCAGCTGGTGGTGATGGAAATGACAACTATCATATTCGCCGTTATGAGTGGCTTGAACATGTTGATGACTTATACCTTACAGAGCATTATTTTGATAGAAAAGAGAAAGCGGTTAAAACGCGAAAGTATCTTAACCCTAGCTATACAGAAGGTAGCCATCAGTTTCAGGCAAAGGTGGTTATTAAAGAATTTAATTATTTACAAAGCAGAGTCACTTTAGAATATTTTCTAGATGAAATAAAGCATGTTCAAATAGACGGCAACAACTTGGTTTTAACACTCAAACAGCCAAAAAGTAGTATAGATGGACATTTTTTTCAACATGTGGAAAGTGAAGTCACCATTGTCCTCGAAAATGTGCAAGACGCGGCTTTGAAGGCACCACATCATGGATATCAGCTACAAACTCTTGATGGTTGGGTGATGACAACAGTGATAGATGAAAAACATCCTAACCAGTATTTCAGCTTAACTTATGTACAAGAAAGCGATCAACTCCCCTCTACAAACGGAAAATCCGTCAAAATAGATGAATCTGCGGGGATCATAACGATAAACCAATCTCGTGATTATAAAAAGCCTACATGGGGACGGTTTATTCCAACAGGCTATGCTGAGCAGTTAACCTACCGTGGAAATAATGAAAATAATGTATTACCCCTGATAAAATCAGGTAGCCATATTGAAGTTAGCCATGGAATAGATACCTATCAAATTGTGCAAGGCAAAGAGGAGTATGGTGAGGTTGAGTTTGATTTCTCTAAAGTAAATGACAGTTTTACAGATAAAGACAGCCTGTGCCTATTGTTACCTACAGAGAATGGTTATTTACTGTATATGGATGATGGGCAGCTATACAGCGTAGATAAATTTGGGCAAAAAAAATTGGCTATTAAATTTAGCAACGTAGGTAATAAGATCTCTAATGTTGTTTTAATCCAAGATAAGCATAGCAACTTATTTAAAGTCAATTTACAGGCAAACCGCTTATCACCAGTAAACCCAGTTAAAGAAAGCAGCACGAGCGACGATGAAATTATATTGCCGATAGGGTATCTATCTGAAAAGCATGTCATTCATGGGCAAAGTGGTGATGACACTATTATCAATAAAGGCTCAGAAAGCTATGTTCTGCTGGGGGGGGATGGCAATGATAATATTAAAGTCATCGGTGGAAATAATCTCTTATATGGTGGTACGGGAGATAACTCTATTAGTGGTGGGTCTGGGGATGATTTGCTGCTATCAAGTCAGGGAAACGATACGCTAATGGGAGGCGAAGGAGATGACCACTATATCATCGATGGTAACCAGCCGGGTAAGGTATATATTAAAGACCAGATTGGGAATAACCATATTCATTTAATCAATTTTAAACATCAGCCAACTGAAAAGAGTAATACAGACTACCAGTTTTATAAATCATCAGCTGACAAGCTTGTCCAAATTAAGGTTTCTAATGATGATGGTAAGGGAAACTTCAATATTCACCACTATAAACGGTTGGACGAAAGATTTAACTCCTCCACGGATGACGGGATGACTCTACTCGTTAATTATCTCTCTGAAAAACTCTATAAAGCCAAACAATCAGGGGAATTTTCCATTTGAAAACCTATTTATGAACTTTCAGACATATTAAATGGTATATTAGTCAATGGGAGATTGAGACCTTTAAACCTACCGTTGAGAGGTGATGGCATTGTATTACAGCAGGATAACCCTAAAAATAATTGGCTTATTGATACTTTAGCTGGCAATGATAGCGTCATGGATATGACCCAATATGGTCGTATTATCAAAGGTGATAGTGGTAACGATACGCTGATAACCCTTGGTGGTGAAAATGTACTGTATGGCGGGCAAGGTGATGATATTTTATTGGCACAAGGGATGCATCAAGATGTACTAATCTCTTTAGATGGAAAAGACCAATTAGCGGGAACTCAAGGTGATGACCTCTATATTGTCAACGGTCATGGTAAAGGTGATGTGAAGATCACTGATTTGGAGGGGAAAAATAAAGTCGTGTTAGTTGACTTTGAGCTTGAAGATGTGGGCTATAAGCCATTATCAGCAAAGGTTGCTGAAACGACATACCGATCCAAAAGTGGCAGGCTAGTAACGCTTTCTCATAACAACCATACTGGTTCAATGAATAATGTCATGCAGGTACGTCATTTCAATGGTTACAAGCAATTATCAGAAGAAAATGTAGAAAAAACCGTTGACCGTTTGATTCAGCTACTTGTTGAGGAGCGAATTGATTATGAGCGAAATCTCGACCTTAGTATCACTAATGATAATTACCAGAAGAATTGGGGAGCGGTACAAATAACGGAGCGCTTCCTTAGCCATCTTAAATAGTTGCTTTATAAAAAATGCCAGTCAGTAGCGTTACTGACTGGCATGATATTAAATACGCTGTTTTAACATTTTCAATGCTTAATTTTTAATGCATCCGAATAATTACAGCACTTTCACGATAGCGTCACACAATGGAACCATGTTTTCCAGTGTTAATCCTGCCACGTTAATACGGCCAGAGCTTACTGCATAGATACCAAATTCGCTACGTAGACGCTCTACCTGCTCTTTTGTTAGGCCACTGAAGGAGAACATCCCATTTTGGTTGATAATGAAGCTAAAGTCTTGTTTAGCGCCTTTTTCTTCCAATGTTTTCACTAACAGTTGGCGCATGCGTTTAATACGTTCACGCATTGCGGTTAACTCTTGGATCCACTCAGCTTTTAACACGTCATCAGAAAGGATGGTTGTTACCACTGCGGCGCCGTGTGCTGGTGGGTTTGAGTAGTTTGCGCGAATAACCGCTTTCGCTTGGCTGAATGCGCGCTCTGCGTTGTCACTGTCTTTAGCAATGATGGTACAAGCGCCGACACGCTCATTGTATAAACCGAAGTTTTTAGAGAATGAGCTCGCAACAATCATTTCAGGGTTGTTTTTGGTGAAAATACGCAGGCCTTCGGCATCTTCATCTAAGCCTTTTGCAAAACCTTGGTAAGCAAAGTCAAAAACAGGTAATAAGCCTTTTTCCGCACATAATGCGGCGAGTTTTGTCCATTGCTCAGCGGTTGGGTCAATACCCGTTGGGTTATGGCAGCAACCATGCAGTACAATCACATCACCTGCAGCAGCGGATGATAGGCTATTTAGCATGCCATCGAAATCCATACCATGCTTTGCGGCATCATAGTAATTGTAAGTCAGTACTTCTAAGCCAGCAGCTTCAAAGATGTTTTTGTGATTAGGCCAAGTTGGGTTGCTGATCCAAACACGTTTTGCATTGGTTTGTTTGGCAATAAAGTCAGCGGCGATACGCAGTGCGCCTGTACCGCCAGGTGCTTGCGCTGTACGTGCACGTTTTGAGGTGACAATTTCATGTTGTGCACCGAATAACAGTTCTTGTGTTACACGGCCAAATTCTGGCATTCCGCTAATCGCAAGATAGTTTTTGGTGTTTTCGTTATCCAGCAGGTATTTTTCTGCTTTTTTAACGGTATCAAGCACAGGGGTTTTCCCTGATTCGTCTTTATAGACGCCAATACCTAAGTTAATTTTATTATCGCGGGGATCAGCACGGAAACTATCAGCAAGACCTAAGATTGGGTCAGCAGGGGCAGAAGTAATTTTTTCAAACATGTTGTCGATTCCAAAGCTCTGTAGTGGTACCCACACAGTTCCTAAGGTATGAAGGCATAAGTGAGAATGCGGTTGGCTATCCTTGCTTGTAATCTGCCCAGACCATACGAAACTCGCGGGTGTAGCTGAAAACGGGTTTAGTCGAACGAGTCGAGTTCTCAGGGTAACGTGATAAAGGCTTTTTGCCAACCGTTTTACCAAAAATTGGCGAGATCTTGTGAACTAGGTAGGAATTGCATGTAATCTGACCATAAATATCTATAAAGATGGTGAATCAGTCTGTCTTATTGATAATTCTGGTGTTTTCGTGGAGGAGGAATTTATGCTAGAGATGAAAAAGAGAAATAAAAAAGCAGCGCCGAAGCGCTGCTTACAAAAACATGTTACCGTTTTCTAACTTATCAGTTAACTGATAATTAGAATTGGTAAACTAAACCTAAACCAACAACGTTATCAGTGCTGATACCGTACGCTTTGGTGAATTCATTTTTATCTAACAGGTTGATTTTATAATCAACAACTGCAGACATGTTTTTGTTGAAGTAGTAGTAAGAACCTACAGAGATATATTTAACTAAATCTTTGTTACCGTATGCGCCTAAGTCTTTACCTTTAGATTGGTTATAACCTAAAGATGGTTTCAGACCGAAATCGAACAGGTACTGTGCAACTAACTCTACGTTTTCAGTTTTGTTAGCAACACCTGACTCAAAGTCACCGCCTGCACCGTAACGAGTCATGTTTTTAGTTTGACCGTACATAGCCGCTAAGTAAACATTGTTAGCGTCGAATTTACCACCCACGTTCCAAGCTTCAGCTTTTTTACCACCAGTGTCAGCCATTTTTTGCTGTTCTGGAGTACGGGAAGAGTTAGAGTAACCACCACCCAGAGTTACGCCCCAACCTAAGTCATAAGCAGTTGAGAAACCGAAACCGTCACCGTTGTCTTTCTTAATACCAGCAGAAGACAGGTTGCTGTCGCCGTTTTTACCTTGATATTGCAGAGCAAAGCTCAGGCCATCAACATAACCGAACGCGTTGTTGTTACGGTAAGTTAACAGGTTACGGTTACGGCTAGTCATGAAGTTGTCTGCTTGAGCCATAGTGTCCGCACCCCATAATGGGAATACGTCGGTCCATGCGTTCGTGTCATAAACCACACCGTAGTTACGGCCGTAGTCGATTGAACCGAAATCAGCAAAACGTAAACCAGCATATGCTAAACGGTTTTTGTTTTCGCCTTCGTTTTCAGCTTTGTTAGTTTTAGTTTCCCACTCGAAACGACCAAAACCAGTCAGTTGGTCAGTGATTTGAGTATCACCTTTAACACCTAAACGAACGCGTGAATCATCACCGTCTTGGCTTGGAGCATCTTTGCTGCTACCGTCAGCGAGGTAGTGACGAACGTCAACTTTACCATAAACGTCTAATTTGTTGCCGTCTTTGTTGTATACTTCAGCTGCGTTTGCTGCACCAGCAGCTAACAGAGCTGGGATAACCATTGCAAGAATATTGCGTTTCATCATTATTATTACCCTCATTGGTGTTATTCGGACACCTGCCACTGCCAAAAATAATTCGCAAAAAATAATTGGAACTATTTGTGAGAGATTAGTGTCGTCTATGTCGGCGACCAGTGTTCCATTGCTAAATAAAATTATCTACCCTCAAAGTGCTACAAAATCAAAGATTCTGAAACAAATGGTAACTAGATGTTTCAAAATGTAAAAAATAGAACAATAAATAACCACTCATCTTACCAGTTTAAAAAATATTACAAAAATTAGGGAACTTTTTCAAAAGACGAATTGAGTTTTTTTTGAGCAGTTTAGCGAGTGTAAAGCGGTTATTTATCACTAGTAAAAAGAGAATAGCGAGATTAAAAAGCAGATTATTCTTAGCACCAGCAGATTGCTGGCTGTTTACGGAGAATAATAAGGTGATAACGTAAAAATTGTGATCTGGTTATCATGTAGCTGCAATTCGATGTAACAAGATGAGATAGTTGTACAGCGAAAGTATATTAGGGCTGAAAAGTAACGGGCCAACATCAGCTGGCCCGTAAATTAGGGTGTTAATACAGAAAAGCCGTTATTAGAACGCTGCATTTCTTGGGGTACGTGGGAATGGAATCACTTCACGTACGTTACCCACACCAGTGACATAAGCCACTAAACGCTCAAAACCAAGGCCGAAACCTGAGTGAGGAACGGTGCCATAACGGCGCAGATCACGGTACCACCAGTAATCTTCTTTATTCATGCCCATTTCTTCAAGGCGGGCATCGAGCATATCAAGACGTTCTTCACGCTGTGATCCACCGATGATTTCGCCAATACCCGGTGCTAATACGTCCATCGCAGCAACGGTTTTGCCATCTTCATTAAGGCGCATATAGAACGCTTTGATGTCTTTCGGGTAGTTTTTCACAACCACAGGGGCTTTAAAGTGTTGCTCAGCAAGGTAACGCTCATGCTCAGACGACATATCGACGCCCCAATAAACTGGGTTTTCGAATTTTTGACCACAAGTTTCTAGGATTTTAATGGCATCCGTGTAATCAACTTGTGCAAAGTCTGAGTTAACAAAGCTTTCTAAGCGGTTGATAACGTCTTTATCAACACGTTGTGCAAAGAATTCTAAGTCATCACGGCGTTCTTCAAGGGCAGCTTTGAAGGCGAATTTCAGCATTTTTTCTGCAAGGCCTGCGACATCATCTAAAGAAGCAAAAGCCACTTCAGGTTCGACCATCCAGAATTCAGCTAAGTGACGGCTAGTATTTGAGTTTTCAGCACGGAAGGTTGGGCCGAAAGTGTAGACTTTGCTAATTGCGGTTGCGTAGGCTTCACCGTTCAGTTGGCCTGAAACAGTCAAGAAAGCTTCGCGGCCAAAGAAATCTTCGCTAAAGTCAACTTCACCTTTGTCATTACGTGGCAGGTTGTTGTAATCCAACGTGGAAACACGGAACATTTCACCCGCGCCTTCGGTGTCTGACGCAGTGATCACTGGAGTTGAAACCCAGAAGTAGCCTTGTTCATCAAAGAAACGGTGGATAGCTTGCGCTAAAGTGTGGCGCACACGCGCAACGGCACCAATTAAGTTAGTGCGCGGGCGCAAGTGGGCTGCTTCACGTAAGAACTCAACGCTGTGGCGTTTTGCTGCCATTGGGTAGGTGTCAGGGTCTTCAACCCAACCAACCACTTTAACGTTTGTGGCTTCAAGTTCAAATGATTGACCTTGGCCTGGGGATTCTTTTACGGTACCCGTAACTTCAACCGAACAACCCGTTGTGAGATGCAGGACTTCGTCATTATAATTAGGTAAATTATTATTAATGATAGCCTGTAACGGATTAAAGCAAGAACCGTCATAAACGGCGAGGAAAGAAAAACCAGCATTTGAATCTCTCCTTGTACGTACCCAGCCTTGAACGGTGACTTCTGTGCCTACCGCCACTCGGCCTTGCAGTACGTCGACTACAGGCGCTACTATCATATAATTCACTCTCTTCTATATAATGGTTAATCTTATGCATCTGCAACCCGTCATACTTCGAGCTGTAGGTGTGTTGGCTTCACAAACTGACCCTAGTCACATACTTATGTATGCTCCTAGGGCTCAATTTGCTAGCCGCCTTCCTACAACTCGAATTATTTAGGGTGTATTCCAACTTTCGTAATAGGAATATTCAACACCGAGTTCAAAGGCACAACAACATTGTTATTATGCGAATGGCGGATGAAGCAGATTAATAAGGCTTCTTCAATATTAAACCCATTTTTCAGGGGCCAAAGCTCTATGTTACTTGCCATTTGTTAGGAAACAAGTAAAAAATCGCGATAAAACATTTCTGTTGAAGCGAAGCATGGTTATTGAGCTTAAAAGCTATAGTAATAGTAAGTGAATAAAAGAAAAAGGGGGTTTTGAAGCTCTGGGCAAGAAAAGTGCAAATTCTTACTCAGAGCTAGGGAAAAGCGACTTAATTAGCTGGCTTTTTCCATTTTAGGTAGGTCAAACGCTTTTCTGAGTTGGTTGACGAACTCATCATCTTCACAAATGGTTTTGCCTGGGCTATCTGAGAGCTTAGCGACAGGCTTACCATTGCACTCGACGAGCTTAATCACAATATTCAACGGGGTTACATGTGGAATATTGCAGGTTAGACGAGTACCGATACCAAAAACAAGGTTAATCCGCTGATGAAAATAACGATATAACTCAAGTGCTTTTTGTAAGTCTAAGCTGTCAGAGAACACTAACGTTTTGCTCATCGGGTCAATACCCAATTTTTGGTAATGAGCGATGGCTTTTTCACCCCATTCGATCGGGTCCCCTGAGTCATGACGCAACCCTTGGTAGCGGTTCGCAAAGTTAGCATCAAAATCACGCAAAAAGGCATCCATGGTGATACAGTCAGTTAATGCCACACCTAGGTGATTAGGGTATTCATCAAGCCAGCTCTGCAATGCCTCACGTTGGCTATTTGCTAACTCAGGGCTGATTTGTTGATGGGCTTGGAACCACTCATGGGCTTGTGTGCCAACAGGGGATAAATCTAATTCGTGTGCAAGTTTGTAATTGCTCGTCCCAACAAGATAAGGAAACTCTTGTTTAAGCATTGAAACAATGGCGGATTGTACGTCGTAGGAGAAACGGCGGCGCGTGCCAAAGTCCATGAGCTTAAAGTTAGACAAATCAAGTTGGTGTTCATCGGCTTGCTGATAGAAAACATTTAGCAGCTTTTTGAGTTGCTGAACAGCATCATCAGGATGAATGTTTGGGTGCCTATCTTTTTGGATGATTTCACTGACCAATGCAAGGAGCGGTACCTCCCACATAATCACTTCACGCCAAGGCCCACTGATGCGGATCGCTAACTGACCTTCATTTGTGGTGCTGACAACGACTTGTTCTGGGTTAAAGCGGAATGACTTTAACCACATAAGATAGTCTTCTTGGAAGAAAGGTAAGCGGCGGAGAAAATTCAGCTCATCATCAGAAAGTGACAATTTAGCCATTAACTGAATTTGTTGCCTAATTTCATCGGCGTAAGCACCTAAGATCTCACTGCTACGACAGCGGAACTCAGCGACAACCGGTACCTGGTGGTAACGGTGGAAAACGGCCTGCTGCATATGAAGCTTGTAAGCATCGGTATCAAGCAGTGATGTAATAATTGGTGTAGCGTCTAAATTCATGGCACGCAGACATCCTCGCGGAGCTTATCTTTACCACTAATGCTATTCATTTTTACTCTTGTTTTCCAAAAAGTCACAATGAGATAAAAGCAGCAATAGTCGTTAGCTAAATCGTTAAAGTTGCAAAAGTATACCCACTTTAGCAAAAGATAGAAGTGTTATTCTATCTCTTGTTTTCAAGGAGCACGGCAACCTAAATTCGCGTATTGCCTTTCTGTATTACTATGAAATCAAATAAATACGTTTTATGTATATTCTGCCCATAGAAACAGACAAAAGCATTAATCACGAAAAGATACTAACACGCCATAAAATATTTAATAGTGCTATAGCACCAACAAACAAACGAATTTTTAACAAAGTTAAGTAGGGTGAGACATACAAAGCTAACATAGCCATAAAAATAGATAACATTTTTTGATGAAAATGTTTCTCAAATCCATTCACATTATTGTGGCTTATAGTATTGTATAAGTATTAAAGAAGTACGATATTGAATATAACGAATTAAAAGGTTACTTATGACCCAGTTAAGACAAGCGAAATATCGTCAGGATTATCAAGCACCTGATTACACAATTACAGAAATTGACCTCGATTTTAATCTTGACCCAGTGAAGACAGTGGTTACCGCAGTAAGCAAGGTAAAACGCCTTAATCCGCAATCTTCAACGCTTGAACTCAATGGCGAAGATTTATCGTTAGTCAGCCTCGAAGTCGATGGCAAAGCGTGGCAAAACTATAAAGAATCTGAAGGTAAATTGATTATTGAGTCATTACCTGAATCATTCACACTGCGGATTGTGAATGAAATTAGTCCTGAAAAAAATACAGCGCTAGAAGGGCTATATGTTTCAGGTGAGGCGCTATGCACACAATGTGAAGCGGAAGGTTTTCGCCATATTACCTATTACCAAGACCGACCAGATGTGCTGGCTCGCTATACCACTACAATTACAGCAGATAAATCACGTTATCCTTATTTACTGTCAAATGGTAACCGTATCGCAGAAGGTGAGTTAGAAGACGGTCGCCATTGGGTTAAGTGGGAAGACCCATTCCCAAAACCAAGTTATTTATTTGCCTTAGTAGCAGGCGATTTTGACGTTTTAAAAGACACCTTTGTGACTCGTAGTGGCCGTGAAGTTGCGTTAGAACTTTTTGTTGATAAAGGTAATTTAGACCGTGCTCCTTG
Source organism: Providencia rettgeri (assembly GCA_900455085.1). NCBI lineage: Bacteria > Pseudomonadati > Pseudomonadota > Gammaproteobacteria > Enterobacterales > Morganellaceae > Providencia > Providencia rettgeri. The sequence goes on along the minus strand of UGTZ01000001.1, from coordinate 3,057,340 downwards.
GGCAATGCAGTCTCTTAAAAATGCAATGAAATGGGATGAAGAACGCTTTGGTTTAGAGTATGACCTTGATATCTATATGATTGTTGCCGTTGATTTCTTCAACATGGGAGCAATGGAAAATAAAGGGCTGAATGTCTTTAACTCTAAATATGTTTTAGCTAAAAGCGAAACCGCGACGGATAAAGATTATCTGAATATCGAATCTGTGATTGGCCATGAATATTTCCATAATTGGACAGGAAACCGCATTACTTGTCGTGACTGGTTTCAATTAAGCCTAAAAGAAGGGTTAACCGTTTTTCGCGATCAAGAATTTAGCTCTGATTTAGGCTCCCGCTCAGTTAACCGTATTAACAATGTCAAAGTGATGCGTTCAGCCCAGTTTGCTGAGGATGCAAGCCCAATGGCGCACCCGATCCGTCCTGACAAAGTCATTGAAATGAACAATTTCTATACCTTAACGGTGTATGAAAAAGGTTCTGAAGTTATTCGCATGATCCATACACTGCTCGGTGAGGAAATGTTCCAAGCGGGAATACAACTTTATGTTCATCGCCATGATGGCAGTGCGGCAACCTGTGACGATTTTGTGCAGGCGATGGAAGATGCATCAAATGTTGATTTATCACTATTTCGTCGTTGGTATAGCCAATCAGGGACACCAGTTTTAACTGTACGTGATGAATATTCACCAGAAAAAACAGCAATATACCCTACATGTTAGCCAAATGACGCCACCTACAGCAGATCAAGCTGAAAAGAAACCATTGCATATCCCATTGGATATTGAGCTCTATGATGAGCAAGGTGGAATTATTACGCTAAAACGTGATGGTAGTGTTGTAAATTCAGTGCTAAACATTACGCAAGAAACTCAAACGTTTGTATTTGATGAGGTGACAAGTCGTCCAGTTCCATCCTTATTACGTGAGTTTTCAGCCCCTGTAAAATTAGATTACAACTACACGGATGAGCAATTAGCTTTCTTGATGCAGCATGCAAGCAATGAATTTGCTCGTTGGGATGCCGCGCAGCAACTAATTAATAATTATGTAAAAATTAACGTGGCTCATTATCAAAAACGGAGAGGCATTAGTTTTGCCTGAGTCGGTGGTTGATGCTTTCCGTGGGGTATTATTAAGTGATTCGATTGATCCTGCGTTAGTCGCATTGATATTAACATTACCTTCCGAAAATGAGCTTGCCGAATTATTTACGGTTATCGACCCTGTCGCAATCCATGAAGTGGTGAACTTTATCCATCATCAATTAGCGGTAGAAATGCATGATGAACTTCTCTCTGTTTATCGTTCCATTAATATTGATGGCTATCGTGTTGATCACCAAGATATTGCTAAACGCTCATTGCGTAACATTTGCCTGCAATACTTAGCCGCGGGTGACGATAGCGAGCTGGCGAACAAATTAGTGCTGGAACAATACCAATCTGCCGATAACATGACGGATTCGCTGGCTGCATTGACCGCAGCAAATGAATCACAGTTAGCTTGTAAAGAGCAGTTAATGGCAGACTTTGATGAGCGTTGGCACCATGACGGGTTAGTTATGGATAAGTGGTTTACATTACAAGGCGCAAATCCAGCGAAAGAAGCCCTTACCAATGTACGTGAATTATTGAATCACCGTTCATTTAGTATGAGCAATCCTAACCGTGTTCGCTCACTTGTTGGTGCCTTCACTGCAGGGAATCCAGTTAATTTCCATGCAGAAGATAGCAGTGGTTACCAATTCTTGTATGAAATTTTAGTCGATCTGAATACGCGTAATCCACAGGTAGCATCAAGGCTGATTGAGCCGTTGATCCGTTTAAAACGTTATGATGCAAAGCGCCAAGCACAGATGCGCAAAGTGCTTGAGCAGTTAAAAGCGCTTGATAACCTTTCTGGTGATCTATTTGAAAAAATAACCAAAGCGTTAGAAAGCTAGTTTATATATAGCTAGCCAATTATTGGTTTTAATAAGCCGCTAAAATTTAATTTAGCGGCTTATTATTGTTTATGACAAAAGTGGAATATTAAATGAGAGATAACTCTCATAAAATGGTTGTTTTTCCCTCGAAAACCCAGACAAATGCATTTTTATTGATTTTTTCGTGGTAAAAGGGCAATAAGATAGGGTAATCTGTAGCGCGTTTTATCCGACGAAAAAATCGCATGTATGAATGAAAGCTCGGCAAATTGTATTTGGCGGGGTTTTAGCGTGCGACATGATGTCTACTCTATTGAAACGTACTAGTAAAAATAGGTTATTGGATATGCTATATCACCTTGCCCGCAAGGCACTATTCCAGTTCGACCCCGAAAAAGCGCATGAATTGACTTTTCGCCAGCTTCAACGTTTGAATCATTCCCCTTTCCAATGTCTTATTCGCCAATCAGTTGCCACTAAGCCCGTTCAATGTATGGGGCTTTCCTTCAAAAACCCACTAGGGCTTGCTGCGGGTTTAGATAAAGATGGTGAATGTATTGATGCATTTGGCGCAATGGGTTTTGGGTTTATAGAAATTGGTACAGTAACTCCTCGTCCCCAATCTGGTAATGACAAACCGCGGTTATTTCGACTTGTAGAAGCTGAAGGTTTAATTAACCGGATGGGCTTTAATAATAAAGGTGTCGATAACCTTGTCGAGAACGTCAAGAAATCGAATTACGGTGGGGTCATTGGAATCAATATAGGTAAAAATAAAGATACGCCTGTTGAACAAGGTAAAGATGATTATTTAATTTGCATGGATAAGGTCTATGCTCATGCAGGTTATATTGCTATTAATATCTCCTCACCAAATACGCCAGGGTTACGTACATTACAATATGGCGAAGCACTGGATGATTTATTAAGTAGCATAAAAGCAAAACAACTGGAATTACAATTACAGCACCAAAAATATGTGCCTGTTGCTGTAAAGGTTGCGCCTGATTTATCTGAAGAGGAAATTATCCAAGTTTCAGATAGCCTAGTTAGACATAATATCGATGGTGTTATTGCAACGAATACCACGTTAGATCGTTCTTTGGTTCAAGGGATAAATCATTGCAATGAAGCGGGTGGATTAAGTGGTCGTCCTGTACAATTAAAAAGCACACAAGTTATTAAGCTTATTTCGCGTGAATTAAATGGAAAACTGCCAATAATTGGAGTGGGTGGAATTGATTCCCTTACCGCAGCACGTGAAAAAATGGAAGCGGGTGCCTCTTTAATTCAAATTTATTCTGGTTTTATTTACCATGGGCCAAAATTAATTAAAGATATTGTTAATCATATCTAGTAATAAATTGTAAATTTACCTGTCAAGGGGGTTTATTTATTCCCCCTTTTAAACTATATTGCTAATAGTGGCTATTTTTGTATCAAATTGAACTCAATTTTCAGTAGATTTGCTATTTAGATAACAATATTATCCGGATATTTCTAACGTATCTTATTTAGTAGATCCAATTTTTAGCATATAAAAATAAGCTCTAGAGTAAATTTAGAAAGGATCATTATAGAGATCATTTCTGCTATATTTACCGGTAAATCGCTAAAGGGTCGTTTATGAATATTAAACCTGATGATCATTGGCGTTGGTATTTTGATCATGACCATAATAGGGTGATGTTAGATCTCGCCAACGGCATGATATTTCGTTCATGTTTTCCTGCTAAGATGCTAACGGTCTTTGCTCGTAATGAGATGCCATTTAGTATCGAAGATGCAGGTGAATATTATTTATTCGATGAGCAGGCTAAAAGATTAAATATTACTCAAGAAGAAAGAGCTGAATTAGTCTTAAATAGCTTAGTTGCTTTTCGTTTTTTAAAACCACAGATGCCAAAGAGTTGGTATTTTTCTTCATTTCACTATATTAATGAACCTAAGCAGGGGCAAATAATTCAAGTGTGTTTAGAAAATACAAACCAGTACTTCACATTTATTATTGCTGAAGCTGGCCCATCTGCGAGTTTATGTTTATTAGCAGAACCAATCTTAGAATTACCCGATCGAACTTTACGGTTTTGTGATCCAATTAAGATCATGAACGATCGCATGCTTGAATATTCATCTAAAGTTAAACGTCAATTATATGGTAATGCTATTTAAATGATCGGCAAAGATCTAGTGAAAATAGTTAAATAAATGGATTTCTTTGCTAATTTAATTAATCTAGTTATGAGTGTTTAACACCATCTGAGAATTACTCCCCTGATGGTGTTAAAAAGCAAAACCAACACTTAGTTAAACGCTAATTTAACCGCTGTTTTTGGGATACAGCTGCAGGCGAGTATGTAACCGTTTTCTTTGATGGCACTTTGTTTTAATGGAGTGACTTCCCCAGAAATAAGCTTAATTTTACAGCGACCACAAATACCTGCTCGACACGAATAAGGGATAGTTAAACCATGGGATTCTAATTGTTCAAGGATCACATTTTGGTTATCACCTGTATATTCTGTTTCTTCAAAAACTAAACTGACATTATTGGCTTGAGTATTTAATTTATTAGCTGCTAGGTCATTTTCCCGCTCTTGAACTAAATATTGTTTTGCAGGTTTAGTTTCTAATACCGTCAGGGTATCACCAACACGAATAACACCTGTATTTTTGATAATCACATTTTGGCCAAAATCGACATCGCCGGTTTCATCTGAACGGAAGGTTTGTAGTGTTGCAAGTGGTTCACTGTGGGGATGTTTAATCCCTTTTTCTGGGCTAACAGTCGTTAAAATGCATCGGCTACATGGCCTATCTAATGTAAAGACGACATCACCAATTTGAATAGTTTTCCATGTATCTTCTTCAAACGGCTTGGCGCCAGTAATAATTAAGTTGCCACGAAACTGTTCTAATTTAATACTGGCAGGGCAGCGACGTTGCAGTTCTTGGACAGAAGCTTCGTTGATCAGTAAAAAGGGATAGCCGTCAGCAAAAGACATCGGTACATCTTGGTATTCTTTGACGCGGCGAGAAAGCTGAGGACTAAGCCAGCGTAGTTGTACAGGTTCGTCAAAAAAGCTAGTTAACCAACTATTTATCGCTTCAGGGGCAATAAGTGCGTGAAAATGATTGCCCCAAACTTCAGTAGGGCTCTGTTTCTCATCAAAGTCCTGATACAATACTGTTGCACTTTCGCCATTTGGTGCTCGCAAGTGAAGACCATTATTGAGCATTACCGGTGTAAAAAGTAACATTTGTGGATATTTTCTCGCCGTAATAAATTTACCTTCCAGCGTGGTTACCATAAAATTACGATCAAAAGTCAAACCGCTAATATCAGCGAAGGCGTGGGATAAACGAACTCCTCGCATAGATTTAACTGGGTGTGTATAAAGGCGCGAAAGCGTTATCATTTTTTAATCCTTATAATTGTGCGTAGCAACTTTATGACAACTGCATAAGATTAGCTATAATGCGCAACAATTTTTCATCCAAATTGGTAATAAATACTATGAATTCTCTGTTTGCCAGCACAGCTCGCGGCCTTGAAGAACTACTGAAAACGGAATTAGAATCGCTTGGCGCTAGCCAATGCAAAGTGGCCCAGGGGGGTGTCTATTTTCAGGCCGACGAACGTGTTATGTACCAAAGCCTACTGTGGAGTCGGCTGGCATCGCGTATTTTATTGCCACTGAATGATTTTGACGTCTACAGTGACTTAGATTTGTATCTTGGTGTACAAGCTATCGACTGGAGTGAGATTTTCTCCGTCAATGATACCTTTGTTGTTCATTTTACAGGGACTAACGAAGAAATTCGCAACAGCCAATACGGTGCATTGAAAGTTAAAGATGCTATCGTAGACAGCTTCGTACGCAAGCTAGACCAGCGCCCTGATGTCGCTCGCCAGCAAGCAGATATTCGTATCAACGTCTACCTTAATAAAGAAAGAGCCAGTGTGGCACTCGATTTAAGTGGTGACTCGCTACATATACGTGGCTACCGTGATTTGGCAGGCCAAGCGCCCTTAAAAGAGACACTGGCAGCAGCAATTATTAACCGTTCTGGTTGGCAACAAGGTACACCATTGGTCGATCCGATGTGCGGTTCAGGAACACTGTTAATTGAAGCTGCAATGATGGCAACAGATAAAGCCCCGGGATTACACCGTACTCATTGGGGCTTTTATGCATGGTCGAAATTTAACGCGGAACTTTGGCGTGAATTAACCACAGAAGCGCAAGTTCGTTTCCGCCAAGGTTTGAAAGAGACGACATCACGTTTTTATGGTTTTGATATTGATAAGCGTGTACTTGAAATGGCTCGTGCGAACGCGCGCCGTGCAGGGTTACAAGACTTAATCACCTTTAAGCAAGGTGATGCCGCAGCATTGGAAAACCCAGTTAACACCGATACGATAGGAACAATTATCAGTAACCCGCCTTATGGTGAGCGTTTAGAAAGTGAGCCTGCTTTAATTGCGCTACATAGCCAATTAGGGCGTATCGTGAAGGCCCGCTTCCCTGGGTGGCGTTTATCGATTTTTAGTGCTTCTCCTGAGTTACTTAGCTGTTTGCAACTGCGTTCAGAGCGTGAATTTAAGGCCAAGAATGGTCCTTTAGATTGCGTTCAAAAGAATTATCAATTAGCGGCTACACCGTCAGAAACTATCGCGGAAATTTCACCTGATTTTGCAAATCGTTTACGTAAAAATATCAAGAAATTAAGTAAATGGGCAAAACAACAAGGTATTGATAGTTACCGTGTTTATGATGCGGATTTACCGGAATACAATGTTGCGGTTGATATTTATGGCGATAAAGTGGTGATTCAAGAATATGCACCACCAAAAACCGTTGATGAACGTAAAGCTCGTCAACGCTTATTTGATGTGATCACCGCAACAATGAATGTGCTAGAACTGACATCGAATCAGCTAGTGTTAAAAACACGCCAGCGCCAAAAAGGTAAGCAGCAATATGAGAAATTAGCCCAAAAAGACGATTTCTTTTTAGTACAAGAATACAATGCAAAAATGTTGGTGAATTTGACGGACTATCTAGATACGGGGTTATTCCTTGACCATCGTATTGCCCGTAAAATGTTAGGCCAAATGAGTAAAGATGCGGATTTCCTAAACTTGTTCTGTTATACCGGTACTGCCACTGTGCATGCAGGGCTTGGTGGCGCGAAAAGCACCACTTCCGTCGATATGTCACGTACTTATCTTGAGTGGGCTGAAAAAAACCTACAAGCGAATGGGCTAACAGGTCGTCAGCATCGTTTAATTCAGGCGGATTGCTTGAGCTGGTTGGCAAATAGCCGGGAACAATTTGATTTGATCTTTATTGATCCGCCAACATTTTCAAATTCAAAACGCATGGATGGTACATTTGATGTACAACGGGATCATATCCAATTGATTACCCATCTAAAACGGTTATTGCGCCGTGGTGGAACCGTGATGTTTTCTAATAACAAACGCGGTTTCAAAATGGATCTTGAAGCAATTAAAGAATTAGGATTACAAGCACAAGAAATCACAGCTAAAACACTGTCAGAAGATTTTGCTCGTAACCGTCAAATACATAACTGCTGGTTAATTAGCCACGCAGAGTAAGGATAGAATCAATGGCTTTAATTAATTTGTCGGGTGCATACCTTTCCTTTAGTGATGCCCCATTACTGGATAATACCGAAATTCATATCGAAGATAACGAACGTGTGTGTTTAGTTGGTCGCAATGGTGCGGGTAAATCGACATTAATGCGAGTGTTAACGAAAGAGCAGCCGTTGGATGATGGCCAATTAATTTACGAGCAAGACTTGATTGTTGCTCGCTTACAGCAAGATCCACCGCGTAATATTGAAGGCACTATTTTTGATTTTGTGGCTGAAGGCGTTGCAGAACAAGCTCAGTACCTCAAAGATTATCACCATGTTGCGAAAGAGGTCGAAACTGACCCGAGCGAGAAAAATTTAAATAAATTAGCTGAATTGCAAGAGGTGTTGGATAGCCGTAATTTATGGTTATTAGACTCTCGTATCAGTGATGTCCTGAAAAAACTCGGTTTACCTGCGGATGCAGAACTGTCTTCATTATCAGGTGGTTGGTTACGTAAAGCGGCTTTGGGCCGTGCGTTAGTGAGTAACCCGAGAGTATTATTTTTAGATGAGCCAACCAACCACTTAGATATTGAAACAATTCTTTGGCTGGAAAATTTCTTAAAAGATTTCCAAGGTAGTATCGTATTTATTTCCCATGACCGTTCATTTATCCGCAATATGGCAACCCGTATTATTGATTTAGACCGTGGGCAATTGTCTTCTTGGCCGGGTAATTATGATGACTACTTGGTGAACAAAGAAGAAGCTTTGCGTGTTGAAGAGATGCAAAATGCAGAATTCGACCGTAAATTAGCCCAAGAAGAGACGTGGATCCGCCAAGGTATTAAAGCGCGTCGTACTCGTAATGAAGGGCGTGTTCGTGCACTGAAAGCGCTACGCGTAGAGCGTTCAGAGCGTCGTGAAGTGATGGGCACAGCGAAAATGCAAGTCGGTGAAGCAGCTCGTTCTGGTAAAATTGTATTTGAAATGGAAAATGTGAATTACCAGATTGATAATAAAGTACTGGTAAAAGATTTTTCAGCTCAAGTATTACGTGGTGATAAAATCGCTTTAGTTGGGCCAAATGGTTGTGGTAAAACAACATTGTTGCGCTTAATGCTAGGGGATTTACAAGCAGACAGCGGACGAGTGCATTGTGGTACTAAGTTGGAAGTTGCTTATTTCGACCAGCATCGTGCGGCATTAGACCCAGATAAAACCGTGATGGATAACTTGGCAGAAGGCAAACAAGAAGTCATGGTAAATGGTAAGCCACGCCATGTTCTAGGCTATTTGCAAGATTTTATGTTCCCACCAAAACGTGCGATGACACCTGTTCGAGCACTTTCAGGCGGTGAGCGTAACCGGTTACTGCTCGCGCGTTTATTCCTAAAACCAAGTAACTTATTGATCCTCGATGAACCGACTAACGACCTTGATGTCGAAACTTTAGAGTTACTTGAAGAATTAGTTGATGGTTACCAAGGAACGGTTTTACTGGTTAGCCATGACCGAGAATTTGTCGATAACAGCGTGACAGAGTGCTGGATCTTCGAAGGTAATGGGGTTATTAACCGTTTTGCTGGTGGGTATTACGATGCTCAACAGCAAAAAGCACAAACCGTGAGTTTGAAAGCAGAACAAACGAGTAAAGTGGCTAGCCAAGATAAGCAGACGAAATCGAAAGAAACGGTAAAACGTTCAAATAAGCTCAGTTACAATTTATTACGTGAATTGGAACAATTACCAGCAAAATTGGAACAACTTGAAAGTGAAATTGAAGCGCTGCAAGCTCAAGTTGGTGATGCTGATTTTTTCAACCAACCACATGATGTAACAGAAAAAACGCTGAGTCAGTTAGCGGCAAAAGAAGCTGAGTTAGAGCAAGCGTTTGACCGTTGGCAAGAGCTTGAATTGCTGAAAAACGGCTAATTACGTTTTAATTAAAGGAGCAAATACACTTTGTGCAACCATGAGTCTCATGAACATGTGCTTTGTCCTCAGTGTGACATGTTGGTTGCAGTCCCTGAATTGGAGCAAGGGAGCAAGGCAACGTGTCCACGCTGCGAGACCACATTGGTCTCAAAGTGGCGATATCCGTATAAGCAGCCAGCAGCATATGCCTTCAGTGCATTAATTATGCTGTTTGTTGCCTGCTTATTCCCCTTTGTTAAGATGGGGGCCGCAGGGATTGAAAATGAAATTTCGTTATTTCAAATAATTGAAATTATAGCAACCACACGTTATAGCGGTCTGGCACTCTTTTTTCTATTTTTTTCATTGATTATTCCTGCATTTTGCATGATCACAATTATTCTTTTAGGGTTACAAGTTCATATTCCTAAAAGTATCAAAGTGGTGATAACCCGCATTTTGTTCCAAATGAAAGCGTGGTGTATGGCTGAGATTTTTTTAGCGGGGGTCTTAGTCAGTTTTGTTAAATTGATAGCTTACGGTGATATTGGCATCGGGTTAAGCTTTTTACCTTATTGCGCGTATTGCATGCTACAAGTAAGGGCTTTTCAATGCTTAGATCGCCATTGGCTGTGGAACCGAATTGAAGCGGCTCCGAAGCTAGATAGGCGGTTAATCGTGGGCCAGACAGGTATTAAGCAAGATGTACGTTTATGCCTAGTGTGTACGGCGATTTTACCTGCCGAACAATCAAAATGTCCACGTTGTCACTCCCATGGTAGTGTACGAAAAAACCAAAGTTTACAATGGACTTTGGCGCTTTTAGTCACATCAATTATGTTGTATATCCCTGCTAATGTGTTGCCAATGATGACTACTAATACATTGGGAACGGCATTAAATTCGACGATTATTGATGGTGTGATTTTGTTGTGGGAAGACGGGTCATATCCTGTTGCCATGGTGATTTTTGTGGCCAGTATCATGGTACCTACATTGAAAATGATAGGAATTGCGTGGCTTTGCCTAGATTCTAAAGGGTACGGTAATCGCGACCCGCATCGTATGCACTTTATTTATGAGCTGGTGGAATATGTCGGCCGCTGGTCAATGATAGATGTGTTTGTTATCACTATTTTAGCCTCTTTGGTTCAAATGGGGCAATTGATGAATATTGTCCCTGCGATGGGGATTATTTTCTTTGGTGTGGTTGTTATTCTCACAATGTTTGCAGCGATGACCTTTGACCCTAGATTAACATGGGACCGCTGTGAAAGAAAAAATGCAGTAAATACTGTTGAACAAGAAGGAGTCATCGGGTGACTGATAAAGAAACACCACAGGCCAATGCCAAAATTAGCAAGCTAAAAAGTTGGTCGCCTGTATGGGTGATCCCAATAGTGACGCTCTTGCTTGGTGCTTGGGTCTTATTTTACCACTTTAGCAACCAAGGCCCAGAAGTGACATTAATCACTTACAATGCTGAAGGAATAGAAGCGGGTAAAACGAAAATTAAAAGTCGCAGCGTTGATATTGGCGTTGTGGAAAGCGTGACACTCGATGATAATTTTAGTCGAGTGATCATTAAAGCGCGCTTGAACAATGAAATGAAAGAGTTGCTACGTACCGATTCCGCATTTTGGATTGTAAAACCAACAATCGGGCGTGATGGCGTCACTGGGCTGGGCACATTACTTTCAGGTGCTTATATTGAGCTTCAACCGGGGTTAGCGGCAAAAGAGCATTTCGAGTTCACTCTGTTAGATACCCCTCCTCTTGCATCACCAGATGCTAAGGGCATTCGTGTGGTACTGGTGAGTGATAAGGCAGGGCAATTAAACCCGGGTGACCCTGTATTATTCCGTGGTTACCGAGTCGGTTCTGTTGAAACTAGCAACTTTGATATGGATAAGCGTGATATGCGCTACCAATTATTTATCAATGCGCCGTATGATAAATTGATTAGTTCAAATGTACGTTTCTGGAAAGACAGTGGTATTGCTTTTGATATGTCATCCCAAGGTGTTCACGTTGAAATGGGCTCAATTGCTACACTGCTTACCGGTGGTGTGAGTTTTGATGTTCCAACGGGGTGGGTTCCAGGTGTGAATGTGAAGGAAAATACGGAATTCCAACTGTTTGACAACCAAAGCAGTATTCAAAACTCTTTGTATACACAGTATCAAGATTTTGTCTTATTTTTCTCCGACTCAGTGCGAGGCTTGCAACCAGGCGCGCCGGTCGAGTTCCGGGGTATTCGTTTAGGTACTGTTGCACAAGTGCCTTTTTATACGGAAGGTTTAGACCAATCTCTGGATAATGACTTTAGAATTCCTGTTTTGATTCATATTGAGCCAGAACGTTTCTCTAAAGATGTTGGCAAGAATTTTAATTTAAAAAATGAATTAAATTTAGCATTGAAAGATGGCTTGAGAGCATCATTAAAATCAGGAAATTTACTAACTGGCGCATTATTTGTTGACTTGGATTTTGTGCAAAATGCAGAGCCTTATAAAGGCCCAATGGTGGTTGCTGGCTATAAAATTATCCCAACAACCAGTGCAGGGTTAGCGCAAATTCAACAAAAAGTCATTGCAGTGTTAGATAAAATTAACAATATGCCAATTGAACCGATGCTTAATCAAACCACACAAACATTGGCAGAAGGGCAGAAAGTTGTTAAAGAAGCTAATGCTATGTTAGCACAGCTTAACAAAGTGATGGCGAGTAAAGAGTTCCAGAATTTACCTCATGACTTGCAAAAAACGCTGCAAGAAATGAACCGAGCAATGCAAGGTTTCCAACCTGGTTCACCAGCTTATAATAAAATGGTGGATAACATGCAGCGTTTAGACCAAGTATTGAGAGAAGTTCAGCCACTTTTACGTACCTTGAATAATAAGAGTAATGCACTAGTTTTTGAAGCTGAACCCACGAAGGATGTTGAGCCTAAAGGAGTGAAAAAATAATGAGATATTTATTATCGATATTTGTTTTGTTATTGGCGGCTTGTAGTAGTACCCCAGAGAAAAAGTACTACCAATTGCCAATGAAAACTCCTCAGATACAATCTGCCGAGGTGATGGATAAAGGCCAAGTATGGTTGCAGCGTATTATGTTATCGGATGTACTGACGTCAAATGGTATTACCTACCAAACGACAGATGTCAGTTATACCAATGCAAGTACCCACTTATGGGCTAGCCCATTAGAGCAACAACTTGGGCAGTCGATGGTGAGTGAATTATCTGCAGCATTACCTGAAAAATTGGTATCGTTGCAGCCATTACAGAACTCACCGGATACACTTGATATCACTTTAACGGCCTTTAATGGGCGGTATGACGGGAAAGTATTAGTGCAAGGTTTCTGGACTTACTCTCATGATAACAACGTGATCCGCCGTAATTTTGATGTACAGTTAGATCAAAATGAAGATGGCTATCCAGAGTTAGTCCGTACGTTATCGATGGGGTGGCAGCAAGTGGCTGAGAGTATTGCGAAAGAAATAGATAAATACTAGTTATTGGCAACTATTTAAGTAAATTATATTAAATGCACCTTGAATATATGTAGTTTTATATATTTCAGGTGCATTATTATTTTTATCAAATATAGATATTCTTTTAATTTATATATTAGTGAACAATAACTTCTTTTATTCGCTAATATTATGATAAATAAAAGAATGTTTTTATTTTTAATTTAAATCAATGAGTTATGCTAATTGTCACATACAAGTCACACTTATGCTATTTATGACAAATATATGAAAATCTTTACTTGATTTTTTTATCAACGGGCGCTATTTCTATAGAGTACCTATTAAAAAATAGTAGGTGCTGTTTTCTTTTCCATTTAAATGATGAGGGAAGTAAGGCATGAAAAGACAGAAGCGAGACCGTTTAGAAAGAGCTTTATCAAGAGGTTATCAAGCAGGTTTAGCGGGGCGTTCTAAAGAGATGTGCCCATATCAAGCAGTAGATGCTCGGTCGCATTGGCTAGGTGGTTGGCGAAAGGCGATGGAGGACCGAACCGTAGCGGTAGTATAATCCCCATATTCTTTGATCCTTTAGGTTAAATAGCCTGTACTGATTTTTTTGCGTATTTTTGGGTTTTTAAGTTAAAGAGATCAATCAATTTAAGAACCTCCGCCATTGCGGAGGTTTGCATTTCAAAGCTTAGAATGCGCTGGTGTCTTTAAAAAGACCCACTTTTAAGTCTGTTGCAGTATAAATTAACTTACCATCAACTAATACTTCACCGTCTGCTAAACCCATAATCAGTTTACGGTTGATCACGCGTTTAAAGCTGATACGGTAAGTGACTTTTTTCGCGGTAGGGAGAACTTGGCCAGTAAATTTAACTTCGCCAACGCCTAACGCACGCCCTTTACCTTCACCGCCGAGCCAGCCAAGGTAGAAGCCAACTAACTGCCACATTGCATCTAGGCCTAAACAGCCTGGCATGACAGGATCATTTGTAAAGTGGCAGCTAAAGAACCAAAGGTCTGGATTAATATCCAGTTCAGCTTCCACATAACCTTTATTAAATGTACCGCCATCTTCAGTCATACTGACGATACGATCCATCATCAACATGTTTCCTGATGGCAATGGAGGACCATTTTCTCCAAATAACTCGCCTTTACCAGAAGCAATTAAATCATCTTTTGTGTAGGATCCGCGTTTTTCAACCATGTTCTTAAGATAGCCTTTATTATGTGTAGGGCTACAGGATAGCGTACACTTGTACGCTGAACAACTCCGATCTGCTATTTTTTACGCAATCTTTACTTAACTTATCCATTTTAAGAACCAAGGAAGTCTAGTCTTATCTGGTGAATTGGCCTGATTGATACGTTCTTGAATTAAAGCTAACAGGTGTACATTTTCCTCTTCAGCTTGTTGTTCAAAGTAAGGCTGCTTAGTGAGTAAAGTAATGGCTTGAGCAACATGTTCAACAGGCCAAATATGGAACTGGCCTTCTTGTACTGCTTCAACGACAGCAGACTTGGTGCATAAATGGCGCACATTTGCCATTGGGATGATGACACCTTGGTTGCCTGTTAATCCTCGTTTTTCACAGATATCGAAGAAGCCTTCAATTTTCTCATTTACCCCACCAATAGGTTGGACATAACCAAATTGGTCAACCGCACCGGTGATGGCAATTTGCTGATCAATAGGTTGTAGAGCTAATGCACTAATTAAAGCACACAGCTCTGCGAGCGATGCGCTATCACCATCAACTTCACCATAGGATTGCTCAAAGACGATAGAGGCGGAGAAGGGCTGAGGTTGTTCTAATTTAAGCTCGTAATTTAAATAGGCTTGCATAATCATCATGCCTTTGGCATGAATATTACCGCCTAGCTCGGCTTTACGTTCTACATCTGTAAATTCACCATCACCTAAATGCGCAACACAGGTGATTCGCGAAGGTTCGCCAATGGCATCTGGGTGCCCCGGGTATTGCAAAACAGACAAACCATTAACTTGCCCGATGACTTCGCCTTCGGTTTTAACAAAGATTTGTTCTTGTAAAATATCATCTTGAGTACGTTCAGCAAGAAAACTGTGGCGCCATTGGCGATTTTCGTTTGCTCGATTAAATGACTCTTGAGTAAGCAAATGGTTAACATGGTAATGGCTGGCATCGACAAGAGATCGAACTAACCAAAGAATATCAAGAGGAAGATTAAATTTATCTTCACAGTAACGTACAGCTTGTTGGATAAAGGGAAGCCAACCATCAGGCGAAATATTCGGTAATTTATTCGAATCAATAATGGATTTTATGTAACGCATCCATAAGGCCAATTGCTCTTCATCCTCGAAGAACATAACAGGCTCATATTCGCCATAAATAGCGCAGCTAAATAACTCCGGTGCTGTAAATTCAAATTCTTCTAAAGCGAGTCGATCACCAACAATAATAACTTTAAGTTCTAAGGGCTGTGGCTCAATTTCAATTGGTAAAGGTTGATTTTCAGAATAAGGCAACCATTCAAATTGTTGACGGTTAACCATATTTTTTAAGCGAGCCCACATTAAAGGTTGGTTAATTAATGCACTAGCTGCGATAACTAATACACCGCCATTGATTTGATGAAGTAAGCCAGGTACTAAATTCAAGGACGGGGTGACATAGCCGAATAATTGTTCAGGTTCTATCCAATTACGGTACGCGATTTTTTCACGAGAAGAAAAGCGGCTTTTAACACCATTTTTCCACTGAAAAAGTCGGTTATCTTCAGATAACTGATAATCACCATCAATGGTGTTGATCTCTGCTAGCAAGGGGGTAATTGCATTAGCATAAAGGCTAAGATATGCCTCACTTTCATCAGACTTGATAAACATAAAGCGTGTTTGGGCAAATTCATCAACAAAATGTTGTATGCCATCAGACAGCCTAGGCTGAATGTCTGATAAAATTGCAGGAGTCAACGTTTCTGAAGATACAAATTTCGTCTGAAATGACGATAAGTTAGGAATTAGGCCTTGCCATGTTAGTTCTTGACTGATCACTATAATTATCTGCTATTAATAGGGTTATAAATAAAATGCCTGCCAATAAGCTGGGCGTATATGCCTGAACAAGGTTTATTTAATAAATTTGCTAAATAATATTGTTTGTTTTATAAACAAAATTCAGGCTAATTCATTACCCAATGGGCAAGCCTGATATATTAGCCTTTGATAGGCAATCTTGCAGCAATAATTGTTGAATTATCGACTAGAATAACGAAAACATAAACACAATAGGTAGTGTCATTGGCCAAGTTAAGCCAATAAGTATGGCGCTCAATAAACGCATAAAACAGTTCGGGTCTTTTGTAACGAGTAAGGTAAATAGCATTGCGCATACTCCGCCAATCCCATAGATGACGAGTATGTATTCAAATGTGGACATGCAGTTTTATTAATTTGTTAACAGATAGGGGCAGATTGTACACTATTTTCACAAGGGTAGGTTGTCTTCTTTACTGAAAAAGTGAATATTCTACTAAATCGAATATCTGCTTGAGTATTTTGTTTATAATCTTGCTAATATAAAGATAGGTTCAATTTTCTTCAGGAAAAATTATGAAATATCAGCAGCTTGAAAATCTTGAATGTGGCTGGAAATGGGAATACCTCGTCAATAAAGCAAGAGGTGGTGAAGCTATTACCCGTTATATAGAAAGAAGCGCAGAAAAAGAAGCGATAGACTTGCTGCTAAAAATGGAAAATAGACCGATTGATGTACTAAAGTGGATCACTTTGCATATGAATCCTGAGCTTGATAATCGAATGAAACAGAGTATTCGAGCGAGGCGTAAACGTCATTTTAATGCAGAGCATCCCCATACACGTAAGAAATCAATAGATTTAAATTTTTCGGTGTGGCAGCGTTTGTCTAATCTTGCAGTGAAGCGTAATAAAACGTTGTCTGAAACTATTATTCAGTTGATTGAAGATGCGGAACATAAAGATAAATATGAGAGTCAGATGAGCTCATTAAAGCAAGATTTGCAAGCGATCCTCGGGACGTCAAAGGAAAAGGATAATTAACAAAGGTCCGCGGCTCATTACTGTTGTATGTATTCAAGTAGTATGCTTTTATTACGAGATATTTATTTTAAAGTGAATTTTTATATCGTTATATCGTTATATCGTTATATCGTTATATCGTTATATCGTTATATCGTTATATCGTTATATCGTTATATCGTTATATCGTTCCTATTATTCTAATAGTAAAAAAAAACCCCAATATTAATTGGGGTTTTTATGTTCAGTTCGAAATTCAAACTAGGGCTAAGAATTAAGCACCTGGTTGAGTTACAACTTCAGTTGTACCTTGGATTTCGATTTCAACGCGACGGTCTGGCGCTAAACACTCGATCAGAGCAGCACGGCCTTTAACATCGTCACATTTGTTACCAGTTACTGGATCTTCTTTACCACGACCTTCTGCAGCGATTGCGCTAGCTGGAACGCCTTTAGCAACTAAGTAGTCAACTACAGACTGAGCACGTTTTTGTGACAGTGGCAGGTTGTAGTTTTGTGAACCGATACGGTCAGTGAAACCAACTACCAGTACGCGACCTTGAGTTGGGTCGATGCTGCTAAGTTCGTTGTACAGCTCATTCAGAGCTTCTTGACCTTCTGGTTTCAGGCTTGCTTTGTTGAAATTAAACAGAACGTCTGAACGCAGTGTAAAACGTTTGTTTTCAACAACTGGAGCTGGAGCTACAACTGGAGCTGGAGCAACAACTGGAGCATCAGCTTGACCGAAACGGTAAGCAACACCAACACTCAACATACCGTTGTCTGGACGAGTACCGATATTGTCTTTGTCACCTAAGTTGCTAACCCATTGGTAGTCTAAACGAGTCGCCCACTCTGGAGTGATTGCGTACTCAAGACCCAATGCGTATACAGGTGCAACGCCAGTGTCAGTTTCTTTGAAACGTTCGCCATTTTGGTGAGCTTTAGCTTCAGTACGGTAAACCATACCACCTAAACGAGTGTAAACGTCTAAGTCATCAATGATTGGATAGCTTAATTTGGTAGTTAATGAAACACCCATAGATTTCAGGTCACCGCTGTTACCAGCGCCTTTGTATTTCATTTTACCGAACCAATCGTAGCCTAGCTCAAAGCCTAAGTATTGGTTATATTGGTAACCAGCGTAGGCACCTGCACCGATTGTGTCACGGTCAGTGCTGTTACCAACAGTGCCCCAACCTGCATAGTCTGTACCAGTTTTTGCTGGGTTCAGGCTAGTATCTTCATAGTGAGACCAACCTAATTTAGCACCGGTATACCAAGTGTTATCTTTTGGAGCTGCTTGTGCAACGGTTGCAAAAGCTGCTACTGCCACTGCTACTGCGATAGCTGTTTTTTTCATTTTTACGCCTCGTTATCATCCAATATTGGCTTGGCTTCGCTGAGCCTTATTATATGCCATTGGTTTAATTTACTTGCTAGGTTTCGCAGACATTATCTACAAAAAAATAATAAAAGTAAAAAAATAATGCCATAAGCCGAACAAGCTAAAGTCTACAACGAACTTAAAAAGATACAAGTAGAGTGAGCAATAATCGTTAAAAAAAGTATTTTTTTAGTGTATAAATCAGAGAGATATGTATATTTTTCGTAATGATTATTTTTTATCTATCTGATTGATCTACAATACTTTTAATTTAACTTTAGAGATAAATATTTCTAAAGGTTAAATTTAGTAAGAAAATTCTTAATCTTAGCTAGTGATAATGATTTGAGTGAATTTTTAAGTGGTTTGGCTGTCCTGCATGTGTACTAACAATATTATATGTTCCCTGTGGACGCATAATTAAACCGATAGAACGACCTTCTTGAGCTGCACATTGTAAGCGAACAAAATCTTGCTCGCTTATTTCCGGTAGCCACCCTAGAACCACACTATAATTACCACTTCTTAGTGCTTTTTCCATGGCATCAATCGTAGTGATATCTTCCATATGATTTAATTGCATAACTTTATGAGTAGGTATACCTGATTGTTCTAACCAGTGTTTACTTAGCCTTTTATTTGGACTTAGCCAAAGTAACCAGCGCGATTGAACCCCAAACTGACGAAGCATTGGTAATAAAATATAATCCATAATAGGGTGTTTTTCATCGTAAACAAGTTCGCTCACCATACCTTGTTGCATAGAGCTATTGGTAAGCCCTGTAGCAGGGATTGATTGTGCGTAATTATTAAGAGAATGTTCTGTTGAGTTGTTCCAAGAATAGATGCTCATAATTTACCTCGTTACAATGCTGTATGAACATACAGTAACTGTATATCCATCCAATATCAAGACTATTTTTTCAAAGCGCTTCGCAACTTTGTTGTTTTTCTCCGCATTCTTCTTGGCATTTTTTATGGAAACTCTCAAAATTGGTTACGCGTAATTATCTGTAAAAAAAGAAATTATAAAATTAATTTTCTAAAGGATGAAAATTGAGCATACCCAAAAAGGAGTTTGGTAATGTTGTTAGAAGAAGAAAAAATTTTTTATTTATCCGGTTTGTTAAGTCAATTTGGCGCATTAAAACGTAAAAATCATTTTGGTGGATTTTGTTTACTAGTCGATGATGCAATTGTGGGGCTGGTACTTGATGGTTGTTTTTATTTGCGTGGTTGTTTAGTGGCGAGGAGCCACTTTGAAGCGTTAGGGTTTAATCGGTTAGTTTATAGTAAAAAAGGGATTCCATTGGAAATGCGGTACTATCAACTTTCGGAACAAGTTTGGTATGACGAAGTTTTGTTTCTCCAATATATTGCGTTGGCGTACCGTTCAGCTATCGAGGAATTAAAACAAAAGCAATCAATGACCATGCGTATAAAGGATTTACCCAATATGAATATGTCAGTTGAGCGTGCTCTAGGGAAAATTGGTGTGGCTCATGTTGATGATTTGCGCATGATGGGCGCAAAGGCTTGTTTTATGAAGCTAAAAAAACATGGTAGGAATAACCCCAGTATCAAGCTACTAATTGGCTTAGCAGCTGCAATAGAAGGGTGTCATAGTGCTGTTTTGCCTAAGGATATCAAACAAGAGCTAATTGCTTGGTATAATAGCTTTGAGTTGACGTCAGCCTAAACTCACTGAAAACGACTTTTACTATTAATATAATCAATATTACATATACGCTATATGAAGATGAGTGGGTATTGAGAATTTTAATACCCGCTCATCGGTATATTTATGTCGCACTGATAGTACGAATGATTTGCTGTATCTCAGGGATTAGTTCAAGTAATAACTTAGTTTGCTCCATGATAAGCAACGTTTTTTCGTCATCACTTGTTGAAATATCATCTATGCGGTGTAATAGACTATGGCGAAGTTTATCTGACTTTTCATCAATAACTAATGGGTCAATGGTTGTGATTTGCAAGGACGATTCAACATAGCAAATAGCGTCGTTGAGTAATGAAAGATTACTTTCATTTTGCATTTTTTCACGATGTGCACCTAATGCTGAAATATAACTGAGTAAAGTATGGTTTAAGCAAAGAAGGCGAAATGCTTGTTCTTGGGTGATTCGATAAGACTTAGGGTCAGAAGCCATATTGGAAACAATCGATGCAAACTCTGCATCATTATTGTGTGCATCTCTACGAGCAACTCGATACTCAAGGCGGTTGTCTTTACCTTGGTAGTATTGCTGTAAAATAGCATCTAAATAACGGCAGTTGCTATCCATGGTTTTTTGAATGATTTGGGGGAGTTGGCGGAATTTCCAATCTGGCCAAATAAAGCTGACGGCAAGTAATGCGATAAAACAACCTATTAATGTGTCAATGATCCGTGGAAGTGCAACATCAAACCCTTCGCCCAATAGATTAAAACAAAACAAAACAAGAAGTGTGATAAATAATGTTGCTTGGGCATATTGGCTACTGCGAAACATAAAAAACAGTAAGCCAGAAATAACGATTAGCGTAAGTTGCCCTTCCATTGAGGGGATTAAATTCAGCAAAGGTAAACCAATGAGAATACCAACAATAGTTCCTATTATGCGAAGGGCTAAGCGGCGTTTAGTGGCGCTGTAGTTAGGTTGGCATACAAATAAGCTAGTGAGTAATATCCAATATCCTCTTTCCATATCAAATAGTTGGATAATAATATAGCCAGTACAAAGGAGAATTGACATTCTTACTGCATGACGAAATAAAGATGATTTTGGCGTTAAATGGTGCTTAACCCGCGAAATAATATCACTAATACCTGATAACGATTCATCAGATAACTGCTCTATCTGTTTATTATTTTGCTGCCATGCACTTTGCTCAAGGCTCAAGCCTTTAAGCTGAACATCAATTCCTTTTAAGTTTTTAAGTAGGTTATACAGGGCTTTAATTTCATGAAGTTCAGGCGATTGCTGTTTTAGTAGCTGTAGCGATTTTTCAATGTAAGCGAAGGTACGTTCAAAACGAGGATTATGTTGGTATTGTTTACGC
Organism: Providencia rettgeri; assembly: GCA_900455085.1. Lineage (NCBI taxonomy): Bacteria > Pseudomonadati > Pseudomonadota > Gammaproteobacteria > Enterobacterales > Morganellaceae > Providencia > Providencia rettgeri. The sequence goes on along the minus strand of UGTZ01000001.1, from coordinate 3,035,896 downwards.
CATAAAACAGATTGAGCAACTTGTTGGCAGGCTCTCGCTTGCATGGTTAATAGGCGTTGAAAACGAAATAAAATATCACAGTGACGTAAAGTGCGGCTAAGCTGTTGATATTGTATGTGGGATGAACTTGCTCGTTCGTGAATGTCTTGAGCAACAAAATAATATTGTAGCGAATTTCGTGTACCTTTTTGTCCCCGATCCCCTTTTAATCGACTCAATAATGCAATTTTTGCTTGGTTCATGGTGCTAACCAAGTGGCTGTTTACTAATGCTAAATCATAAACAGAGCGTTGGTAGTCATCTTCTAAATCAGGATCAAATAAGTTAGCTTTTGCGTCTAAATAAGCTGAAAGTTGCTGATAACATTGGGTTATTGCATCTTGTAATGGCCTTACAGGAAATAAAATATGCCCAATCAAGGTTAAAATATTATACCAAATTGCCCCTGTCAGTAATAATGCGGGTTGTTGGTACCAAGTATCAAAAATGGGTACGCCGAGCATGGTATAAATGGCAATTAATAGTGCACCAAATGCGATGGTAGCGTATCGCTGTCCTAAAGCACCAAGAAGAATAAAGCCACACGTAGAAAATGCGAGGCCAAAAAAGAAAAATAAAGGATAGGGAAAAAGAAGTTCAATAGAAACAGATGCAATAAAAAAGCAAAAAAGTGTAATAATTAAATTTTTTATTCTACCAGTTAGCCTATCATCTAAGTCAGTTAGTGCTGCAGCAACGACACCCAATGTGAGTGGGATGGTGATTTTAGGCTCTTGACCTAACAACCATGGCACTAAGGTTGCGCCTGTCAGGGCTATAAATATTCGGATATAATATAAAATATGGCTGTTATATAGCACACGACGATAACTGGTAAGCAGTGTTAACACAAAGTACCTCAAAGGTAAGACAAGCCTTAATCTATATAGGATAGCTTGTTTGCAAGGAATAAAAAACCGTTTGGAATCAAGCCAACCGTATTTTTGTCATTGATTTTCTCAGGTGCAGGACGTATGGAACTGAAATCAACACAGATTGGACAGCGTCTGGCTCAGCATCCCTACAATCGGGTTCGCTTACTCAACGCAGGTATTGAAGTCAGTGGTGAAAACCACCAATATCTTATCCCATTTAATGAACTCATTGATCTTCGTTGTAAGAGAGGGATTGTTTGGGGGGAGTTAGAATTTGAAATTGTGAATGAACAGGTTGTTCGTTTACATGGCACGGAATGGAAACAAACTCAGCGCTTTTACCATTATTTAAATGAAAAATGGCAGCAATGGAGCACTGAAATGAGTCAAATCAGTGCTCATGTATTGACTGAGTTAGTTAATACGATTGAACAATTGACTCAGCAAGATCATTGGTTGACATTACATCAATTGGCTGAAATAAAGGATAAAATATCACAAAAGTTCTCATCATTGCCTATGCCTTTAGCACGCATTTCATTGTTTGAAAATTGTGCATCACAGTATCAAGAATGCCTGAATTGGCTAAATAACAGCCAAGAATGTCGAAAACAAATTAATGACTATTGGTGTGAGTCTGTTTTAGTTCGTTATCACGATTTTTTCCAGCAAGTAGAAACATCACCTCTCAATTATTCTCAGTCCTTATCTGTGATCAATGGTGAGGATAATGTATTAGTGCTGGCGGGGGCTGGAAGTGGTAAAACATCAGTCCTAGTCGCCAGAGCGGGTTGGCTTATCTTGCGAGGTTTGGCAAAACCAGAACAAATTCTCTTGCTGGCTTTTGGTCGTAAAGCTGCGGATGAAATGAACGAACGTATTCACTCATGCCTACAACAAGATATTGAAGCAAAAACTTTTCATGCTCTTGCTTTACACATTATTCGTGAAGGTAGCAAAAAATCGCCCGTGATTAGTGAGTTAGAAACAGATACTCAAAAACGGCATACATTATTATTAAATGAATGGCGGGAACAATGTTCGGCTAAGAAAGCGCAAGCAAAAGGGTGGCGTGAATGGCTTTCTGAAGGGTTACAATGGAAAATTCCAGACGGTGAATTCTGGAAAGACGAAAAAATTAGCACTAAAGTCGCTACTCGGTTAGACCGTTGGCTAAGCTTAATGCGTATGCATGGTGGTAGCCAGAAGGACATGATTGAGAATACGGCGGAAGAAATAAGAGATCTTTTCCAAAAACGTATTCGTTTAATGGCGCCGTTATTGAAAGCGTGGAAAAGCGCATTGAAAGATGAAGGCGCAATTGATTTTTCAGGATTAATTCATCAGGCCATCAATATTCTAGAAAAAGGGCGTTTTATTAGCCCATGGAAACATATTTTAGTTGATGAGTTTCAAGATATTTCTCCTCTTCGCGCTAAGTTATTGCAAGTACTACGCAAGCAGAATAAGCAAACAACGTTATTTGCTGTTGGAGATGATTGGCAAGCTATCTACCGGTTTAGTGGCGCAGAATTAGACTTAACCACATCGTTTGAACATAACTTTGGTATTGGAGAACTTTGCGCTTTAGACACAACTTATCGTTTTAATGAGCGTATAGGTGAGGTTGCTAATCAGTTTATTTTACAAAACCCTATGCAGTTAGATAAGCCATTGAATAGCTTAACTAAAGGAAATAAAAAATCCGTTATTCTTCTGTATGAAGATGCACTGGAACGTTTATTGGATAAAATGAGTGGTTATGTTCTTGATGATGAAACGATATTAGTGCTCGCTCGCTATCATTATTTAAAACCTAATATATTAGGTAAAGCCAAGACCCGTTGGCCAAAATTAAATATTCAGTTTATGACTATTCATGCCTCAAAAGGGCAGCAAGCAGACCATGTGATAATTTGTGGTTTGAATAGTGGAAAGGATGGTTTCCCTGCTCCTGCGCGAGAATCAATTATTGAGCAAGCATTACTGCCTAAGCCAGAAGATTTTGACCATGCAGAAGAAAGACGTTTGCTATATGTTGCATTAACACGGGCTAAGCAGCGAGTTTGGTTGCTTTATCATCCAGAAAAGCCGTCAGAATTTGTTGATGAACTCAAGCAATTGGGTGTTCCAAAGCAAAAGAAACCTTAAGGTAATCTTATTTTGTATTAAGCGCCAGAATGTTGTGGCGCTTAATATTGATAGATTAGTTAGTCCGTTTAGTTAAGTAGCTTTGGTAATCAGGAATAACAATGTCTATCGCATTATCAAAATAGGGGGAGGTAATTAAAAAATCAGCGGTTGCAGGGTTGGTTGCGACAGGAATATTCCAAACTGTGGCTAAGCGTAGTAAAGCTTTAACATCTGGGTCATGAGGTACTGCATTAAGAGGGTCCCAGAAGAAAATCAATAGGTCGATTTTTTGTTCTGCAATCATTGAACCTATTTGTTGGTCTCCCCCCATTGGGCCACTTAACATACTGGTAACTGGCAATCCAGTGTGCTGGTTAATTAAATTACCGGTTGTTCCTGTTGCATATAAATTGTGAGTTTGAAGCCGTTCATTGTTTTTCTTAGTCCAAGATAATAATGAGGGTTTACAGTGGTCATGGGCAACCAAAGCAATATTTTTTGAGGCTGTAATTTTACGGGTAGTTGATTCCATGATATTCCCTTAAATAAGATGCGAGATAGACATCTTTAAAAATTGAATGAGCAAAGATATACAACATATATCATAATGCTAATGAATAGTTTATAGATTTTGGGAGATATTTTGATGAGAGATCAAGAAATTGCTGAAATTTTAAAGAGTGTTCGGACTATCGCTTTAGTTGGGGCGAGTGATAAAGCAAATAGGCCGAGTTATGAAGTTATGGAATATCTTTTGCATCAAGGCTATACCGTTATTCCAGTGAGCCCAAAATTGGCAGGGCAAACTTTATTAGGGCAGCTTGTATACGAAAAGCTTAGTGATATACCAGAGCCTATTGATATGGTCGATGTATTTCGTAATGCAGAAGCTGCAATAGGAGTAGCCAGGGAAGCGGTAGAAGTAAAAGCTAAAGTTTTGTGGTTACAAAAAGGCGTGATTAGCGAAGAAGCGCAAAAAATCGCTTTGCAGGCAGGTTTACAGTTTGTTATGGATAAATGCCCAAAACAAGAAATCCCTGCATTAGGCCTTGAAAAATAAACTACATTTTAGCATTAAAAAGTAAAGCAGCTTGTTAGCTGCTTTACGGTTGCGTTCATAAATAACAATATCGATATTTGCAGGTTAGTTGCGAAGGCGAGGTGCTTGCAACTGAGACCTTATTGATTCCGCTAGTTCATCCATTGATGGTTGTTCTGGATGGTCTTCTGCGGTTTCATAGGTAATTTGAGCTTCGGCCAAATAAGTATGAACAGCATCCCCATTGTCATCTTCCATAACAACATGATACCAAGGTAGATCGCGTAGTGTGCTGTTAGCGGCAATATCATCATCATGTGGTTGTTCGAGCGAATACTCAGCGTCTACATCTACAACAACGCCTAAGTAGCCGAGAAGTTTGTGTCTAACTTGTTGCCCGATTCCATATTTACTGGTGATCATCATAGCGACCTCCTAAAAGCCTTGCTTATACTTCAAACTATATATGGGCAGTGCTACGCGTTTTCAAGCTAAGATATGGACAATTATCAATAACGCAATACACTGTCTTTATACGTAACTATCAAAAGCAGTGCCTCATTTAGCAGATTATCTGTTCAATGAATAAAAAACAACTGTTAAAAGAAGGTATCAATACAATATGCTCTGACAATGGAGGCTCACATGACTGCATCTGGTCGTTATTTTTATATTTATGGTCGTGTTCAAGGGGTTGGGTTTCGTTACCAAACCTATCATTGGGCTAATCAGAATGGCATAAAAGGCTTTGTGTGTAACCGGGATGACGGCAGCGTTAAGTTAGCTGTTTATGGCTCAGAGCAAGATATTGAGTTTGTTGATGACTGGCTGAAAGCGGGTGGTCCTCCGGGAGCAAAGATAGACCATTTTTTCACCGAAAATTGGAAAGCTGAGCCAATAGCGGATTTTAGTGTCCGCTATTAGCAATAAATTAAATACATTTCACCGGTTTTGGCAGGCCAGCAAGTTTAGTGGCTTGCTTAGCTGGGCCTTTTGGAAATAGCCGGTATAAATAGCGGCTATTGCCTTTTTCTTCCCCAAATTGTTGAGAAACTGCTTTAACCAACATACGGATAGCCGGTGAGGTATTAAATTCCAAGTAGAAATTCCTGACGAAACGGATAATTTCTAGGTGTTCATTAGTAATTTCAATATCTTCTTGCTGCGCGAGTAAAGGGATTAATTCTTCACTCCATTGTTGGCTATCAAGCAGGTAACCTTGCGCATCTGTTTCTATTTCTTGATTATTAAAAACCAACATATTCTTATTCAACTCAAATAAAATTAGAACGTAAATTTAGCAAAAATTGGGATATAACCCAAGTAAAGTCGTTAGAATGTCGATATTTTCATCTAACAGTATGAAAGACGTATATTTTTAAAGCGAATGATCAAATTAGGGGTTTACATCCAATGAGAGGATGTTTATAGTGCACGTCATTGCGGAGGGGTGGCCGAGCGGCTGAAGGCAGCGGTCTTGAAAACCGCCGATGGGAAACCATCCGAGAGTTCGAATCTCTCCTCCTCCGCCAAAATTTAATGCCATGCTATTGATTAGCATGGCATTTTTCTTTTTAGGGTTTTGTCGGCATACCATCCAGTATGCCATTTTATTTTGGTTTCCCTCCGATTATATTGGCGAGGATTGGACTCAATACAGGTATATTGTGAGTTCGAATTGAGACGGGCAATAATGAAGGTGAGGTTACTGCTGTATTACCCACCTTCGATTATTACTTTATCATGCCTTTTAATTCTTAGTCATACACTCAACTATCCCCAATGTATCTATGTTCGTGGTACTGACCCATCCAAGTTTAGCCGATTCAGGCAAATCGTCAAAAAGCGTTATGGCATGGTAGAGTTGCGGCCATTGTTCATCAGCCGTTCATTCAGCGACCCAGAATCGTTCTTTTCCTGATGTGGTCTGATAGTTGATAGACTTGGACGTTTTATCGGGTTGCTCATAAATCTGAAGCCTATTGGTAGGAGATGAGTTGAGCTGTGGACTTAGTACAATGTAAGATTGTTTCTACTGTAGATGTAAGGGATTTTTTCTGTTTATGTCTGCGACGCTGACTCGCGGAAAGACGATTTTCTTCCTCAATAGCGATAATAGCAGCTACAGGTTTCAGTAAAGATTCTACTGGGCTATTGCCTTCCCCATCTAGCCAAGGAGAAATCATCAATACGTGAGTTTTATCTTCTTATCTATTTTCCAGAGCGGTGCGTAGTAAGCTAAGCAAGCTAGTTTTTCCTGCCCCCCAAGCCCCTTCGATACCAATAACGGCACTCCCCTCACGCCCAATCCCCGCAATAGCATGAGCCAACTGTTGGACAACATAGCGAAAACCATAGCGATCCTCATCAGGATCAGTGACAGGCTTGTCCAGAATCATCGAATCAGACGGTGGATTTTTATCCATAGCGGTGTATCTCCGAAACGTAATTGATTTAAATATTTAAACTATTTTTGAATATTCATTCAAGACTTCTATTATTGACATAATTCAAACTAATACAAATAATGTCCTAAAGCGCCATTTTTACTAACAAAGCCTTTTTCTCTATAAATCTTCCGCAACACTGAATTACTGAAAACAAGTAATTCTCTCAGTTATTTTAGTTTTTATTAAGTTTTGTTACTTAAGTAACTTACTTATATCTATAAGTAATTCTGGGAAATGGTTAGCTAGCTCATGATATTGAGGGTTAGCTTTATGTGCTTGGTTGTGAATTAGGAATGGTTTAGTTACATAACAAGTATCTAAAAAAGTTAATTCTCTATTATTTTATGAATTAATCTTAATGCAATCTATTGTTTGAAGGTTTCAACCTGAGAGGTAAGATAACTACAATTTAATGAACTTTGTTATTAAAAAAACAGATGTTAAATGATTAAGTTAGTAAACGGAATATCGTCTGTACATATTTAATTTAACGCTCCAGTAATACTTTTGTGGCGTTTCCACGCTGAATAAATATGCTTATCCCACGCTTTAGCTCCTTTAGTTTGATAGCCAGCCTCGTTAATCCTTTCAGCGATAATGCGTTCGTTATCTATGCCCTCTGATAGCACCAAATTAACCACAGAAACGACAGCAGACTCATTATAGGTATACGGTGGGATATCTGCCTTGCCAGCCAGCATGTTTTATGCTAGTGGAATGATGGGCTTTGATTGTTCCAATTCAGCACAATCAAGGTATAGCGATAATCACAACACCTTTGAGGTATAGCCATGTTACAACGTGAAGCAATAGAAGCCGTTATGATGGAGTTGGCCCACCAGCAAGGGCAATCACTCAATGGACGCAATAGGTTAGCGATTAGAACAGGTGTATCCCAGACAATACAGACTAAAGAGCGTCACAGGCGTAGAATGACAGCACCTACCTACCAATGGACGAAGCCAGCACCGAAACGATAATAGGTTGCCTTGAAATCAAGGAGACATGAGGCGGCTAAATTGGACTCCTTAATCTCAAGGGGGCGTGAGGCTCTGAAATTGGAGGCTCATCACTGGCTGGCAATATTCTAATAATGACCATGAGATAAAAGTAACCACTCTGGTAACCACCAAAAGTAACCACAAGACAAATTTGTCCTCTGAGTATTAATTTCATACTGATAATAAAAACATCTCATAACAATAAATGTAATCATCTTAAAAGGATGATTCTAATTAATTGGTAGATATGAATTATATTTCATATAAAATATTCTACGCTTAGGACTTAAGGCCATAAACAAGAGTGTTATAAGCTATTAAATTGTTTCTGTGAGAAATATTATAAAAAGGTGAAGCATTGTGAGCATATTAAAATCGATTTGGGATTTTTTTGGTCTTTATCAGACTAAAAGAATAAGAATTTTACATATGTTAATTCTACTCTTAGTGATATCGCAAATCATTGTTAGTAATTGGATGACGGGTACTAAGTCAGTAGTTATTCCGTTTTTTGAAGAGACTTATTTATTTACTTGGATTCATATCGTTTCAGGCTTTGTGCTTTTTTTCTTAACGTTCTTTTTTGTCGTGTTATGTTTTCACCAGAGAGGGTTTAGATATTTTTATCCCTATCTCTGGGGGGATTTTAAGCAAATCAAAGAAGATATAAACTCTCTTTTAGCTAAAAAGCTACCAGACAGCTCACCTAAAGGGCTTGCCGCGACAGTTCAAGGGCTAGGGTTAGGTGCTTTATCAATTGTTATTTTGTCTGGTATTGCATGGTTTTTTCTATGGTTACAGCAGTCTCCATTTGCTTTAGAGGCTAGAAGTATTCATAAATCACTCACAATTTTAATTGAGATTTATATTTATGGTCACGGTGGTTTAGGGATTATTCATTTTATAATTTGGAAAAAAAGTAAAAATAAATAGGTTTGCTTGATACCTCATTGGCAATATGGGTGATTAGTTGCCCATATTCATTAAATGATATTTTGTTGTAATCTGTAGATACTAATAAGTTACCGTGACGCAAATATGCGTTACTTAGTAAATCAATAGTTTATCTACTCTGAACATGAATAACCAAAGCTAAAATAACGGTCCTATTATGGTCCGTATAATGTGATTGAACGGCATGATTACGGCAAGATTAAAGGGGGATGTTACGGAGAGGTTTCCACAATGGTTTACAGTGAAAACGCACTTTAGCAAATGGAAACTAACTACAAGTTTACTATAAGGTTTCAGGCAGTCAAATTGACCGTTTGTAGTTACATCAATGAGTTGTGACAAGGCAAGAGGTCACTGTGACCTCTTGCAACAAAAACAATCCGTTGCTACCTATTACCATTGGTCACTGAAACGATGACCAATGAGGGAGAATCTGGTTTTGTGACAGAATTAAGAGCTATCAATCAGTGATATCTTGATTCCGTCGATTTACCGAAATTAACCATAATCAATAGCTATAGATACATGCGGGATAACCCCGTATCATCAAGGCAAATCAACACCAAGAGTATAGCAGTTGCCGATATAGGCAATCTTACTTATGTAGAAGTTATCTAATTCCAAATGTTATGGCTATACCATGGGCATTATCGCTTGATAGGTAGCCTATTCCAGCTCGTACTTTTACTTGATTATCATAAATATTAATGTGGGTTTCTAATGCTAACGAGGTGTTATTAATAAATCCAAATGACAGCTCTCTATAGTCTTTTCCATAGAAACCACCGATGTCATTAGATAAGATTAGATTGAAATTTATCTCATTTAATCTTATTAGGTCAGTCATAATATATTCACCGCCAATCGACCATGTTCCGGTATTACTATTAACGTTTAGTTTTTTTTCATTCCTAAAGCCATTAGCAAACATATACGACACATGACCGTATATGTTTATTTCATCATTATTGTCTAGCTTATTTGTGTTTTTCACTCCAACTTTAGGGGTTATATGAAATGAGTTTACATTCCAATCTAGTAAACCCTCATCACGTAATATCTCTTTCATTTGCTGGTTGCCATGAAATAAGGATTTGTTACTCATATTTGCATAACCAAACTCAAGCTCATTTTCTAGACTAAACCTTTCATTTATTTGGTAAGCAACCTTTGGTGATGCTGAGACACTAAAAATATCCCAACGTGCACGTAGACTACCCACAGAATCAATGTTGATTGGTGAAGATTTAACTTTGAGGTAATTACTTTTTAACTGTACAGAAAAGGAATAATCATCTTCTACATAAAGATTTTTGAATTCATATGGAAAAGAATATTTCTCGTAGTTAAATCCATCAGCATTAAGTTTTGAGGCGCTAATATCATCAGTCAATGAAAGAGCTAGTAGTTTTGAATATCCAGCATTTAAATTTTCATCACTGTAAGAACTACATGCGTAGATTGCATAAAGCAAAAGTAATGGCCTTGAGTATGATGATTTCATTACATATTCCTATCAGTAAAGCGGTAAAATGATGATATTTTCATTAGTGTTTTTCATATTTGAAATTCCATTATGTTAGATTGGTATGTCTATTAAAAGAATAAAACAATATTTAGTGACTCAGCCAGTTGTACGTCACCAGACCGTTTAACGGGTACTGATATTATGGCTGCGATCGGGATGACCGAATCACGAGCTAAGTTTGGGATGACAGCCTTTCTGGCTAAAAATGATGTCAGTGAAGAGGATAAATTTTCTACCGTGGAGGGCTTGACTCAATATGCGCTAAAAATAGCGCCTAAATTAGTTCGCAAAGCTGCTGGCAATAAATTGGGCTACTGTTTAATTGTTCTGTCTAAAATGACTTTTGAGGATTACGCTCGATCAGCAGGTTCGGTTTGCCAGTGTTCAGCATGTAGTGGGAAAGGAATGCTTGATAAAAAATTACTACAACAAAGTATTCAACGAGGGAAGCTATTTTTCCGTCATTTTCCAAGAGCCAGCCCAAGCGATATACCAATACAGAGCGCGATGTTGTGGAAACTAAAAAAGTGATTTGTGAGTCATGTAATAGTAAGAGCCAATTAATAAACCGTTGTCGTTGTAAAGGGAGGGCAAGGTCTTAGATGAAGTTCAGAGTGAATTACAAGTGACACCAGTTTATAAAGATTGTTCTCGTTGTGCTGGGCGTGGCTTCAATCGTGTACCGTCATCTGTAGCATTTAAAGCAATAAGACATTTAGTACCTGACCTTAACGAAAGAACATAGCGTAGAAATTGGAAGCCGTTCTATGAAATATTGATAAGTAAGTGTTTTGTTGAGGAAAGTATGGCAGAACAAGCATTTAGTCGAACAATTAAATAGTTTTAGTAATTAATTAAATTCAAATTATTTTAAAACTGTAAATTTAATGTTATTTGGTGTAAAAATAAAAACTTGTAAATTTACATGAGGTGGTATTTATGTGGAGTAATAAGATAAATTTAAAGATAGTTGTTTGGGGAACTATTATTGGTGGCTTCATTAGCTCATTAGTTAAATGGGGCTCTGAAGTGAATATGCCTCCGAGAGTTGCAGGTGAAATATCACCACCAGCAGCGAATATTGATGCGTGGTTTAGTTGGTTAGGCATCAATTCTCATTCTCTTGATTATTTTTATCAGGGATCATTGGTCGGTGGTGCTGTAACCTTATACCATTGGTTATTTAGTTTTGCGTTCGCTTTTGTATACGTCTTTATATCAGCTTATCTGCCTAAAATTCGAATGTTTTATGGTGTATTATATGGTGTTTTGATCACAATATTTGCTCATGGAATAATGATCCCATTATTTGGATTTCGTCATCCCTCATATAATGAGGGTAAAGTTGGTTGGCTCTGGAATTTAAATGGTTATGAATTAGTTAGCGAGATTTTAGGACATATTTATTGGGCTGTATCTATAGAAATATGTCTCATTGCAGTTTTAGCATCTTTTGCTCGCCCTATACGTGGTAGCTGGACTGTACGATAAAAAATACTTGCACTCACTGGTATAGAGTGTTGCATTTTGTCCGGAACTGACTTATTTTTTTCCGAAAATGGACATTCTATAACTAGTCGCATAAAACCAATTCAAGGCCTGCAATCGCGGGCTTTTTTACATCCAATATATTCATAAAAAGTACTAGTGCGCTACGTAAATTCGATGTTATTGTGATAAGAGTGAATACGTTGTCACCTAACTTATAGAATGAAACCTTGCGATGTGATCTGACCCCATAAAGTTGGATGATTCATTAAGCGGGGTTTTTTATTGCCTCATTATTTAATCTTTAATAATATTATCTATCTAAATTAAATAGATATCTGATGTTCATATTTAATGAGGGGGTAATTTAATGAGTAAATTATTCTCAGTAGTACTAGCCATCTCAATTATGGCTGTATCAAGCAGTGCTTTAGCAGCAGAGAGAGGTCTAAATAAGGAAGAAGAAGCAAAGGTAGTTAGCCTAATAAAAAACCACCTTAAATTACCAATATCTGCAAAGTTCAAACTCGGTAAAATGATTGCTAATCCGTATGATGCATATTGCGGTTTAGTCGCTAAATCCAATAAAGAAACAATCCCTTTCATCACATCAATGCCTGAGCCTGTAGGTAACATTGACTTACGTAGAGTTGTTCTGGTTGGTGATAATGAATATAAGTATCGCAGTGTTATTGAACAATGTGAAGAGTATGGATACAAATTGAACTAATGCAGATCGGTGAGTCTTGAAAAGAATAGCATCCCGAAGTATAAATATATCATATTACACGTGTTATAGACCCGTCAGTAATGTCAGGTTTTATACCTAAAACAAGCATAAGACTTGCTGTTACGATTGTTCATAGTTACATGTGTAGTTATGCACAATAAAAGAAAACCCCACCAGAGGGGTGGGGTCTTTAGATTACATTTTTTTCAAATGAGCTTCGACTTTTTGAATAAATGATTCTTTGGGAGCTTTTTCGCAAGCTTCAACAATTAACGGAGTGGATGTTGCAATACCACTAATATCTAAAGTAGGGTCTTCTACCTTACCTTTCTGGGTAATAATCTCAGCAGCACCAATTGCTGTTGGATAAAATGCATCATCGATTGCTAAGAAATCTTCGCATGTCCATTGAGATACAGGTTTTGCATCTGTTGCGGCGAAAGCTGAAGTGGTCATTAACGATGTTGCAATGATGCTAGCAAATAATATTTTTTTCATAAAATATCCTCATTGTTTTTAGTGAGACTTGCCTAATGCTTATTTTAATATAACTTATTATTTTAAAAAGCAAAATAATCATTATTTGAATGTTGTTTTTTGATGGCTATTATGTGTCGGATTATTGAAATAATAAAAATATATCTTCAATTTTTCTCTATAACGATAAAGTAATTTCAAGTGGTAGGTCTGCCGTTCTTGAAATCCACACGCAAAGTTGGGAGTTACTTTTTCATTCTGGTGCATGTCAAGGCTGACTGGCTAAACCCTATGACAATTACTCAGGGATCTGAGCAGGGGTATCGATTGAATTTTTTATTGTCGTTGATTTTTTATTTATATTTAATGAGCCATCTTTTGTTACTATGCTTCAAGCATCCCAACACATTAAAAATAATAATTATACTAATAATAAACAATTGCCCTTTTCTCTACTATATTCATAATATCTATTCATAAGGCGTGTATGTATAATGATTGATCTATTTAAATTGACAAAGAAAAGCTCTAGGCATATTTGTATAGCAATATATGTTGGTATTATTGCGGGTATATTTTCCGCTTTAGTTAAATCTGGCTTTGAAGGTTTGATTCCACCGAGAACGCTAGAAACAACCCCACCTCCCATTGTCTTGTTAGAAAAGCTTGGGCTAAATATAGA